>NZ_CP017702.1:0-637959 GCF_002706745.1 Companilactobacillus farciminis KCTC 3681 = DSM 20184 | reverse complement strand
TTAGAGAACAATTGGATGGCTGTTTTTCTTTGTTGAGAGGACATCTTGCTATCTAGCGTTACGAAATTAGTTTTATCATGATTCATATCACTGATAGCTTTGTGCAAGGAACGAGAATTATTGAAAAAGACAATTCCTAAGAATTTCTTGTCATGAGCTAATTCACGTAACATTGCATTCTTGATGAATTCACTATTAGCATCAACGAAATAATGCTTGATACCAGCCGTATAACTAGTGTCGTTTCTTTGGTCGATAACTAGAAAGTCTTGTCCAAACCACTTGTGCATGTCTTGGAAAATATCGTTGCCTGTGGCTGAGAAGAAAGTCATTTGTACGTCGGCTGGCATTTGTGAAATAGTTTTTCTAACACTCTCCAACTTGCTTTCATTCAACATTTCATCAGCTTCATCAACGATAACTGTATTTAAATTGCCGAGTTTAACTTTTCTAGCTTCAGTTAATTCATTCAAACGGCCCAAAGTAGCGACGATGATCTCTGGTTTTTCTTTCAATTTCTTCAATTGACGAGTTGGATTAGCCCCACCAGTCAATGCTTGAACCTTGCAATCAACTAACTTTGCTAGTGGTTGGATAACATCTCTAACTTGCATGGCTAGTTCCTGTGAAGGTTCCAATATCAACACTTGTAATCCGTCTTTAGGCACGAGTGTCTCAATCATTGGCATAACGAATCCTAACGTTTTACCAGATCCAGTTGGTGCCATGGCGACTAAATCTTTGCCCTCTTTAAAAGGCATGTAGACTGCATCTTGAATTTTAGTCAAAGTTTCAAAATGGTTTTGCTCAAAATAAGCTTGATATAATTTTGGTATTTCCAATTTATTTTTCCTCATCTGCTTCAAAAACAAGACCTGCGCTTGTTCTTGCTTGTTCTAGAACTCTGTTTACTATTCTAGCGTATCCTAACAGTTTATCATAAGTAGCCGAATCTTTTTCTAACATAATTCTGGCAAATTCTCTAGCTTCAGAATCCATAGGATTTTGGCTCTTAACTGTTGGTACATCTGTAACATTCTTATTGTCGTCAGCCCAATCAAGATGATGAATATCCCCACCGTTATCTAGGACTAAAGTGTCACGTCCAAAGTAAATTTCAGATGACATGTAAGAATTCTTCGTCTTACCGATAATGATATTGACATCAAAGTTTGGATACTTCAAAGTCAAACTACCGCTACCGTCGATACCTGAACTGAGAAATTCAGCGCTATATTCGACTTTTTCTGGTTGACCGAATAAGACGACAGCATCATAAACTGTGTAAACGCCCAAATCATACAAAGCACCACCAGAGAATTTAGTTGTAAAGATATTAGGATTCTTACCTGCTAAATAGGCGTCATAACGGCTCGAATATTTCATGTATGAGAAGGTTGCTCCACTGAGTTCATCACGATGTTTATCAACGATTTCTTCAATCTTCTTAAAGATCGGTTCGTGAATGTGTCTAGCAGCTTCAAAGATGTACAAGCCTTTTTCTTGAGCCAGCTTCTCCAAAACACTGAACTCTTGAATGTTAGAAGTACTTGGCTTTTCCACAATCACATTCTTGTTGTTTTCAATCGCCAACTTAGCTTGACTGAAGTGCAAAGCGTTTGGAGATGCAATGTAGACTGTATCAAAATCCTTCTTGAAGAAGTCATTCAAATCAGTACTCATGTCGATATTTTGCTTTTTTAAATCAGCGATAAAACTCTGAGCTTTCTCCAACGTTCTTGAATAGACATGCGTCAGTTCAAAAGTCTTCGTCTCATCTACTGCCTTAATAAATTGTTCTGTGATCCAATTTGTTCCTATTATTCCTAAACTAATCATAAAATCACCTCTAAGTTCAATTTTACTTATATGTAAGCGTAATTACCATAAAAAAAGTTTCGTAGTATTAACAATATGGTATATAATTTTATTTTAACCATTTGAGGGGAGCACTTTTTACTTTATGAACGACGAAACAGATAAATTTAGCCTCAAGAGGGATCTCGGTTTCTTTCCAGCACTATCTACAGTTATGGGCTTAGTTATCGGTGGTGGAGTTTTCTTCAAGATTTCTAGCGTTACAACGGCTACTGGTTCTTCTAGTCTGACGATTTTAGTTTGGCTATTAGCTGGTTTCATTACAATCAACGCTGGTTTGACGGTCGCTGAACTTGCCTCCGCATTACCCGTTGCTGGTGGTATTTATAAATATATTGAATATATCTATGGTAAAGTTCCAGCATTTCTTTTAGCTTGGGCTCAATCAGTTATTTACTATCCTGCAGGAATTTCTGCATTATCGATTATTTTTGCGACACAAGTTATGAATCTTTTGAACCTTCCTAGTACTTGGCAAATTCCAATCGCTATTACCTTGGCAATTTTCTTATATTTGGTCAATTTGCTCGGTGCCAAAGTCGGTGGAAGCATTCAATCAATTTCTTTAATTGCTAAACTAGTTCCGATTGTTTTGATCATCGCAGTTGGTTTATTTACACCATCAACGCATGCCGTTTCACTCTTTCCAATCAATTCAGGAACACACGCTAATTTCTGGTCATCTTTGGGTGGCGGATTGTTAGCAACGATGTTTGCTTTCGACGGTTGGATGAACGTTGGTAATTTAGCCGGTGAAATGAAGCGTCCGGAAAAAGACTTATCTAGATCAATTATCGTTGGTTTGTTTTTGATCACTTTAATCTACGTCTTGATTAGCTTTGTCTTCATCAAATTCTTGCCTTTCCATCTCATCCCTGGAAATCAAAATGCGGCTTCTGAAGCTGCCATCAGAATTTTCGGTGATATTGGTGGAAAAATCGTTACGATCGGTATTTTGATTTCAGTCTTTGGTTCCGTTAATGGTTACACAATGACTGGTCCACGTGTCAGTTACGTTTTGGGAACTGATGATGAAATCGTCTTTTCAAAATTCTTTGGAAAACTTACTAAAAAAACTCGTGTACCCGCTAATGCCGGTTTGATTCAAACTATCATTGCTATCGTGATGATTTTCATGGGTAGTTTTGATTACCTTACCGATATGTTAGTTTTCGTAATGTGGATTTTTTCGATGATGATGTTCATTGGAGTATTCATTTTACGTCGCAACGAACCAGAATTGGAACGTCCTTACAAAATTAATTTCTATCCGATTCCACCGCTGATTACCTTGGCTGGTGGGGGTTACATCATTATCTCTACTTTGCTTAGACAACCAGGATTAGCTTTCATGGGAATTGGAATTACCTTATTAGGCTTGCCAGTTTATTACATTCATTATTTCAATAAAAAAAGGTCGCTATAATGGCGGCCTTTTTTGTTTGAGGTTATACTTTTCTTGGAAACATAAATGAAAAAATTGAGGTCTTTTCATGCAAGTTCAATTTAATAATAAGTTTGAAGAAAAACTAATTCATTTAACTTTAAGAATTCAAAAATTGCTGTTATATCGGATAATCCAGCGAACTCTGTTGTTGATTTTTCCATTCGCCTTATTCGGTAGTTTTGTCAAAATCATTCAAACCATCGTCTTGGGTCGAGAGGGTTTCTTAACTGACATCTTCCCTACGATCGGTAATGACCTTATTTATCGAGAAATTGAAGATATTGCTAATGGTTTGTACAACATGTCACTCGGTTGGGTATCGGTGATTGCTGTCTTTGGGGCTGCTAAATACAGTGCCAAGTATTTCAATCGTGATGATCAGTTAGCTGGTATCACTGGTATCAGTTCATTCTTGATTATCGACTACTCCTACTCAAAAGTTCAACCAATCTCATTTCATCCCCAAATTTTAGGAATGAAAGGCTTACTCTTTGCAATTCTTTGGGGTATTTTTATCGGTTGGTTGTTCAAGAAATGTAGTCAGCAAGTTCCTACTACTCCCAACAACAACGTTTTGGAAAGAACCTTCATCTCTTTGAAACCAATCGTCTTTTCACTATTGATTGCGATGTTAATTAGTGTTTTCGTCAACATCACCTACTATTCAGAAGCTCCCGGCAATTTCATCAATTCACTCGCTTCTGAGTACACTTCTAATAATGATTGGGCTCAACTATTCAAAACACTGATCTTTTCAGTTTATACTCTGATCATGTCCTTCTTTGGCTGGTCAGGAACTTATTCAGCTCTCGGCGTTGAAAAAATGGATGTTCTTTCTACTGTTAATTTGAATTACGCTCTGGAAAAACACACTGCTTGGAATGCTCCTAACCCCTTCACTAGTTCAACTCTCTATCATGCCTTTGCTACTTTTGGTGGGACAGGTTCAGTCCTTGGCTTGATTATCGCTATTCTGATTATTTCTAAAGATAAAAATTTTCAAACGGTCGCTCGTTGGGCCATGGTTCCTAGCATCTTTAATATTGGTAGTGGTGTTATGACAGGAATCCCAGTTTTGTTCAATGTTATTTTTCTGATTCCATTTATCCTAGCACCAATTGCCAACATGTTAATGGCTGCTGTTGCCATAGCTTTGCATTTAATGCCACCTAGCGTCTATCCTGTGCCCATTGGAACGCCAGGACCACTAATTGCCTTCATCGGGACAAACGGCAGCTGGAGAGCTCTATTGTTCTCAATTTTGGCGGTAATTATTTCGACATGGATCTATATCCCCTTCGTCAAAATGGCCGCAAAGGTCAAAATATTGGACAATTTAAGTCTTGAAGAAGGTGTTAAGTAATGCGCCGTGACTTAAGAAAGAATAAAAACATCAAATATCTAATCTTCTTGATTTTAATTTTCATCGTCTTGGGTGTGCCTTCCTACATTTGGACCAGAAAAAATGTTACGACTTTAGCTGGACGATACAACTCACCCATGTCGCCTGTCATCATGATCCCCGGTTCTAGTGCTTCTGCTAATCGTTTCGATAGCCTAGTAAAAACTATCAACAACCAATTTGGCGAGCATCATTCTCTTTTGAAAATGACCGTCCACACTGATGGCAAAATCACTTATACCGGTAAAGTTCGGGCCAGTGACAATCAGCCTTTCATCGTCGTCGGCTTTGAAAATAATAAAGACGGTTATTCAAATATCAAGAAACAAGCCGCTTGGTTCAACATCGCCTTTAATAAGCTCAAGCAAAGATACCGTTTCAATACCTTCAATGCCTTCGGACATTCTAATGGTGGTTTGATCTGGACCTACTTCTTTGAAGATTATTTCGACGACTCCTCAATCAGCGTTAACCACATGCTGACAGTTGGAACTCCTTATAACTTTGAAGAAAAGAACACCGCCAACCGGACTCAAATGCTTCACGAATTGATCAAGAATCGTGACAAAATTCCAACTGATTTAACTTACTATTCAATTGCTGGAACCCAACTGTATACTGATGATGGAATCGTTCCACTAGGTAGCGTCGATGCGGGTAAATACATTTACGAAGGTCACATCAAACGTTACACCTTAATTACCTTAACTGGTTC
This sequence comes from Companilactobacillus farciminis KCTC 3681 = DSM 20184, assembly GCF_002706745.1. Taxonomy (NCBI): domain Bacteria; kingdom Bacillati; phylum Bacillota; class Bacilli; order Lactobacillales; family Lactobacillaceae; genus Companilactobacillus; species Companilactobacillus farciminis. The sequence continues at coordinate 632,517 of NZ_CP017702.1, read as the reverse complement.
TAAGGCTCAACATTCCGATATGATCGACAATGAACAGTTTATCAACATCTTTCATCAATACATCGTTGGCAACGGCATCAACCAAGCACCAAATAAAAAAGTGCCCAAACCCTGATTAGAAACCTATCAAAGTTTTGACACCCCAAATTAACAATACTGCCGCAAAAATTAAACTAAATATCAAAGCAATCAAGGCCAAAATCACTGGACTTGATTGTTTTTTTATACTGTCGAAATACTGCTTAGAAACAACAATCTGCCAAATTGCTATTAAGATTGCTCCAATCGCAAAAATTATCTTCATCGATATCTACCCTTATTTCTTCATACTGTCTTTTGCTTTCATTTTATCCAATTCTTGCTGCAGTTTCTTGTTTTTTGATTCACTACCAGCGTTGTAAATCCCAATAAAACTGGCCAATCCAATCATCGGCATTACAATATTACGTAAATTCCAATGATAATCTGTCATCATCATCAAATAAAGTACTATCGCACAAAAAACTACCGGGATAATTGCTCCCAAATATTTATTCTGTTTGTAACCAGTAAAGGACTGAAAGGCAATTAAAGCAACTATAAATAAAATCAACAAAAAACTACTCATTTTTACTGTCCTCATACTTTTCGATTATTTTTTTTGCAACGTCAAATTCTAATTGTTTATCGACAACCATCTGCATGATCGATACTTCAAATGAATCTTTGTTTTGATCTGATAACTTAATCTGACCAATCAATTTATCAACACGCAAACGAACCGTCGGATAACTGACCCCATAATTTTTGGCTAATTGTTTCAAAGAACCTGAGGCTAAAACAAACTCCTTAATAAATTCTTGATCCTCTGGTTCTAAATTTATAAACCAATTCATTATCCGCCTCCTCTTCTTTAACTTTGTTTATTTTATTTTAACATTATTAAAGATAAAGTTAAATATGTAATGAATCTATTTTATAAATCTTTTTTCCCTTTTGTAAACGCCAAACTGTCCGAACTTGCTCTTTTTTAATTTCCCAAAAACATCCCTGTACAGCAAATCCATTTTGGGTCCATTCACCATGTTGTATGGTAATGTCAAAAATTCGTTGCCAAGATGCTTCTTTAACTTGAGCTTGTTCATTCTCACTCAAATTATCAAACCACTTATCACATTTATCCCACTCTTCTTCACTGGTCGCTGATGAATAGAACCAATCATTTAATACAAAATGCCACCCCTCAAAGTCACTCAATAGTACTTGTTCTTCAGGAACATCAAGTTCAATACAGACTGCATCATCGAACCCCTTCCAACGTCGAAAGTCCGGCCTTTTATGCGTGAAATTATTACTACGATACCAAGCCCAGATAGGTGTTCTTATTTCTTTAGGTGGTAGACCAACTTTTTTTATCATTTTTTGAGTCATCCACTTATAGGCCAGTTGAAAATTATCGAATTCTAAATTCTCCGATTTAGCCGGATTACAATAAAAGACTCCATTTTCCATCAGTTGTTGATACACCTCATACGGCTGAATCGTCCATACAATCATGATTTATTATCCTTTTTTACTTTTGATTTTCATAATTATACGTTGAGTTGATTGCCACATTCAATAAAATAACAGCATACAAAAAATTCCTTCAAAAAAATAAATTTTCGAAGGAATTTTTTAATAACTATTTCAATTTAAGTTGAGTAACACTTTCAATATGGTTCGTCATTGGGAACATATCAACTGGTGTCACATCGCCAATTTCATAAGTATCGCTTAACAATGACAAATCACGAGCCAATGTGGCTGGGTTGCAACTGATATAAACAATCTTTTCTGGTTTGATATTCTTCAATGAATCAATCAAAGAACTAGCCAAACCTTTACGTGGAGGATCGACCATCAAAACATCAACTGAGATGTCATTTTTAGCCCATTCGTCCAATACATCTTCAGTCTTACCAACAACGAAGTCAGCATTTGTGATGTTGTTGAGTTTAGCATTTTGGTCAGCATCTTTAACGGCGTCTTCGATAACTTCGATACCAGTAACGTGTTTAGCCTTATCTGCAAGTGACAAACCGATTGTACCGATACCAGAATAAGCATCGACAACATTTTCTTTACCAGTGAGTTCAGCCTTGTCGATAGCCATTTGATACAAGTTTTGAGTTTGAACAGGGTTAACTTGGTAGAAAGAACGTGGTGAAATTCGATAAGTGTGACCCAAAATTTCATCGTCAATGTACTTCTTGCCACCTAATAAAGTCATCTTTTGACCAAAAATCACATTAGTGTTCTTTGAATTGATGTTCAAGAACAATGACTTAACTTCTGGGTTGTCCAAAATTTCTTTCGTGATGTCTTTGTAATGAGAAATATCAGGCGTACGAGAAACTAAGACAATCATCATCTCACCAGTAAAGTAAGCACGACGTACCATGATAGTTCTAATTTGACCCTTTTGATTCTTTTCATCATAACCACGAACATTGTATTTACGTAAAATATCACGTACACGCAAGATTTCAGCATCAATCTTAGGATCTTGGATCAAGAAGTTTTCCATTGGTACTAAATCGTGTGAGCGACGACGATAAAAACCAGTTGTCAATTTACCATTAACTTGGCGGACAGGCACTTGAGCCTTGTTACGGTAGTTGAATGGTGATTCCATTCCCAAAGTCTTATTAACAACAACATCTTTCAAACCAATCTTGTCAAAGTCAGTTACGACTTGATTACGTTTGAATTCAAGTTGTTTGTCATACTTCAAATGACTCAAAGGAGCAATTCCAGTTTGAGCATAAACTGCATCGATATCATGAACACGATCTGGAGATTCCTTCAAAACTTCCAAAGTTCTCGCAAAGCCAAAGTTTTTATTCACACGAGTAATAACAGCCTTAACTGTTTCATTTGGCAAAGCATTGTCAACGAAGAGTGTAAAGTCGTCAACTTTAGCAACACCCTTACCTTCGTATGATAAATCTTCGATATTCAATTCTATTTCTTGGTTCTTTTTTAAATTTGGTTTTTCCATTTTTCACCTATACATAGAAAAAAGAAGTGTCCAAAAATGAGATTCTTTCTTAACCTTAGTTAGTTGAAGTATTCCGTCCTCCATAGCGAAGAAAATTTGGCTGGAACAATGTGGGCACGACTTGGAGCCTTTGCTAAGACCAAGACCGGGCAAAGTCTTCAAGCTCGACCTTTCACTAGGCAATAAATTGCCAAGAGAAATTTCACATTTGAGCCAATTTTCTTCGCTATTCCGGACTAGATAGTTGTTCTATTCTTTATTTCTTAATTATTTAATATAAAAGAAACGAAACATTATCTAGTCGGTAGTGACAGCAGTTCAAATACTAACCTAACTAAGAAAGAATCAATATGATCCACTTCTAAATTCTTTTTTATTTATCTTCTTTTTTATCATCGTCAAGATTTTTTTCTTCTTCGATGATCTTTTCACCAGCATCTTTTTCACTAAGAGTTGATGTGTCAATTGCTTTGAGCGGGATAGAATCCACATTCGCATAAATATTTAAATGATTATGCAAATTAGTGAATACCATTGGCGCATCCCCACCATATTCACCATCGAGGTTAACCATCAGACGATTGCCATCGTTGGCGTGAACCGAGATTTTCTTCGTCTTAGTATAAATAACCTTTGGATTGTAAACATGACGACCACCGTTAAGAACTAACGCAATCAAATGTACGAGATCACGCAAGTTTGTCTCTTTAACAATGATCAATGAGAATGTCCCATCGCCAATTACTGAGTTAGGGGCAATTTGTTCCATTCCACCGATTGAATTAGTCAAACCAATCAAAAACATTGTTGCTTTGCCATCGAATACACCATCATCGTATTCAATGTGCATATCAACTGGACTAACTCTTGGTAGTAATTCAGCACCTTTAACGAGATAAGCCAAGTATCCCAAAATTGATTTATAAGCTGAAGGAACCTCATAAGTCAATTCGGTCATCGACCCACCACCGGCGATATTAATAAAGTATTTTTCACCAGCTTGACCGATGTCGACTGGCAATTTTTGACCTTTAAGAATAACTTTAGCTGCTTCAACTACATCATCACGGGGAATCTTCAAAGCTCTGGCGTAATCATTAGTTGTCCCGGCCGGAATAATCGCTAACTCTGGACGTTTGTCCAAATCGGCAATTCCGTTGACAACCTCATTGATCGTACCATCCCCACCAGCAGCAACTACTAATTCAAAGCCCTCTTTAGCTACTCGTCTGGCTTCATCTTTAGCTGAGTTTTTCTTCGGTGTCGTTCGATAGGCACTAGCCTCATAACCAGCTTTTTCAATAATATTCAAAATGTCTCCAACATTACTGTTCATGGTCTCGTGGCCTGAAGTTGGATTATATATCAGTCTAGCACGCATATCTTTCCCTCACTAACGACTATTTAACTCTGCCATCAAAATCTTGTTAACGACTTTAGGGTTAGCTTGTCCGTGTGTTTGTTTCATGATTTGACCAACCAAGTAACCGACAGCACGATCTTTACCGTTCTTAAAGTCATCGATTGATTGTTGATTGTTGTCCAAGATTTCCAAAATCATTGGTTTCAAGACAGCAGGATCAGATTCTTGAACAAGACCTTTAGACTTAACCCATTCTTCTGGTTCTGTTCCGTTACTGATTGTTTCCTTGAAGACTTTCTTAGCAATCTTAGAAGAAATAGTTCCATCAGAAATCAAATTGATCATCTTAGCTAAGTGTTCTGGTGTCAACTTAGTATCTAACAAACCAACTTTCTTTTCGTTCAAGTAACCATTAACTTCACCCATCAACCAGTTAGAAACTAGTTTTGGATTAGCTTTGTAAGAAACGGCTTCATCAAAGAAGTCAGACATTTCCTTAGTATCTGTCAAAACGCCGGCATCATATTCAGGAATTCCTAATTCGTTGATGTAACGAACACGTCTTTTGGCAGCTGATTCTGGCAAACTAGCTTTGATTTCAGCAACCCAATCTGGTGAAATTTCATAATCTGGCAAGTCAGGTTCTGGGAAGTAACGATAATCGTCAGCACCAGACTTAACACGCATTAAGAATGTTTCGCCAGTCTTTTCATCAAAACGTCTAGTTTCTTGACCGATGTGTCCACCTTGTTTCAAGATGTTAGCTTGACGTTTTTCTTCATAAGCTAGACCCAATTTAACGTGGTTGAATGAGTTCAAGTTCTTCAATTCGACTTTTGTACCATAAGTGTCTGAACCGACTGGGCGAATTGAAATATTAGTATCAACACGCATTGAACCTTCTTCCATCTTAACATCAGATGCACCAGTAAATTGGATGATCTTACGAAGGTTTTCTAGATATTGATAAGCTTCTTCAGGAGAATGCATATCAGGCTTTGAAACAATTTCAATCAAAGGAGTACCTTGACGGTTCAAATCAACGTATGAATAACCGTTGTTACCGTGAGTATTCTTACCAGCATCTTCTTCGACGTGAAGTTCTTCAACACCGATGTGCTTCTTTTCCCCATCAACTTCAATTTCAACATAACCATCATGACCTAATGGCTTGTCTTGTTGAGTAATTTGGTAAGCTTTAGGATTATCTGGGTAGAAGTAGTTCTTACGATCAAAGTGTGTGTGGTGTTCGATTTCAGCGTTCAATGCCAAAGCTACCATGACACCTAGACGATATCCATTTTTATTTACAGTTGGTAATGTTCCTGGAAAACCAAAGTCAATCACATTGGTATTAACGTTAGATTCAGCACCATAAGCAACTGGTGAAGGACTGTACATCTTGGACTTAGTCTTTAGTTCAACGTGAACTTCTAGTCCGATAGTTGTTTCAAAATTCATTAGTCTTCCCCCTTAAGTGCAGTTGGTATTTGTTCATAGAATTTATTTTCTTCTTGTAATGCATAAGCTGCATTGAAGACATCTTGTTCAGCAAATGGTTTACCGATAATTTGTAGACCAACTGGCATACCGTCAGCTAAACCTGCAGGTACTGAAGCAGCTGGCAATCCAGCCAAGTTAGCAGGAATAGTCAAAATATCGTTCATGTACATTGCCAATGGATCATCAACTTTTTCACCAATCTTGAAAGCAGGTGTAGTTGTTGAAGGTCCCATAATTAGGTCATAGTCCTTTAAGACATTTGACATTTCATTGATGAAGATAGTTCTTACTTGAGCAGCTTTCTTGAAGTAAGCATCGTAAGCACCAGCAGACAAAGCAAATGTACCAAGCATGATACGACGTTTTACTTCATCCCCGAATCCTTCAGATCTTGAGTTTACAAACAAGTCTTTGATGTTCTTGACGTCTTTAGCACGGTAACCATATCTAACACCATCGTATCTTTGAAGGTTAGATGAGGCTTCACTGGAAGCTAGGACGTAATAAACTTCAACGGCATGCTTCAATGATGGCAAGCTGACTTCTTCAACAGTAGCTCCCATCTTCTTGTAAGCTTCAAGGGCTTTATTTACACTGTCCAAAATATCTTTGTGTGTGCCTTCGTGATAGAACTCTTTAGGAACGGCAATCTTAACGCCAATCATATCTTTGTTCAAGTTAGCACGGTAATCTGGAACTTCTTTTTCTGAACTAGTTGAATCATGATCATCATGTCCAGCAATGACAGAAAGAACTTCAGCTGAGTCTTCAACACGTTTTGACATTACACCAACTTGGTCAAGACTTGAAGCAAAGGCGATAACGCCCCAACGTGAAACACGACCGTATGTTGGTTTGATACCAAAGATTCCGTTAAAGGCAGCAGGTTGTCTGATTGAGCCACCAGTATCTGTACCTAAAGCAGCCACTACTTCACCTGAAGCAACAGCAGCAGCGGAACCACCTGAAGAACCACCAGGAACACGACTGAAGTCCCAAGGATTCTTACTTGTTCCAAAGTGTGATGTTTCAGTAGATGAACCCATAGCAAATTCATCAAGGTTAGTCTTACCAATATCGATTGCACCAGCATTTTCTAGTTTTTCTAGAACTGTAGCACTGTAAACTGGCATAAAGTTGTACAAGATCTTACTTGCAGCAGTAGTCTTGATGCCATTTGTGACGATATTATCCTTGATAGCGATTGGAATACCAGCTAAACGTCCGTTGATACCCTTTTCGTCAACTTTTTTAGCATCATCAACAGCCTTATCGTTAACTGTGATAAAGGCGTTTAATTTGTCTTCTTTAGCATTGATATCATCTAAAGTTTGTTGTGTTAAATCTTGAGCAGTCAACTCTTTGTCAGCAAGTTTTTGGTGCAATGAATTGATTGTTTCCTTCATGTAATCCACTATTCGTCGTCCTCCTTGTCAACAATTGTTGGTACCTTGATAAGGTTGTTGTCAGTTTCAGGAACATTTTCAAGCATTTGTTCTCTAGTTTGAGTGTGAATCCCCTTATCTTCACGGAAGACCGTACTTGTGTCACCCATATTGTATGTAGGTTCAATTCCAGTTGTATCAACGCTTGATAGTTTGCTTTCCATGTTGACGATCTTATCTAATTGATCGACAAAACTATCAACTTCGTCAGGTTGGAATTTCAAATTAGCCAATGTGGCAACGTGTAAAATTTCCTCTTTTGAAATCATAAGTTTCTCCTTTTTTAATCTGCATCATAAACATGTGAATAGAATTTACCATTATTTCTAGTTACGACTGACTGTTGCTCGTCGACTGTTTGAATATTGATATCCAAATCAGCACCAGATGGTAAGTATTTAGTGGCACTCTGTTGAACGAATTGAGTAAAGCTAGTTACTTGAGCTAAACCATCAAATTGAGTATTGATCGTAATATCCATTGACTTGAGGTTCGTGCCATCGTAATGAGCTTGAGCTGTGACACCAGAAAGATTAGGGAAGTAATTTTGGATGTGTGTCTTAAAGTTAGAAAAGGCATCGGCATCGCTACTGCTAATCGCTGTATCACCATTAACAACTGGCAACATTTGGCTCTTGTATTCTAAATCTTTCCAACTACCTAATTCGCCACTCTTACTGAAGGAATATTGGAAATAATTTCCTCCAACTAAAGTATCGGCAGGAGCTACTGAATATAATCCCACAACAATAGGAATATTACCCACTTTATCATCTTTACGCAAGCGTTGAACAATTTCTTGGGCAATTCTTTGACCTTGTTCTTTTTGTTCAGCTTCTGTAATAGAAGTCTTGTAGGTCGCACCGTATTGTTTCTTTTGGTAGTAATCGATCTTGTTCATCGCAACACCGATCGAGATGCCAGCCAATTTATATTTGCCATCTTGCTTTTGAAGGTAGTCTTCTTCAAGCAATTGTTGGAAATACATTGGTGTTCGTTTGTTAGCAGCCGTTGAACCATTAGAAGCCGGATTCAATCCAGTAGGATTCTTCTTGCTCTTGCGGGCTAACCACTTATTAACCGTGCTGGCAGAAAGCACTTGGCCTTCTTGGAAAACATATGAATTAGTTGAGAATTGCTTTTTAGACAATTTCATCAAACCACTTTCAAAGCTTCTGCTGTTGAATTGATTAGCATTATCAGCCGCAGTTAAGCCAGAAATTGGACTAGTTTTGTACTTTCCATCACTTAATAAAACATCGTAACTACTAGAGTCAGACGATGAAGCAGTCTGAACCGTACTCTTTGAAGAATCGCTACCACCCGATGAGAGGCTGGAATCTTGTAGATTACCACAGGCAGCTAAAAAAATCGAGCACATTAATAGTAACGTTGTAGTTTTTAAGAATTTTTTCAAATCTGTTCTCCTACTCTTCATCATCCAAATATTCAGACAATGTTGTTTCATCAATAATTTGCGTTCCTAATTGCTGAGCCTTGGTCAATTTACTACCAGCTTTTTCACCAGCAATCAAAATGTCAGTCTTTTTAGTAACTGAACTAGTGACCTTAGCACCGAGGTTCTCAAGCTTTTCAGACAATTGCGAACGTTTATAATTTTGCAAAGTTCCGGTTATAACAATTATTTTATCAGTAAAATGGCTATTTGTTTCATTAGAATTTGAACTACCAATAAAATTCATGTTAATACTTACCGATTTTAGTTCATTTATCAACTTTTTAACATCATCATTGGCAAAATAAGTCACAATACTGTCAGCAATAATTTCACCCATCGTGTTAACTTCTAGGATTTCTTCTTTAGAAGCTGACATCAATTCATCCAAACTGCCAAAGTTCTCGGCCAAAATTCGACCAGCTTTAGCACCGACATGTCTGATCCCGAGGCCAAAAATCAAGCGTTCAACAGAATTACTCTTGGAGTTGTCAATCGCTGTTAATAAGTTGTTAATTGATTTTTCTTTGAAACCATCTAAAGTGGCTAAATCATCAGCCGTCAGCTTATAAATATCAGCGACATCTTTAACCAATTCTTTTGTATAAAGCTGCTCGATAATTTTAGGTCCTAAGCCGTCAATATTCATCGCATTTCGAGAAGCAAAGTGAGTCAATTGTTCTTTGACTTGAGCCGGACACTTAGGATTGATGCAACGCAACGCTACTTCATCCTCTAGGTGAATCAATTCTGAATCACAGTATGGACAATGCGTTGGAATCACTGCTGGTACTGAATCTTTAGGACGTTTCTTCAAAACTACTTGTGAAACTTCTGGGATGATGTCGCCAGCCTTGTGCAAAAGTACGGTATCGCCAATACGAACATCCTTTTGACGAATCATATCTTCATTGTGCAAAGTTGCTCTGGAAACAGTCGTTCCTGCTAATTGAACTGGATCCATTACCGCTGTAGGTGTTAAAACCCCTGTTCGACCGATTGTCCAAGTAATATCACGAACTACTGTTTCTGATTGTTCTGGTGGGAATTTGTAGGCAATTTCCCAACGTGGCACTTTGACAGTATTCCCAAGCTGTTGTTGCAAGGCCAAATCATCGACCTTCAAAACAACCCCATCGATACCGTAATCTAAGTCGTCACGAACTTCGCCGTAATGTTCAATAAAGTTTTGCACACCTTTTAAACCAGTCGTTACTTGAGCAGTTGGATTAACGTTAAAGCCAAGTTCTTGCAACGTTTCGAGTGCTTGATGTTGAGTTGTAACATTCATCCCATCAAAAGTTACGATCGTATACATAAATGTATCGAGTTTTCTTGAAGCCGTTACCTTAGGATCGAGTTGACGAAGACTACCGGCAGCAGCATTTCTTGGATTAGCAAAGACTTGTTGACCTTCATTTTCACGTTCTTGATTCAAACGTAGAAATTCTTTTTTCGACATGAAGCATTCGCCACGAACTTCGATTGAAAGTGGACGACTGAGTTTTTGAGGAATATCTTTGATAGTTTTGACATTTTCTGTCACGTTTTCGCCGATTGTTCCGTTACCACGAGTTGAGCCCTGAACTAAGATACCATTTTCATAAATTAATGACAGTGATAAACCATCAATTTTTAATTCAACATTATAATCAACTTCATGTCCAACGTTTTTTTCAATTCGGTCATTAAATTCTGCTAATTCTTCTTCAGAAAAGACATCCCCCATTGAAAGCATTGGAATATCATGGGTTACTTTATTGAAATCAGGTAAAGTCACATCACCAACTTGTTGCGAAGGTGAATCGGGAGTTACTAATTCCGGATACATTTGTTCTATTTCTAATAAACGATTGTATAACTTATCGTAGACGTTATCTTCCACGACCGGAGCATCTTTAGTGTAATAAGCATCACGCCAACTGTTTAGCTGGGGACGGATTTTGTCTAATTCTTGACTAGCTTGTTCTTTAGTTAAATCAGCCATGCTTTCACCTCTTAATCAGTAACTTTTTTAATTGGAGCATATTCTGCCAACAGACGTTTAACACCCTCGCTCTTGAAGGCCACATCTAATTCAGCATTGTTGCCAGAACCGTTAACTTTGACAACCGTACCTTGACCCCACTTCTTATGTTCAACTTTGTCGCCGACATTCCAAGTGAGTTTTTCAGCACCTGAAGCACCTTTAGACTTCAAAGTTGGTGATTGATAAGTTGGAGTTGTTGCCATACGATGACGATTCTTGCTAAATGGATATTTTTCCTTCTTAGCACCACCAAGGTTGCCAGCGACTGGATTGACTGGTTCAATGGCATCTTCTTGAATTTCGTTGACAAATCTTGAAGTAGGATTGCTTTGAATGCGGCCATATAACATTCGACTGATGGCATTAGTGATGTACAAACGTTTCTCAGCTCGAGTGATACCCACATAAGCTAAACGACGTTCTTCTTCTAGGTCGTCTTCTTTTAACAATGAACGTCCTAATGGGAAAATTCCCTCTTCCATTCCGACTAAGAAGACTACTGGGAATTCCAAACCTTTAGCGGCATGCAAGGTCATCAAGGTTACTTCTTGTTGGTCTTCTTCAACCTCATCTTGATCACTGACTAATGATAATTCAGTCAAGAAGGTTGTCAAACGAGTTTCATCAACGTCAACATCTGGTTCATAGCTTTGATCAAATTGAGTCGTAACAGTCAAAAGTTCTTCGATATTTTCAACACGAGCTTGAGATTCAAGATTGTTTTGTTTCTTCAATTCTTCAACGTACCCAGAATCCTCTAATAAGTGATCCATCAAAATCGTCATTGATTGGTCTTCAGATAATTTAGTTAAATCGTCAATCACTTTGGCAAATTCACCGATAGTCTTACGTGGTTTGGCTGCTAGTGGTGACAATTCAATATTTTCAGCTGCTTCTAATAATGACCAGTTGTGTTCGTCAGCGAATGTTTGCAATTTTTCAATCGTACCTGGTCCGATACCACGTTTGGGACTGTTGATAACACGTTGAAAACTCATCGAATCATCATGGTTAGCAATCAAACGCAAGTAAGCTAGGATATCTTTGATTTCTTTACGGTCATAGAACTTATGTCCACCAATAATCTTGTAAGGAATATTAGCCTTCATAAGCTTATCTTCAAAGTTACGTGATTGAGCATTAGTTCTGTACAAAACAGCAAAATCACCATAGTTATAGCCTTGCAACAACAAGTCTTTGATTTGATCAATTACATACAATGACTCATCAGTATCGCTTTGACCACGGTAAAACTTGATCTTGTCCCCTTCAGAGTTGTCAGTCCACAATTCCTTAGGTTTACGATTGGAATTATTGTTGATAACTTCATTGGCAGCTTTCAAAATCGTCTTAGTAGAACGATAGTTTTGTTCCAATTTAATTGTTGTAGCTTCAGGATAATCTTTTTCAAAGTTCATGATATTTTGGATGTTAGCACCACGCCAACCATAAATACTCTGATCAGCATCACCAACTACACAAACATTACGATATTTTGCGCCTAATTGTTTAACTAATTTGTATTGAGCTTCGTTAGTATCCTGGTATTCATCAACGTGGATGTATTGGAATTTTTCTTGATACTTTTCTAATACATCAGGATTTTGGTCGAACAATTCACTCGTCTGCATGATCAAATCGTCAAAATCAAGTGAGTTGTTACGGTCCATCTCTTTAGCATAAGCATCATAAACCGTCGCAACCGTTTGTTCATAAGGAGTAGCGGCAACTTTGGCATATTCAGCTGGAGTTTGTAATTCATTTTTAGCATTACTGATTGTTCCTAATAGAGCTCTAGGATCGTAGCGCTTAGGGTCAAGATTCATCTTCACTAAGATTTGCTTCATCAAAGTTCTTTGTTCGCTAGGGTCAGCAATCGTAAAAGTCTTAGGCTTACCCATCTTGTCGATATCTCTTCTTAAAATTCTTACACAAAGAGAGTGGAAAGTTGAAACCCAAACATCGCCTGCTGATTCATTGAGCAATTTACCGATTCTTTCCTTCATTTCCTTAGCGGCCTTGTTAGTAAAGGTAATGGCTAAAACGTGCCAAGGCATAATGTTTTTTTCTTCAATCAAATAGGCCACACGATGAGTCAAAACACGTGTCTTACCTGAACCGGCACCTGCCATGATCAAAAGTGGTCCTTCTGTTGCCTTAACTGCTTTTTGTTGTTCTGGGTTAAGACCTTCTAGCATTGTATTGTCCAATTTATAACTCCCTCAAATCTTTGTGTAAAAAAATTAGTTGTACTTAAAAATAGCTGTTTATATTGTAGCAAATTTTTATCAATAGAGCGAAAATCTATGGCTCAATTTAGAACGTATGTTTTTGTTTTTGAAGCGATTTCTTACTAGGTATTTCTGAATTTGTTTGATTTTGATTTTGTGTGGAAAAATTTATTATTTAGTTAAATATGCCGTCGTCCACAAAAGCCCTGTGATTGGCTGGAACGCTGGCGACGCAACTTGGAGCCTTTGCTAAGCCCAAGTACGGGCAAAGTCTTCAAGATTGGTCTTATTCTAAGCGATAAATCGCTAAGAATAAATTTGCCGGCTGAGCCATCACAGGGCTTTTGCTCCCGACTAGATTTCAATTTCTACTTGGATAGAATTAGACACAGACTTTTTTAATAACTACTCTATTTCTTTTTTTATAGCACCATATAAAAAGAAGACATCACTAGAAATGCAGCAATATACCGCAATTCCAATAATATCCTCTATTAATTTTCTGAAGTAATTTATATAAAAATAGAAACCACTATTTAGTCGGGAGTGAGGTCCTGGAAAATGCTCAGCCATGAAATTCCTCTTAGCGATTTATCGCTTAGTGGAAGGTCGAGCTTGAAGACTTTGCCCGGTCTTGGTTTTAGCAAAGGCTCCAAGTCGTGCCCATGGCGTTCCAGCAATTTTCCAGGGCCGAACGGACGACGGCAGCTTACTACAAATTTCTATTCCAACCCAACGCGTTTAAAAATTTCATCAACATTTCTTAAATGCCAGTGATAATCAAAAGCATCATCAAGATCAGCATCAGAAAGTTTATCAGTCACACGTGTATCATTTTCGAGCATAGTTCTGAAGTCTTTCTTTTCATCCCAAGCTTTGGCAGTCATTGGTTGAACAATGTCATAAGCCTGTTCACGAGAATAGCCAGCTTCAACTAACTTCAACAAGACACGTTGTGAGTAAATCAAACCGTGAGTGATGTTCATATCTTCAATCATCTTATCTGGGAAGACTGTTAGATCTTTTGTGATCTTAGTAAATCTTCTCAAAATGTAATCCAACAATTCAGTTGTATCAGGAATAATGACACGTTCAGCAGAAGAATGTGAAATATCACGTTCATGCCACAATGGCACATCTTCTAGAGCTGTGAAGGCATGTCCTCTAATTACTCGAGCTAAACCTGTAACATTTTCTGAACCGATTGGGTTACGTTTGTGCGGCATAGCACTTGAACCTTTTTGTCCAGCAGCAAAGAATTCTTCAGCTTCCCTAACTTCAGTTCTTTGCAAGTGACGTACTTCTAGAGCAAAACGTTCAATTGATGTAGCAATCAAAGCCATTGTTTGGATGTATTCAGCGTGAAGATCTCTTGGAAGAACTTGAGTTGAGATTTCTTGAGCACGGATACCCAATTTATCACAAACAAATTTTTCAACACTAGTTGGCACATTAGCGTAACTACCAACTGCACCACTGATCTTACCGGCTTCAACACCCTTAGCTGCATGGTCGAATCTTTCGATATCACGCTTGATTTCTGAGTACCAGTTAGCTAGTACCAAACCAAAAGTAGTAGGTTCAGCGTGAACACCGTGAGTTCTACCAATCATTGGTGTATCTTTGTACTTCAAAGCTTTTTGTTTAACTACTTCGAGAAATTCATTCAAATCTTCACGAATAATATCATTAGCTTGTTTCATCAAGTAACCATAGGCTGTATCAACAACATCAGTTGAAGTTAAACCGAAGTGGACCCATTTTCTTTCTGGTCCTAGGTAACGTGAAACATCTCTAGTAAAAGCAACTACGTCGTGCTTAGTTTGTTTTTCGATTTCAGCAATTTCTGAAACGTCAAACTTAGCATTTTGAGCAATCAACTTTGCATCTTCAGCAGGAATTTCTCCTAGTTTGCTCCAACCTTCTACGGCTGCAATTTCTACTTCGAGCCAAGCTTGAAATCTATTTTGGTCCGTCCAAATTGGTTTCATTTGTTCAGTTACATATCTATCAATCATGAATTATTCTACTCTCCAAATATTAGTTGTTAAGATATCATTCTTTAATTCTTCGACATCGTCAGAAAAAATTGAAATATAACCGACATCCCTATCGGCTTGATTCTTAGCTTTAAAACCTGTGTAATAGTTAAATTTCCATTGTGCTTTTTCCTGAAGCAAGTCCAAACTCTGTGGCAAGTTACCTTCAATTATCTTCAAGGTAGCCGCGTTGACCATTGGAAAAATTTCAGGAATGGGCCAATCACAAATCGCTCTGATATGTAATTCAAATTGAGAAATGCCGGTTGCTTCTTGATAAACGTTAGCTGAATAGTTGATTCCTGGGAAAATTCGTTTGACGTACAAAACCCCGGATTGAGATAGGATGAAACCTATGCCAAAGACTCCTACGTAATCAACATTTTCCGCCACCATCAAGGCAACTCTTTGCATTTCTGCTTCCACATCGGGATTATTCTTCTTATAAATGAAAGAACTCATCAAATGCGTACCATCGTATATTTCTCGAATCATCGGAAAAGTATGGATTTTTTTATCTTTACTCTTGCTGACCATAATTGAATACTCAGCCTTCGTATCGATCCAAGCTTCCAAAATATAAGTTCCATCTTGGAGCAATTTTTGGACTTGTTCGACATCTTCAGCGTTGTACAAAATATGGCGCTTTAAGATAGTTTGATTCTTTTGAATCGGTTTTAGTGCACATGGAAAACCAATTTCTTCGACGGCTTTTTTTATATCATTGACCGTAACGATTGAAAAGAACGGTGGAACGTTAATATTCAAATCATTCAAAAAGGTTCTCTCGATATACCGATCTTGGGCAATGCCTAATAAATCAGCTCCTTGAACCACATTGAAGTCTTCTGACAACTTTTTCAAAAGCGTACTGTCGAAATTCTCATCCATGTACAAAAGAAGGTCACTTCTACGGCCCAATTCACTTAGATTTTCAAGGTTCTCTAAAGTACCGACCAAAAAACTGTCTGCAGCTTGTGTCGCAATATCTTTTTCTTCATCAGTTAAAAGCATGGTTCTAAAGCCCATTCTCTTAGCTTCCAATTCAAATATATAAGTTTCACTGCCGCCGCCAATTATACCTAAAGTCTTACCGGGCGCAATAAAAGTCATAATTCCACCTTCTTATTACTAATCCTCTTCGTCTTGGAAGACCACTTGGCCATTTTCAAAAGCTTTGATACGTGCCAATGAATAAATTGGAATTCCTGATTTGTCGATCAATTGTCTACCCTTTTGGAAAGATTTTTCGATCACGATACCAATACCAGCCAAAGTTGCACCAGCATCTTCAATAATCGTATCCAATCCATTAACAGCTTGTCCATTAGCCAAGAAGTCATCAATGATCAATACCTTGTCGTCACTAGATAGGTAACGCTTGTCGATACTGATGTGGTTTGAAGTCTTCTTTGTAAATGAATAAACCTCTGATGTATACAAGTCATCAGTCAAAGTAACTGACTTGTGCTTTCTGGCAAAAACAACTGGTACGTGAAATTGCAAACCAGTCATAACTGCGGGTGCGATACCTGAAGATTCCACTGTCAAAATCTTGTTGATACCAGCATCCTTAAAATGGTTGTAAAATTCTTCACCCATTTTTTCCATTAACATTGGGTCAACTTGATGGTTTAAAAAACTATCAACTTTAAGCACATCTTTGCCTAAAACTCGACCATCTTTTCTGATTCTTTCTTCTAGTTCCTTCATTACGTTCTCCCCTATTTAATAGAATAATTAGAGTCTATCATACTTTGATTTTTACTTGATACCCTGATCGTACTTTTTTAGATTATATTTCTGTATAATCCGAATAATTTTGCTTGTGTAACCAGGATCAGTCGCATATCCATCACTTTGCAAAGCAACGGCCGCATCAATATAATTCTTGGATTGAAGAACTTGCCTATATTGTTGCGGATTCCACGTAGTACCATTAACCAATAATTTCGTATGATCCTTCATTGACTCACGAAAATCCGAATAAACCCGAAAACGTCCGTTGATAGTTATCCACTGACCATTAGTGTATTCCTTCGTCTCTAAAAGCTTGGTATTATTAGGATCTTCTCCTTTGATACCAAAATAGTTGTTGTACTGACTAGCTAAGGTACTATTACCCCAATCGCTCTCTAGAATTGCTTGAGCAATCGTGATACTTGGTAATACGCCGTACTCCTGCCCTAATTGGACTGCATATGGAGCAACCTTTTTGACGAAAGTATTGTGTTCTTCTTGGACCATCTCAACCTTTGTTTCGTTTTGATATTGGACATATCTCCTGTATCCAAAAAAGCTGATTACAAAAACAGCGACGATGGCTAACAAAATAAGAGTTGTATTGTTGTTTTTTCTGCTTCGTTTGCGCCGATAACTCTTGTGCGCTGTATATCTTCTCTTTTGTGGCAATTGATCTATCCCTTTTAAGTTTATTAACTCTAATTATAGCCGATAACTTTGAACTTTTTATGATTTGAAAAAGAATTTTAAAAATGTCTTAGACTATCAAGTTTTATTGCTTGTCGTTTCGTATACAAAACCCACAATATCAAAGCTAAGGCTTCTAAAATAGCACAGAACAGAAAGATACTTTTATAACCTAATCCCGTAGCGATCACAGCCGCAAGCATTGGACCAAAAACATTCCCAAACGACTGTGCGGATTGATTATAACTGAAAACTCGTCCAAAAATTTGTTTCGGTACGTTTCGTACAGTTAAAACTTGAATCGATGGAATCAAAGCAGCGTCAGAAATCCCCAAAATAAATCTCAAAACGATTAATTCCCAAACGTTTTGTACCAAACTAGTCAAAACCAAACTGACAACAGCTAGTACTAAAAACAACACTATGCTTTTTAAAGCTCCCATTTTATCAATTAGACGACCAACTACTCCTGCCATGAGAATCGTTGCTAACCCTGGAGCTGCTGAAACGATTCCTGTGATGAGAACCAGATTAGAACCGTGAGAATCAAGCTCTCTGACTAATAAACTGATCATCGGTGTAATTGCATTGGTCGTCGCTTGAATGGCTAAGAGCGAATAAAACAAGGCTATAAAAAATGGCCAACCGATTTTCTTCATTAAAGGTAAAGCTGGTTGAAGTTTCTCCTTGGCAATCGGTACGAAATCTTCTTTAACCCCAAATAATGTCGTTAAGAAAACCAAACCCATCAAAAAACTCGTTAAAAAAAATGCCCCTCGATAACCAACACTCGTAGCTAGAAAACTCCCAATCAGAGGTCCAATCAGAGTTCCTGTGATACTACCAGTTACGAGTTTACTCATCACACGTCCTTGAATGCCCTTTGGTGCAGAAACCGACATCAGAGCATTGGCATTGTTAATATAACCTGAGAACGCTCCTTGCAAGGCCCGAAAGAACAACAAGAACCACACATTTGGTGACAAACCAATCATGAAAATCGTTATTGTCATCACGCCTGAAGCTCGTAAGCACATTAATTTCCGTCCCTTTAGATCAGCCAAGCGCCCCCAAAGCGGTGAAACAAAAGCTTTCATTAAATAGGTTAGAGAAAAAGCTGTCGCTCCTAAAAAATTCAATTGCGTTTGCGAAAAATCACCCAACGTATCGATAAATAAGACGACAAAAGGCAATGTCATCGCATTGCCCATATCAGTAATAAAGCTACCAAACCATAAAATCCTAAAGTTCTTTTGCCACGCTTTTTGCATATTGACCCCCACAATGTTGAGTCTTAAGCATAAACTACTAATGTTTAATTACTGTAAAGTTTATGTAAATTATTGTGGAGACAAAAAAAGAGCATTAAAAAAAGCTAACTCATGTGAGTTAGCTTTTTGCTCAAAGTTTATTAATTAGTCCTTAACAACGTTTGAAGCTTGTGGGCCACGATCTGAATCTTCGATATCGAATGTTACAGCTTGACCTTCTTCAAGTGTCTTGTAACCGTCACCTTGGATTGCTGAGAAGTGAACAAATACGTCACTACCATCTTCGCGTGTAATAAAACCATAGCCTTTTTCTGCGTTAAACCATTTAACTGTTCCGTGTTCCATCAGACTATTCCTCCTGATAACTAAAATATTTTTTGTGCATTATTTCGTGGTACATCATGGAAGAAAGTCTAAAATACGAAACATTCAAACCATTCGAACCATTCACCATTCAAAAATACAACTATTATATTAACATGTTTGACCAATTATTACAATGAACTTAGAGTAAAGTTTCGTTTACAAATACTTAAATTTCAACATCTTTGACATAAGGAATTGAATTCTGAGCACCTTGAGTTTGAACTGTAATAGAAGATGCTTTACTAGCAAATTTCATCGCTTCCTCGATATTACTTAAATCTGAATCTAACTTAGAAGCTAGATATCCGATAAATGTATCACCGGCAGCTGTTGTATCAACAGTGTTAACTTTATAGGCATTAACGAAACCACTCTTTTCAGATTGTGAATAAAATGATCCATTAGCACCGACGGTTATTATAACATTCTTTACACCCATTGCGTGCATTTTTTTTGCAGCTTGGGCCATTGAAGGCTCGGCGACGACTTCAATTCCAGTAATTGCTTGAGCTTCTGTCTCGTTAGGAACGATGATATCAGTGAGTTTCAACAACTCTTCGGGAATATTTTGTTTAGCTGGAGCAGGGTTTAAAATGGTTAAAACATTATTTGCTTTAGCAATTCTAAAAGCTTCTGTCGATGCTTCCAGTGGTGTTTCAAATTCAGTGATCAAACAATCGGCTGACTTAATTGTCTCAGAAGCATTCTTAATATCTTCAACTGTAATTGTTTGGTTAGCTCCACCATAAATTAAAATACTATTTTGACCATGATCATCTAATAAAATATAAGCTTTACCAGTACCAGCAACGTTATCTTCAGTCACATTTTGGATGTTCAAGCCATCATTTTTAAAAGTATCGATCATGAAGTCGGCTGCATGGTCTTTCCCAATCTTAGCGATAAATGAAGTCTCAGCACCAGCACGAACAGCTGCAATCGCTTGATTAGCACCTTTTCCACCGCCAGCAATTGAACGGTCATGCATTGCCATTGTTTCGCCGGGTAAAGGCAAACGAGCAATATTTAAAATAGTATCGATATTAATTGAACCTAATACAACAATTTTCTTCATATTAAAACCTCTCTAAAAGACAACGCCACTTTCAAGCAAAATATTTGAATATGGTGTTTCCTCTCCTGTTCGAATGAACGCTTTAGTATCACTCAAGTCTTTCTTCATTTCTTCATGGGGAATAAACTCAATCGGCGTATCGCCGACAACTTTTTTCACAGCTGCCAATTGTTCTGGATTTTGAACTTTGATTTCTTCAGCTAAGTAGACCTTTTGTACTTCTAGTTCACTCAAGACATTTTCCAATACTTGTATGAAACTAGGTAGGCCAGCTTCAACCGCCAAATCAATTTTTTCAGTATCTGCTGGAACTGGCATTCCGGCATCACCGATTCCAATCGTATCAAAATGCCCCATTTGAGCGATGACACGTGAAATATTAGAGTTGATAACTCTTGTTTTTTTCATGAAATTTTCACCTTTTCTGTAATCGTTTGCAAAATCAATCTTAACATGCACAATTATCTACGTAAATATTTTATCAATATGACATAACTAGTAGCAAGTATAGTTTTTTTGTTGCTAGAAAATCAAAATGAATATATCCTAGTAAAAAGATACTCAAAGAGGACTCAATATGACAAGAACAGCTAAATTAAGTTTTTATTTCATCATTTTCATTATCTTCGGACTAGTTGGTCTATGGATGCCGTTACTTGGTGACGATTTGCACTGGGGTACCTACTTCGGCAGCAATTATTTCCCTCAAGGCATCTTTCTAAGATACGATGGACGATATTTAGGAGATTTTCTCATTATTGCTATTACTAAGATCAAACTGTTATCGTTTATTGCTTACGGAACTTTCATGACTTTAATCGTCTTTTTAGTTCAAAAAATCAGAGATCAAATCAAAGCTCCTAAATCTTTAGGATTAGTTTCTTCATCTCTAATGACAATCGCCATTTTAATAGCGCCAAAAATTATTTTTCAACAGATTTTAGGTTGGCATTCAGGTTTTGCTAACTACGTTCCATCGGCAGTTTTCCCATTATTCATGCTCTACCTAGTCTTAAAAAATTACGATCAAGAAGTACATTATTACCGTACAATCATCATTTTAATTTTCTTAGCTTCAATCATGGCGCAATTCTTTGCCGAACACGTTACGGTTTTGAACTGTTTTAACAGCGTTTTGGTTTGGATTTTCTTGCGAAAGCATTTTGGAACGGAATTCAAAAAAATTCTCAACTGGATTCTACTAGGAAACTTTATCGGTGCCTTTCTCATGTTTATCAATGGTGCCTACTTGAAAATTCTCTTCGGCAAAGACTCCTATCGTTCCGTTTCCGGTTCTAACAAAACTGATACGATGATCAGCTATTTTAAAACCCAATTCACTCCTAGAACTTTAATTACGGTCGGAATTCTACTATTAATATTTAGTCTTTTCGTTATCTGGTATTCCACTAAAGTAAAAGACGTTAAATTGCGAATCGCTAACCTATCTCTACTATTATCAGGCTTCGTCGTTATCACACCATTTTTGGTCGTATCGCCATTCGGTGCTAGATGCATGTTCGCAACTTACGTACTCTTTTCTACTATAGTAACTATCAATATCGACTTGCTAACTGATACTTATGAGAAATACATTTTCCCCGTTTTCGCTTTAATGGCTTTAGTCCTCGGTGTAAGAGCCGATTTGATAGCTAGAAATTACGGTCAAACTTTTAATATGCAGATCGAATATTCGCAATACCAAAATACGATCGATAGTAAAAACCAGTACTACTTGCAATATCAAGATACTCACTACATCTGGTTGACTACCTTGATTCAAGATGACCCTAATTTTGCACAATTGTATATCAAAAATAACAATCGAAATAAGATTCCTATCAACTATTACGATTGGGTCGACGTTCAAGATCAGCTTCAAAACAAGCATTTTGCCAATCGCAACGATTATATGAAAGCTTTCAACAAAGGTATTTTAGAGAAAGTTAAATTGATTCAGCAAAAAGAAAAACAAAAGTAATAAAAAAACAGGAGTTTACCTCAAATCAAAAGGTAAATTCCTATTTTTTATGATTCTATTCCTAACATATCCTCAACATAGGATAATAATTCTTTATACTGCTTTGCTGTGATTTTGTTTACCACTTTGCCATTTCTAGTTCTATAGTCAAAATTTTGTAACTGCCAACCTACTACATAACCTTTAACACCAGTCTCTTCGCCACCCATAATAAGGATAGGATAATACTCTGGCTTATTTTTATACTTAGGAGACGTTGTTATTGGCATTGCCAAAACCATTCCAGTTGCTTCATTATACCCACTGTCACTCATTACAACCATATGTCTTCTAGTATTTCCAATCGTAGGATTATGTTCTCCATATTCTTTACCAGAATGTGATTCTGCATCAATGACAATTACATCCATTTGTTTTGGCATCTGCATTAGAATGGTTTCTCCTTACCAAGAGGTTTAACTTCAGCAATCTCAGGATCATCTTTTAAATCGGATTGATAATCATAATTTTGAAATTCAGAAGTATGAAAACGATTGATATGCTTCACAGGAGTATATAAAACAGATCCATCATCTTTTTGAGTAACACTGTATTTACGCCCCACATTTTTATTCAAATCAGCTGGGGCAGTGAATATAAGGCTGTTACCGGATTTTCTTAAAACAATTTCTTTACTCATATCATTCCTCCATAATAAGTACTTTGGTAAAACTAATTATAAATCACATTTTCTAAAAAGCGATACATTTGTATATACGCTATTTTAAGCTAAAACATATTCATTTGTAGCAACACGATAATATTCTCGACCATTGATAGTGGCAAGTTGATCTGTCTTCCAAGATGTTCCTGGAGCTAATGTTCTACCAATTAATTTACCGTTATGGTCATAAAGTGGAATTTCTCCTTTAGCTGTATAAGTAGAAGAAATTGGTTGATAAGTCGTCAATGAACTAGCAGGAACCCATTCATCAGTAGCGACACGATACATCTTTTCACCATTGATTGTGGCGTAGCTGTCAGTTCTCCAACTAGTATTAGCTGGCAAAGTTGTTCCGATGCTTTCACCTTGAGAATTATAAATTGGTGTTGAACTAGTAATTCCAACTGAAGTAGTTTCTGGCACTGATGTATAAGGAATACCACTAGCTACGGGTACGAATTCATCTGTAGCAACTTGATAATAGTCATCGCCACTAATAGTTACAATCTTGCTGTATTTCCAGCCTGAACTTGGAGATACGACTCTGCCGATTTCTTTACCAGAACTATCAACCAAATCAACCGTACTATTAAAGGTTCTGACTGTACCAGGTTTAGAAAATTCAGTGTCAGTAAATGAACTAGCTTCAACCCATTGGCCATAACCTACTTGATAGAATTCTTGACCGTTAATAGTTGTCGTTGCTTTGACTCCTAAGCTAGCTAAGAGTTCATTTTCTCCTGTTTGAGAGCCCGACAAAGAGTTAACTGTTATAGGAATTCTTGATTGTACTTCATCGTCAGAAGTTGGTGGAGTGGTTGGTTCTGATGGAGTTGTCGTTGTTGTCGTTGAGCTAGAACCAGTTGTTCCAGTATAAGTTGACTTAGGAATAGCTTTGTATGCCAAAGTTATTGTTTGTGGATCTTGCGTATATTTACCTTGTAATGTTGGTGTTGGAGTTTCCAAAGTATATCCATCAACTGCAGTATCGCCACTCAAATCAAAACTATCACCAATCGTTGTTCCAGTAACGGTTTTAGTTAATGGTTGTCCATTGGCATTCAAAATTGGTGTACCATCACTATTAGTATATTTGATCTCAACACTAGGACTAGTTTGCCAAACGACTGGTTGAGCATGAATCATATTGTTGATCCACTGCGTTGTGCCATATTGTTTGACTAGTACGCCACCAAGATTGTAAGTAGGATTATATTTAGGATCGAATCCAGAATCACCATAAACTAATTTATTATATGAACCAGTAGGATCTTGAATTACATAAGTGTCATTGCCTTTGGCAGTCAAATTACCATACGCTGGACTAGCAGTATTCAAAGTGAAACCATAATTTGAAGCTACATCTTCGCCATCAAGTCCTTTGACCGGAGTTGAAGTGAATTGCATTGGTTGACCGACGACACCATAAACAGTCGTTGGATCATAGACGCCACCAGTTGTATTGAGACTGAAGTGAGTATTTCTATTGATGCCACCTAATGGTGAAAAGTCACTGATAGTATTGCCGTTCATAGTTAACCCACCATAAGTCGAGTTATTAGAGAATTGAACGACCCAAGGTGCTAGAGTCTTTAATTCATCGTTAGTAATGCCGTTAAAGCCATCATCCCCAGCTAAATAGGCACTAGCAATTGGTGTTTCCAACTTAGCAATTTGGCTGACATTGATTTCTTTCTTGGAGGGATCACTATAATTACCAATCAATTGCAATTGGTTAAGCTTGATGCCATACATAGGTTCCAAACTTGGATTAGCATTGGCATCTGAACCCAATTTACCAGTGAAGCTAATCGTATCATGTGGCAATAATTGCAAATATTGCATCCCGTCCAAACTTTCGATAGGAACGTAATCAGCTTGGGCTACATAACTAGTACCAGTGGTCTTAGCTAAATATTGACCTTCATCCAATGTCAAAGTAACAGTCAATGGTTGATAAGTCTTGATATCTCCAACCGTAATTGGAGCCGTTGCACTCAAACCCAAAGCTTGTCTTACCATTCCTGCCAAAGTGGAATCTGAGAAATCAACTACCGTACTATCGGTCAAATTAGTTGGTAGTTTGTAGCCACCAGTATCAGCGACAATATTTGTTTGTCCACCGGGCAATGTTGTTGGAACGCTTACTGGCAAACTTGAAGCTGGTAAAGTTGCTCCGGCAGTGCTACCTGAAGAACTAGAACTCGTTGTACTTGTACCAGTAGTAGCAGTCGTAGTCGAACCTGTAGTTGATCCAGTTGTTGAACTAGTTGTTGGTGTAGTTGTAGTACTTGTGCTCGTACTTGGCGCTGTTGTAGTACCACTACTCGTGCTAGTTGTTGGACTTGTAGTTCCAGTTGTACTTGCTGTCGAAGTAGTTGGTGTGGTTGTTCCAGTCGTACTTGTACTTGTTGTTGATGTAGATGGTGCAGTTGTTCCAGTCGTACTTGTACTTGCCGTTGAAGTGGTTGGCGCTGTTGTAGCAGTCGTACCTGTACTTGTCGTTGATGTAGTTGATGTAGTTGATGTGGTTGTCACTGGTGCAGTCGTCGTACTTGTTGTTGAACTTGTTACCGGTGCAGTGACACTAGTCGTTACCGTTGGCGATACTGTAGTCGTTGCAGTAGTTGGCGTAGCCGTCGAACTAGTGGACGTAGATGTCGTCGCAGCTTCCACCGTTTGTCCTGATAAAGACGTTAATACTAACGCTGAAATAATAGTCGTTCCTAATTTCATACATTTCTTATTAGTTAACATATCAATCACTCTTTTCCTAATCCTCAAAACCGATATTAGAACGTTATTTTTATATATACCAATATAAAGTTGCTACAAAAAATAAATAAAATAATACGGTTTTAAGGACTCCCGTCACACCAACAAGTTCGCAGATTATGCGTATACCAATTGTAGAAATAAAAAAATCTCCAACCGCTTTTGCAAACGACTGGAAACTTCTTTTTAGACGACTTTTACATATTCATCGGTCGCAACTCGATAATATGCTTGTCCGTCAATATAAACAATTCGGTCTACTTTCCAATCAGTATCAGCTGGCAAACTTCTCGTCAACATCTTGCCATTTTGATCGTATAAATAGGTCGCTTCGTCTGTATGAAACGTTTGTGAAACTGGTTCAAAATCGGTCGTACCTGCCGCTTTGATCCATTCGTTAGTAGCTACTCGATACATCTTTTCGCCATTAATCATCGCATAACCATCGGTTACCCAAGTACTACTATTAGGTAAGGTTCTATTTAACAATTGTCCGTTGGAATCATACAAAGGTGTAATTTCTGAAACTGTTACATTAACCGTGGCTCCCATTGAATTAAACTCCAAACCACTGTTGTAAGGCAAAAATTCATCACTTGCGACTTGATAGTAATCCTTTCCGTTGATCGTAACGATTCCAGAATACTTCCAAGCCGTATCTAATGATAATTGACGAGAAATTGGTTGTCCTTTCGAATCATATAAAGTGACATTAGTTGATGTAGTTCTGACGATACCTTCGCTGTCCTCTTTGACGCCATTGTATGTATCGGCTGCAATCCAATCACCATATCCAGTCATATAAAATTCCACACCATTGATCATCGTTGTAGCTTTGACACCCATTTGGGCTTCAGGAGAATCTGGTGTGACATAATTTACTTCCACTTCAATTCGATTATCAGTCGGTTCATCTTGTTGAGGTGTCTCAATTGGTGGAATAGTCGTTGTTCCCCCGCCACCTGTAGTCGCATTTCTCGTGTATTGAAGATAAATTCCTTGCGGCGCTTGAGTGTACTTTCCTTGTAGCATCGTAGTTGGACTAGTCAAAGTATAACCATCTATCGCACTGTCAGTTGTGAAATCAAAACTATCGCCAATCAAATTTCCAGAGAAAGTCTTTGTCATTGGTGAGCCATCATCGTTTAACATTGGTTGTCCAGCTGAGTTTTGATAATAAATTGTTACTGTAGGATGATCTTGCCAAATCAAAGGTCGTGTTGTCATTCCGTAATATCTAAATTCAAAATTACCGTAAAATTTCCGAACGTAATCTTGCGTATTAGCAGTATATCCAATATCGCCATATTTCAATTCAGTGGCTGATTGATTCGGGTCAGCTAATGTATAAGTGCCGTCAGTAGGATTATAAACAATATTGCCACTAACCAAATCATCACTCGCAGCACTTGGAGAATAACTATAAGTAGCAGCCAAATCATCTCCATCAATTCCAATATTAGGACTTGGTTTGAAAGTGATTGGTTGATTGTGAACAGCGTAGACAGGCGAATCCGTCATCTCACTTTGAACGTCAAACAAGCTGGCTTCACTAGTCCGACTCACACTATCCAATGGTGAAAAATCAGTTACTGAAGCATTAGTCATTGATATTAAAGCATCACTATATTTATTCGTAATGGCCGCGTACCAAGGACCAATTTGCTTGAATTGTTCATTAGTCACACCAGAATGACTAAGCTTTTCATTATCGCCATATAATCCAACCAGAGAATTATTGCCGGAAATATTCAACTTAGTTAACTGGCCAACATCAATCTGTTTAGCACTCGTATTACCAAAATTGCCAACTACCGAAAATTTGTTCAAGTTCAATTTATCCAAAGGCGTCAAATCGGTGTTAGCTTTATCATCAGAAGCCAATCTAAAGCCAAGATACACTTGTGTTGTTGATGGTAATAACTGTAAATATTGCATACCATTGAGGCTTTCGATTGGAGTGGCTTGTTGCGTAGAATAAGTTGGTAAATTATTCAAGTGCATCTCGTAAGTAGCTTCATCGACATTGAAAATAGGCTGTTTAAACCCTTTGATTGAGCCCACTGTGATATCTTGAGCTGTTGTGAGTCCAAGCTGTTTTTTTACGATATCACCGAGTAATGAATCACTGAATTGAACCACCGTATCATCAGTCACATCACTAGGAATCTCATAAGTTAAAGTTCCATTGTCCACTGTCCCTGTAACCGTAGTCGTATCTGTTGTCGGAGTCGTCGAGGTGCTCGTTGTGGGAGATGTTGTAGTTGTTGTCCCCGTAGTTGTGGTTGTTGGACTAGTCGTTGGTGTAGTTGTAGTACTCGTTGTACTGGATCCAGTCGTGACAGTCGATGTGACGGTCGTGGTACTCGTAGTAGGACTAGTTGTAGTCGTGCTTGGCTTGGTCGTGGCTGTTGAAGTCGTCGGTGTCGTACTTTCTGTTGGAGTTGTTGCAGTCGATGTTGTAGTTGGACTAGTCAAAGTAGAACTGGCTGTACTAGTTGTGGTAGTGGACGTCGTTGTGCTTGGCGTGGTGGAACTAGCCGTTGTAAAACTAGTTGGTGTCGTACTTGATGAAGTTGCACTAGTTGGCGTAGTCGCACTTGTAGAAATCATAGAAGTCGTGGTCGTTGGTGTGGTCGTAGAATCTGTAATTGCAGTTTTTTCGGTGGCATCCGTCGTTCCTGTATTTTGAGCCGTGGCAGTAGAATCCGTGGTTGTGTCGGCTTTAACTGTTTTGGCTGACATAGACGTGAGTACTAATACTGAAAACAAGGTTGTGCCTAAATACATATATTTTTTATTAATAGTCATACATATCCCTCTTTTCTTTAATTGAACTAATAATATTCTTAGTTTTTGACATATACCAAATAAAAACAGACGTCTATTTTTTAATCAAATATCCCCTTTTCTCTAGAGAGACATGCTAACTAGAACAGAAAAGTCGAGGTAGACCATTTGGAATAAAAAAAGGATTCATAATTATTATCAGAAAATTAATCCAAATAATAATCATGAATCCTTAATTCTTAATTTTAAATAACGTCACTAGCTGGAATCCATTCGTCAGTAGCAACACGATACATTTTGACACCATTGATCATGGCATAGCCGTCAGTATACCAACTAGTACCACTAGACAATGATTGTCCTAAGCTCTTACCTTGTGAATCGTAAAGAGCAGTTCTGGTTTGAGTTTTAACTGTACCTTTAGTCGAAACAAATTCAACCCCGCTTTGGACAGGCAAAAATTCATCTGTGGCGACTTGATAATATTTAGCACCGTTGATAGTTACGATCTTGCTATATTTCCATTCCGTATTAGGCATTAATTTTTCGGAAACTGGTTGGCCATAAGCATTTACCAGACCACTTGTGCTATCAAAGGTTCTGACCACGCCACTAGTTGGTGAAACAACATCGCTATAATCGCTGGCTAAAACCCATTGACCATAACCTACCAAGTAGAACAATTGTCCATCAATTTGAGTAGTTGCCCGAACTCCCATATCCTCTAGTTTTTCAGCACTTGGAGAGTCGCCTTCCACATCATAGACGGCAATAGGTACTCTACCAGATGTCGATGATGTAGTAGTTGTCGTAGTTGGTTGAGTTACTACTGGTTGCGTAGTTTCTGAAGATGAAGTTTGTGGAGTTACTTCATATGTCAAATCTACGACTTTAGGACTTTGTGTAAAGGTTCCTGTCAATGACGTTGTTGGACTAGTCAAAGTATATCCTGGAACTTGACTGTCAGATGTCAAATCATAGGAATCACCAATCAAATTACCGTCGATTGTCTTAGTCATTGGCGCACCATCGGACAAAATTGGTTGACCTGATGAATCCACATAATTAATCGTGACTGTGGGATGTGCTTGCCAAACTAATGGTTGAGAAACCATGGTTACATTTTCAAATAAGGTTGTTCCCTTGGTTTCATATGTATAAGCATCAGGAGTATAATCAGCAAAACCAATTTGACCATAAGTTAAGTACTTGGCATTAGGATCTGCATTAGTCAAAGTATAACTATCGTTGTCATTATTAGTTAAATTGTCATCTTTTAAAGCAGTTGAAAGGACTGAACTTGAATAATGATAGTTGCCAGCTAAATCTTTACCATCCAAATCAAGTAATTTAGGTGCGGTAAACGTGATTGGTTGACCTGTTACTGCATAAATTGGTGTTGGATCATTGACTGTATTCGATACTGCAATGACAGATACGCCTTGTCCAGATTCAACTCCTTGCAATGGCGTAAAGTCGGAAATACCTGAGTAACCTAATTCAATTGTGTGATAACTCTGCCCATTATTAGCAAATTTAACAATTGTTGGAGCAACCTCAGCTAATTCTTGATTGTTCAAACCTCCAGTTGGTTCTGTAGTTGAACCGCCACTCAATTCAAAGTACGTTGCTTTAGAAAGATTTAGATCAGCTAGTTGACTGACATCGATTTCCTTAGCATCTGAATCACTAAAGTTACCGTCAAGTGTAAGTTGGCTAAAGTTAATACCATCTAGTGGTCTCAAATCTGTATTTGCATTCTCATCTGATGCCAATTTAGCTTGGAAGATGACACTAGTTTTAGTTGGCAACAATTGCAAATATTGCATCCCATCAAGACTCTCAATTGGTGTATCTTGTTGGTCGGTCATCGAAGATCCAGGTTGTGGACTACCTCCACCAGCTGGATGATCCATTTCATAGCTAGTCATCATAATTCCTAATGTTGGGTTGACGTATCCCTTAATGTCGCCAACCGTAATTGGATCACTAGCAGGAATATTCAAAGCCGTCTTAACAGCTGCACCTAGCAATGGATCAGCAAAGTTAACAACTGTACTATCAGTCACATTACTTGGAATGACATATGGATTAGTCCCCGTTGTAGCCGTCGAAGTCATAGTTGAAGTACCAGTTGTGTCCGTCCCCGTGGTTGTTGTGGTACTTGTTGGACTTGTCGTTGTTGTAGTTCCAGTTGCTGGAGTTGTAGTCGTACTTGAACTAGTACTTGGAATAGTTATCGTACTTGTTGTAGTAGTAGATGTTGTTGGTGCCGTAGTTCCACTCGTTGAAGTACTTGTAGTAGGACTAGTTGTTGTACCTGTCGTGCTAGTTGAAGTAGTTGGTGCTGTACTGCTACTTGTTGTCGTTGTCGGACTAGTTGCTGTACTACTTGAAGTAGTGCTTGTGGTTGGACTAGTACTTGTCGAAGTCGTTGGTGTCGTACTGCTACTTGTCGTTGTCGTCGGACTAGTTACTGTACTCCCCGTCGTGCTAGTTGAGGTAGTCGGTGCTGTACTGCTACTTGCTGTCGTTGTCGGACTAGCTGTTGTACCACTTGAAGTAGTGCTTGTAGTTGGACTAGTACTTGTCGAAGTCGTTGGTGCCGTAGTACTGCTAGTTGCGGTTGTTACTGGACTAGTAACGGTTGTCGTACTTGGACTTGTCGAGGTTGATGACGTTGAACTAGTAGTCGAGGTTGTCGTATCACTAGTTGTAGCAGCTTTAGCCGTTTGGGACGTCGTGACTCCTCCTAAGATCAATGCCGAAAATAACGTAACTCCTAAATAAACACATTTTTTATTCAATAACATATCAATCACGCTTCTTTCTTCAGCGCCCATACTAAATATTTCGAACCAATATGCCAGAATAATAATTTTGCTTGTTTTTTCTTTTTTTTAAATTTCTTACTCTCCCAAAGGTTTGACCATTTTAGTCGTATACCATTCGTAAAAAGTGTAAATTTATAATAATAGCCATGATATTTATATTATCTTGTTCATTTATCGAAAAAAATTCATTAACTGAATTGATAATATTACCTTAATAAAGTTTTATTCCACTTTTGGAAAAAACCTCTTACAAAAATTGAATCAAAATTATGAGCAAGTGATAGTACTATATTACTTGTAATAAGGAAAGACCTCATATATATCGTTTAGATAATTCAAGTACATTTGGCAGTGTACACGAAATTGATATGTATAAAATAAAAAGGATGTCCATGGTCGGCATACCACGAACATCCAGATTAATAATTCACACACACAGTTATAAAAAATAAATTAAATAGTAGCCTTGAAAGTTTGTTCAACAACATCGTACATGGCAACGTACTGATCAGGAGCAACACGTAAGAAAGGCATATCGTTAGACGTATTGATAACAGTATCTGTAGCCCATTTGGTTCCAGATGCTAAAGATACGTCGCTTTTTTGTACTAAATTATGGTCGTAAACATTAACAGCTTTATCTTTGCCGTCGAGTGATTGAACTTTGATAACCATTCGACGGTTTTTGTATGCAAAACTATCCTTTGCACTCAAAAATTGGTTAGTTGCAACTTGGAAATAGTCAGTTCCGTTAATATTTTGAGTCTTAGCAACTTGCCAAGTACTGTCCTTTTGAAGAGCAACATCAGTAGCATTTCCGTTTTGATCATAAACAGGTGCTTCTTCACTACTTACTTGAGCAAAATTCCCCTTACTTACTGATTCGGCATTAACATCAGTAGTTGATACTAAAGAACCTCCGACACCTAAAAGTGCACACACTAAAAACAAGATAGATTTTTTCATTTTTCCTTGATCTCACTATAATTCAAATATTTTAACCCTCTGTACACTTATTTTTTGGCAGAAAAAAAGCGCACACAAAATTGGTTTTATGTAATAAAATAAAAAATTTAATATTTCACACAGTCAGCTATATAAATTTGGCATAATTATAAGCAACTTTATAGTACAAGGTTTGGAAGACTATTACAAGAAATATCGTTCAAAAATCCTTATTTTTTCTATCAAATTTTCAATATATCGTATATCACAAAAATAAGAAAACGTTATAACCCTTGATAATATTGACTTTTGTAGACCTATACATCATGAAAATAAAAAAAGATTATCTTTTGATCAAGATAATCTTTTTTTGGTTATTTATAATTTAGCTGAGAATTCTTGTTGCATGACATACCACATGCCCACATATTCATCTGTCGCTACACGTACAAATGGCATTCCGTCAGGTGTGAAAATTACTCTATCCGAATACCAAGAAGTACCTGGTGCTAGTGCTACATCCGATAATTGAACAAAGTTATGATCATACAAAGGTACATCTCCATCAGTCGATGAAACCTTAATAACCTCCGGTCTATTACTAAAGGTATAGCTATCCTTGGAGCTCAAATACTCATCGGTAGCTACTTGATAATAGTCCGTATTTTTAATACTAATAGTTTTCCCAAGATACCATGTACTATTTTTTGGAACTTTTCTCCCAAGATTATCTCCATTGGAATTGTACAGATCCGCTGAAGATGAATCCACATCTACAAAACTTCCGTTGTCCACGGATTCAGCCTTGACACTAGTCGGTGAAAATGAAAAACCTAAGCCAAGTAAAATCGTTAAAAATAATACTGCGAGCTTTTTCATTTTTTAAACTTCCTTAGTCTCCTTAGACTAATTAAATGATATGATGTTTAAACAAATATTACAATAATTGAGCTTACACATTTATTTATAAAAAAAATCACCAGATTGAATAATCCGATGATTTTTAATTTTATTTATGATCTATCTTCTTCAATAAATCACTATTTTCATTCACTTTAGCTAAGTAATAAGCCAAGTTGTTGAAAGTTTCATAATCGGCCTTTTTGCTCTTATCATCTTTGATTGACAAGGCAGCAAAGTAATTTAGTTCATCCAAGAAATATGAAACATGTTTTTCATTTGCGAATTTTAAACCACGTTGACTGAAGTCAAATGATGTTTGATAAGATTGCATTTCTGCAAACGAACCAGCTAAAGTCTTGCAAATAAAGAGGATTTCCAATTCATTGGCATTTTTGAGTTCGACATCCTCATCACAAGCGTTAGAAATCATTTGGAAATAGTATTGCGCGCGGTCATTATGTTCTTGTCCTAAATAATCTAGTCCTTTGAACAAATAAGCTAACAAAGTATAAATATCATCATCAGCTGATTTGGTATACTGCAAAACTTTATCAAGGGTAAACAATGAGGCATCAAAGTTACCCTTCCAATAATCCAACACACCAGTAATTAATTCGTATTGCTTCATGTCATTATCACTCAATTTTCCTTCAAGTGATGACAATCTTTCTGCTACATCCGAAGTGTTCTTCAACAATGTATCTTTTTCTAGCACATCCAGGGCACTGTCCTCTTTGGCAGAAGTTTTACTTGAGAAATCGCTAAAAACATCGTTTAATGTTAAATTTAATTTCAAGCAAATCTTAATAAGGATATTGACCGTGGGTGCGATATTATGTTTCTCAATTTTGCTAATTGTATTCTGAGTACAAATATCATCAGCTAACTCAATTTGAGTCAAGTTCATTTCTCGTCTTTTATTGTAAATAATTGATCCAAGAAACAATGGCAACACACTCCCATCTATCGTTATGACATTTATCAATAATACTATACCACCGGATAAGAATATATATATAGTTATCATAAATAAATAATCCAATATCAATATATATTTTTATAAATATTTGCACATGCACAATTTTTTTTGTGCCCGATTGCCAGTATCGTCAACAACTGCAAAAAAAAAGCAGTCGAACAAATTAATGTCCAACTACTCTAGTGATGCGGGTAAGAAGATTCGAACTTCCACGGAGATAATTCTCCACAAGATCCTTAGTCTTGCGCGTCTGCCAATTCCGCCATACCCGCATGCACGTTCTACTATACACATAAATAAAAAAATTATCAAGACGAAATGGTAATATCTTTGATATATTTTAGTTTTCCATGACATTTTCCACAGACATAACGACGGGTATTTATTTTTTTAATTCGATGGTAAATATGCTGACAATTGGTACATTCATAGACATGATAAGTTTTCTTATGAATAGAGCTTTTTATCGGTGAAAAACGACTGCCACCAACTTGTTGCAAAAGAATCTTAAAGGTCCGATCTTTGTGCTGAGCTGGTAGTCCATCATTGTACAAATGATAGTGACACAGTTCATGTTTTATGACACCAACTAATTCTTCTTTACCAAAATCTCGATATATTTTTGGATTAATATCAATATTCCTATCTCTTAGATGAAAACGACCACCAGTAGTTTTTAATCGACTATTGAAATACGCTTGATGAATAAAAGGTTTCCCAAAATATTCTTGGGAAACCTTTTTTACTAATGTAGTTAATTCTAAATCTGTCATTTTAAGCTAAGTTAGTCAACTTTTGAATCAATTTAGAAAACTTATCCATGTATTCATCTTGCTTCTTTTCTGCTTCATCAAACTTGTGACGGTCAATCGTCTTATTGTCGCCAATGCTTTCAGTCATATCAGCACAACCAGCAACATAATTTTTGAAAGCTGAAACTAAATTAATGTGAGTTCCCATCAATCTAGCTGGAGCCTTACCTTTTTCCAATTTAGCCAAGGTTGTTCGGTAATTCTTTGTTCCAGTGGCGAAATCTTTTTGAATTTTTGTGTATTCCACATCATCCATCTTATCAACCTTGCTACGGTCTAGCGCATCACGTAATTTTTCAAATTCTGGATTAAGTTTATCTTGTTCATCTTGAATTGATTGAACAGTACTGTTGATCAAATTGCCATATTGCATAGCTCTTTTTTGTGCGGCATTCATAGTAATTACCTCTTGTTTTCTTTTTGTGTTTTTTCAGTGTAAATATCTCTTTCAATAGTAAATCTTGGACGTTGTTTGACCTCGCTAAAGATTTTTCCAACGTACTCACCGATCACACTAATACTAATTAATTGTACACCACCAAGTGCCCAAATAGATATCATTAGTGACGACCAGCCATCGACAACATTACCATTGATTTTTTGAATAAAACTATAAATCAATAAAACTAAACTAACTAAAACGATAAAAAATCCTAATCCCATGATCATCTTAATGGGAACGATAGAAAATGACGTGATTCCATCCATCGCAAATTTGATCATCTTGCGTAGCGGATACTTAGATTCTCCAGCAAATCTTTCTTTACGAGCGTAATAAACTTTGGCGGACTTGAAACCTACCAATGGTACGATGCCTCGTAAAAACAAGTTTCTTTCACGATAGCTCAACAAGACTTGGCAAGCTCTTTGACTCATCAAACGATAGTCAGCTGAATCAGGAACCAAGTGAACGCCCAAAAAGCCCATGAATTTGTAAAACATTTCGGCCGTATTACGTTTGAAGGCTGTATCTGTATCACGATTATTTCTAACGCCATAGACCACTTCAGCGCCATTGAGATATTCGTCGACCATTTTAGGAATGGCATTTACGTCATCTTGTAAATCGGCATCTATCGTTATAACGGCATCTGAATCTTTTGACGCGCTCGTAACTCCAGCCAACAAAGCTCCTTGGTGACCAAAATTACGACTTAATTTAACACCAGAAACTATATCAATTTCTTTAGAAAAATTATTAATCATTGCCCAAGTTTTATCTTTACTACCATCATCAACGTAAACGATTTTACTATCAGCAGAAATCTTACGTGACTCAATTAGACCATTAACAATTTGTGATAATTCTTTAGTCGTTTCTGGCAGAACTTCTTCTTCGTTGTAGCAAGGGACTACAATACTTAATTTGAATAAATCAGACATTCATTTTCCCCCATTTTAATTTAAACCAATCGTAAATCCAAGACAGACCAATTCCGCCTAAGATTGCGATAACAGGTAGAAACTCTAGTCGATACCTACCTTGTACTTCAATTAATAATTGTACAACGGCGTACGCCATTAGTGGTAATAATAATAGAAATAACTCTTTGTTGGTACCCTTCAATAATTTGATTGAACCAAACCACGATGTGATTATCAAGACCAATGAGCCTAAATAGCCAAGTAATTTGATAAAGTTGCTCGTCTTCAGTGAATGGTTCGTTTCAACTCCGGTGAAGTCAATGGTAATTGCCCGTTGAGCCCACAATTTAGCATTCTTATACCAAAGCAGTTTTAGCCAGCCGTGAGTTTCGTTAAGATTAGCGATGTTCTCACGAATAACTTGATGCTCTTTAGCACTCATCTTAGCTCGACTATCCTTGAGATTGAAACGGTCGACCATCTTTTGATCATAAGCACCATCAGAATTAGCATCCAAACCGACAACAAATTTCCATTCAGAATCTCGATTAGTTAAACCATAAGAATTGAGTCCCGAATTCTTAATTGCCAAACTAGCTCCAGAAAAAATCACTTGATAAATCAACAGAGTTATCAACACTTTGATGATTTTTGACCAATTGAAAGAGTTATTCTCAATCAATAAATAAATCAAAGCGTAAACAACGATACCGGCAATAATGACTGGACCAATTGGCCGAATAATACTTCCCACGCCAAGAGTTAAACCAGCTAGTGCATAAGACCAATAACGATCTTTCAATATCAAATAAAATGTTACTAAGAACAGAAGCATCCCGAGATACTGGTTATCTGCCTGGCTATTCAAGGCAAACCAATCTAAGTCGATCATCAAAATAAAGACTGACAAACGAGCTAATTTAACTTTTTTTGTAATCTTGACAGCTAATAAATAGACCATCAATAAGATCAAAACTTGATACAAGACGTTTAACAATTGAATTGCTATCACGTGGTGTCCAAAGATTTTAACCACCGTCATAACGTAGACTAAAAAGCCGGTTTGATAAGCCCATTTGGCGAAATAATCGTTGTCGTAACTAAAAATCTTTTCGCCATCCAAAGCTTTCGATGCCATTTTCCAAAAAGCTTTGAAGTCACTGACTTGTGTCTGCGGAACTAATTTCAACCAAATTAAAGCTGCAATGGCAAAGACTAACAAGAGACTGATTAAAATCAGACGGTTAAGATTTTTATCATCGTCATGAATTCGGTAGAGTAAAAGTCCGATTCCACCGACAAAAATAATTGCACAAAGAAAAACCAGTATCGCTAATACTGGTTCTATTTTTAAATAATTTAATGTATAAAATTGTCCAGCTTGGATCAAAACGACTGACGTAAAGATTACCAAGCAGACGATTACTAATTTGCTAATGATACTTTGAAATTTACTTAGCATGATACCCCTTATACTTGATGAACTAGTTTACTGTGCTTCTTCACAAAATCACCAAGTTTATCTAAGCAAGCATTGATATTGTCCATACTTGCAGCATAGCTCAAACGCAAATGACCTTCGCCAC
This sequence comes from Companilactobacillus farciminis KCTC 3681 = DSM 20184, assembly GCF_002706745.1. NCBI lineage: Bacteria > Bacillati > Bacillota > Bacilli > Lactobacillales > Lactobacillaceae > Companilactobacillus > Companilactobacillus farciminis. The sequence goes on along the minus strand of NZ_CP017702.1, from coordinate 594,614 downwards.
CGATACCAAAGAAACTTCCTGGTAGGATTGCTAAATGTTCTTCTTGCAACAATTCGTTGGCAAATTTGACATCGTCTTGTTCAAGACCTTCTGGAATCTTAATGAACAAGTAGAAAGCACCGTCAGGATCAGGACATTCAAAGCCTAAATCCTTTAATCCTTTATGCAAAACATCACGACGAGCTTGGTATTCTTTGCGCATCGAAATTGGGTCATCGTAGCCATTCTTATAAGCTTCTAAGGCAGCATATTGTGTAATAGAAGTAATTGAAGTCGTGGCTAATTCGTGAATCTTGTTGATCTGAGCAATAACATCGGCCGGTCCACAGACAACACCAAAACGCCAACCAGTCATAGCATGCGATTTAGATAAACCATTCAACAAAATAGTTTGTTCAGGCAAAATTGTTCCGAATGATACATGCTTAAAATTATAAGTCAATTCACTGTAAATTTCGTCACTAACGACAAAAATATCGTGTTTTTTTAAGACTTCAGCCAAAGCTTCCAATTCTGTCTTAGTATAACTAGCACCAGTTGGATTGCTTGGATAATTCAATAATAAAATTTTAATTCTAGGATTAGTTCTCAAAACTTCAGCTAAAGCTTCTGGAGTCATCTTAAAGCCAGTCTTTGAAGTATCTAAATAAACTGGCGAAGCTCCATTGAAATTAGCATCTGGTCCATAAATCGTAAATGAAGGCGATGGAATCAAAACTTCATCCCCAGTTTGCAAAATTGCATTAAAAACTGAGAAAACACCTTCCGTAACACCAGCTGTAGCCAAAATTTGGCTCTCTGGATCATAATTCAAATCGTACTTGTCATGTAGATAAGTAGCTACTGCATGTAAAAGCTCATGGTCTCCTTCAGGAACTGTATAGTGAGTTTTGTTCTCTTCGATTGCCGCAATAGCAGCTTTCTTAATATGATCAGGAGTTGGAAAATTAGGTTCACCAACGGTCATATTAACAGCTCCGGGTATACTCTTAGCTTTGGCATTAAACTTAAAGATATCTTGCTGCTTAATGGCCACAACTGATGGTTTCATAAGGGAGATTAAATCACTTTTCACTGTTAAACACCTCTTCTTAAAGATTACAGTTTAATTCTAACATATGATTTTCATTAGATAGAACTGATTAAGACATTAGTTTGTTATTGTCTGTCAACGGGTTAAGCGTATTCAAATATTCAATCAAACCGATAAAAAAGTCCAACCAATTCGAAAAATTGGTTGGACTTATTATTACACATCAAAAACTGTATAAGGCAAACGACGCTTGTGAGCTGTCTTCTTATACCAATTTTCAATAATTTCAGCATGTTTTGGATCGATATCTTTACCTTCAAGATAATCGTCAATATCTTTATAAGAAACTCCCAGAGCTTTTTCATCAGGTAAACTTGGACGGTCTTCCTCCAAATCAGCTGTAGGAATTTTTTCATAAAGATTCTTTGGTGCAGCTAATTTCTCTAACATTGCCTTACCTTGGCGCTTATCAAGACGGAATAACGGCGTTACATCAGCAGCACCATCACCGTATTTCGTATAAAAACCAGTGATATTTTCAGCTGCATGGTCAGTTCCGACAACGACACCTTTGTTATCTCCGGCAATCGCATATTGAGCAATCATTCTCGTTCTAGCTTTGATATTACCCTTGTTAAAGTCAGAAATAGTTAAACCATTATCTTCAACGGCTTTTACCATTGCATCAACACTGTCTTTGATATTTACACGGACAACCTTATCAGCTTGCATCCATTCGATAGCTTGCATAGCATCTGATTCATCAGCTTGTTCACCGTAAGGCAAACGAACAGCAATGAATTGATAGTCATTATCTCCAGTTTCTTGACGAAGCTCTGTCATAGCGATTTCTGATAATTTACCAGCTAATGTGGAATCTTGTCCACCAGAAATACCCAACACTAAAGTTTTCAAAAAGCTGTGTTGTTTTAAGTAAGTCTTCAAAAAATCAACTGAGCGTCTAATTTCAGCCTCAGGGTCGATTTCTGGTTTAGCATGTTCAAATTCAATAATTTCTTTTTGCAATGGTCTCATTTTTAGTCACCTAATCTAATATTGTTTACATCATTTCTAATCTTCTCGATATACTTCATCTTATGACTGTATAGTTTTGAAGATAAGTCGACTGGATAAACTTGTGGATTCAAGATACGTTTGTATTCATCCCAAAGTGAATCTAAGTTGGCTGCACAGTAGTCTTTGATTTCTTTGACAGTTGGTAAGTCATAAACCAATTTTCCATTAACGAAGATGTCATGAAGCAATGGCTTAGCTTGGAAATCTTCAACTGTCTTGTTGATATATGTGTATTGTGGATGGAACATGTAAAGTGAATTGTGCTCACGAGGATCTTCATTCCAGAAAGTTACGTAGTCCCCTTCTGACTTGTCATTCTTCTCGTTGTTAGTAATACGCCAAACTTGTTTCTTACCTGGTGTAGAAATCTTAGCGGCGTTGCTAGAAAGTTTCAATGTATCCATCATATTACCCTTGGCATCTTCGATACTTACTAACTTGTAGACTGCACCTAAAGCTGGTTGGTCAAAGGCTGTAATAACCTTAGTACCGATACCCCAGACGTCAATTTTGGCATCTTGCATCTTCAAGTTCAAAACAGTCTTTTCGTCCAAATCATTTGAGGCATAGATCTTAGCATTAGGGAATCCAGCTTCATCAAGTTGTTTTCTAACACGCTTAGAAATATAAGCCATATCACCAGAGTCGATTCGAACGCCTAAGAAGTTGATCTTGTCGCCCATCTCACGAGCAACCTTGATAGCACTAGGAACACCGCTCTTCAAAGTATCATAAGTATCAACTAAGAAGACACAATTCTTGTGGGTTGTAGCATAAGCTTTAAAAGCATCGTATTCATTACGGTAAGTTTGGACTAAAGCGTGGGCATGCGTTCCAGAAATTGGAATACCAAATAATTTACCAGCCAAAACGTTACTTGTAGCATCAAAACCAGCAATGTATGCGGCACGTGTTCCCCAAATAGCGGCATCGACTTCTTGGGCACGACGAGAACCAAATTCCATAACGGGATCATCGCCACAGACAGTCTTGATACGAGCGGCTTTAGTAGCAATAAGTGTTTGGAAATTAACCATATTCAAAACGGCAGTTTCAATCAATTGGCATTGTGCTAGTGGTCCTTCAACTTGGAAAATTGGTTCTTCATTGAAAACCAAATCTCCCTCTAGAGCTGAACGCACTGTACAACTGAATTGCATATCTTTTAACCAGCGTAAGAATTCTTCATCATATTCCCCATATTCACGCAAGTAATCGATATCTGAATCTGAAAAACTTAAGTTCTTAAGATAATTAACCACATGTTCTAGGCCTGCAAAGACAGCAAAACCATTATCGAAAGGCAATTTACGGAAATAAACTTCAAAAACTGCCCGACGATTGTGCAGCCCCTTCTTCCAGTATGTATACATCATATTGAGTTCATAATAATCAGTATGCAAAGTTAAATCTTCATTTTGAAATTGAGTCATCATATCTCCCTTAATAATTTGATTAACAGAATTTATTTTACATTAATTAGCATCCAAAGTCGCTTGATAGCCGTCATTTACTTTTTGAGCTAATTTTTCTATTGAGTAGTTGTCACGCGCATCTTGGTACAAAGTTAGTCCTTTACGATCAAGGTTATTATCTTTCCATAATGAATGGGCATCATTTAAGGCACTGATCAATTCCTGCTCATTATCAGACTCTACCAACCATCCATTTTCATTATCAATAATTTTACTTGTAGCTCCAACGTTTGTCGCAATAACTGGTTTTCCGTAAGCTGCTGATTCCAGATATACCGCTGGCATACTTTCTGACTTAGATGTCAAAACAGAAACATCACATTCCTGATAATAATCACCAGTATTTTCTTTAAAACCGACAAAATCGACTTTATCATTAATTCCCAGACTCTTCACTAACTCTCGTAATTCATCCATCAGAGGACCATCACCTACTAAAGTCAATCTGAAATTAAAGTCAACTTTGCTTAATGCATTCAATAGCAATCTATGATTTTTAACATCAACCAACCTTGCTACTTCCAATAAACTAAAAGTAGATTGTCGATTAAAGGTTGGATTAATTCCTGTAAAATCAATCGCATTAAAAACTTCAAAGGTTTTACCAGTCGGAATTTTCAACGATTCAAAGTATTCTTCCAAATCGGGGTTGACGTAAAAAAGCAAATCAGCCTTCTTTAGAGCGTGCAGATTTAATTTGAGCATAACTGAACCTCTAAGACCTGAAAAGTCGATACGAGGGTCAGAATGGACTGTAATAACCCATTTAGCGTTAACTTTATTCCGAATTAAGGAAAAAATATAGTTAGCACGTGGTCCATGAGTATGAACAATATCAAAATTATTATTATTTATATATTTGATCAGTGGTTTCAAAATAGACAAGTCAAAACGTTGCTTTTGCTCAATCACTGAAACACTTAGCCCATTTTCCTTAGCCATCTTTGAAACTGGACCTCTTTGGAAAGTCAACAGAGTACTTTCAACTCCAATATTCTTTTGACCTTTCATTAAGCTAATAATATAAGTTCTTGCTCCACCGTCTTCATTACCGGCATTAATATGTAAAACGCGCATTTTGACACCTCTCAAATTAATCTTTCTCGTGTATAATAATACATTAAAGGAGAACGCCATGCACAAAAATAGAGTAAATATTTTAGGTACAGAATTTGACAACTTTACCGCTAAACAATTCCACAAATATTTGGATGACGATTTAGACCTTAAAGCTAACAGATTCATCGTAACACCTAATCCTGAAATTGTTCTATCGGCCAGAAAAGATAGCAATTTTTCAAAAATTATCAATAATGCTGATTATGTCATCCCTGACGGTATCGGAATCATTAAAGGAGCCAAGAGTCTAGGCACTCCTCTCCATGAAAGAATTACTGGTTTTGATACTTTAGAATACCTAATTTCAGCTGTTAATCGCAAACAATTAAAACTTTACATGCTGGGTGCTAAACCGGAAGTCATCGAAGCCAGCGCTAAAAAAATCAAAAAACAATATCCTCAAGTTAACTTAGTTGGTTATCACGATGGATATTTCAAAGACGATGCACCAATTATCGAAGAAATCGCTGCTAAAAAGCCTAATGTTGTTTTGGTAGCCTTAGGATCACCAAAGCAAGAATTCTTTATCGACAAGTATCGTAAACAAGCTAACGCTATTTGGATCGGTGTCGGTGGTAGTTTCGACGTCTTCTCAGAAACTAAGAAACGCGCTCCCAAGGTCTTCCAAAAGCTCAATCTTGAATGGTTCTATCGTTTAGTAACCGAACCAACAAGAATTGGTCGTATGATGGCAATTCCTAAGTATATGAATATGATCAATAAAGAAAAGAAAAACATGAAATAAGGTTCTTTCTTAACTTTGGTTGGTGGAAATATTTCGTCCTCCATAGCAAAGAAAATTTGGCTGGAACAATGTGGGCACGACTTGGAGCCTTTGCTAAGACCAAAACCGGGCAAAGTCTTCAAGCTCGACCTTTCACTAGGCAATAAATTGCCAAGAGAAATTTCACATTTGAGCCAATTTTCTTCGCTATTCCGGACTTGATAGTGGTTTCTATCTTTATATAAATTACTTCAGAAATTAATAGAGGATATTATTGGAATTGCAGTGTATTGCTGTGGTCTTAATAGTACCCTCTTTTTTTATGTAGTGTTACAAAGAAATAGAGTACTTATTCAGAAAGTATGTGTCTAATTCTATCCAAATAGAAATTGAAATTTAGTCGGGAGCAAAAGCCCTGTGATGGCTCAGCCGCCAAATTATTCTTAGCAACTTGTTGCTTAGAATAAGACTAATCTTGAAGACTTTGCCCGAACTTGGGCTTAGCAAAGGCTCCAAGTTGTGTCGGCAGCGTTCCAGCCAATCACAGGGCTTTTGCGGACGACGGCATCCTTACACAAAAAAATTCCCGTTAGAAAATAAATTCTAACAGGAATTTTTTATTATTCTTCTACATCAATTGTATAAGGATCTTCACCAGTTCTTAAGAAGATTCGAGCATTCAACATCGCATAACTCAAAATGGTTACGAAATAAATACTTACAGAAGGTGCTTCAATAACGTGTCCGGTCATCAAAGCCATTCCGAATCCTACAGCGACACTAGCTACTAACATTGCCCATTTAAATGACCACATGTACTTGAATTTTCTAAGGAAAGCTCCAATTAGGTAAATCAAGCAATAAGCTAATGGTGCTAGGTAAACGATGGTTCCGATAAAACCAAATTGGAAGAAGATATCGACATAATCCATTTCAACCAACTTAGCTTGTTTTACTTTCTTGAAGTTTGTAGCATAACCCATTCCAAAGGCCTTTTGTGCAGGCGTTGCTTTGGAGAAGTTGTGTGCGGCATTTTCAAAGTAAACTGTCCGACCACTGAATAAGTAAGAAACAGTCTTATTAGTTTCGACGTATTTCTTCTGATCTTTAGTGATACCTTTTTTTGTCTTAGCTTGTTTTTTCTTGTACTTAATCATATCACTGTGCAATTCAGCAGTTCTAGAAACAGCCATTGCAGGATATGCGGCAAAAATTCCACCAAGCGTTATAACTAGCATAGCGGCGATTCCTGCTTTAAACTTGCGTTGACCGCCGTTTTGGAAAAATTGAATTGCTGTAGCTAAAATTGCCATGCAGATTCCAAAGATGATAGCTAATAATGAACCCTTTGTTCCAATCAACAGAGCTGAATAAATTGCAACAACGACTGTTAACCAGTAATAAATTCTTGACCAAGTATTAATTTTCTTAAGTGCGTACCAAATCATAATTGGGAAAGAAATTGAGACAATCGCACTCAATTCATTGGCTGCGAAGAACCAACCACTCTCTCCTAATTTGTAGTATGAGTATGAACTGAAACTAGTATTAGTAAAGTGAGCCACAATCATGATGATACTGATAATGTTGACCGCGATAAAGACAACTTTGGGGAAGAAACGATTGATGATCCTATCTTCAGCTAATTCCTCAAAAGCATAAAAATATCCGAGCAACATAATTGGATAATACAAACTCTTTGCTAAAGTCGTAATTTCCAATGACGGAACAAATAATGTCTTCGTCTTGTAATTGACGACCAAATTAATGACCGAAACAATCGCCAAGACGACAAAGTAACCCATTATTCGAAATCCGTGTTTATTATCTCGATTCAAAATCAAGAACAATAATATGTAGAACACCGTTATTGCCATGACGATCATTCTGATCAATACCCCGAAGGTAATATTGATGTTAAAACGCATCATCGTACCAGTAACAGCATCTAATACTGGTTGAAAGATAATGTACAGCATCAAGAAGATACTATACTTTTTTATAAAGCTTTGCATAAGTGACTCCCAGTTTAAAAATTTAAAACGTGTGTAGGTTATATCTTACCTTAAATCTAATTTTAAAGAAATTGATTATCTATCTTTCTAGATAAAATTCAAAACGATCTCCAGCATATTGTGAACGAACGTATTCGAATGGTCTACCATCATCCAAAGTTGTCACTTGGCGAACACGTAAAATTGCTGAACCACGCTTAACATTCAAGAAATTAGCGATTTTTTCCGAAGCTAAAATAGCTGAAACAGTTTGCGTGGCGTTACCTAATTTTAACCCAGCTTTGTCTTCAAGTGCTTTATAAAGTGAAGACGTTATGTCTTTTTTGTTCAAAGTGTTGACAATTTCTATCGGGATAGTCGCCACTTCAAAACAAATTGGTTGTTGATCAGCATAACGAATTCTTTCCATTCGCAAAACTTGATCGCCATCTTTTAATTTTAATTTTTCTAATTCACTGATTGATGGATCGGCCACATGATAAGAAACCGTCTTACTTGAAGGCTTCTTACCTTGGCTTTCAGTAATTTCGGTAAAACTAGTCGTTCCTGACATTTTTTCTTGAACCTTGCTGCTAGCAACATAAGTTCCTGATCCAACTTGTCGTTGTAAAATTCCTTCATCAACTAAAGTTTGGATTGCTTGGCGAAGTGTCATCCGGCTGACGTCAAAATCTTGTGAAAGCTGTCTTTCTGACGGGATACGTTCCCCAACAGCCCACTTGCCAGATTCGATTTCTTTTCTGATCTCATTGTGAATTTGTATATATACTGGTACCTTCATTTATTTGGCACTCCCTTTAAGCATTACTTCTGTTAATTATACAGTATTTTTGTAAAAAATTAAGAATTGGTCTAAAAACAATTATAACAAATCCAATAATAGGTCTATATCAATTGACATAAAAAACTTATCAGTATATTCTAATTTGCAAGTGACTACACGATCTAACAGCGTTGCTTCCGTTACGGCTGTCTAAAAACAAATAAGGAGATTTTTTATCACATGGATAATTATTCCAATAATTCAAATAGTAGTTTCACTGAACGTTTTTCAACTGCATTAAGAGATTTGCCAAATGCACTCGGACAAGTATTCAACTTGCAACGTAATGTGCACGAATTAAAGACTCTCAAAAAGACGACTAAAATCATGATGACCATTATGCTTCTAGCAACTTGGGCTTCATTTATCTTAGGAAAAGATTTTGGATTCTCCGGCTGGATTGGTGTCATCACTGGTACTTCCGTTGTTTTGAATCTAATCCTAGTTGACCAAGGTCGTTTGACTAATTATAGTTGGGGCGTCTTAGGTTGTGTAGTGTGGCTAATTATTGCCATCAACAACCGCTTAATTGGCGATATCGCTTCGCAGTCATTTTACTTAATTATGCAATTCGTTGGTCTTTCGGTTTGGCATCGTGAGATTACCCAAGCTGACCAAGAAGAAGTAAGTTCTCGCAAATTAACTTGGCGTGAAGGAATTTTCTGGTTCTTGGCGACCTTTATTATTTATTTCATCGTTTTATTCTTCAGTAAACATTTGAATGGTGTCCAAATTTACTTGGATGCTACTCTTTTGCCATTAGGAATTGTTGGACAAGTTCTAATGACTTATGGTTATCGTTCCCAGTGGATTGCTTGGATCACGCTTGATGTCATCAATGTCATCATCTGGTTCAATCAATTGCAAGTAGTTAGTCCTGCTTCCACTTCGATGTTCGTTCTACAAATAATCATGTTGATCAATGCCATTTACGGCGCTTATCTGTGGTTTAAACCTAGCGACCAATAAGATTATTTGAAACACTCAATATAACCGTCAAAAGCAATTATCCATCGTGTAGTCACTTAGACATCGACAATCGTCGGTGTTTTTTCTTTGTGGAATAAAAAAAGCCGTCAAACAAGTATATTCTTGTTGACGACTAACTGGTAAAAATTATTGGGTTAGATGGATTCGAACCATCGCATGACGGGATCAAAACCCGTTGCCTTACCGCTTGGCTATAACCCAATGAATGGAGGGGAGTGGATTCGAACCACCGAACCCGAAGGAGCGGATTTACAGTCCGCCGCGTTTAGCCAGACTTCGCTACCCCTCCATGTGTTTACCACATGTCTTTATCCGACTTAATTATATTACCGAAAATAACAGACCATTTCAAGAGTTTTTTGCAAAAAAAGATGAATCATTTTCAGATTCATCTTTTAACTATCTTATAACGTCGACATTATCGGCTTTGACGAACTCATTTGTCGCTACACGATAATAATCTTCATTATTAATTTTAATTACTTTATCAATCTTCCAATCAGTTTTAACAGCCAAAGCACGATTAGTTACTGTATCGCCGTGAGAATTATCTAGTAAAATGTAATCTGCTCCGTCATGAGTTCTGACTACTGAATATTTGGGTGTGTACAAGTAAATATCAGAAGCCTTAACGAATTCATTAGTTGCTACACGGTAGTACTTCTCACCTTTGATGGTCATGTACTCGTCAGTTTGCCAATTTGAGTCTGGTGAAAGAGCAACAGTTTTACTTAGGTTGCCCTCTTCATCGTAAATATTGGCAGAGTCTTGATCTGGGTATGTGGTTAAGACTTGAAGTTTATGAGTGTATTTAGAAGTTACTGTTGGAATTGTTGGTGTCGTTGTAGAAGTTGATGTGTGATGTGTTGATGGTGTTGTGGGTTTCACCGCAGGTTTATCTTTGGTGTAATAGATAGTATATGAAAACGATTCTGTTTGTCCCGTTTCTTCATTTTTCAGTGTAACTTTTTTATCAATATTATTTATTTGGGAAAATTCACCATCATATATTATTTTGAAAGAATCAGAGTTAGAAGTATATCCTTTAATAACTGGAGCTTTAATATTTACCAGATCTCCATAGAATTCTGGAGCCTTATTTGCACTTTTTGAAACAGTCACACTATATAGATATGCAGTATCATCTATCGAAACAGTCGGTATATTTTTTATTTCTTCATTAACGTTTTCTTCCAAAGTGGCTGTGACACCTTCTTCGGCAAAATTTAATGGCTTATTTGAACAAACATTAAGAATGGTCATATCCGAATTCTTATCATCTTTTGATACAAGTCTTCTCCAAGTACCACTATCAATTTTTGCGCCATCAAAATTAACTGGAGTTTTATCATCAGAATCCATTCTTACCCAATTTCCGGTAGTCCCAGAGTCTGCTAAATTTATACCTCCTAATTTAATTTTTTCTACATATGCAGGATAACTAGACTCTTTTTCAAATATATTAGTAACTATATCTTCTGGATTAGTAAATCCACTTAGATCAATATTCTTCGCACCAAGCATAAACATTTCAGTGAGATTTACTTTTTTTGAAGTTTTGAAACTACTTAAATCCAAATTTCTAAGGCTTGTCTCGTCACTAAACATATAAGAAAAATCTGTAACGTTACTAATATCAAGTTTATTCAAACCAACAAATTCAGTAACCGATGACAAACTTCTAAAAAGTGCGGACGAGTCTGTTGGCAATACTAAATTGCTCTTAGTATCTGGATTTATTACCACTTTTGTAATTTTGCTACTAATCGTTGGTTTTAAGTAATCGTCAGGATCTTGATTCCAAGGCGTATCCATTATTTTTCTAGCTACTACCCCATTGTGGGCACTATAGGTAGGTTGCAGTGAAGTTCCATCTAAGTAAAGTACGGAATCCTTAATCCACCAAGTAGCATTATCCCCCCATTTATGTGGTTCTGCCAATTGGGCATCCGTCTCATCATTTACATTTTCTGTGGAATCATCAGCCAAAACATTCAACTGCCCCATTCCAAAAATCCCAATAAAAACAGCCAAACTATAAATTAAAACTTTAACCATTTTCTTCATCAAATCACCCCTTTTAATTAGGATTATTATACTTCTAAATGAAAATATTTTTATACCAAAAATAAAAAAATTGCTACCCGATTTACACTCAAGGTAACAATTTTTTGATCATTATTAATCCGTGCAGCTTTGGTAGTTTGAGCAATTCCTAAAACTATCGCCAGTGCTGCGATGAAACTAAGAATCAACAGCTTGATTTTCTTCCTCATGAACACTCGCTCCTCCACAAATGTTTATATTAATATTGTAAACGATTTCATGAAGGATTTTAAATGTTTTTTTATCAGAAAACAAAAAAGCCATAACCGAAGTTATGACTTAGTTTAATATACAACTTTTTAGTTAACACCGGCCATCAATTTCTTGATCTTAGGTACAAACATAATCAAGATAACTGCGGCAACTAATGTAACGATACCAGTTATACCAAAGAACATCATTTCGTTTTGTGGGTTTCCTGGTTCGAATAACTTAACTAATTGAGCATTAGCAGCTTGTCCGGCTGAATCAGCTAGGAACCACATACTCATCATTTGACCTCTGAAAGCCTTAGGAGCAAGTTTTGTTGTAGCTGACAAACCAACTGGAGAAATCAACATTTCACCAACTTCAATGATAGCCCAACTTAGAACTAGCCATAGTGGACTAACTTTGCCATCTGGAGATAATCCAATCAAAGGAATAATCAAGACAAAGTATGAAATAGCTGTAGCAACTAGTCCCATCCAGAACTTAGATGGTGATGATGGTTGACGTTTAGCCAATTTAATCCATAACCATGCAAAGAATGGTGTATAGATAATGATGAAGAATGGGTTAAGCATTTGGAATTGTGGAGCTGTCAAATGCAAACCAGCAAAGTTTAATTGAGTTTGTTCAGCAGCGAAAAGTGCCAAAACAACAGAACCTTGTTCTTCAATTGCCCAGAAAATTGCGGCAGCGATGAACAATGGAATATAAGCAAATACACGTGATCTTTCGACCTTAGAAACTTTCTTACTTGTTAGCATCATAATGAAGTAACCAACAGGTAAAGCGATACCTAAGATACTCAAGATAGTGATGAAGTTATCAACTGTGAAGGCATGCATAGCAATCATAGCCACAACGATAACGACTAAAGCAATTACACCCATAATGACACGTTTGTAGAATTTACTACGTTCGGCATCAGTAATTGGATCTGGGGCTTGTAAACTTTCTTTAGGAAGGTACTTACGACCGTCCCACCAGTAAACTACTAAACCTAAGAACATACCAATGGCAGCTAATGAGAAACCAGCGTGGAAATTAAATCTGTTACTCATCATACTTACAGCTTGTGGTGCGAACAATGAACCTAAGTTGATACCCATAACGTAAATACTGAAACCAGAATCACGTCTAGTATCACCTTCACTGTACAATCCACCAACCATTTCGGATACGTTTGGTTTCAATAAACCAGTACCAATAACAATAAGTCCGATGGATAGGAACAAACCAGTTTCGCCCATTGGGAGTGACAATACGATGTGACCAAACATGATCAAGACACCACCCCAGAAGACAGTTCTTCTAGGTCCCAAAAGTCTATCACTGATAAATCCACCAAGCACACTAGACATATAAACTAGTGAACCATAGATAGACATGACAGATGCTGCAGTGGTACGGTCCATACCAAGTCCGCCCTCTGTAACAGCATAGTACATGTAAAATAGCAAAATGGCACGCATACCATAGTAACTGAATCTTTCCCAGAATTCAGTTAGGAATAATGTACGTAACCCTATCGGTTGACCGAAAAATCCTCGGTCCTTCTTTTCGTCCATTAAAAATTCTCCTCACATTACACAAATAATGTATTTATATTAAACTTACAGAGCGTATATGTCAAAGCATTTTTTAATAAACAGTCTATAAAGCCTTATATATAGGCAAAAAAAAATAAGAGCCTTTTAATATAGGTTCTTATTATTTTGCATTATGTTTGAAGGCCATTGTTGCTTTAACAGCCTCTTTCCAACCATCGTAAAGATCATTTCTAAGAGATTCTTTCATTTTTGGTTGATACAGTTTTCCAGTTTGATAATTCTTCTTAATATCGTCAATATCTTTCCAGAAGCCTACTCCTAATCCAGCCATAAAGGCCACTCCTAAGGAAGTAGTTTCTAATTCTGAAGAACGCTGCAATGAGATTCCCAAAATATCAGCTTGGAATTGCATCAAATAATCATTAGCTGATGCTGCTCCATCGACTTTTAGGACTTCAATTGGCATCTTAGCGTCAGAACTCATCGTCTCAATGATATCTTTTGTCTGATATGCAATCGCCTGCAAAGTAGCTTTGACCAAATCTTTATCCGTTGTACCACGAGTAATTCCAAACATCGTACCATGTGCTTGATTATCCCAATAAGGTGCACCCAAACCGGCAAAAGCTGGAACGACATAGACCTCATCGTGATCAGTCGAACTTTTGGCATAGTCTGAAGTCTGCGGAGTATTGTTGATCAAACGCATGTCGTCACGCAACCACTGTAACGCCGCTCCAGCCACGAAAACACTGCCTTCTAAGGCATATTTGATTTCACCATTGATGCCATAAGCAATCGTTGTCAACAAATTATTGTCAGACAAAGCCGGTTTATCTCCAGTATTCATAACGGCAAAAGCACCAGTTCCATAGGTATTTTTGACCATCCCTTTTTCAAAAGCCATCTGTCCAAAGAGGGATGCTTGTTGAGAACCGGTCATCCCAGAAATTGGAATCTCCGAACCATAAAATTGATAATTCTTCGTCATTCCAAAGACTTCTGAATTGGATTTAACCTCTGGCAACATTGCTTTAGGAATGTTAAAGAGTTTTAATAAATCTTTATCCCATTGCAAAGTGTTGATATTGAAGAGCATCGTTCGACTAGCGTTGGCATAATCAGTCATGAAACTAGCACCATCAGTCAGCTTCCACAACAACCAAGTGTTGATAGTCCCAAAGAGCAATTCGCCTTTTTCAGCACGTTCTTGAGCACCTTCAACGTGATTGAGGATCCAACGGATTTTTGTAGCTGAGAAATAAGGGCTGATAATCAAACCGGTCTTTTTGTGGATTTCATCTTTGAAGCCAGCCTTGATCATGTCATTAGCCAAATGGGCAGTTTGTCGACTTTGCCAAACAATCGCGTTATAAATTGGCAAACCAGTCTCTTTATCCCAAACGACAGTTGTCTCTCTTTGACTAGCAATCCCGATTGCTTTAATTTGATCAGGTTTGATACCCGAATCGATCAAAGCAGTGGCAATAGTTGTCTGTACGGCATTCCAAATTAGATTGGGATCATGTTCGACCCAACCGGGATTCGGTAAAATTTGTTGAATTGGATGTCTAGCAACAGCTACCTTCTTACCACTGTGATCAAAAATAATAGCTCGAGCCGTCGTTGTCCCCTCATCAATTGCTAAAATATATTCTTTTTCCATTGTTAACTCCTAAACACGAAAAAAGGCGTCTCCGCCTTTATGATTCTTTCTTAAACTTAGTTAATATTAACTTTTCGTCATTATCGACTAGATAATATCATTTATTAATTATCATAAGAAATCAAAAAATAAAACCACTATCTAGTCCGGAATAGCAAAGAAAATTGGCTCAAATGTGAAATTTCTCTTGACAATTTATTGCCTAGTGAAAGGTCGAGCTTGAAGACTTTGCCCGAACTTGGGCTTAGCAAAGGCTCCAAGTCGTGCCCACATTGTTCCAGCCAAATTTTCTTTGCTATGGAGGACGGCATACTACACTAACTAAAGTTCAGAAAATCCTCTTTATTTTGCTTTATGTTTGAACGTTCTTGTTGCACTAACTGCTTCTTTCCAACCTTCATATAGATAATCTGCACGTTTAACATCCATTTCTGGTTCGAAAGTAGCACCTGTTGCGTATTGTTTCTTAATATCTTCTAGACTATCCCAATACCCTACTGCTAGTCCAGCTAAAAATGCGGCACCTAGAGCAGTTGTTTCCAAATCTTTGGCGCGTTGAACGGGTGTTTGTAAAATATCAGCTTGGAACTGCATTAGATAACGATTATTTGCAGCACCACCATCAACTTTTAAGGTTGGAATATCAATTCCTGTATCGCGTTTCATTGTTTCAATAACATCACGACTTTGATAAGCCAATGATTGCAACGTTGCTTTGATGAAATCGTTCTTCGTTGTTCCTCTAGTCAAACCAAATACGGCACCACGGGCGTCAGCATCCCAATAAGGTGCGCCTAATCCAGTAAATGCTGGTACAACGTAAACTTCATCATCGTCATTGGAATTTAAAGCGGCTTCTTCTGATTCGGGAGCTGTGTCGACTAAATGCATTGCATCACGCAACCATTGAATAGCTGAACCAGCCACGAAAATACTACCTTCCAAAGCATAGTAAACTTTACCATTGATTCCATAACCAATCGTCGTCAACAAGTTATTGTCGGATAATTGTGGTTTTTCACCAGTGTTCATCACGATGAAGGCACCAGTGCCATAAGTATTTTTGACCATTCCTGGTTCAAAGGCCATTTGACCAAACAAAGCTGACTGCTGATCACCAATCATACCGGCGATAGGAACTTCTGACCCATAGAAATGGTAACCCTTTGTCTTAGCATAAACTTCAGAATTAGGACGAACTTCCGGCAACATAGCCTTAGGAATATTCAACATTTTCAAAATGTCGTCATCCCATTTGAGGTCGTGGATATTGAAAAGCATTGTCCGACTAGCATTTGAATAATCCGTTACGTGAGCAGCTCCACCAGATAATTTCCAAAGAATCCAAGTGTCGATGGTACCAAAGAGTAATTCGCCTTTTTCAGCACGTTCTTGAGCACCTTTTACGTGATCCAAGATCCAACGAATCTTTGTGGCTGAGAAATATGGATCAATTAACAAGCCAGTTTTTTCATGAATCATATCGCCGTAGCCATCTTTTTCTAACTTAGCGGCAATATCTGAAGTTTGACGACTTTGCCAAACAATGGCGTTATAAATTGGCAGGCCAGTTTTCTTATCCCAAATAATAGTAGTTTCACGTTGATTGGTAATTCCAATACCTTTGATTTGCTTAGGTTTGATACCTGAATCGATAAAAACATTGGCAATTGTCGATTGAACGGCATTCCAAATCTCATTAGCATCGTGTTCAACCCAACCAGGTTGTGGAAAATGTTGCGTAAATTCACGTTGGGCATCGGCAATTTTTGTCCCGGATTTATCAAAAATAATTGCACGGGTACTAGTAGTTCCTTCATCGATTGCCATAACATATTCACTTGACATTATTTCACCTCATTCATTAATGTAAACGCTTCATACCAAAATATTATAACATCTTCAGAATAATGCAAATATTTCCGGTATTTTTTCTAATATTTTGTTTTTGAAATCAATTAATTAGATTTTTTTGTTCTATATTTTAAGAAATCAAAGCCTATAAATAGAATTATCGACACAATTGAAACTATCCAACCAATTTTAAGCCCTGGCACTTGATAGTTCAATTCCACTTTATGCTGTCCTTTGGTTAAATCAATTGCCATCAAATTGTCGACTACTTGATGAATTTTGACCTTCTTACCGTCAACCGTAGCACTCCAACCGTCATCGTAAGGAATACTGAACAACATCGGCGCAGCTTTTTTGACATTGATAGTTCCACGAACTGTATCGTGATTCAAGTCAGAACTAATCTTTAGAGAATTATCTTGGAATTTATCCAAAGACTTCAAGAACCTAGGTTGATCTAATGACTGGAAATATTCCGGATTCAAATCAAAGGTCTTATTCGTCAAAATCTTTATTTGGACTTTTTGATTCTTCTTGAAATGCCTCAACCGCAAAGTGGCCGCTTTATAAACGTTCATATTGCTAGTTTTGACCCGTTTGCCATCGACATAAATCTTGGTCTGATCATAATTTAGCGGCGTCTTGTAGAAATACAATGGACCACTGGCACGAGTCGTCATCTGGTACGTATATAGGGTCTTATTCTTCACTGTCGTCTGTTGCATGCTATTGAGTGTAGCATTCTTTAAATATTCAGTACTATTGCCATTCAAAGCTTGCCACAAACGATCCTGATTATCCAAAGCGTGACCATTTTTCATCTTATAGCCATAAACATCTTTATTAACTAGAAAACCTAATGATGGCGCATTGTAATTTTCTTCGACGTAGTAATGATTATCCCACTGACGAACTCGATAATAAACGCCTAGCAAAGCATTGGTCAAATTCGTCCCACCAAAGTAACTGATTCGACGGACATTGATACTGTAATAACCCAAATTATTCATCATTTCCAAAGTCTTCTGATTCAAAGTAGAACTGTACAAACTCAGACCGTTGATATTGAACAAAATTGGGTCGTTGTAATTATTGTATTTCTCCGGAAAAGCCTTATTAAGCCCTGATTTAGAAACGATGATTCGATGTCCCAAATGACTTCTCTTCTTAACATCAGCTAAGATATCATTTTCTTTACGAAATTCTTCACGATAAACCAATTGATTTCCTAAACCAGCAGTACTGATAACTGAATTGAAATTAGCAACTATTTCAAAGGCCATCATCAGCATCAACAAGCCAAAGAATTTTTTATTACTATTAAGCACTAATAAAATTATGCCGGAAATCACGATACAAATAATACTCAACCAGAAGAAATAGCCGTTGTAATCATTATCTGGAATTGCAAAGCCAAGTTTTTCAATAATCTTTGGCAATAGCCATTCCGTTGAATAACCAATACAGAGCAAGATTCCTGCCACGCTGGTAGATTTGATAATTGTCGACTTATCCTTGAAAACTCCAACCTCAAAGGCCTTATAAGCGATGAAAATACAGACGAACGAGAAGATAAAACTATTTCTAAATGGGAAACCAGCAGGATTTTGGAACATGTGCCAAACCGTATTGAAAGTTGTTACAAACATACTGATCAACAAAGTTCCTAATAAGAACGTAGAATTCTGCTTGTCTTTATTGTTTACTCGAGGACTGAAAAAATAAGCCAATAACAAAATTAAAATCGTCGAAGTCATAAAGACCGATGGACCGTGCTCAAGTCTCTGTTCAAAAGTGTTCCCACCGATTCCTAGTTCTGTCAGAGCTTCCAAGCCGAATCGAGCTGATGGCAAGTAATTCATGACATTAAAGGAAGTTTTGCCTGTTTTCATCATCCCAACTAAAGTTGGCAATAGGACTACCGCTGAACTTAAACCAGCCAATACTGAAGTAGTTAAATAGTTGCCGATAATTTTCCACTTATTTTTTTGATGAAAAAGATTCGTCTCTAATCCCGTATAAATAAAGAAACATAACGAGAAAATACAGAGCATATATCCTAAGTAATAATTGAAGATAATTGCTAAAAGAATTGAACAATAATATAGGACATATTTTTGTTCTTTAATGACCCGCATAACGCCTATTGCTACTAAAGGTAACATTATCAAGGCATCCAGCCACATCAAATCATAAAAGTATGACGCTACGAATCCACAAAAACTATAAGCCAGAGTAAAAATATAGTTGGTAAATTTAATTTCTTTAGAGTATTCCTTCAAGAAATAAGCCATCGCCACACCCATTGAAGAAATTTTCAACATGATGATGATATTCGCTGCCGCAGGAATTCCCATGGGACTAAAGAAAACCAACAGCAAATTAAAAGGCGACAGTAAGTAGTAGCTCATAACCGGGAAGAAATTATCTCCCAAAGACTGACTGAACAAATAAAAATGCAAGTTGCCAGAAGTTAGCTGGCGCCGTAATTCAGTCAAAAAGGTCAGATATTGCGTGCCTAAATCACTACTCAAGAAATTGTTGCTGCCAAAAGGTACTAATTTAAAATACGCAAAAATAGCTGAAATAATAACAAGATTAAGAAAAAACGCTCCAAGATAATACCGGACATGACGTTTAAGCATATTTATATCTCCTTACTAACTATCCAAATAATATGGGATAAACTAAATAATTGCAAAGAAGATGCCAAACAAAAAAACTCCACCAGAACAGCTTTTAAGTTCTAGTGAAGCCTCTATTATTTTTTCAAAATACTAGCTAAAGTATTTTCAAACGGATAATCACATTTCTGAGAATACAGTCGAATCGTCTCAACCAATTTATCTGGTTGATAATTCCAGTAATCGTAAACAAATTCTGGTGACTTTACATCTTTCATATTATAGAATTTCTTACACCATTCATGAGCCGGTAATTTTTTACCACTTTTATTCGGCTTTTGATTTTTAAACTTGTCAAAGTCCCCTTTGTATACAATAAAAAGAATTTCAATTTCAGGAGTTGTAAGGATATCAATTCTTGAAGATACCAATCGAGTATATGGCTTAGGAAGTGAAAATTCTTCTTTACGAGAATCTAAAATACGAAAAATTGATATCTGATTTTTTGCAAATCCATAACTCAAATGCTCTCTAGCAAATGTTTTGGCATTTCTATCTCTTATAACATCTTCTTCTAACATATCACTTCTATTAAATTTTAAGAGGTCATGATCTAATAGAACATTAATAATAGCTTTTTCAGCTCCACCTTCGACTATCACAGCAATGTAATTATTGCTCATCTTTACATACCTCACGTCGATGTCCGTAATTTTTGATACTATTAATCGTTGCTTTTTTCAACGCAATATATGCACTATACTCTGGTGCTGTACCATCAATACTATTCGACATGAAGACGTCAGATCTCAAAATATCACTCCTTATTTTCGTACTTGAATATCTAGTCAATGATATTTTGGATAATCTTCTAGCTATAAATATTTGATCATTTCTATCCATATCATCTAAAAACTCCGAATAATGGGTGGTAAATACTAATTTGGCGTTATTTATATTAATCGCAGAATCTTTAAAATAATTAATAAAACTTCGAGCTATTGCATGATTAAAATGATTTTCAATTTCGTCAACGAAAATAATCCCACCACTCTTTAAAGTACGTAAAATTTGAGTATATAAAGAAATTCCTTTCGCTGTACCTGAAGATAAATAATATTCAATGGTAGCAAAATTTTGATCAGTTAATTCTTCTTCCCTATCTTTAAATTTTAATCGATAAAAAACTTTATTATTATCAGCCTTCTCAATTTTTAAATATTCAATACTTGGATCCAAATACTCAAGTATTTCACTAGGAACATCGCCAAGGTTAGGAATAAAGAAATTAGTATTTGTAAAAATTGTATTATCGGTAATCATTGGAATACGATAATTGCCAGCTCTAACAATCATTCTAAACATTGAATCATCTGATGCCAAAGCGGCAGCAACATCACTTTTCAAATTATTTCTATCTAAAATTAAATTCCTTTTCGAGAATGTTAATAAATCTCTTTTAGGTTCACTAACTTTAGCTTTCTTTTTAAAAATCTTTTCAGACTTAACTTCAAAATTGGACTCTAAACCATCAAATTTACTTCCAATAATAATTTGATCTTGATATAGATATTTATCGTTCCCATACAGGTACACTGTAAATTTTACATCAGAATCATCAAACAACACTTCTTTTAGTCTAGTTTCTTTTACAGACTTACCGTTGAACAATAACGACAGAATTCCCATAGTAATTTTCATTATCATGGTTTTCCCTGTAGCATTTTTACCTACAATTGTTGTTATATTGTTAGTGTAATTAGAACCAAATAAATGCATAAGAGAATCCGCATAATCTTGCGAAACTCTGCTATCAGTCAATAAAGAAAAATGCAAATTATTTTCAAATAAAGGATATCCTTCGATATCTAATGACAAAAAGCGTAATTCGTTTTCCATTTTTTCACCTCAACATTCAACTAGTAATTTAACTAAATAATATCAAAATATCCGTCCTTTAACCATAAAATATGTTTGAAAGCCTATATTTTTGTATTAAAGTCGCAAAAAAGGCTTGCTTGCGCAAGCCTGTCATCATATTATTTTTCATATTGCATACCTCTTGATTTAACGTAATTTGTGTTTTGCTTTGAATGTGTGTGAATGGTTTTTAATTCTTGTATTTTTGTATTTTTGAGTAATGTGATTCTAGTTTAAAAATTTCTTACCATTGTAATTTCTGATCATCTTAGTACAAACAGTTGCTAAGACGGAAACACCAGTAAGCACGAGCAAAGGATGTTTTCTCATAAAATTCACCTCGTTTTTTGTATAGCCATATTTGACTATGTATACATAGTACCGAGATATTATGAAAAAGTTTGTACTAAAATTTGAATTATTTGTGAATTAACTAAGAGGTGGTCGGTGCTTATCTATATTATTGCGAAATTCTTCTATCATAGCTTGATCAACTTCTGGTATGTCGGTTAATTTTCTCAACAGCCATTGTCCCAAGACAAAGTATTGCCCTTCTTCTAGAGTGAACTTCTGAGCGTAAACGTACTGAATTGCTTGCTCGTATTTTTGATGCATCAACAGCTCAGTTATATCACGATGGATCTTGTCACCTTGACCTTGTTGCTGTTCAAAGACTACTTCTGTCTTCTCGCCGTCTTTTTTGCCGACCATATAACCAAAACCTTCCGCAAACGACTTAATTTGACGCATGATGAAATCACTGTCTTCAGCCATAATATTCCCTCCACTTTACTCACAGTATAGGAAGAAATTGATCTTTTAGCCACAAAAATACCCGAAAATCACATTTAATATCTGATCTTCGGGTATTTATAAATTAATTATTTATCAGCTTTTTCCACAGCAGCTCCGGCTAAGGCACTGACGTAGTTAACTGGTTTGTCAAAGTTAGGTTGGAACAAGAAGTCGACCATGGACAATTCATCAATCGTAACTTTCTTTTGAATAGCTAATGACAAGAGGTTAGCTGATTGTGATACATCATACATACTTGTCAAAGCTCCACCGAGGATTTCTCTTGTTTCTGGGTCCCATACGAGGTTCATCAAAACAGGAGTAGTTGTCAACATGAACTCTGGACGATAATTGTCTTCTAGAGATACGCTGTCAACCTTCTTACCTAGGACTTCAGCGTGTTCTTTAGTCAAACCACTAGCAGCATAAGTTCTGCCAAATAATTCAACCGCTGAACTAGCTTGTGTTCCCATGTAAGGGGCTGTATCTTTTTCGATATTCTTACCAACCAAGATACCTTGACGAACTGAGTTAGTTGCCAAAGGAATGTATTGGTTGTCTCCAGTTGGATTGTAGTGAACGGATGCGGCATCACCGGCTGAGAAGACGTCTTCTTTACTTGTGTGCATGTATTTATCCACAATCAAGGCACCGTTTGGCAAAGTTTCGAATTCGTCAGCGAACATCTTTGTATTAGGACGGAAACCGACACACATAACAGCGATATCAGCTTCATAAGTATTTTTATCAGTTTTTACAATTACACTATGATCTGTTTCTTCAAATGATTGAACTTTTTCACCCATACCGAGTTTTACACCGTTATCAATGTAATCTTTTTCGGCAACAGCTGACATGTTAGGATCGAGGTTCTTACCTAAAACGTGTGGCAAAGCATCAATCAAAGTAGTTTCTTTACCAAGAGTAGCGTAACCTTCAGCTAGTTCAGCACCGATGTAGCCGGCACCAATAACGATGGCACTCTTGATATCTTTAGCATTTTCTTTCAATTCATTGGCGTTAGTCCAATTCTTGCAAAGCATTACACGACTTGAGTCAATGCCTGGAATTGGAGGGATAACTGGAGCTGAACCAGTAGTAATGACTAGCTTGTCATAATCTTGTTCAAAAGTTTCCCCACTAACTAGGTTTTTAACGGCTAATTTCTTATTATCAAAGTCAATATTTGTAACATCATGTTGCATGTGCATATGTGCGCCTAGTTCTGTCAAAGCTTCTGGACTAGCGTAAAACATTTTGTTAGGGTCTGAAACACGATCACTTACCCAAAGTGCGATCCCACATGATAGGAAAGAAAGGTTATCATTTCTTTCAAAAACAGAAACTTCCCAATCTGGATGTTCCTTCAAAATATTCATTGCTGAAAAAGTTCCCGCATGTGTGCATCCTACGATACTTACCTTCATAATAACTACCACCTTTTATGATTTAATATCATTATAGTTAATATTTTAACATAATTAAAGCGTTTACATACTATATTAAAAAATATATATAAATTATAAAGAAACCTAATTAAAAGTATAAATCACCTCACTTACGCCCCATAAATTGCTAAAGTGTCGTTTAAATCCTCACAAAACGAAAAAATAAACTTACCATTATAGTCACATAAATTAAAGTATTTGTGAAACTAAAAACAAATAATTATTTTTTCCTAAAATGAATTTAATTGTTTAAACACATGTGCTATATTATATGTGTGAAAGAGATAGAGATATGGTCAATGCAATTCCTTCCTTTTTTAACTCGAAAGGTTGCGATACACATCCTCATATCGTAACCGAATAGCTTACTCGCATTCAGGATAAAGTTGCCCCCCTCAATCAACTTTATCCTCCCCCCTCAAATGCGTTATCCCATTACAATAATTTACTTTGAATGCTTTCATTAATTAATTAATTACAAATCCCTCTCTATTTGACAAATATGGAAACCTCATAAGCATTCATACCTTTGTCTCTGACACTACTGGTAATGCCGTTACACATTAGGTGTAACAAAAAAACAAGCCCGTCCCCCCAGATGAGCTGTTTTTTTTTGCTCTTTTTTTCTTAATAGATCATACAAGCATTTTTATGGGTAATTCATTATATCAAAAAAATGGTCTATACATCGTGAAAAAATTTACAATGAGTTAAATATAATAACACGATATTTACATATTTATTTATTCAAAATCAAAAAATTATTTTTTCTAAAAGTGAATGTATCTGTTTAAACATATATGCTATATTATTAACTGTGAAAGGGGCAAAGATATGAAATGCAATTCTTCTTTTTTAACCAAAGAAGGTTGCGATACATCCTCATATCGTAGCCATAAAAACTCACTCGCATTCAGGATAAGTTGCCCCCCTCAATCAACTTATCCTCCCCCTCAAATGCGTTTCCCATTACAATAATTTACTTTGAATGCTTTCATTAATTAATTACAAATCCCTCTCTATTTGACAAATATGAAACCCTCACAAGCATTCATAGCTTTGTCCCTGACACTACTGGTAATGCAGAAAAAGACAAGCCCGTCCCCCCAAGACGAGCTGTTTTTTTTGCGTTTTTTTTATTCGAACGATAATCATCAATTTATTCCATTAGATTTTGTTTAAACATTACGAAGACAAACGTATTAGTCATATATGGTTAAACATATTTTTAATGATAATTTCACGCACCAATACAAAAATCCCGTTAGATTGTAAGCAAATTACATTCTAACGGGATATTTATTAACATCATTCAATACTTAATTTTTAGAAGCACTAGATGTGGCATCTACTTTTACTTCTGGTTTGACAGCAGGTTCATCAACTGATTCTGAAGCTCCAGAGTTTGCATCAACTGCTGGTTCACTTTCAGCTTTAGAAGCACCGGATGTAGCGTCCATTTTGGCATCTGGATCCGGAACTAATTTTTGACCAGTCTGTTGCAAGTATTGGTCAACGATTGGTTTGAGATCAACGGCCCATTCGTTAACACCTTTGCAGTTGTCGTTTTCATCATGCATTGCTTTGTAATAGTGCATTACGTGATGATCTTTGTCTCCACCAGGTACTGGCATAGAAACCAAATCTGTCTTGCCACTTCTCAAGTCATAGATAACTTGTTTAACATGCTTCATAACACGTTCGATATTAGGGTGAACTTTATCTAAAGCATCCCCAACTTGAGCAGGAACACGTTTAGCTAACATATCCTTTGCTTCGCCAACTTTGTTGTAGTAGATAAATTGATTATTTTCATCAACGTAAGTCAATTCAACAGGCATAGTCTTTAGGAAGTAGTTCAATTGATCAACTGTCAACAGGCCACTGTCCAATTTGACGTAAGTGCCACCTTCAACGGCGTTAACTTTCTTAGCAGCTTTGTCCAACCAGTCGTCATCGTTCATGTCGATACCTTGAATAGTTGTGTCAGTTCCCTTCTTAGCGGAAAGGTCTTCATCTTGATAGCCGTTTGATTGACTAATCAAGTTGATAACTTTGGCAAATTTGATAAAGTTTTGCAAAGTAGTTTGTAAGAAATCAACTGTTCTTTGGTCCTTCAAGTCACCATTTTCGTCAAAAGCTGTCTTAACGTCGCCTAATAAGAATTCATTACCAGGCAAGACAACCGCATTAACACCGGGTGCTTCAAGAATTTGTCTCAAATGTAGTTGGGCACGTGATGACCCTTGAGTATGATATGAAGCTCCGACGATCATAACAGGTTTGCCGTCGAAAGGATGTACTTCATAAGATAGCCATTCGATAACGTTCTTCAAGGCTACAGGAACAGTGTGATTGTGTTCTGGAGTAGCAATAATAACACCATCAGCGGCTGTGATTTTCTTACAAAGATTTTGAATAACCGGGCTATTTGTTTGGTCGTCATCTTGGTTGAACATTGGTACTTCATTGATATCCAAGACATCGACGTCGATTAGTCCTGTAAAATGTTTGGCGATAAAGTTTAATAATGTACGATTATATGATTGATCAGCGATTGATCCTGCAATTCCTACTAATTTCATATTACCCCTCCTAGTCTTTGTCCCATGAAAATGCGGCAGCCTTTTGTTTTGTAACGTCTTTAGCATTATTCAATTGTTTAGAAATATTAACGAATTGAAGAAAGTCTTGGAAAAGACCGTCTAATTCTTTAACAACATCTTTATCCTTTAAGTCACCATTATCATCAAAGGCTTGCAATGAATGTGCCAAAAGAAATTCTGAACTAGGCATAATTCTAGCTTTTAACTCTGGTGAATCGAGGATTTGACGTAATTGAGCTTGGGCACGTGATGACCCGAGAGATCCATAAGAAGCACCGGTAATCATAACAGGTTTGTCGACGAATGGATGGATTCCATATGATAGCCAAGCTAAGGCACTCGACAAAACGGCCGTTACAGAGTGATCGTATTCAGGAGTAGCAATAATGACACCGTCAGCGTCCTCAATCTTTTTGGCAATATCCTTAGCCAATTGAGGAACGTACTTGTCTGCACTCTTCTTGAAGATTGGCAAATCCTTGATTTCAACTAATTCAATTTCAGCGAAATCCTTGAAATGTCTCTTCATATACTTCAATAATTCACGGTTGGTTGATTTTTGGGAATTTGATCCCACAATAGCGATAAATTTATTCATAGCATTAATCATCCCACTTCTATTTTATTGTCATGTTAATTGTAAAATGTTTCACTAGGTAAAGCAATATAATTATGTGATTGTTTTCATATAGTATAGTTATATTTTCTTGAAGACGTCTTTCAATCCACTAGTTACAAAGGTTTCCAAATCTTTAGTAATAAAGACTGCTTCAATTCCCTTTTGTTCTTCAATCAAATCCATGCCACGTTTTATACCTTGATAAAATCCAATCGTTGACCAAATTTCGCCGTCGATCGACTTGTCGCTAATAATCGTCACACTGGCAAGGTTGTTCTTGATTGGATAACCAGTCTTTGAATCAAACATGTGGTGATATTCATGGCCATCAATTACCAACTTGCGTTCATAAATACCAGACGTTCCAATTGATTTTTCAGGAATATGCACGACACCTAAAGGAACATCTCGCGGTTTAATGGGATTTTGAATACCGATATTCCATAACTTGTCCTCATGCAAACTATCACCGACTAACAAAACATTGCCACCTAAATCAATAATTCCAGTCTGAACGCCACGCTTTTGCCAGAGTTTTTTGATTTCGTCAGCGATATAACCTTTGGCAATACCACCGAGGTCGATCTCCATACCCTTTTCTTGCAAAAATACGCTCATTTTGGCGTCGTCGAGGATTATTTTCTCTGGGTCGATAATTTGTAAGCGTTGCTTGATATCTTTGTCACAAGGCTTGTTAGCACCCTTAAAACCAATTTTCCACAGCTTGACCAAAGGTCCGATTGCTACGTTAAAGCCTAGGTGCTTACGACTGACTAAAACAGCTCGTTTGATTAGACCATACGTATCTTCTGGTACCTGAACTGGCTTGATACCGGCGTTATGATTGATCGACATGACCTCTGATTGGTTGCGATTGACGGTCAACTTATCTTCGAAGTTTTGAATCAACTTGTAGCCAGCTTCTAAATCGTCTACACCGCTAGGTTCTGCTACTGACAAATTGATCACAGTTCCCAATGCATAATAGCTCTTGTTAATTAACCCCATTGAACTTTCCTCAATTCATAAAAAATTATTTTACGATAGTGAACATCCTCTATCATAGTCTTTTGTGTCGTTCTCGACAAAGGTAAGTTATTCACAATATCCATAAAAAGAGTTATATTAATCCTAACATTTAGAGGAATTGGAGTGAATGAAATGTTTGAGGATTCAAAATTAAATTGGAACGCAACTTATGACGTTATCGTTTTAGGATTCGGTGGTGCTGGTGCTAGTGCTGCTAGATTTGCGGCTGACAACAACGCCAAAGTTTTGATTACTGACTCAGCTCCAGAGGGTCATGAGGGTGGCAATACTCGTTATGCTGGTCAAGTTATTTCATCAGGTGACAATTTAGATGATTTACGTAAATATTACGAAGATTTAGCTTTCCCATTGTCATATGACAAAGATTTGATGGAAACTTTCGTCAAAGGACTCTATGACATCCCTAATTACCTAGAAAATTATCTCGGCGTTAAACCATTTATCATGGGCAAACACCCAGAATCACCTGTATCTAAAGCTTTGTACTTCATGGCTCACGAATACCCAGAATTCCGTGGTCAAGCTACTCACGAATTAGTTGCTGTTCACGAAGGTGTCGCTGACTCTGCTCTTTGGAAGAATCTCCGTCAACAAGTCTTAGACCGTGCTGACAAAATCGATGTCTTGTATCAAACACCTGCTAAACACTTGATTCAAGATCCCGAAACAAAGGCTATCGTCGGTGTTCAAATCGAACGTAACGGCAAATTGCTCAACGTTAAAGCCAACAACGGTGTCGTCATGGCTACTGGTGGTTTTGAAAACAATCCTGAAATGGTCGAAAACTACCTCGGCGAAACTAGTCTAAATCCTATCGGTTCCCTTTATAACAAAGGTATTGGTGTCACAATGGCTAGTGAAGTCGGCGCTAAACTTTACAACATGAACAACTATGAAGCCTACGGTATTTTCCACGGACTAACTCCTAAACCAGCTAAGGGTCAACGTTCACAATTCTTGCCATTCGACTGGCCTGCTTTCCACCAAGGCAGCTTGATTGTTGTCGGCGATGACGGAACTCGTTACTTCGATGAAAATGAAATCCACCGCCACGGACACATTCAAGATCACGGCAACTGGAGAATTCCTCTAGCACAACGTCATCCATATGTTGTCTTTGACCAAAAGAAGTATGACGAACTAAAGAATGACAAGAACGCCCCTTACCCAGAATTCTTAGACTCAGTCGTTAAAGCTGATGATTTGAACAGTTTAGCTGAAGTTATGGGTGTTGACGCAGACAAATTGGCAAACACTATCAAAGACTTCAACCACTTTGCTGATATCAAACGTGACTATGCCTTTGACCGTGATGCCGATACTTTGACAGCCTTCGATGATGGTCCTTACTACTGCTTAGCCATGGTTCAAGGATTGTTGAATACACAAGGTGGTCCTGTTCACAATTCCAATGCAGAAGTTGTTGACGTAAACGATGAAGTTATCCCTCACCTATACGCTTGTGGTGAATTAGGAAGTTTGATGGGACGCCAATACAACGGTGGTAGCAATTTAGCTGAAAACTTGATTTTTGGTAAGATTGCTGGTGAAAATGCTGCTAAAGAAAAAGACGTTGAATCTGTCAAAGTCGATGCTAATACTTCAGCCAGTGTTCACGAAGAAGGTTTGGGATCAGACGTTGGCGAAGAACATTTTGAAACTAACGACAACCAATATATCGGAAAATCAACTGCTGGTATGGGAAATGAAATCGTCGTTCGTGTCACTGCCAATAGCAAAGACGACATTCAAGATATCGAAGTTTTGAAGCAAAGTGAATCTGACGATTACGGTCTCAAAGCTGTTAAGGAATTGCCAAAAGAAATCGTCGAAAAGAATACGGTCGATGTTGATACAATTTCTGGTGCTTCTGCTTCAAGTAAAGCTATTAAAGAAGCTGTTTCTAATGCTTTGGAACAAATTAAATAACCTGAATATTAAAGTCATTGAGTCATTTTTCTTGAAAGATGGCTCTTTTTTTTGGAAAAATCTAATTAAAAAGCTCTCATAGAATGAGTTAACACAATTTCATTCTATAAGAGCTTTTTAGAATTTAGTAACGTGGTATACCAACAGAATACTAATCTATAGTCATTCATCAAAAAAATTATTCATCTTCATCATCTGTAAATTTCAAATTTATTTGTTGAGCACCTTTTTTGTGTTCTAAGACTTTTTTCACAGTATACTTGCTTTTTAAATTTCCTTCTTTACTGATGTATTGCTACGTTTGGAGTTCAACTTTCAATAAATCAGTAGATCCAAATTGTTGGAAATTCTTTTGAATTGATTTTATGAATTCGGAATCTTCAATATCGGCAAAAAATTTCGTTATACCATCAGAGAATTTCCACTTTTCACGTTTTAAATCCATGCTTATAATTTGAATAAATATAATCTTTATCGTGACATCTAAATACTCTATTTCATCCATTGATAGCCAATAACCTTTCATTAAGAAAAATAAAAAGGACACCGCTAAACGATGTCCTTCATGGGAGGTATTTCATAAAATTATCAATGCCGTGTGCAGGAGTCGAACCTGTGACCGCCGGTTTACGATACCGATGCTCTACCAACTGAGCTAACACGGCTTAAAAAAATACACCTAATTCCAATGAACTAGATGTAATATATTGAGACACCTAGGTATTTCCTAAGTATTTATAACTCCGGATGTCAGACTCGAACTGACGACACCCTGATTAACAGTCAGATGCTCTACCAACTGAGCTAATCCGGAATAATTCAATAGCTCTTTAACAGAACTATTAAATCTTATCAATTTATAAGCCTCAGGTCAATAACTATTTGGCATTTTCTTTAGTAATTTTTGTAACTCCACCCATATATGGCACTAAAACGTCTGGAATTGTTACAGAACCGTCTTCGTTTTGGTAGTTTTCCAAAATAGCGGCAACTGTACGACCAGCAGCAAGTCCTGAACCATTCAATGTGTGAGCTAGTTTTGTCTTACCATTTTCGTCACGATATCTGATGTGAGCACGACGAGCTTGGAAGTCTAGACAGTTTGAACAACTTGAAACTTCACGGTACTTGTCTTGAGCAGGCATCCAAACTTCAAGATCGTAAGTCTTAGCAGAACTGAAACTTGCATCCCCACTTGAAAGAACGATTACGTGATATGGAAGTCCTAGTTGTTTAAGGATATTTTCAGCATTGGCTGTCAATTTTTCTAGTTCATTGTACGATTCTTCAGGTTTTGAAACTTTAACCATTTCAACCTTGTTAAATTGGTGCATACGAATCAATCCACGAGTATCACGACCGGCAGAACCAGCTTCAGAACGGAAACAAGGTGTCAAAGCTGTAACGTACTTAGGCAAGTCTTTTTCATCCAAAATCTTGTCAGCAAAGTAGTTTGTCAAAGGAACTTCGGCTGTAGGGATCAAAGTCAATGGATTTTCATCAACCATAACCGTGTAGACATCTTCAGTAAACTTAGGGAATTGACTAGTACCAAACATGGCATTGTTGTTAACCAAGTATGGAGGGATTACTTCTGTATAGCCTTCTTTTTGGTGTTGGTCCAACATGAAGTTGTAAACAGCACGTTCAAGTCTAGCACCCATACCAATGTAGTAAACAAAACGTGAGCCAGAAACTTTAGTAGCTTGTTCAAAGTCTAAGATTCCTAGTTCTTCACCGATATCCCAGTGGTGTCTTGGTTTGAAGTTTTCCTTAGGAACGGCACCGACTTTTCTGATTTCAACGTTAGTACTTTCGTCAGGACCAACGGGAACAGAATCGTCAGGAATGTTAGGTAGACGAACTAAGATGTAGTTCATTTTGCCTTGTGTTTCTTCAAGATCAGCATCGATTTTCTTGATATCGGCACCAACTTGTTTCATAGCAGCGATTTCGTCACTAGCATCTTCTTTATTGCGTTTCTTGTTAGCAATTCCTTGAGAAACCTTATTTCTTTCTTCCTTCAAAGTTTCTGTCTTAACTAACAATTCACGACGTTTTTCATCGTATGAAAGCAATTCGTCGATTTCTTCACTAGTAACGCCGCGTGAAGCTAATTTATTTTTGATCCATTCAGGGTCTTTTCTGATTAGCTTAATGTCTAACATAAATTCATCCTCCATTATTTGTGAACTTGCACGATTAGCCTATGTAACTTGTTTCCTGCAGTATAGCGGAAACGAGCTACTCAAGGGCTAGCCGTCCTTGTTCCGCTCTCTAATATAAAAAAAGGTCGAAACATCCCAATAAAGGGACGAATCGACCATTCGCGGTACCACCCAGTTTCAGAGTATACAAATACCCTGCACTTTCAGATTTTATCGGATCAACCCGAACGGAATTACCCGTTGCCAGAATGCTGGAATAAAACCTTGACGATTTTCACCGACCATCGTCTCTCTGAAAGGTTTGTGAGTAGGCACTCTCTTAGCTTTATATTCATTGTTAATCATAATTTAAAATGTTCTAAATATCAACTAGTAATGACCACCATTTTTAGTAGCTTCAACATCGATATCTTCTAGCTTCAAGAACTTTGTCTTATGCTTGACCTTGTAATAGATCCAACATACGAACAAAATAATCAAACCACTGTAACTGATCAAGAGACGGCCAATATTGAAGTCAACCATTGAACGCACATCTTGACCAATAATAATGATGATACCTAGGATGATGGCTAAAATTGGACCAAATGGGAACCACTTAGCTTTGTACTTCAAGTCATCAAGTTTGTAGCCTTTGTACAAGTAAGCTTTTCTGAAACGATAATGAGAAAAGGCAATCCCAATCCAAGCGATAAATCCGGTCAAACCACTGGCAGCAACCAATAGTTCGTAGAATGAATCACCATACAAACTAGTGAATAAGGCTGCTCCACCAACTAAAGCAGTTAGTAGAAGTGAAAAGACTGGCACACCACGACCATTAGTTTTTTCAAAAACCCTTGGTGCCATATTATTTTTACTCATTGACCAAAGCATACGACTGGCAGCATATAGTCCTGAGTTAGCCGCAGAAATAACTGATGTCAAAATAACAGCATTCATAATTCCGGCAGCTAGTGGAATCCCAACTTTCTTGAAGACAATCGTAAAGGGACTGATAGCAATATCACCAGCGTCTGATCCCAAAAGATTTGGACTAGTATAAGGAATCAAAGCACCGATAATAGCAATAGACAAAATGTAGAACAAAAGAATTCTCCAGAAGACTTGTTTGATAGCCTTAGGAATACTCTTTTCAGGAGTTGCTGATTCACCCGCTGTGATACCGATCAACTCAGTACCTTGGAAGGAGAACCCGGCAACTACGAACACGCTTAGAATCGCTGGAACGCCTCCAACGAAAGGTGCTTTCTTATATGTATAATTTGTCAAGCCAACAAAGTTTTGATTTCCTAAAATTCCTAATATACTTAAGACGCCGACAATCAAGAAGATGATAACGGCGGTAACTTTGATTGATGACAACCAGTATTCAGTTTCACCAAATGAACCTACAGAGATAAAGTTGATTACCAATAGAACAATCATAAAAGTCAAACTGATTTTCCATGAGGTCCAGCTTGGGAACCAATATTTTACAACTAAAGAAATTGTGGATAAATCGACCGCTAGAGTAATCGCCCAGTTGAACCAATAATTCCAACCTAACGCAAAACCAAAAGCAGGATCGATGAATTTGGTAGCATATGTCGCAAATGAGCCGGAAACTGGCATGTAAGTTGCCATCTCTCCCAAACTAGTCATCAAGAAGTAAACCATAATACCAATAGCCACATAAGCTATCAAGGCACCTCCAGGACCAGCTGTTGAAATTGAGGAACCACTTGCCACAAACAAACCGGTTCCAATTGACCCACCAAGTGCGATCATCGACAAATGACGGGTCTTCAACGACCTATTCACATCATTATTTTCCATCTTTCATTCCCCTTTTTGGATATAAAAAAAATCCTTATTATCAGAGGAACTACCGACAATAAGGATTATAATTATCCCATTAATCAATAGCTCAACGAATTAGAGAGTGTCTTCGTTTGCCGGCAATATTGCGGAAACGAGTCGCGAATAGCAGGTCCCTGTGCTTTTGCCCAGAACCCGAATGCCATTCTCCACTCTCTAAAATCGACAGTCCACCACCTATTAAGCAGCAGCCCAATCAAATTACCAAGTAGGGATAATTGATTTCGGCAAACTTTCCTTTCATATCTTTTCAAAGTACCCTATCCATACTCCAAAATATTAATAATAAAGATTGCACCTCTATCTGATTACAAAACATTATAAATAAATGTTAAGATAGTAGCAAGTAGTGTTTCATTTATTATTAAAATATTTTAATTAAACGTTACCGGGGGAAGACAAATGTTGGAGCAAATTTTCTTAGTTAAGCAAGACGTAGAAAAATACCGCATGCTTACTGTAATAAAATCTTTACCTCCTCGTGAAGTAAACTTAAGTAACATTAGTAATCGACTGCAATTCACCTACCAAAAAACGTATAATATTTTTCAAGCATTATTGGAAGATCTAGCTGATGTCGCTCCCGATATTGACCCTACCGACACAAAAATCGAGTCAATCGACTTCAGAAAAGTTTCCATTGATACTTACCGACTATTTTTGGTAAAAAACTCAGTCGTTTTCCAAGCCTTCAATTATGGTTTGACTAATGCCAATCCGTCATTTGAAAGCTTTAGTGACGAACACTTTACGAGTAAGTCCACTTTAAATCGTAGAATGTCCAAATTCAGAGCCTTTCTCAAAAACTTTGGTCTCAAGATTTCCAACTCGACACTTGAAATCAAAGGTAATGAGAAAAACATCCGTTGGATGGCATACTACGTCTATTGGTATACATATCACGGGCAAGAATGGCCATTTAGTTTGATTCAAGAAAACTCAATCGACCAGATTATTGGTCGTACCGATATTACTTTCGACAACCCGATCGTACACTTCCAATTAAAATATTTTCTAGCAATTTCTCGGATTCGCTTGATCAAACGTCACTATATTGACGAATTGCCATATTACAGCGATGTCTTTGGTACCCAAAATCTGGGCGAAGATATTTTGACGCAAGAAGACTATCCAATCGTGCCAGTAACTGCTTTGGACAATGAAAACAAATTGGTCAACCTCTTCAGAAGAACTGCCTTCCAACCTAGTGATACCTCATTTGAGCAACCAATCAACGCTAACGCCAGAATCAATCCGAAGTTCTATGCGCTCGTTTATCACTTTATAGATTTCTTGAAGGAACATTATCACGATGATATGTCGCTCTACCACAATCAAAAGACTTTGAAACATATTATGACCTATGTAACGCGTGATATCGTCTTCTATTACATCATGGCGCCTTATTCTTTGATGCATCTGGATTCGATGTACCCTAATGAAGATAGCGAGAAGAACTTTACCGACTTGTACAAAGACGTCTACACATTCTTCTCTAACATCGATCAAAATGAGTTCCCCGGAATTTACAACGCTGCCGAGTTGATTTCTAAAGACTTATATCAAGTTTTGCCTAGTTATATCTCCACCATTCGTGCTGAAGATATTATCAAGGTCAAAGTCTTGATTGATCCTGGTAATCAAACCGCTGAAGTTGTTTTGAGAAATATCCGGACTTTGGACTTCGTGGAAATCGTTCCTAGCAATGTTTTCGATGATGTCGATGTATTGATTACTTCATTGGATGTGTTGCCTTTGGATATCGAACGCAAGAAGTATCCTGAGAACTTGAAGGTTATTCCTTGGGATATCTCTTCAACGCGTCCTGATTATATTTGGCTGTTGATTCAGTTGAACCAAGTTTATGTTAAGAAGATCAAGACTAAACAAGAGGAAGAAAAGAAGAAAAAGGCATTGTAGTGCTATACTGCCGTCGTCCGCAAAAGCCCTGTGATTGGCTGGAACGCTGCCGGCACTATTTTGAGCTTTTGCATGGCCCCAAAGACGCAAAATCTCAAAACTAGGCCTTTCACTAAGCGATAAATCGCTAAGTGAAAATTTGGCGGCTGAGCCATCACAGGGCTTTCGCTCCCGACTAGATAGTTCTTCTACTTCTTAATTACGTTAAAAATCAAAATAGCTCTATAAGGATGCAGTTTACAACATTCTTATAGAGCTATTATTTTGTCTAATTTGTAATTGAATTGACCAAGGTCCAATTTAGTGTTCCTTGATATTTACCTGCAGGAGAAATTTGATTCTGATCTGGTTCTAGTAACAGGCCAGTATCTTTAGTCCAAGTGGCTGATAAGTCGCTAACGGTTTTGTCTTGATACGAATTCAAGTCTTGAGCTATCAACTCATCTGAACTGGTCAACGGTTGGGTACTTGCTTGGCTCTTTTTATAAACCAAATTGCCATGGAAAGATTTGCCGTTTAGTGAGAATCCATTCGTGGCTACATCTAGTTTCCAAGGAGATCTAAGACTTGTTACAGTCAAATCAAAATCGCTTTTTCTATCGATATATTTCTTCATTGTTTGATAATTAATATCTTGAAAGTCTAAATCTTTTGAAACGTTCAATTTCAAAATTTTATCAGGGACTTTGTTGCCTTCAATTTTAAACTGAGGTGTACTCGTCGTTTCAATCGCATTGCTTCCTTTGAAAGTTGATGGGGCTGGTGAGACGGTTATTTCTTGGCCGGTTGAATTAGTGGCGGTTCCGTTCAAAACGATGTCAGCGCTCGTATATCCACTATTAGCGTTGATTGTTCCGAGGTCCTTAGTCAAAGTGTAATTCAAAGTACTATTGGTCATCCCTTTGGCGTCGGAAATCGTAATGGGACTACTACTATTGCCATTGGCATCTTTATAAGTGATAGTAGCCGTGCGGTAAGTAACGTCCGTTGGTAAATTCAAACTCGAGACGATGTCTTGCCAGTTTTCACGTGAGGTACTATCCCACTTCAAGTTGTAGTCAAAACTCAAATTATCGCCATTTTTGACAGTATTATCGGTTGAATCGTCAGTGATAGTTTTGTTCAAATCATTATCAGTCAATGAAGCAGTCGCTGTGGCAGTGGCTAGTGCGGGGATTGATTCGAAGACGGCTAGTTTACTGTAATTAGCCTCAGTATTGTTAGCACCCGTCAAGCCCCAGTAAACTTTTCCATCAGTTGGATTGCCAAAAGCACTCGGATCAACGGGAATAGTTTCTTTGACTTCATCGTAGTATTGCGTTTGGCCAGTATTAGTCGTCCCGTCAGGATACTTGTCGTTGTAATCGTAGCTGACAGTAGCGGGATTGCCATTTTCGGCTGGATTCCAAGTGAAAGTCAAATGATGCCAGTAAACCGGATTGCCATTTGGGTCGTTAGCATCAGTCAAGTGAGTTCTCGTCGGCGCCGCTTGATAGGTAGACAAAGCTTTACCTTTATTGGAAATACCAGTTAAATAAGCCCATTCACTTCCGTTAGCAATCGTAGTCATATTGGCTATCAATTTCGTGTCATCACCACGAATACTATCCAAATCCAGAGCTTTATAAGAAATCGGATTTCCCGGATAAGTCAGATTGATTAAACCGTAAGGACTGCCGGTATTTCCTAATACCAATGAGTGAATCGAGCCACCAAAATCTGTATTCAACAAGTTCAAATATCCAGGATAAGTCTTTGGTGGAGTGTCATTACCATTAGTAGTATCAAAGCCATTCAAGGTGTAGTAAATAGATTTTTTACCAGCAGTGTGGAGAAAATCTTTATAAGTTACCGCTGATTCAGCGATTTTAAGCGGATCTTGCAATTTATTACCCATCAAAGTATTGTCTTGGGCCTTAAAATTCAAAGCAATACTGTTACCGACCGCAGATTGAGCAGCTTGTTCCGGCGTATTGGTCGTAGCTCCAGAACTTGAATCTTCACCCCAGCTCCAATTTCCAAGCACATTAGTACCATTAGAAGTAATCTTGGCTGTATCGGCACCCATTGAACCTAAGGCTTGATATCCAGCACCCATAGCTGAAGTTTTTCTGGGGTCATTTTGAAGAACCAGTGACATCCCCTCACCATTGGCAAAGACATCAGCACCATCGCCTGAGCCAAAATAAAGCCAGACGGAGACAGTTTGCTTCTTATTGATATCAATATAGTTATTATTGCTATTCTTCGACCAAGCAGCTCCGACAGCTCCTGGGGCACCACTTTTAGCCATATCTAACACACGACCATTGTGCTTGTCCGAAGTGTCATTAGCATTGTCATAAATCGTGGCAGAATTATCCGTATAAGCGTAATCGCCATCCTCAGACGAAGTTTTTTCAAAGTTCCCAACATCAAAGTACTTGGAAATATCCAAACCAACTGGTGCATCGTTAATAACGTCGGTGTCAGTATCTGCTAGAACCACTTGAGCAGTAAACGGCATGAGCATAATAAATAAAGCCGATATAATAGCCAGTCTACCTTTATTACTGAACGTATCGCGTCACTCCCTCAATTATCTCTATTCTTATAATAGTTCATAATTAAAGTGTTGGGCGTTAATAAATAATAAAATTATTTTTGATTATTGAATTATGAGAACAAAAAAATCGCCTTACCAATCAAAATTAGTAAGACGAGTTTTATCTATTTCTTATGACGTTCTGAACGAGTACTACCTGATCTTGAATCTTTTGATTTGTCAGGTTTCTTAGTACTTCTCATATTAAGTTTGCCACGACCTTTAGTCTCGCCGTTGCCTTTATTACGTTGTGAGTAATAGAGGTACATCCAAACTACGACCGCAATCAAGACGATAATTCCGACGATGATTCCAATCCACTGTTTGTTATTGGACTCTTGCTTTGGTGCGGCAGCATCATTGACGTTATCAACTTGACGTTGTTTGACAGTAATATTGTAATTAAACGACTTTTCAAAGCCAGAATCGTTCTTCAAAGTAATGTGTGCTTTGTAAGTTCCAGCATCTAACTTCTTCACCGGAATAAAGTAGTTGAATTGCGAATTAGGAGCGATTTGAAGGTTATCTGCACTGTAGTTGGTCTTCTTACTACCATTAGTGATTTCAGCCTTCAGAGACACTTTATTGATGTTTATCGGTGCTGTATTGTCCAAGGTGTAGGCAATTCCTGTTGAACCGGCTACGGCCTTTGGTGCAGCGGAAGTCAAATGCATATCAGGCATGACACCATCGTCTTTGGAGCGCAAAACTACCCCTTTGACGTAGCGAACTTGATTCTTGATATTGATATTCTTAGATTTCGTTGGACTAACTGAAGCTGTAGTCGTAACACCACCCAAAATAATTCCTGCATATTCAGAATCAGGTGACTTTACTTTGAACTCGACCGTCTTATTTTCACCAGTAGCCAAGTGGACAGTCTGTTTACGTTTGCCCTCGACTAAAGATGTCAAAGATGGCAGTTTTGACTTGTACAATTGAGCATTGGACTTATCATAGCCAATCACACCGGAGTCCGCCGTATAAGCGTTATTGACTTCAGCCGTAACCGTGATTGATTTACTACCAGTATTGGCAATCAAAACTTTCAAAGTCTGGTCTTTGTTAGGCTCAACCTTGAGATCAAAGAAAGATTCATCCTTGTTGATTTGATTGTCTGGTAAAATTGCCTGAATCGCATAGGACTTATCAGGCACAGCTTTGACTGTTGTCGCGAAAGGTAAAAATGTCGCAATTAATAGTAATAATGTGGAAAAAAAGACAATTATTCGTTTCTTCATACTTTTAACTCCTACCTGAATGCCATATTGCCCAGAAAATTAGGAAAATCAACGATACTAAGACGCAGACGATTAAAATATAAGTCGTTGTCTTATTATAGATCAGACCCTTACAACGCTTGTTAATGTCATTAGCCTGATCTTGGGTGATGGTATAAGTTTTGTGGAACGTCCAAGTAGCCTTCCCACTTCGAGCCGCACCTTTGACGACATACTTCCCGGCTTGAATTGGGGTTGTATTTTGATCAAAGTCAACTGGAATACGAGAATTTGGGGCTACTTTAGGATATGTGAGATCCGCTGACATAGTTTTGGGACCTAAGTTGAATCTGTCATGCGCATCTCCCGTTTGTGGGTATGAAGACATATTATTGATATTCACCGAAGGAACGAAATCAGTATCTTTAGTCTTAGCCTCAGTACCAGTACTTGTACCGGTATTATCACTATTTATTAATACTGATCCGTTGGAACCACCACCACCGCCACCTAAGCTGGATTCAGTGTCATCTGACTTACTGGCGACTACCGCAACCGGTGCTGACCTGTCAGCGCCACCTCCTGTCGTGCTGTTGGATTCGGCGATTACATGTGTAAGACCAAATCCTCCAATCACACCCAACAATATAACGGCAATTGCGAAGAAACCGACTACTCGCTTTTTGACATTGAGACTTTTTCTAGTTCTCATTCTTTTTTTCATATAAAAAACCTCTTCATCAAAAGTCTGTCTGTTTTCTCCTTACGCTTTGTATAGTACCATCTGTCTACCTCATAACTAGTCCGAAATTGTTAAGAATTTCTTACAAGAAGTGAATCATTTCTTCAAAAGGTAGTATTTGACCAGATTCGACTGCATTGCGTATGGAAGCGCTTGATTGACTTCATAAATGTATTTAAACCCTAATGATTCCAATAAATTCTGTGGTGCTTGGTTATCTTTTTCACTTGATGCCCAGATCTCGGTCAAGTTCAAATCGTTGAATCCGTACTTAATCAACAGTTGAACTGACTCTTTGGCGAAGCCTTGTTTGCGAAACTTCCTATTAACTACGAATCCTACTTCCCTAGTCAACAGCAAGTCGCCACTTTCGCCACGCTTATTCATTTCCACTATTCCGACCATCTGATCAGTGTCTTTTTTGGCAATTACGAAGGCACCGTCTCGTCTTTGATACATTTCTAATAAACTGTGGGCAAAATTTTCGTCGGTCGTATATTCTAATCCGGCTAAATCATGGTTAGTTTTGTCATATACCAATTCAAAGAATTCAGGAAAGTCTTTTTTTTGAAAATCTCGAATAATTATTTTATTTCCTATTAAATTCATGGCTATATTCCTTGTCTCCCCAGTCTAATTTCTGGGTTTTTGATTAACGGTCATTTATAATAAATTTAGTTCGAATAGAAAGGTGTGATTTGTATGGATTTAGATTTTAAGGGACAAACAATTACTACTTATGGTGATCCTTTGACTGTAGGTGAAAAGTTCCCTGATTTTACTGTTCTAAATAAAGATAACAACGAGGTCAAGTTGAGCAGTTTCTTAGACAAGCCTCTACTTATCAGCGTTGTTCCAAATATCAATACTAGTGTCTGCAGCGTGCAAACTAAGCATTTCAACGAAGAGGTTGACGGACATTCAGAAATCAACTTCGTTACTATTTCAACTAACACTCCGGAAGAACAATCTCACTGGTGTGCTGCTGAAGGTGTTAAGAATATGGTCATGTTATCCGATATCGACCATGACTTCGGTAAGAAATCAAAGATTTGGATCAGAGACATTAACATTTTAGCTCGTTCCGTTTGGGTCGTTGATAAGAATGGTGAAATCATCTATTCCGAAATCGTACCTGTTCAAACTGATGAACCTAGCTATGATAAGGTTCTCGGTCAACTAAATGAATTAGTAAAATAAAAAAAACTAAGGTAGCCGTTTGACTGCCTTTTTTTAATGCCTAATTTAACGCCGACGATGCTTTACAAAGGTCATGAAGTGCAAGATACAAGCCAACAAGACGAAGAATATCACTGTAAAGCTGACATAGTTCAACCAGAAGTTAGTGCCGATCCAGTTTTGAAGTGGTAATTGAATCCCCATTGTAATTAATGCCATTACTGCAATCATGAAGAATAATTGAATATATCTTTTCACAGTTGAATCATCCTTTCTCTTTTTGACAGATATCTTTTTTGCATACTTGTGACACAGTTCTTTCTTATTATTAGGGATTTCTTTCATCCCAAAAGTATTCGGCAAAACTATCTCGCCAACTTTGATCACGCCAGCAGCTGACATAACTCGATCAATCGTCTTGAAACTTTCGTCAGTCACACCGGTCAAAAAGTTCTCTAGTGTTGAAACGTAGCAAGAACTGATGCTCAAATAATGCTTATTCTTGAATTGTCCGGGGATCGTGTCACCATTTTCTTTGAAATAAACTAGTTTTGGTCGCATACAATCGAAGAAATTCTTCAAGACACCAGATAATTCACGAAAATAAGTTGGTGCCGCGAAGACCCAGACGTCGCTGTCCATCAATTTTTGCGATAATTCATCCAAAACAGCATTTTTTTCATGATATTTATGCGGAGTTATATCGTAATTTTCTAAATAGATAGTTTCAGTTTCGACACCAGGATTAACATTGTCTAAAACTTCAGATAGCATTTTGGCGTTCAATCCATGTTCCTGATGCGAGGCTAATATTCCTAATATCTTCATATATACCCTCCCCTTTTTATTAATTTTAGTATACACACATATAAGATACAAAAGACTAGCATTATCAAAAAATTGTTGCTACAGTATGGTTAAATAAGGAGGTTTTGAACTATATGAAAGTTCTTATCATTGGTGCTCACGGAAATGTCGGACACCTATTAATTGGAGAATTACAATCGAGAAACATCGACTTTGTTGCTGG
This sequence comes from Companilactobacillus farciminis KCTC 3681 = DSM 20184, assembly GCF_002706745.1. Taxonomy (NCBI): domain Bacteria; kingdom Bacillati; phylum Bacillota; class Bacilli; order Lactobacillales; family Lactobacillaceae; genus Companilactobacillus; species Companilactobacillus farciminis. The sequence goes on along the minus strand of NZ_CP017702.1, from coordinate 552,281 downwards.
ATTGCGTAGTCAAGAACAAATCAAGGCCTACAACGAAAACAACATTGAAACACAATACATTGATTTGACCGCATCTTTAGACGAAATCAGTGCATCTATTGAAGAAAGTGGTGCTGATGTCATCGTCTTCTCTGCCGGTGCTGGTGGTGCAAGCGATGCTTTAACTATGGAAATCGACCTCGACGGTGCTATCAAAACGATGATGGTCGCTGAAGCCAATAATATCAAGCGTTACATCATGGTCAGTTCTCTATTCAGTGACGACCGCGACAAATGGGACGCTACTGGTATCAGACCTTACATGACCGCTAAACATTACGCTGACGACCATTTACGTGGCACGAGTTTAGATTACACGATCATTCATCCCGGTGCTTTAACTAACGATGACGGCACAGGCAAAATTCAATTGTTAGGTCCAAATGAATCCGGTTCGATTCCCCGAGCTGACGTTGCCAAGGCTTTAGCTTTGATTATTGAAAATCCAGCTACGATCAAAAAAGAATACACTTTTGCTAGTGGTGACACTCCAGCTGAAGAAGTTTTTAGATAGTTTGTCTTTTAGAAAAGTATTTTGCAATCTGGTTTGTGAGATGCTTTTTTCTTGGCTTAAATAAATATAAATCCGAACAATATTTGATATAATTTTATTATTAATCGTCTTTTAGTTGTATTTTCTCATAATATCTGTAATACTTATGAAGTAAACAATAAAACCTCAGGGGGTTAATATCATGGAATCAGATCCAAATCTCAGTTTCATGGAAAAACTATTTCATCTCAAGGAAGCTAATACAACTGTTCGTCGTGAAGTGTTAGCTGGTTTAACAACGTTCGTTTCAATGGCTTATATTTTATTCGTCAATCCGCAAGTTTTAGGGGCTGCCGGAATGGATAAAGGTGCCGTCTTCACTGCTACTGCTCTTTCTGCAATTTTAGGTTCCGTCTTGATGGCTCTACTCGCTAACTATCCAATCGCCATCGCCCCAGGTTTGGGTGACAATGCCTTCTTTACTTATTCAGTAGTTCTCGCTATGGGTATTCCTTGGCAAACAGCAATGGCCGGAGTATTCATGTCCAGTATTTTATTCTTATTGATCTCTGTATTAAAATTACGTGAATTAGTCATCGATTCTATTCCACATGACTTAAAATTAGCTATGGCTTCTGGTATCGGTTTGTTCATCGCCTTTGTCGGTTTACAAGGTGGTGGCTTAGTCACAGCAAGTAAATCTACTTTGGTAGAAATGGGTTCTTTGACTGTTCCTACAACTTGGCTAACAATCTTCGGACTAGTCGCAACTGGTTTGTTGATGGCCAAAAAAGTTCCCGGTTCAATCTTCATCGGTATGGTTTTGACAACTATCATTGGCTTAATTACGAAATTAATTCCACTTCCAAAACAAATCATCTCAACTATTCCTAGTATGAAACCAACCTTTGGTGTCGGGGTTGCTCACATGCCTGATCTCGCTAACCCACAACTTTGGGCGGTCGTCTTAGTCTTCTTATTGGTAGCATTCTTCGATACAGCCGGTACTTTGATCGGTTTGGCTGAACAAGCTGGCTTCATGAAAGATAACAAAATGCCTCGTATTGGTAAGGCTTTGATGGCTGATTCCATTTCAATGCTTGGTGGTGCTGTCATGGGTACTACTCCAACCGCTGCCTTCGTTGAATCTTCTGCTGGTATCGCCGTTGGTGGTCGTACTGGTCTAACAGCTCTAGTCGTCAGTGCAATGTTTGCTATTTCAATGTTCTTCTCACCACTCTTGTCCATCGTAACTACTAACGTTACCGCTCCAGTTTTGATCATCGTTGGTATTTTGATGGCTCAATCAATGAAACAAATCGACTGGACTAAATTTGAAATCGCCATGCCAGCCTTTCTAACGATCGTTGGTATGCCTTTGACTTATAACATCTCTTACGGTTTCGCCTTTGGTATCTTGTTCTACCCTCTAACAATGTGGGCCGCTGGTCGCCGTAAGGAAGTTACTCCTATTATGTATATCTTGTTCTTTGTCTTTATCTTATTGCTTTATATTATTAATATTTTGCCTGGTAAATAAATCCGAAAACACTATCTAAAACTTTCTTTCACTCCAGAAACGTGTTATTTTTATGTTACTAACTTGGTGCGAAAGGTAGTGTAATCATGTCAGTCAAAGTTAAAGCAATCAATGGCGAGCAAGTAATAACCATTCCTAGTACCATCCACCCAATGGCAACAGAATATGAAATGTATCAAGGTTACGACGGAACAATCGTCTGCCTTCCTAAAAATAATGACAACAAAAAATCCGAAGCTGAATAATTTTAGCTTCGGATCTTTATTTGATTGATAAAATTAATTCTTTTGGATATAATACCTTTGTAAACGAAAAGAAGCCATGGGAGTCGTGGTCCCATGACTTCAAACATCAGATGGAATAGATTTGGAGATTAGCTAACCTTCTCGGTTAGCTTTTTTGATTATCGCGATACCATTTGCAAAATGCTCGAAAGCAATTGCAAAGATATACACTACAAAAGCGGTTTGCACCACACACACTCCAAACTTTTCCGAATGACATAGCAGACACCTCCATCTTCTGGAATAAACGAGGGGCGTTGCTCTACTCAACATTCTGACTAAGCCAACTTGGGAGCTACCCAAGAGTGCATGACTATACAGTTAGTATATTTAATTTCTGATGAATTTCCTAATTTATATATTTGTTTTTAAATAGAATAATTCTTTTATAAAACGTTGATATATCAATGATAAAATGGTATCAACTAATTATAAATGAGGTTTTCTGATGCCTAAGAATAGAACTGGACATGGATCAATTTATGGTTCACCTTACGCTAATGGTGAAGATATTTCTAAAGAAGCTGTCCACAGAAGATATGAAAGAGAAATTGCTAGAGTTACAAAAGAGAAAAATACAAAAGGCTTTAAAAAATATATCAAAAAGAATGGTATACCTGTTAGTCCATCTAACTATGAACGTTTAGTTGTTCTACTATTCAAGCAGCAAAATATTCCAGCAAGACTAAGTGATTTTAAATATAAAGACGCACATCATGTTGAAGTAACGGCTTTTGATTCTAGATGTAATAAACATATGCGCTGTAAAATTGATTTAAAACAAAATAAAATTGAGGTTATTAGTATGCTTGATTAACATTATTAGGTTGCTACAACCCCATACACATATCTATAACTAAAAAAACTGACTCCACAATTGGAATCAGTTTTTGTTTTACTTATCGAAATTTATTAATTGTAAACGAATGGCGTTTAATACCGCAATCAGAGTAACACCAACGTCGGCGAAAACTGCTTGCCACATATCAACCATTCCCAAAGCTCCCATTAATAAGAAGAGAACTTTAATTATTAACGCAAAGGAAATATTTTGGATGACGATTTGACGGGTGCGTTTGGCAATTTTCATTGCTTTGGCTACTTTGGATGGTTCATCGCCCATGATGACGATATCCGCAGCTTCAACGGCCGCATCTGATCCTAATCCACCCATGGCAAAACCGATGTCAGCTGTTGCTAGGACTGGCGTATCATTGATTCCGTCACCAACGAAAGCTACTTTATGATTTGTCTGGTGAGACTTCTTCAACAACTTATTAACGATTGAAACTTTGTTTTCTGGTAATAAATTAGTGTAAACTCCACTCATTTTGAGCTTTTTAGCAATCGAGTGGCCGACTTTTTCATTATCCCCTGTCAACATGACCGTTTGCTTGATTCCACGATTGTGCAACAAGTGAATGGCTTTTTGAGCATCAGTCTTGAGTTCGTCCGCAATCACGATGTGACCCCAGAATTTCTTGCCGACTGCCACATAGACGATTGTTCCGACAGCAGTTGATTCGACGAAATTGACCCCAGATTCACGCATTGATTTGGCATTACCAACGATGACTCTTTGATCATCCACTTCGGCAGTCAAACCGTGACCAGCAGATTCAGTGGCGTTTTCAATTGGTAAAATTTTACCTGTATAAGCGCTTTGAATCGAACTAGCAATCGGATGAGTTGAATTCTTTTCGACACTTGCGGCCATTTGTAACAATTGGTCTTTGGTGATACCGGCAACTGGAGCGACTTTGACCACGGCGAATTTTCCACGAGTTAAAGTTCCAGTTTTGTCAAAAGCAACGGTATCGACTTTGTTCAAGGCTTCTAGGTAATTGCTACCTTTGACCAAGATTCCCTGCTTAGATGTGGCACCGATTCCTCCGAAGAAACTCAATGGCACCGAGATGACCAAGGCACATGGACAAGAAATTACTAGGAAAATCAACGAACGGTAAATCCAAATGTTCCAAGCTCCCTGCATAACTAGTGGTGGGATCACAGCCAACATGACGGCCAAAGCTACGACGATTGGTGTGTAGATCTTGGCAAATTTAGTAATGAACTTCTCGGCACCGGCCTTTTTGCTGCTGGCATTTTGTACTAGATCCAAAATCTTAGCAACGGTCGAATCACTATAAACCTTGGTAACTTTGATTTGTAGCGTTCCATTTTGATTGATTGATCCACTCAAGGCCGTGTCGCCAACTTGAATATTTTGGGGCATCGATTCCCCGGTCAAAGCTGACGTATCAACTGATGAGCTACCCAAAACTACTGTTCCATCCAAAGGGATTTTTTCTCCAGGACGAACGACGATAATTTGTCCGATTTGAACCGTATTAGGGTCGACTTTTTTCATTTTGTTGTCGATTTTTAACATTGCAAAATTAGGTTTAACTTCTAATAGTGCAGAAATTGACTTCTTGGAACGGTTGACAGCAATATCTTCGAAAACATTTCCTAATTCGTAAAACAACATGACGGCAATCGCTTCGGGATACTCTCCCAAAATGATGGCACCGATCGTGGCGATACTCATCAGGAAGTTCTCGTCAAAAATTTCACCGTGGAAAATATTACGAATGGCTTTATAAACAATCCGACTACCGATGACTAAGTACGCGGCGACCAACAAAATAACATTAATTGGATTCGTTACCAGCGAACTTGAGCCTAATAGTAGTAAGATAAAAGATATTAACAAACGAATAATGGTAAACTTAGTTTCTTTGCTAAACTCATTTTTTATTCGTTTGACTTTATTTTTTGCTTTGTAATCAGTTTGGACATCGTATGATTTCATCGAGTTATCCTCCTTAAAAAGGTTTACATGTTCATTTGAATATATGAGCAATCATTCATATATAAATTATAATATAATAGGTTCTAATGAATTTCAACCTATTGTGATCAAGAGGACAACTTATGCCAGAACAAAATTTTGAAGTAGAGCACCAAAATGCGCTCCATAATTTAAAACAAAATATCCCTAACGACGACGATCTCGAAGCGATGGTCAACGTCTTCAAAGCCTTCGGTGACATGACGAGAGTAAAAATAATTCTTGCCTTGGCTGAAACACCATTAAGCGTTGGCGAGATTGCGGATACCCTTGATATGAGCCAATCTTCCATCTCACATCAATTGAGTATTTTAAAACAGCTCAATCTTGTTTCTAACGCGAGACGTGGACGTAACATCCATTATCGTTTGAGTGATCAGCATATTATTACTATTTTTAAGCAGACTAAAGAGCATATTATTGAGGATGAAAATGACTTTTAAACCACTATTTTTTAGTGGCTTTTTCTTTGGGCAAAAATTGGCAGTTTTTTGTCTAAGGATGCCGTCGTCCGCAAAAACCCTGTGATTGGCTGGAACGCTGGCGACGCCACTTTGAACTACTGCATAAACCAAGTGCGCAGCATTTCAAAGCTGGGTCTTCTACTAAGCAACAAGTTGCTAAGTAGAATTTGCCGGCTGAGCCATCACAGGGCTTTTGCTCCCGACTAGTTTTCTCTTTCTATTTGAATTCTCTTAAACCCCTCAAAGACAAAAGACAAAAACTTAAAACATAAAAGATAAAAACATAAAGAACAAAAGCACTAGGCTACCATGGCGACGTTTCTTACTTCACTTAGGTGGAACTTCTTGCCATTGTCTAGATAGAACAAGTCTTCATCGTAGCCTTTTATTTCTCCGGTTAGATCGTCTTTTACGTGATTATTTAGGTCAAAGACATTTAACTGTACTTTAACAATTTGATTGTAGGTATACGACTGCATTAAGAACTTAGTTATTTCTGTGAGTTCTTGTTGTGGTCGTAAATTATTTTGGTGGGAAGATTTCTTGGCTTGTTTTTTTAAAGCGGCAGTATGATCTGATAAATAAAAACCTTGCCACTTAATTTTGCCACGGTCGTGGTAGTAATTATCGAAAAAAGTTTGAACCATTTCGGGGTCTGCTTGGTATTTACTATTCATCGTAATGTTTCCTTTTCTGAATTAATTCTTGTGTTGTGGGCCATTTCTGACCGGTGAAACCATCATACATAAAGGATAAATGGATATTTTTTTGAATTTCATTAATAATTTTTTCTAAATATGATAAATCGTATTGTTCTATCGTATGAAGTGGAATAGAACGGACTCTTTGGCCCTTTGGTTGAATGTTGATGAAGAAATTATACGTTTTGTCATATTGATCATTGACCACTTGTAGCCAATACCTTGTTTGGTAGCGCCGAGTGAAATATTGCCTGATTCGTTCTAGGATGAGTCTTAAATCATCATTCATATGCATTACCGCCATTGTGTCCGCCGACTAGACTGGAGCGATTGATGGCCGTACCACCTTTTAATAAACTGTTGGCGTAAACGATGGACTTGAAACCGTAACGAGCTCTGATTTGGTCGATGACGGCTAACTTATCTTCATTGTCACATTGAGTTTTTATCGGTGTAAAGAAGTCTAATTGTTGCGCTACTTTGGTGACTAATTTGGACGAATAAACTGCCAAGTTCCTGACTGGTTGTCCTTGCCAATAATTCTCGAACATATAAATCAGAGTCTGGTTGATTTCCCAATCCTTGTCAGTCACATCAATATTTCGAGCCACACTGAAACCGCCACGTTCACTGTCATCCCCAGAATATGAATAAGTCACGGTCAGAGAAATACATCCAGCTTGTTTGTGATGATGGCGCAATCGAGAAGCAACTTGTTGGCCCATTTCTTTGATAACTGTCTCTATCTCAGCTTGGTTAAAATAATCTCTAGGCAAAACTTGTGAATTGCCGATACTGTGATTCTTAGGTTTGAGCTCATCAGACAAATTTGTTCGATCAATCCCCCAACTAATCGCAAACAACTGCTCGCCAATCAGGCCTAATTCCTGTTTTAAGTAAAAAGGATTGACGTGGGCTAATTCATACATGTTGTGAATTCCCAGGCGATTAAGGCGTTTTTTGGTCCGTTTAGCGATACTCCAGACATCAGTTAACTCATTGATCGTCCAGATTTTCTCCGGAACGGTTTGATAATGGATTTCAGCGATTAACTCAGGATTGTGCTTAGCGTAAATATCCAGAGCAATTTTGGCTTGCAAAGGATTATCACCGATTCCAACTGTAGTGTACAATCCCAGTTCCTTTCTAACCTTGATTTGAATCAAACGAGCCACCTGTTTAGGAGAGTCGCCGAATAACTTCCAAGAATGCGTCATATCAATGATCGACTCATCAATCGAATAAGGCCAAACATCCTTTTCTGCCGCAAATTCACGAAAAATATTGTTAATTTGAAGATTGCGTTTGATGTAGAGATTCATTCGAGGTGGAACAACAATTAAACGTGGATCCTGGGGCAAATCACGTTGACGAGAAACGTTAGCTTTGAGATGAAAAACTTTCTTTGCCATCGGAGAAGTCGCCAGAATCAAGCCACTACCTGCATTATCAGCCTCACTCATCACCACCAACAACTCCTTGAGCGGATTCAAACCACGTAAAGTCGCCTCAACACTAGCGTAAAAAGATTTGTTATCAATCAGAAAGTAAACTCCATGGGGTTCCTTGCGATAATCCATTGTTCACACCTCTTTTTGTTTATATTTTCATTATACGAACATATGTTCTTTTTTGCAATAAAAAAATAAGACCCCCAAACAGGAAGTCTTATTGATTATTAATAGTTTGCATTTGATGTAACGACGTATTCGATGTTACCTGTTGTAGCTTTTTCCAAGCCTAGGTTGTCACGAATTGAGTCTGTAACACGTTGCAATTCTGAGTTCTTAACAGTTTCCATGCTTTGGCCATCAACTTCAGCAGCTGTTCCCTTTAGAGAATCATCTGTTGTTGTCTTACCAACGGAACTGTAGTTCTTAGCTAATGTTGTCATTTGGTCAAATGTCAAATCAGTTTGAATTTGATCAGTAACAGAGTCAATCAAATCTTGGTTGAACAATGTTGCAATTGACTTACTTTGGCTAACTAAACTAGTAAGAACTTGTCTTTGACGACCTTGACGAGTTGTGTCGTCATTGGCACGTGAACGAACGTAAGCCATAGCTTTGTTTCCATTCATATGTGTCTTTACACCCTTAGTGAATGTGTAGCCACCGAATGAGAAACTAGTTTCTGGTGTTACGTCAACACCTCCAACTTCGTTAATAGCTTTGCCCATACCACCCATGTTTATGAGTGCGTAGAAGTCAACAGGAATGTTCAATAGCTTTTCAACTGTTGTAATAGCTGTTCTTGTACCATTAACTGAGTACGCTGAACTGATTGTTGCAGCTTTGTCACTGTTTGAACCGTTGATTTTCTTAACAGCAATATCACGTGGAATACTTGTGATAGTTGTCTTTTGAGTGTCAGGGTTCAAAGTTAGAACCATCATACTGTTTGTATTACCTTGGTAATTCTTAACTGAACTATTAGTATCGATACCCACCAATAAGATTGAAATAGGTTTCTTGTTCTTTAGTTCTGAATTAACATCACGTTGCTTGATAATACCTGAAGGTGCGAATGAACTATTAGCAGCACTCTTTACACTACGATAACGAGTCATACCAAATGCAGCCCCACCTAAGATAAATAGCAAGACGAACCACATACCAAGATTTCTCAAAGTATGCTTTTTTCTTCTATTGTTATGCATATATTTCCCTCCCTATAAGATTTGGTCAATTTTTTTACAATCGACTATACCCTATATTTTAACTCTATTTTTGTTAATTTGAATGGTGATTCCTAAATTACTGAAATTAAATCTATTTACTTGGATATAAAGTTCTTTTGATTTTTGAAATTATTCTCTTAAGCAAATATATATTTTTATACTTTTTAGATAATGGCTTAACTTTATTAATGAAATAATCTATATCATCTTTTGATAATGCTTCTTGATAGTATTCAGGAACTTCCAGACAAATTTTTTCTCTTTGATCTTGTACCTTTTTTCTTATCCAAGGAATATTGGAGCTGGGCTCAATTCTCTTTTTAGGAATCCATTCATTATTTTTTTGCTTTTTAAATAGTCTATATGCCATCTCATATTTCGTATGTTTAAAATGAGAAGCCTGAGATCTATAAATAGTATTTTCATCTACAGAATCCACAGTTAATTTATCATTCCTTATTCCATTATTAATAATTTTTTGAATAACCGGATTCCTTACAATAACAATATTGTTCCCCTTATTATCCTTGGTATATTCTGGAAGCCAAGCATCACCCAGTGTGACGTCTGCTGTTTCATTCATAACATCGTCAGTAAAATCAGAAGCTCTGACCTTAAAGAAACCTTGTCCCCAGTCGTTACCTAATAAATCTTTCATTTCTCGAATAATTGTTTGTTCTTTACCGTCGACTTTTCCAGTTATTTCAATAGCATATCTATCAGCAGGATAATTATCTTGTTTTTTTCTAAAATTAATTTTCTCCAGATTCCCTGGCTTAATTCCACATTGCCATGCTAAAAATTCCGCAAATTTAGTTGATTTTTGATGACCACAAACCAGACCTATTGTATATTTCAATCTTTCCTTTATAACAGGATCAATAGTAGCAAGCAATCTCAATTCCATAATAAAACTAGGTAACCCAACTATTGCATATCTACCAGGGTTTTCCTTCAATACATTTATAACTTTTGAAAATTCAACTGGGTAGTATTTAGTCTTTGCCCCATTCTTGATTCCCTTTAAATTATCAGAAATACTATACTCAAATAACTTTTCATTATCCTTTGACCCAGTAACATTTATAGCAAAGTCTATCTCATCATTTTTCAATAACTGAGATAAAATCCACGTTCCGAAACCACCAGAACTACCATTTTTTCTATAATCGCCCTCAACGACATGTCCTACATATAAACCTGAATAGTAACCAAGGTCCTTATTATATTTGATTTTTGGTACTTGAGAATATAGTCTTTTAGAAATATCAGATTCATTTAAATCACTTGTAGATAAACAAGATTCTTTAAGATTATTTGCCTCATTTTCAGAATATTGATAATCATTATTTTTTTGATAAGGATGATATTCTCCATACTTATCCAGTCTCATTTCAATATTTTTATTTACAACAGCCCAAGATCCAGTACCAAAGTCATACTTATTTCTCACTACTTTATTATAAATATCTTTAAAATCACTCAAATATGTCCCCTCGACCTTCAATTATCTTTTAACGAAACCCATTAGTATCCGCTTTTCAGCACCGTTCATTATGAATTTAAGGTAAATAGCAATATATATACATGAATAAATCAAGCCAAACACAATAAAACGAGAAATAGAATTTACAGACACATTATTTTGAATAAGAATTAATGGAATTGTTGATATAGCAAATGGAACTAACATTTTACTAGTTTCACCCCAATACCTTTTAATCTCCAATCCCATTTTTTTTGAGTAATACCAATTCATCGATATACCATTTGCACAAAGAATAGTTACAACGTAACCCATAGAAGCGCCAATTAGTCCAAAATAAATAGATCCAACAATTGTTATTACTATATTTACAACAGCAAAAATCACATAAACAATTGACCGAAATATATGTTTGTTCATGGCTCGTTGAATTTCTATACCAACGTTTTGACATAAGGGGATTATTGAAGGTAAAACCATTATAATTACCAAATAATACGCCTCAATATTCTCGCTTCCAGCCCACAGCTGAACAAAAAATTTTCCGACAACTATAAATCCACCTAAAACAAAAAAAAGTAATGCCATTTGTATTCGTCCTACTTTTATCATCAAATCAGTAAGAACGTCGGTACCCTTTTCTAAATTAACCAACTTATTAACTCGAGGTACAAACACATTAGACAGAGATGTTGACAACATAAAAAACATATTTTTAACTTGCACAGCTATGGCAAAAGTTGCTACCATTTTTGCACCTTGAAACATACCAAGTATAAAATTTGGAACATTATTATTAACAAGATCAACGATTTGATTCAAAAATATGAAAAACGAAAATATCCCTAAATCCTTCAATAACGAAAAATCAATGTTAGTAAAATCAAAATGCATGTTTAACTTTCTAATACAATAATTAATATTTAGTATTAAAAATAGCGTCGTTACCGAAATTTGAGTTATTTCTATCGAAAGAACACCTACTCCCATAAAAACTAATGGAATACATATCATAGGAACTAAAAACGTCTGCATCAATTGTCTACTTTGCTGAAAAATAAATTGCTCGTTCACAGTAATATTTGAATCAAATACAGATGATATGAACGTAATAGCCACATCTAATACCATGATGGCCATCAAGTATTTAGTAAGTTGTATCTCTGATGCACTTAAACTTCTACCAAAAATAGCTCCAGTATTTAAAACGAGTATCGTCCCTATAATTAAGGCAATTACACTAATACAGCCAAATAATATTAAATATAAAGCATTAAGTTTTCTAAGTTGCCTATAGTTCTCCTCTACTTTATATGTAATATAAAACTTTACATACGCACTTGAAAAACCCATTGATAAAAGGCTCAAGCTAACCATGACTGAATTAGTCATTTGAAACAATCCATAATTAGCTTGACCTACAAACCTAAGTAGAAAAGGAGTATATAGAAAAGTAACCAAATTCTTGGCAATAATATTTAAATAAGATAGTACTGCACCAAGTTTCCTTTGATTACCCATTGATATTCACTTCTACTCTTTTCAATGAATCTTTTAAAAATGACATAGATTCCCTTTTACGTATGTCTAATAATTTCATTGTTTTATAATAATCTATCGGCTTACCTTTTTCACATTTTGAGTGCCATCTATCTGCCAAATCTAAATCTCCTAATAAAGTATCAATTCTAGAATTCATGGACGGTCCCTTAAAATTTCGTTCGAACACTTCAAAGTACTTATTAAAAATGATAGAAAACGCCACAGCATGAAAAGAGTCCGTAAATACCGCCTCAGATCCACTAAATAAACTGATAAACTCTGACGGCCCAGATTTCCATAACTTTTCATCATCATAAGATAATAATTTCTTTATTTCATAACCTTTTTCTTTCGAAAATCTCTTAATATACTTCATATTATCATCAGAAATATCCCCCAAAAAATACACCACGACATATTTTTCAGTATATTTTTTATTACTTGATACCCTCATCCACTGATTTTTTGATAACAATAAGGTAGGATCTAATACAACTTTCGAACTCTTATCAGTCAATTTTGAAACTATTTTTTTACCGGAATGTTCCCGAACAGATATATAATCTATATTACTTAAACCTGCTTTATAAAATGAGTGTAATTTTTGAGGAATACATTTGACTCCAAACGATGCTGCATAACTTATTTTAGGCTTTTGGGAATACTCAATAAAATCCAATGATGAAAATCTGGGAAAAAAATAGTTCCAGACTTGATCACTTCCTACTACATAACAATCAATTTTTTTATCGAAATCAAAGTTAGCCGTGTCCTTATTGATAATAAATTTGGACTCTTTTATATTTTTAGACGTGAATTTCCGGAATTTTATTGCCCTTTCTACATTTAATTTCTTCTTGTAAGAAAATAATGAAAAAAATCGTTTTAAAAAGAAAGTCAAATTTGAATTTTCTCCTAGAATAGACATTACTGTCTTCTTTAGAAAGTTTTTTTCAGGTAAGCCTGAATAATTTTTAATTGTTATAACATCATTTCCGAGTGATGTTATAACTTCTTGTAAAGCGTAATTTTGAAGTCTATTACCATAATTCTCATAATCATTAATCGTACTAATAGCTACTTTCATTTATTCTCCCATAAACTGATAAGATTATTTCTTTAAACTATACCTATACTTGTCGAATTTTCGTTTCAATTTAAATACAATTACAGAGGCATCAAAACTATAATCAGCTATAAACAAACTAACTCTTTCTGTTTTGCTTAAATTGAATTTCTTTATTTCTTTAAGTCTATTTTCCTTTTTATAAAGTTTTTTAAAATTTAAATATTTAGATTTATCCATAAAAATCAAATTTGATGCAAATTCAATGTATGCCATTCTTCTTTTAACGTTAATCAAAGATATAAACTTATTTGGAATATTTTCTTCTACTAATTTCAATGCTGAAAAAAAAGTTAAATTTTTTAAATCGAAGGTATGTACTATTGAATTCTTTCGCCACCTATATGAATACAAACAATTTCCAATACACATAATCTTATTAGAATTATTCACAGCCAACACATTAAATAACATATCTTCTAAAAAAGTAATATCTTTATTAAACCTCTCATTTGTTAATAAGGAACGCTTATAAACTTTGTTCCAACAATATCCCCCAATATCCGAAAGAATACCCTCAATAGCTTTGTCCTTAGATATTCCCGTTCCCAAGAATTGTGTTCGAAAAACATGTCTTTTTACTTCATTTGGAAACACATCATAATAATTAAAAAATAATAAGTCAACGTCACTATTTTTTAACAAAGTATTTTTTAAATATTTCATAGACTCACCTATTAAATAATCATCAGAGTCCATAAACATAATATACTTTCCAACTGCCTTTTCCAAAGCTACATTTCGTGCAGCAGATACCCCTGCATTATTTTGTTTAAAAAGTTTTATATTTGCTTTCCCTTTTATATACTGTGAAATAATTTTAAGTGAACCATCCGTCGAACCATCATCCACAATAATAATTTCATAATCACAAAAATTTTGATTTAAAATAGAACTAATACAATCTTCAATATACTTTTCTGTATTAAACATTGGAATAATAATGCTAAAAAATGGTTCCGATGATTCCATAATTTCTCCTTCTAATCTAATTATAATATTGACTTTATGAGATTAATTAATGTCATAAGTTCAATAAAAATTTCACTATAAAATATTCATCTTTTGATTTTTACAAAACATTTCTATAAACCATCAAAAATCATTTTTATTTTTTTATCATAATATTTCTTGGAGAAATATGATCTGCCTACTTTCTGATTCATATTCTCTCTCTTGGACATTGAATTTAATTTCATATTTCTTATTTCATCTGCCCAAAAATCATCCGATTTATCTAAAGAAACCTCCAAAATCGATTTAGTAACATCAGCTACTTTAGGAATAACATCCTTAGAGGCAATTATTGGCAATCCAGATCCCTGTGCTTCAATTACCACAAAGGGTAATCCCTCATATAATGAGGGAAGTAATAATATGTCACTGCCACTCATTAAACATGGAATATCATTTCTTTTCCCAAGTAATTGAACATATTTTTCCAGTTGATATTTCTTTATTTCATCAATAACAACATCTCTTAAAATCCCATTCCCTACTATCAAGCATCTATAAGTTTCATCATAGTCAATAACCTTTTTTAAAATTCTTATAGCTCTGAGAACATTCTTCTGCTTGGATAATCTTGAAACAATAATAATAACTTTTTGATTATCTTTAAACCCAAATTTATTACGTACCTTTGCTCTCTCTAATTGATTAATTTTCCATTTATCTATATCTATTGCGTTATAAACAATAGTCGCATTAGTATTATTAAACATGAACTTACTAGCATCTCTAGATACGGACAGACATGTAGCATATTTTAATATTCTTTGATTATAGGGCTTTAGAAAAAATGAGGCAGCTTTTTTTAATTCTAATCGATTTCTAAATATTGCATCATTATGCGAATGATACACTGCTGGTAATCCCAAATCTTTAGCTGCTTTTACCCAAAATGCGCTATAAACACTTAAAGCATTCACATATACAATATCTGCTTTTACTTTACGCAAGATTCTTCTTGCAATTCTTGTTCTTCCGATATAGTGTTTTAAAGAATATTTGTCCTTAGCAATAAATACTTTTCCACCACGTGAAACTATATCACTTTGATATGCTATTTCTGAATAAGGATTTGCGTTTATAAAAATAATTTCATTTTTCTTATGCATACTTGCAAAGAAATTCATCAAATAAGTTTCTACTCCACCTGGATTATTTGTCATACCAACAACCACAATTTTTTTCATATTAATTTTCCTTCATTCATCTTTAAATATTAATAAATTTTGATAATAAGTTATTTCAGAATTTAAAACTAGTTGAATAAGGTACAACGCCAGAAAAATTATTAGCTAATTTATAGTACATAATTACCAATCCAATTAGAATTATGATGAATATGCCAAATAATTCTACCAATCTCTTTTCCAAAAACTTATTCGAAATTTTCTTTATTGCAGTAGGCATAAATACAGGTACAAAAATCAAAAGATAGTTTGCTATTCTAATTATTAATTGAGAGTTTCTACCAACTATATAAAAAATAGATCCCATAATTGTAGAAAACAACGTAAAAGCAAAGATGTTATCTTTTTTTATATCAATCATAAAAAAGGATAATAAAGATATTAGAATAAAAAAGGAACCTAAGAAAAGAACTCCTCCACCCGCTGATAGAGACGAATTATTCATCGAATTTACATACATATTATAATGACTAAAAAACATAGAAAATATCATTAGAATCTTGTTATATGAGAACAATATTACCGTCATAAAAAGAATGAGTAATGTTAAATATTTACCATTCTTCTTTACTCTTACTAAGAAAAAGTTTATTAATGCCAAAAAAGCTGTACTATGTATTCCTATTGCTAATAAAAGTAACAATACTGATTTTATATTTTTACCCTCAATAAATAAACACACAGAATACATTGCAATCGAAACTGCAAGCATTTGTCTCTGCATATTAAAACTATCGAAATAAAAATAATACGTTATATAAATGTATATTGATAGAAAAACACTTATAAAATCATTCTCTAATTTAATTAAAGATGCCAAAAAAAAGAAAACAGATAGTGCAGACATTAGTAAAATAAAGATGGTATAATTCCCATTTGCTAATTGAAAAATAAACTTACTAAAGATGTTATATATTAATGCACCATTAGAATTATACGACGTATTTTGATTTAAAAAATAATTCATATATAACTGCGTGTCAGTCCCCACTAGATAAGATCTAAGTCCCATGAGTAAAGACAAATGCATAAAAGCAATAAAAAGATACCATTTTATTATTTCTTTACTTCTAAAAAAATAAAAAAAGAAACTGTACATCAAAAAAAATGACAATTGCAAAAAGTAAAATTCCATTTAATTCCCCTCATAAAATATGTTCATATAACAAAAAGATTGCTCATCTTTTTCTCACAATTTTATATATATTTCTATATATATCGGTTCCTAATAGACTAGCATATACTCCAAATAATACATTTCTATTTTCAATTTTTGTAAAGAGTATCTTGGATCTATTTTTCTTAATTTCAGACCAAAGTAATCCATATTCCCTTTCATATTTATCTTTATTTATTTTCATCCATACATTAGAATATGCAGCAAAAAGTTTGCTGGATACATCATTTTCTAACTCCGGATACTTACAAAGTATCGTCTTCCTTGCTTTTTCCCCCATTTCTAATATATCCATATTTTTTTTATTAAAATCACTGTTCATTGTATTATTACTACGTTGAACATAAAAATAGTCAGGTGAATCAACAAAAGAAATTTTTTTTGCTTTACACATTAAAGCAAACGTCATATATAAATCCTCATATATTTTGCCAATAGGAAACTCTAAATTCTCAAAAAGTTCTCTTTTAAATAATTTCCCACATATTTCATTATCCGGCTTCTGATGTAAAACTCTTCGTATACTTTCCTTGCATCTGCTAATAGAGATATTGCTGGCATAATGTTTTCTATTATTGAGAATCATTCCTTCATCATTTACAGGAATTATGTCTATCATTGCAATTTCTGTATTAGAGGTAATCCCATCAATTAAATGTGCCAAATATTCAGAACTGACATAGTCGTCACTATCAACAAAAGTTACATACTTACCACTAGATTTACTGAGACCATTGTTTCTAGCGACACTTCTGCCACTATTCTTTTCCCTTACACATTTAATTCTAGAATCTTTCTTGGAATAATTTTTCAATTTATTAAACGTGTCATCTTGAGAACCATCATCTATCGCTATTATTTCAAAATTTGTAAAACTTTGTTTCAACAAAGAATCAATACATTTAGAAATATATTCTTCACTATTATAAGATGGGACGATTATACTAACTAGCGGATCTTTTGAATTATTCAATATACGCTCCTTTGCCGTTAAATACTATTTAAAAAAAATCATTTTCCGTTTGAATATACTTTTTTATATTTTTTTATCATTTCATCTTTAGAAAAATGATTCACAATATATGTATGTGGATCCTCCTTAAGCTCTTTTCTTTCATAAAATTTTTTCTCAAATTCTTTAGTAGTTTTGAATAAATAGCCATTAATATTATCATCTATAACATCACTATTACCCGTAGTGTCCGTCACAAAACAAATCTTAGAAAAATACATGGATTCCAACAAGGAAATCGGTAATCCTTCCCATTTCGAAGTCAATATAAAATACTTATATGGTTGAATTTTTTTTAATACTTCTTCTCGTGACATCCATCCTGTTACTAATATATTACTAGATGCCAATTCTTTTCTTAGGGGTCCATCTCCAATCCATACGAATTTTTTATTTAAATTTTTACGAGCAATATCATTAAATAACCTTGGATTCTTTTGTTCACTTATTCTCCCAATTGTAAAAATTGTATCTACAGAGTTAGAATAATTTTTTTTAAATCTTTTCAAAAAGTTAGTATCTACAGAGTTATTAATAAATATTGAATTTTTAGTTACTCGTTCACTTTGCAAATACTCACCATTACTACATGCAATTGTAAGTACATTTCTTTTACCGAGAAGTTTTTCAGCAAATAAATATATTTTACTTTTTATACTGTTTTGAGACTCATCTAAAAATGCATAACCATGCGGCGTGTAAAACAGTTTTTGCTTTTTATCATATTTGATTATTCTTCCAATTCCTCCAGCTTTAGACGAATGGAAGTGGACAATATCCGGATTTATTTCCCTTAATTCCCGTTTTATTTCTAGGTAAGCTTTAAAATCTTTTTTTACATTTAAATTTCTTGTAAAATTTTTTATTTTTATTAATTTCACTCTTTTATCAAATTGTTTTTTTAAATCCTTTGGGGTTTGATCTCTAACCCCATACAATATATATACTTCATACTCATCAACTAACCCTGAAGTCAAATCCAACAAGTAAGAATATACTCCTCCTCCGAATGATTCAACTATATGCACTATCTTTTTCATAAACAAAATTCACCTACTAAAATAGATTTAATACAAAAAGGCAGAACGTTATTCAGCTTAATGAATAACAATAAAAACGCCAATTAGAAATACAAATGTTACAATATAATAACAATACGTCAAAGGATGGGGCTTATGTCAAAACACGCTTACTTACTAATCGCACATAATAAATTCGAACAATTATCACTCTTAATATCACTTCTTGACGACTATAGAAATGATATTTTTATCCTTATAGATAAGAAATCCAAGTTAACTGATGAAATCAAAAGTTCTTTATTTAAGTCAGCTAAAAATTCTTACATTCAAATTTATCATGACAAAGACATCTCCTGGGGAGATTATTCTCAAATAAAAGCTGAAATGGAATTATTCAAAGCAGCTAACGAGCATGGAACATATAGTTACTATCATTTACTATCTGGACAAGATCTTCCCATTCAAAATCAAAATTACATCCATACTTTTTTCGATAAACATCCTAATAAAATTTTTTTAACAATAGTACCCTTCGAAACTTTTAAAAAAAATAAAATAATGTCAAGAGTAAAATACCATTACAAATTTATAAAATATTATAGTCATTCAAATCCACATAAACTTGAACGTATCTTTTTCAAATTATTAGAACATATTAATTTTATCTATCAGAATTTAAATGGAACTGCAGCTAGACGTCTAAAATCATTGCCCAAAATCGGCTATTCTTCCAACTGGATAAGCTTAAATGAGGATGCTGTGAACTACATTTTAAGTAAACACTATGAAATTTATGATATTTTCAAAGATTCCTTTTTATGTGATGAATTATTTGTTCCTACCATTTTATTCAACAATCAGAAATACAAAAATATGATATTTTATAACACGCCAAGCCATGATAAACCTGAAGAACTTCAAGGGAATCTCCGATATATAAATTGGTGGGACGGATCTCCTTACACATGGACCGATAATGACTTAAATACAATTCAAAGAGCCCGAGAGTTAGGTCATTTATTTTCAAGAAAATTTAATTTAGAATCTTCTCCTAAATTAAAAGAAAAGATAACTTTTATCTGTAAGGGTCAAAAAACTATTTAATATTTAAAATACGGAAAATTCTATGAAAACTCATAGGATTTTCCGTTTTTATATACTGAGTTTTATTTAACTAAGTTATATCAATATGCTCCCTTACCTTTAAATATACTAATGAAGTTACCAAATATGATTTTTAAATCTAATAGCATATTAGCCTCATCAATATACTTCATTTCAATGTTAGCTCTTTCCGGATAGCCAACCTGACTTCTGCCAGATGCTTGCCACAATCCCATTGCTCCAGGTTTTACTGAAAGAAGCTTATAGCTATCATATTCTTTCAATTCTTCCTCAATAACCGGACGTGGACCAACTAAACTCATATCACCTTTAAGAATATTAATAAACTGCGGAATTTCATCAATTGAAGATTTTCTCAAAAATCGACCAAATCTAGTAATACGTGGATCCTCATTAGGTTTTAATTTATAATTATTCTCCACATATCTCTTATACAATTCTTCATTATTCTTAAGTTTTTCCTCAGCACCGACAACCATTGATCGAAATTTATACATTCCAAACTTTCGACCATACTGTCCCATTCTGATTTGTTTGTACAACAATGGTCCTCTATTAGATTTACTAAATTTATTAATAATCCAAACAATCAAATAAACGGGGCTTGAGAGTAATAATGCAATTAATGAAATAACGATGTCAAATATTCTCTTATTGATTAGATAAAGTGACCAACGCTTTGTAAGTGCTATTTCTTTATTGTGTACACTGTCAGACTCTATCATTTAGATTTCCCCCCTCATATATATTATTTATCCTAAAATAACCAAAATCTCTTCTTCTTCTTAAACATTTCAGAAATCTTCTGGCTGTCCATATCTGCCACATCATCGCCATTGATGATATTTTTAGCATTTTCATTGAACAGTTCAGCTTTTTCTTGTCCTCCTTCTTCCACTAACTTGCTGAAGGCTTCTTTCATCAAGAACCTTCTCCCCTCAAAGTTGTGGGCATCAGAAGCAAAGGTATAACCGAGATTGGCTTTGACCATTTTTTCTGTTAACCGTTGAACCTTTGAACCAAAGACTCCAACGTAGCTGCTGGCTGTCAATTGAGTCAAGCAGCCCATTTTTACAAATTCATATAATTTATCTGGATCTTTTTGAAATCCCGCGTTTCTTTCTGGATGGGCCAATACTGGCGTGATACCGCGAGTGATTACATCAAACAACATGTCAGTCGTATACTCCGGCACACTGTCATGAGGTAACTCTAGCAATAGGTAACGACGTGTTTCATCCATAAATAGTACGTCACCGATTGCAATTGCTCTGGTTAAATCTCCAGTCAGATGTACTTCCTGCCCCGGAAAGACTTTTAGAGGTATCCGATTTATTTCCAAAGCGTTTTGAAAATAAGCCGTTTGACTAACGACATCTTGACTGTGGTTGGTATAAGTTCCATCCATATGATGCGGTGTTAATAAAATATGACTGATTCCTTGACTCACAGCTACTTTCGCCAAATCTAGCGACATTTGTAAGTCTTTAGATCCATCATCAACTCCTGGCAAAATATGGCAATGCAAATCAATTAGTTTCATTTTTTATCAGCTCCGTAATAGCCGCCATAGTGACCACCGTAATAGCCACCGTAGTAGCCGGTACTTTCTCTTATGACACGATTCATCACAAATCCTAAGATATTAGCGTGGACAGTTTCTAGTGCTTGTTGTGCATGAGCGACACCAGATTTTTCAGCGATTCCCTGAGGAATTACTAAAATAACTCCGTCGACTTTTGTAGCCAATACTTGTGCATCAGTAACTGAGTTAGCTGGTGGTGCATCAAGTATCAACAAGTCGAATTTGTCAGCTAAACGAACTAGTAAGTCCTTTGTTCGCATACTACCGAGTAGTTCTGACGGATTAGGTGGAATTGGTCCACTAGTAATAACGTACAAGTTGTCGACCATTGTCTTTTGAACGACATCTTCTAATTCAGCGTTACCTAATAGGTAATTTGACAATCCAAACTTATTGCTGAGGTTAAAAGTCTTGTGCATCGTTGGACGACGTAAATCAGCATCGATCAAGATAACTTTGTCACCTTGTTTAGCCCAAGTAACCGCCACATTGTTACTAACCGTTGACTTACCTTCTGATGGTGCTGAAGAAGTGAACAAAATCGACTTCAATTTCTTATCAACTGATGAGAATTGAATGTTTGTTCTAATCGTCTTGAATTGTTCTGACACTGTACTTGTAGGGTCGTCATAACTGATCAAGCCGACACCGTGTTTCAAACTGTAATTGTCTAGTTTTTTTCTCTTGCCTTTAAATAATTTCATCTTCACCTAGACCCTTCTGTGACTTTCTGAATTGTTGCCACGAGTAGTTTTTGCACGAATTCTTCTAGTTTCAGCAGTCTTTTCAATATCTTTTTGGTCGATTTCATTAACTATCCCTAAACTAGTTAATCCTAAATCGCCAGTCAAAAAGTCTTCTGTTGTAACTGTCTTATCCGTAATTTCACGAATAAAGGCTAAGGCGATTCCAAGTAGTAATCCTAAGACGATTCCTGCTAAGAGGTTCAAAGTCTTTCTCGGACTGACGGGCTTGTGATTGACTGCCGCATCAGAGACGATTGAGACGTTGTTGATACTCATAATCTTAACGACTTTTTTCTTGAAAACTTTAGCTGTGGAATTAGCGATTGCGGCCGCTGTTCCTGGGTCTTCTGACTTAGCTGTCACTGAGAATACTTGTGAGTTTTGAGAATTACTGATTGATAAGGAATCTTTCAAAGCACCAATTGAACCAGGATAGCCTGGATATTGCTTGATTTCCTTATTAACACTCTTCAAAACAGTTGGACTAGTAATGATGTCCTTGTAAGTACTGATCATCTGTACATCAGCTTGAACTTGTTGAAATTGTGCCCCTTGCATGTCAGCTGAAAGTTTACGATTGACCAAAATCTCAGTCGTTGCACTGTACTTAGGCGTCATAACGAAGAAAGTTACGAACACCGAAGCCGCAAAGACAACGATGGTAGTTCCTAAAATTGCACGAAAATGTTTACGCAATATGCCCCAAATTTGTAGCATACTAATAGTTTGTTCTGATCCCACTATATCCTCCGAAAAATGTAAATAAATCCTTCATACCATATATACTAAGATATATATTTTGTATTTTGTGCCTAATATTTGTTATATAAAAAGTATAGTCTTCTTGGCAATTCCTAACAATGGCAGTTTGAAATTTTATTCTATGAAGGAAAATATTAGAAATCATAAAAATATTAACAATTGGAATAGGCATCCTACTAATTATTCCACACATTCCTTATTTAAACATAAATTCCTATACTAAACAGCAAAATTTTATAAAAAAAAGCCCATCAATCATTTGATGAACTCTTTACAATCTATTTTTCAACCATTCGATATGATTTTTTTCACGTTCGATAGCCCGCGTTAAAATCAAATAATGGCCAAAATTTGCTTTAATTTCTTCTTTGTCTGTGAAAACCTTTCTCAATCGCCCTTGTAAGTATTCATATTTATCTTGTTTGAGCTTCAATTCTTGTTCCAACAATTCTTTCAACAATGGATCAGTCGCATCATTTATAAAATATAGCTTTAATGAGAACAATTCTTCATTGCCATCGAGTGGTTCTCGCATCCAATTGCGCAATACTTCGTGACCCGTTGTCGTCAACGTATAATAAGTAGCCTTGCCCTCTTCTTCGTCAGTGACCCAGTTGTCTTCTTTCATTCGAGCGAGTTCTGGATAAATCTGACTGTGTGAGGCATGCCAAAAATCGCCAACTTCATGTTTGAACTCTTGGCTGATTTGATATCCTGACAACCTCTTCTTATTGTTGATCAATCCTAATAATACGTATGGTAAAATTCGTTTCTTCGGCATAATTTTCTCCACAAAAAAATGATATACAACTCTGTATATCATTCTAACACGCTATTTATTGATACGACGGTAGTTTTCGTCAAAGTATTTGCCATTTCTAATGTCGTCTGGCAAGCTCTTGTAAGGTGCTTCACTAATAACATCTTCGTTGTTTTGTCCAGCATCGCCCATGTATGTGATGTTGGCAAATTCGGGAACGACCATCTTAGGATATGTTTCGTACTTTTCACGTGATTCTTCCATTAAGTCGATGTGTTCATTTTGGTAAGTAACGGTAATTTCCGGGTGTTCTTGGACCCACTTAGGGAAGAAGATTGTTCCGTGAAGTTTCTTTTCGTTAGGCATGAAGTCCAAAGCAACGTCTGTACCAGTAGGTTCTGTCCAAGAAATTTTGTAGATACCTTCTGTAAGCATCACGATGTCAGCTTCTTGATCAGTTACCCAACGGCCACCAACCATGCCGCCATGAATACGGTAGTCAACAGTGTGGTCGTTTTTGGCATACCATTCGTATTCCCAACCGTTATCGTAAGTGTAAATAAAATGTGTTCCTAAAAAGTCTTCTAAAGTTTTAAATGTTTTTGTCATATTTATGGTTCTCCTTGTTTCTTGTATGTCGTTATCGACATTTAATAGTATATGTCGTTAATGACACGTAGTCAAGGATTTGTTTTGAATATGATTGCAAAAAAAATAGCCTAGGGCTCGTGAGCTACCTAGACTTGATCCTATATTTATTACTTATCATTAGCCATCTGATTCATAACTTGTGCTGTCACAGGAATATCAGAATACTTCCCAATCTCATCTTTACTCATCACAACGGTATTGGTTGGTGACTTAGCCAATTCGGAAAAGGCTTGAATTTGTTGCGCTGTGAAGTACTTATTATCAACTGAAGCCAACATATCATTCAATTTCTTAATCTCATAAGCTTTGGCATCGGCTCTAGCAATCGTGGCAGCAGCTTCAGCTTTAGCAGTCGAAACCGTGGCGTCATTTCTAGCTTTGGTCTCGATCTCAATACTT
The DNA here is from genome assembly GCF_002706745.1 of Companilactobacillus farciminis KCTC 3681 = DSM 20184. Classification (NCBI taxonomy): domain Bacteria; kingdom Bacillati; phylum Bacillota; class Bacilli; order Lactobacillales; family Lactobacillaceae; genus Companilactobacillus; species Companilactobacillus farciminis. The sequence goes on along the minus strand of NZ_CP017702.1, from coordinate 527,635 downwards.
CTAGCTTCACCATTTGCTTTGGCGATTGCAGCGGTCTTTTCACGGTCAGCTCTGATTTGTTTCTCCATTGATTCGGTGATGGATGCGGAAGGCTTCAATTCATCGATATTGACACGGTCGACTTTGATTCCATAAGTGTTGGTCAAATCCCCGATTGCATTAGCCAAGTCAGCGTTGATTTTTGAAGTGGAACCTAGAGCTTCATTCAAGTCAATCTTACCGATGATATCACGCAAGTGACCACGGACTAATTGGATCATTGACTCAACTGAATTGCTATTCTCGTATTCGAACTTTCTCGCATCAGTCACGTGATAATTCAAAGTTACGTTAGTCTGCACTTCAGCGTTATCTTTGGTAATAACTGAATAACCTTGCAAAGCCAACGGAATCATTGCCAAATCGACGATTCTGACCTTTTGAAAGATAGGAATGTAAAAATTTAATCCTGCTCTGACTTCTCGACTGTACTTCCCTAACGTTTCCACCAAACCAACATGATTTTGACGGACTACTTTTAACCCAAACATATATTTTCGCCTACTTTTCTGATTTTAGTTCTTGAATTGTTAAAATATTGCCATTTGCTTTGATGACTTGATAACTCTTCTTGCTATTAACGGAATCGTTTGCCAACAAATCATAGCGATAGTAAATACCTTTGACCTCAATCAAGTCGTTTGCCATATTGATCTTGTCGCCCCCAACGACTGACCCTACTATTTGGCGCTGCTCGAGGTTGTTAGTTGGTACTGCTTCACTAAGTTTGGTGACAATATAGTTGTTCACACTGCGATTTTCACGGTTAGCATCTTCCGTGATCCGTTCGTACAAATCCTTATCTAATCGCAATGCTATCATTTTATCTGCCATAACTTTATTATATCACTCCAATATCAAAGTGATATCACAATGATATTGACATAGTGTAAAAAAAGGCCGAACCTAAATCGATTCGGCTTTGTGTTGATAATGCTTATATAATCCTGAATAGCGTTCTTTGTAATCTAGCTTCCAAGGTTTGTCCCGACCACAGAAATGCAAAATCACTGTATGATCGATTACCCAGTCGATATCCCACTTACCATTACTCTTGGCAAAATACAGTGGATTCATTCTGGCATCATAATTGTAAATTTCATCTGGTATCATCATAATATTTTGGCCGTACAAGCCATTGAGAATATCTTGATCAGGCAAAAATAACGTCCGCCCTTTTTTATTAATGTAATCAAAAATATCTTGAGCTTTGACATTTTTTCGGATAGCTTCCAAATCCATCAACATGACACCTGAATTGTAGTAACTTTCTGTTTCATAATTCCCTAGTCTTAATTTATTCAAGTTGTCGGTCACATCTAAAGAAACGTGGCTGGCGGCCGCATACCAATAATCTTTCAAATCCAAGTTATACAGAGGCTTCAAGTCATTGATCACCAAAATATCGACATCCAAATAGAGAATCTTTTTGATATTTTTAGGCAGGTACTTATAAGCCAACAAACGATAATAAATCGTCTTAGGATAGCGGTCAGTCGTTGGTGCCTGATCGAATTGGTCATCTTTGATAATAACCGGATGATAGTGCATCCCTAGCTTTTGGCAAAATTGCTTGATCCTGTCAGTTTCCTGCAATCTCTTGTCTTGAATCACGTAAACTGAATATTTATCAATAGTAGAATTTTGTTTGATTGAGTACAAAGTCGTCATTAATTGTTGCGTCACGTTGTCATCAATCGCAAATAATAAATTCATACTTCCCCTCCTGTGCAATCCTAGTTATTTCTATTATACTAATAATTATCAAACGAGACAGAGGCACACAAATGATAAAATCAATTAACCACGATACAACTTTTCTAGCTCAAAAAGCTGAACTAGCAACCAAAGCTGACCAAAGCATCGTGACTGACTTACTAGATACCTTAAAAGCTAACTCCAAGGATTGTGTCGGCATGGCAGCTAACATGATTGGCGTCAATAAACGTATCATCGTCTTTTCTATGGGCATGATGAACGTTCCGATGATAAATCCTACTATTATTAGTAAATCTGGCAAATATGAGACTGAGGAAGGTTGTCTTTCATTAGTTGGGCAACGCAAGACTAGTCGTTATAATAGGATAAAAGTTAAATATTTGGATAGCAATTTCCAAACTCATACACAGGAATTCAGTAATTTCGTGGCTCAAATTATTCAGCATGAGATCGACCACTGCGATGGAATCTTGATATAACAAAAAAGGCGACTTCATTGAGTCGTCTTTTTGTTTACATTTTTTATCTTTGTTCTGAATTTCTTTCAGCAGTAGCTTCTTTGTCGAATTCTTCTTCTGAACCGGCTGAAGCTGACATCTTAGCTAGATGTTCATAAGTTGATGTAACATCTTCTTTTGCCAAAACGTTCTTAAGTCTTTCGTTACCTTTGTGCATGTCGATAATTGTCCAAATCAATAGTGCTAGAACAGCAGCAATCAATACGTAAGCAATGATATTAGCTTGCATAGTTTGTGCACCTGTTGGGTTATCTCCATAGAAGGCTTGGATTTGACCTGGTAGACCGTAAAGGTTCAAGAATGTCAAAGCGATAACTGATAACCAACCGAATCCCTTGATCCAAGGAGCATTCTTGAATTTGTTACCCATTTCTGTAGCACTATCTGTCATCAATAGTAGTGGCAACATTGAGAATGGAAGTGCGAAGGCCAAGAAGACTTGTGAGTTGTTCATCAATGTGTTCAAGGCTTCGTGCTCATCAATTACACTCTTACCACTTGTTAACATAACACAGATAAGAACAGGGATAACTGAAATCAAACGTGTAACCAAACGACGTAACCATAGAGGCATTCTCATGTGAACGAAACCTTCCATGATAACTTGTCCAGTCAAAGTACCAGTAATAGTTGAGTTTTGACCTGAAGCAAGCAAAGCAACAGCGAACAATGTTGAAAGTACACCTGACTTAGCAACGGCAATCAAAACACCATTACTCAAAGTTGATGTATCAGATAGAGCTTGGTACAAACCGAAGAATGATGGATCTTTAACAGCACCACTCTTGAATACGGCAACACCCATGATAAGTAGTAAAGCATTAACGAAGAAAGCAGCTGTTAATTGAATATTTGAATCCCAAGCTGAGAAACGAACATTTTGAGCAACTGATTTTTCATCAGCATGGTTAACTTTTCTAGTTTGTGAAATAGCTGAGTGTAGGTACAAGTTGTGAGGCATAACAGTAGCACCAATGATACCTAGAGCACCTGTTAATGGTGTTTGACCACCGATTGATGGGCTTGTTGAGAAAGTCTTACCAGTTGGGATCAAGCCAGCAAATACGCCACCCCAATCAGGATTTGATAGTGCAACTTGATAAACGAAAACGAATAAAATAACAAGAATTAAACATACAACGATAGCTTCGATTTTTCTGAAACCAATCTTTGTTAATAGTAGTAATACCAAAACATCACCAACAGTGATAAATACGGCAATTACTAATGGAATATTAAATAATAAGTACAAGGCGATGGCACCACCGATAACTTCGGCAATATCAGTCGCCATAATGGCTAACTCGGTTAGAATCCATAAAACGATTCCCAGTGATCTACTAGTTCTAGCACGAATAGCTTGCGCTAGATCCATCTTACTCACAATTCCTAGTTTAGCAGCCATATATTGCAGTAACATGGCAATTAAACTAGACATTAGAATAACTGACATTAATAGGTATTGGAAATTTTGACCACCGGTAATTGATGTTGACCAGTTACCTGGATCCATGTATCCAACAGCAACTAGTGCCCCTGGACCTGAGTATGCGAACAAAGTTTTGAAAAAGCCCTTGTCTCTTGGTACATCGACGGTTCCATTAATCTCTTGTAGAGAAGGACCGTTTGCGTATTCGATTAATTTATGCTTTTCAGCCATGATTAATCTCCCCTTATTATGATTTCTTTATAATTTTTAACGAATGATCATTACTGAAATCGGTGCATGTTTTGCCATGTAGGCAGCTTGTGAACCGAAGTACTTCTTGATCCCCTTTTTGGAAAGTGACCCGATAACTAAAAGATCAGCATCACACGAAGGAATAACATCCTTAACGATAGTCTCACCAGGATCTCCTTCGGCTACCATGAGTTCAACGTTCTTAACTCCAGCATCCAAAGCAACCTTGCGATATTCCTGCATATGTGCTTCTAATTCCTTGCGTTCGCCGTGAACGTAGTCTTTCGTAAGTGCTTGGTAAACATTCATCTCATTATTTTCCAAAATAGAAGTAATGATCAACGTTGAACCGTCCTTGATACAACGGTGCATCGCATATCTAAATGCTAATTGGGCATCGGCTGAATCGTCGACACCAACCAAAACACGTTCAAAAGTGTTGTTTTGATTCGACATTGGTTTGTCCTCCAATACATTTTTCTTAAAACAAGCAGTCCTGCTCGTCTTTCCAAAACCCATTCTACCCCAATTTAATTCGTTGTAAACTATTTTTTAAGGTCACCTAATAAAAAATATCTAAATTTTATATTTTTCAGAATCTTTCAGAAAACGGTTACTTTCTTTATTACCAATAGTTTGAGAGATTATTATGAGGTATATCAAGAAAATTTTACCCCCTGCTTAACTATTTTGTTCAAAACAATTATGTTATATTAAAAGCGTTCGGGATAAGATTTATAGTAATTTTATACTGTTTTACAAATAAATCTATATACATATGGTATAGTTATTGACTTTTTTATAATTTAGTCTTGATTTTATTAGGATTAACTAATTATTTACTGTATCAAAATACTTATGGGGGTTAATATGACTTATCTAAACCACACTAATAAACTATCTACTATTAATAATCAAAAATTCCAAACACACAATTGGATCACTTCTGAACTCTTGATAGGCATGTATTCCGGAGTTTTTACTAATTTATTATTAGTAGATAATCAATTATTCAAATAGGATTATATTGTTATTTATTTTTAGAATATTTGTAACATCCCAAATTCAAAAAAGTGGTGAACAAAAATGAATGATCTAAATTTCCTACGTTTGATCTTCGAATTAGGCGGCAGTTTTCAAAATGTGAACAACATCGACCTCGCCGTCAAAGCTAATGTTAGCAAGGCTTCTATCTCTGATCGAACGCAGCATTTAGCAAAGTTAGGCTTGGTTAAATATACAAAATACTATGGAACCAAATTGACCAAAAAGGGCTTGAACGCAGTTATACCATTGATTCAACAGCACAGTCTCCTAGAAATTTGGTTATTTGAGAAACTCGACATTCCACTAAGTCAAGTGTATGAGAAGGCAACTCAATTGTGCGAACGTCCTGATCCATTAGTAATTGAGCGCTTAAATATTTATTTAGACTATCCAAAGACTTGCCCACACGGGAATATTATTCCAATCAACTGCCCTATTCCCGAGTTTTCTGAGGAGACCCTGCTCTCCAAACAGAGTACTTCTGATAAAATTTGGAAAATCATCAACTTTTCTGAGGACAACTATCTCTTCCAAATTCTTGGAAATATCGACATCAAACTAGGCGACCAGATTCAAATTTTAAATATCAATGACTACGACCACTCAATGGTAGTTTTGAACTTACGCAATAATATCAAGCAGATTTTACCCAAGAACATCACTAAGATGATTAGAGTTGATAAAGTCACAGCAATGGAAAAGAGCGTTTGAGGACACATGATTTTTACATCACGCGTTGTCAAACGCTCTTTTTTTGGTTTTATTATTCTATTGGGTCAATAATAGTAGAAACTACGGCTTCAATGGAAGAAACTAGTGGACTGTCAGGAGTGATGCCGGATTTAGCAAAGCGGTCTTCCCACCATTGACTGCGGATATGTTGAACCGTATCGACGACCTTGTTGCCAGTTTCGGTCAAATTCAAAATCTTCGTCTTGCCTGCTCCATCTGATTTAGTTAAGTAATTGAGTTTTTCCATTTTATTAATTTCTCTAGTGGCTAAACCTTTGTCGATGACTAAAGATCTGGCAACTTGATTTTGGCTAATATTTTCATAATCGCTGACGGCTAACAAAATACAAGCGGCGGTCGGATTTAAGTTGATTTGGTTGAACTTTTCCCTCGTATCCTTGTAATATTGTCTATGTAAGATAGAAATATCTTGTGCTAAATATCCAATGTTTTTCATTTACTTTCACTCCACTGAAAAGTTTTCTGTGTTGACAAATCAACACGAATGTTTTAATTTTTATCTATATGATAATAGAAATTAGAAAAAGAGGCTAGATATAATGACAAAACAACCTAATGGTGCTCAAGCTTTGATTCAAAGTATGATCAACCAAGATGTTAAATACGTCTTTGGATTGCCTGGTGCCAAGATTGACCAACTATTCGAAAATCTCGAACATAACGATAATTCCAAAACTCCTAAACTAATCATCACTCGTCACGAACAAAATGCGGCTTTCATGGCTGCTGGTATCGGACGTTTGACTGGTAAACCTGGCGTTGTCGCTACTACTTCTGGACCTGGTGTTTCTAACTTGGCTACTGGTTTGATCACAGCAACTTCTGAAGGGGATCCGGTCGTTGCTATAGGTGGTCAAGTGCCACGAAACGATATTGCTAGATTAACGCACCAAAGCATCTCAAGTAAAGAGCTTTTATCTGCGGCTACTAAGGATAGTGTCGAAGTTCAAGATGCCAACAATCTTTCGGAGTCTTTTGCAAACGCTTACCAAACAGCTACTGCAGCTAAAGCCGGAGCTACTTTTATCTCAATCCCCCAAGATGTCCTAAACGACGACGTCACACGCAAAACTATCAAGAGCCTTTCACCAGTTGAACAAGGCAGTGCTGACCAAGATACTGTTAATGAAATTATTGAAAAAATCAAAAACGCTAAGTTGCCAGTAATCCTAGCTGGTATGCGTTCTTCTACTAATGAAGTTACTCATAAGATCCACAAATTCTTGCACAAGTTCTCAATTCCCGTTGTCGAAACTTTCCAAGGTGCCGGGGTCATTTCTCGTGATCTTGAAAAGAACTATTACGGCCGTGTCGGTTTATTCAGAAACCAAATCGGTGACACTATTTTGAAGGAAAGTGACTTAATCATCGCCATCGGTTACGATCCAGTCGAATATGAAGCTCGTAATTGGAACGTCGGCCGCACTGGTGAAATCATCAACCTCGATAGCATCGCCCCAGAAATCACTAACGATTACCAACCAGACTTGATTGTTCAAGCTGACATCGCTAAAACTTTGGACGAAATTAGTGAACAATTGCCTGAAGATATTGATCTAGGTGAAAAGATGCATCAACATTTAGCTGACCAACAAGAGAAATTTACCAAAAAAGATGCCATTCCCGAAAATCATTCCGACAAAAATGGTATCCACCCTCTAGCTATTATCCACGCTTTGCAAAACCAAGTTAACGATGACACGACCGTAACAGTTGATGTTGGTAGTTTATACATTTGGATGGCACGTCATTTCAGAAGTTATAAGCCTAGACACCTATTATTCAGTAATGGTATGCAAACACTTGGAGTTGCTCTTCCTTGGGCGATTGCAGCAGCTTTGGAACGTCCTGAACAACCTATCGTTTCCGTTGCTGGCGATGGTGGCTTCCTCTTCTCTGGACAAGAACTAGAAACAGCCGTCCGTTTAAATCTCAACATCGTGCAACTAGTTTGGGACGACGGATATTACGATATGGTCCGTTTCCAAGAAATTGCCAAATACGGTCACGACTCCGGTGTCAAATTAGGACCCGTTGATTTCGTCAAATACGCTGAAAGCTTCGGTGCTACTGGTATGCGTGTCGAAAGAACCGATGACCTAGAACCAATGTTAGCCAAAGCTTTCGCTACTAAGGGACCAGTCGTTTTGCACATCCCTGTGGATTACTCTGACAACATCAAACTAGCTTCCAAGTTGGTTGACGACGTCTTGAATTAAAAATACGAGGTACTATTATGTCAAAAACACATACACTTTATCAACACGGTACATTAGCTTTGTTAGTTCCGGGATTATTAGACGGTACAATTACGATGAAAGAACTATTAAAACACGGTGACACTGGTATCGGTACTGGCGAAGGACTTGACGGTGAATTAATAATTTTGGACGGTGTGCCTTATCAAGTCGATCACGAAGGCAACGTCAATGTCGTTAATGATGATTTTACTTTACCATTTGCCAACAGCCACTTCGCTGAATACAAACGTTTGACTGATATCGAAGAACTATCGCAAGCCGAATTGGACAAAAAAATCGGTGCTATGACTTCGGCCAATACTTTTTATTCCATTAAAGTTCACGGTACTTTCACTAATATCAAAACTCGCGCTGTTAAGAAATCTCATAAACCTTACGCTACTTTGGGAAAGACAGCTGAGGATCAAAGTATTTTCTTACGCGAATCAGTTGAAGGAACACTCTTGAGCTACTACTCCCCTCAAATCTTTGACGGTGCAGCAGTTGGCGGTTTCCATCACCATTTCTTATCCGATGCGCATGACTTTGGCGGTCACGTATTAGGATTCGGTGGCGCTACTGGTAACGTTGAAATTCAACAATTCGATACTTTGGAACAACACTTGCCAATTCATAATAAGGATTTTATGAACTATGACTTCTCTGATTGGGATATTTTAGGAGAAATTCATAACGCTGAATGATATTAAAAAAACGAGATGACAAATTCCAGTAATTGGAGTTATCATCTCGTTTTTATTTTTGAACTATTGAATCTAGATTCAAATCATCCCCATGTATATGGGGAACACGAACTGGATTGCATGACATCATGAACTGTATCAGAATCATCCCTATGTATATAGGGAACACGCTAAGAAAAGACTGATATATCAACATTCTAAAATTAGAATATCACTTATTTTATCAACTTAAAAATGTAATCCTTCGTTTCCTAAAGAATAACCCCTTCTTTTATTCTAAGCAACTGTAATTTTAAAATTATAATACATTTTCATTTAAAAAAATTATCAATCATTCCGCAAATCTAATCGACACAAAAACACTGCCTAAAATCAAAATCGATCCAATAACAAAACCAACCGTAATACCTTCACCCAATAACAACCAACCTAACAGAGTTCCAACTATTGGCTGCAATAAATAAAACAGTCCCGAAACACTAGTGCTGACCATCGTTAAACCTTTGTTCCACATTACAAAAGCAGCTGCGGTTGAGACTGCTCCCACGTAAAACAAGCAAAGCATGATTTTTGGATTGAAGAAATTGATTGACGTGAAGTCGGCTGCATCGTTGATAACAAATGGTGTCAAACACAACAAGGCTATCGAGGCCGAAATAATAGTAATCTGAAGTGCTGAATAATTAGGGAGCTTTTGGATCATGACCGACATCAACGACCAAGTTAAAGCCGACACGATCAAGAAAAATACTCCGGTTAAAATATGTTTGCCACTCAAGTGAATTCCGACAATCATAATCACGCCTAAAGTTGCCATGACTAAAGACATAATTTTGACCTTAGTTAACTTCTCTTTTAATAGTAACCAAGCAAAAATTACCATAAACGTCGGCGTTGAAGAAGTCACGACTGCACCAGTTTGAGCACTGGAAAACCAGGTTCCAGTCTCCTGTGCCACTAAAGAAACTGCATAGCCAGTCAGTCCGATGGGAATAAACCACTTCAAGTCCTTTGCATGAAAATTCCACTTTTCTCGTTTTATGATTGAAAAACCAATCAAAAAGACTATTGCCACAGCATAGCGTAACCAAACTAATTGTAGTGGATGGATTTGGCCAACGATGACTTTGACCGCGACGAAAGTTCCACCCCAAATACAGGCTGCCACACTAAGTAGAATTGAACCAACTAACTTATTATTCATAATGCTATTTTCCTTTTTTCACTGGATTCCTCTCGCAAATCTCAGTGGGAATTTCTTTAAATATCCTCAAGGAAACCTTTACTAGAATCAGATTATAGCATTTTATTTTGGCAATAGTTCATTTCTAATATTACAGTTATAAGACATTTTGTAAGTCTAATTATTTATTTGATTTTTAAGTATTATTACCTCTCGTTTTTGTTTTAAGGCGTATTCGATAGTGATGTTAGTACCACTGTTTTCGTTGGTTTCTAAGACGATGACTTTATCACTCAAACCACTCTGCCACCGATCTCTTTCAGCTAATCGATATGGAGCTACCTTCGTCATCGGTGGATAAGTTGTTACTAACAAACCACCACTTTTAATGATTTCTTGAGCTAATTCCCCATTCTCTGGTGGATAAATTTGTTGAGCTAAACCGTGAGCCAAAACAGCAATCGTCTGACCATGATTTTGTAAACAAGTCTTGTGGGCAATTGTGTCACACCCTAATGCCAAGCCGGCCACAATAACGTGATCTCTTGATACTAAATATTTAGTCAGTCTCTGACCACGTTTGACTGTAATTGACTGTGGTTCTCTAGTTCCAATAATAGCCGTTAGTTTCGGTCGGTTCAAAAGGTTCTGGTTACCTTTGACATAAATTATGGGTGGAAAGTTGTCTAAAATTAATAGGCGCTGTGGATAAGCTGTGTCTTGATAGTTGATGACAGTTATTCCTAATTCTTGCGCTAAATTCCATTGTTTTTGAGCTTTTATTGCGTACTCGTCCCATAGTTGGTTAGGAATCTGTTTTGGAAAAGTTTTCCCCTTGTTACTAAGTACTGTTGTCGGATCGATTCCCGTTGCCAAAAAGTTCAAAACGGTAATCGGTCCAACGTAAGGTATCTGCAATAAAATTAAGATCAGCTTTGTTAGTGGCGGCATGAGTTTGTCCTTTCTGAATGCTTCTAAAAATAAATTACGCACTAAAAAAGACAAACCCAAATGGATTTGCCTAATATTTTATATTTAATTTTTAAATGCTGTTTCCGGCACTAGCCAATTGCGTTTCTTCATTAGAAGAGCCGTCATATTTAACTGATATCCAGACACTAGCCAAAATCATTGCTGAACCGATAACGAAGCCGACTGAAATTTGTTCGCCGAGCAATAACCAACCTAAGAATGAACCAACGATTGGTTGAATCAAGTAGAACAAACCAGATGAACCGGCACTAACGATTTGTAATCCACGGTTCCACATAACATAAGCCACAGCTGTTGAAACTGCACCGATGTAAAGTAAACTCCAAATTACCTTTGGATCTAAGAAATTAATACTTGTAAGTGATGACATATCACTCAAGATAAATGGTGTCAGAGCAACTACCGCTACTACTGTTGACATAATAGTAATTTGTAAAGAACTGTACGTCTTTACTTTCTTGACCAAGACAGACATCAAGGCCCAAGCGATTGAGTCGAGAACTAGGAGCAAAACTCCTAAGATAACATTTGTTCCGGACATCTTTAATCCGACGATCATGACTACCCCTAAGATAGCGATGACAACGGAGAAAATCTTAACCTTATCTAATTTCTCTTTCAGTATCAACCAACCGAAGATGATCATAAATGCTGGAATAGTTGATGTGATGACTGAACCAGTTTGGGCATTAGACAACCCGGTACCCATTTCCTGGGCAACTAAAGAAATTGTATTTCCGATTATTCCAATCCAAAAAATTAATTTTAAATCAGACCAATTGATATGCCATTTCTCTCTCTTCATGATTGAATAGGCAATCAAGAATACTAAGGCGATTAAGTATTCCAACCAAACTAATTGAATTGGATGTACCTCATCGACAATAATTTTTACAACTACGAACATTGCTCCCCAAATAATTGAAGCAATGGTTAAAAAGACGGATCCGAGAATCCTTTTGGACTTCATGAGTAATATTTCCCTTCGCTTTGATTTCATTTGAATTCATTGCTACGCTACCCTCGCGAATAGCCGAAATATTACTGCTGTCAATTAACGATAAATATTCACCTTCCTTATGGTTAACGACATCAGTATAACAATGCGAGATAATAAAACAACCGCTCTGACGGAGTAAACGTTTTCAATGTATAATTTACTCAAAAAGTCCATTATTATTTAATTAATACTAAAAGCGAAAGGAGTTTTTGAATGACAACTATTTACGATTTAGCCAAAAAAACTGGTATTTCGAAGTCAACAATTTCTCGGGTCGTCAGTGGCAACGGCTACGTCAGTGAAGAAAAAAGAAAGATTATTTTGAATGCCATGCACGAACTCAATTACATCCCTAATCAAGTCGCCAAAAACTTACGGCAGAAGCAGACCAAAACCATTGGTTTCTTAGTCAGCGATTACTTCCCCTTGGTTGGAGATTTTATTAATTCATTCACTAAAATTGCCGCTAAGTATGGTTATAACGTTAACGTCTACTTCACCCAAAATGCTAAAAATGAATTGAAAACTTTACGTTTACTAACTACTAGAGCACTAGATGCCGTCTTTATTTTAACTAGGATCAATTCTTGGGATACAATCAGTTCTTACGCTGACTTTGGACCAATTTCCACTTGGCAACGAGTCGAACATGCACATATTTATTCTAATTATATCGATCATTACCCTGTCTATACTGATGTTTTGAACCATCTGGACGGTCTAGGATATAAGCGTGTGGGTCATGTTTTATCCAGCTTGCGTAACGCCAATACGAGAGCCCGGGTCAAAGCTATTGATGATTTCAAATTAAAACATCCCGACAGCAATCAAGACTATCAACTGTTCTATCACGGACAACACAATGCTGGAGCTGATGCGGCTGATAAATGGCTACACGCTAAAGAACGCCCTGAAGCTATGGTTTTCTTCGCCGATTTTGTAGCAGCTGAATTCATAGCGTCGTTACGAAAGCACCACGTTAAAGTTCCACAAGATTGTCTAGTCGTTGGCAGCGATAATAGTGAAATTGCCAAATTGATGAACATACCTACGATTGATCTGTGCTTTAGAAACCAAGCTCATAACGCTTTTATTTACCTTTATAACGAATTAAATGACCAACAATTACCGTTCGAAAAGCAGACACCTCAATGGATTGACGCTGATTAGAAAAAAGTGCTTGCTATGGGATTAATCCCACAATGTATGCTCTAATTGTAGAAAAATTCATATCAATTGGAGGAAGAAAACATGTCACGTAACGCACTCAAAATGGTCACTATTGGTGGAGGTTCCAGCTACACTCCCGAGTTAATTGAAGGTTATATCAAGCGTCAAGATCAATTGCCTATCAAAGAAATTTGGCTAGTTGATATTCCTGAAGGTGAAAAGAAACTCAATATCGTCGGTAACATGGCTAAGAGAATGGTCAAAGCTGCCGGACTTGATTGGGAAGTTCATCTAACTTTGGACCGTCGTGAAGCCTTGAAAGATGCCGATTTCGTTTCGACCCAATTTAGAGTGGGACTACTAGAAGCCCGTGTCAAAGATGAAAGAATCCCCGGTAGCTATGGTTTGCTAGGTCAAGAAACTAACGGTGCCGGAGGAATCTTCAAAGCTTTTCGAACGGTGCCTATAATTTTGGATATTGTTAAGGATATGAAAGAACTTTGTCCAGATGCTTGGTTGATCAACTTTACTAATCCTAGTGGAATGATTACTGAAGCCATCCAACAATATGGGAAGTGGGATAAAGTCATCGGTCTTTGCAACGTTCCCGTAATGGCAATGATGAACGAACCAGCCACAATTGGTAAAGAACTAAAAGACTTAACTTACAAATTTGCCGGAATCGATCACTTCCACTGGCACAGAGTCTGGGACAACTCCGGTAAAGAAGTTACTATGGACATCATCAATAAAATGTACGACGGTTCAGAAACTGGTCTACCTAAGAATATCTTCGATGTGAAATTCTTCCGTGAACAGCTCAACCAAATGAAGATGATTCCTTGTGGCTATCACCGTTACTACTATCGTCAAACAGAAATGCTCAACCACAGTCTTGAAGAATTCGATCAAAATAAGACTCGTGCTCAAGAAGTTATGCGCATCGAACATGAATTGTTTACTCTCTATCAAGATCCAAATCTCGACCATAAACCAAAGCAATTAGCCGAACGTGGTGGAGCTCATTATTCTGATGCTGCCTGTGAAGCCATCGCCTCAATTTATGGTGACAAGAAGACTCACATGGTCGTTTCTACTTTGAACCGTGGTGCATTGCCAGACTTACCATCCGACCATACGGTTGAAGTTTCTTCAATCATCACTGCTTCTGGTGCTTTGCCATTGACATTCGGTCACTTCCAACCTGCTGAACGTGGCTGGATCCAATTAATGAAGAATATGGAATTGGTTATCGATGAAGCCGCTGTAACTGGTGACTATGGTCTAGCTTTACAAGCCTTTATCATGAATCCATTGATTCCTAGTGGTCAAGCTGCCAAAGACTTGTTGGATGAAATGCTCGTTGCCAATAAGAAATATTTGCCACAGTTTGCCGACAAAATCAAAGAACTTGAAGGCCAAGGTGTGACTGTTCATGACCAAGTTGCTGCCACAATTGACGAACACATTGGACAAATTTAAAGAAATCTCTTGACCTGGGACCCATCCCATATTTTATTATATAGTCGTACCGAAGAAGAACCACTGAGCCTTAGTCAAAAAGACGGGCTATCGTGGCTATAAGAAGATACCTCATTTATTTGTTTGTTACTAAGCAAAAATCCCAACTCTCATCAATTTGAGAATTGGGATTTTTTTTAACCTAATAGTTTCATCATTTGAAGCCAATTTAAAGCTAATTCGATCCATTTAGAAGTCCAAGCATTTAAATACTTATCCTTGCCTGGTTTTTGTGTGACATATGTACCAAAGACTAATCCATGAATGCCGGAGCCAAACATGTGATATTCAGCTTCCAAACCTAGTTGAGTCATCTTCTCAACATAAGTCAAAGAATTGATAACGTTGACCAATTCATCGGTTCTCGTCTGCCAAACAAAGGCTGGTTTAGAATTCTTATTCAACAAATCTTGAGCTTTCCAAAAGGTCGGATCATTACTGATTTCATGCAAAACCTTATCGTCATTAGGAAAACTACCTTTGACTGTTAAATCAATTGCGGGATAACCCAAGATGATTCCGGCATGTTCGCCAGTTAAATGGTCGATTTGGTATTTTTGACGAAGCTTTTCATCCGTGCCAATGCCGTTATAAGTCGCTACTAAGTTACCACCAGCGGAAAATCCAGCTAAGATGATGCGCTTTTTATCAATGTGTCGTGATGCTGGTTGCTTGTTGATCCAGTCAATCGTTTTTGCTAATTCTTGTAACGCTGTTGGATAGACCGTTTCTTGGTCAATCAATTTGTACTCTAGGACTACAGCGTGCATCCCAAAGGAATTGAAACGTAACGCTACTGGTTCTTCTTCACGAGCCGAATGGAAGGTAAATCCTCCACCCGGACAAATTACTACGATTGGATAATCGACTGTTTGGTTGAAATCTTCTACTTGATCAAGCCAATAACTTTTAACAGTAAAATCATGATTGGAGACTTCAAGATTGTATTTTTTTGCTTCCATTCTTATAATCTCCCTTGCTATGCCACTTTGACGTTTTCTACGTTCATTGGGTCATTTCTTTTTGCCAGCATTTTATCAGTATAGCCAAATAGATAGACAAGTACAACGGAAATTAACAATGTTGCGTAGTGTGAAATTAAATATCCATAGAAATTGCTGCCGATACCAACTCCTGGTGTGATGAAAGCTGGGAATCCAATCAAGGCACCTGATAAGGCATAATTATCAACTCTCAAGAATCCAGTCAAAGCACCACCGATAGCACTGGCGATACTTGCAACAACGAATACTCGCTTATATTTCAAGTTAACACCATAAAGTGCTGGTTCTGTAACGCCACAAAAGGCCGAAATAGCTGCTGCTAAAGACATTTCCTTCAACTTCTTGTTCTTAGTCTTCAAAAAAACTGCTAGAACAGCGCCACCTTGAGCAACCATCGTTATGGAAAGAATTGAATTGATATAACTGTGACCATTAGTAGCGATATCGTTGATAACGATTGGAATTAATCCCCAATGAAGTCCAAAGATAACCATCGTTTGATAAAGTCCACCAAGAATCAAACCAGATAAGGCTGGACTGAAGTTATAAATTGAAACTAAACCAGCAGACAAACCTTTACTAATAACGGTAACGATTGGTCCTACACCGATAAAGATTACTAAACTCAAAATTAAAGCTTCTAAAATTGGTACGAAGACACTTCTCAAATAAGTTGGAATTATTTTCTTCAAAAACTTTTCGACATATTTACCCAACCAGGCAGCTACGATGATTGGAAAGACTGAAGAAACATAAGATACTAAAGTTGTCGGTACACCTAAGAAATTAGTACTGGCTGTACTAGCTTTACCAGCTAAAGTAACAATCTGTGGATAAATTAAAATCCCACCGACAATTCCCAACACGATTGGATCAGAGCCTAATTTTTTAGCAGCTGTAAATCCTAAAACGACTGGCAAGAAGTAGAATGTTGCATCACCGACCGCATTTAAAATTACGTAAGTACCACTAGTTGCTGATAAAACTTTGAAACCTGTTAAAGCTGCTAAGATTCCCTTTAAAATACCTGAACCTGCTAAGATACCAATAATTGGAATCATTGAAGCGGTCAAAACACCGATAAAATTATTTACGCCTTGTTTTACATTTGGCCAAACTCCATGTACCTTCTTGGCATCCTTAGTTGTCTGTGCCACAGCTTCAGCAGTAGCGGCATCGTTAGTAAAACCTGGTCCAATTTGTTTAATAACAGCGTCATAAACATCTACGACCGCTTGACCGATGACGACTTGATATTGTCCACCGGCTTTGGCAACTGTGATAACACCATCGAGATTCTCGATAACTGCTGTATTAGCCTTAGATTCATCCTTTAAGTAAAAACGTAATCGAGTAATACAGTGGATCAAACTATTGATGTTTTCTGCCCCACCAACATTTTTGATGATTTCGGTTGCCAACTGATCGTATTTATTGCCTGATTTTGTGGTAGTTTGGTTCTCAGTTTCTTTGACATTCATTACAGCAACAATCTGACCACCTTTTACTTCCGATGTTCCTGTAATCATTAAATCATTTAAAATATCATTACTATTAGTTACTGCTAAAATCACCGTGGTACTTTTGCCAGCATCTTGAATCATCTTCAGATTCATCTTAACGACTGATTGGCCGCTAGTCACAATATCCCCTTGCTTAATCAAGACTTCAAATGGTGCGCCCTTCAATTCCACGGTATCGATACCCAAATGTACTAAGATATCTGCCCCATCATTTGTCTTGATACCAAAAGCATGCTTCGTATCTGAAACCAAAGTTACCGTCCCTGATACTGGTGCGACGATATCTGAAGAATTAGGTTCAATCGCGAATCCTTGTCCCATCAACCCTTGTGAAAAGACCGGATCGGGTACTTTTGACAGCGTTAGAAGTTTCCCACTGGCTGGTGCTGTGATAGAAATCAGTGCTTGCTTGTTCATAACGTTCATCCCTTTTTTGAAATAACTACTTTGTTTACGCTTACATTATATGTTCAAACATGTTGCTCGTCAATATTTATTCGAACAAATTTCTATTTAACTAATTTTTTTGAGAATGATTGCTGAATAATTGCTATCAAATATTTGTTTTAACTAAAATATCAAGTAATTTTTCATATTAAATGAATACGATTTATACTATCACCGTGGGTTATAATTAGATTTATAAAATTACATGTGGGTGTATATGATGAGCTTTTTAGAATTTGAGTTAACCTTACTGTGGCTAGTTATCGCGACAATTATTGTCTTTGGTATAACGATAGCCATTTTTTATTGGCGGTCTCGAAAAACCAATAATAATTATCTAGAAAATAAAAATTTCCATTTGCGCTACTTCATTCAGCGTCAAGTGGACTATCACGATAAAACAGTTGGCTATGAATGTCTCTTGCGGCAACAACAGCCAGACAACTCTTGGACTTTACCAAAGCAACTAGATTCATTGCCGTTACAACGGGTGGTCTTTTTATTAGAAGATACTTTCAAAGCTTTACCGACTGAACCTTACGTTTTATCAATCAACTTAGAATACAATCAGATCATCAGCCGTGACTTCCAATACTTCGTTCGCTGGGCCATTTCAAAAATTGAACCGATGAAGTTGTCGATTGAGTTTTCGCCGGGAAACATCAAAAAGTTTCACAAGAAACATCTCTTTGAAGAACGTATTCGTGAAGCTAGAAACTACAATATGCAATTCAGTATCGACAACGTTGGTTCAGAAATGGCTAATCTAAAAGCAATTGAGTGGATGTTGCCTTTTGTCGACAATATCAAATGTTCAATGAGGAGTTTTCGCAAAGATGACCCTAGTGTTTGGCTTGATCTCAATCTACAATCTTGGAATCGTATTTCTAAAGAACACAACATCAATTTAGTTTTGATGGGAATTGAAAACGAAGAAGACGAGGCTTTAGCTGAACAGTTGAACATCCCTACTCGTCAAGGCTATCTTTTCGGTCATCCCGTAAATCCAATCAAAACTAAGCAGGAAGAAGAACATGGAAACAGATAAACAGCAAAAAGATAAACAACAGCTTTATACGGATAAATTCTTTGAATCGGGTCACTGGTTATTAAAGATTCGCCAAGTCTTGATTGCTACCATCGGTTGGCTGGCAGTTATCATTCCAATCGTTATAACGGTCTTAGCCTTTTGGGCTAGTTTTGACCCACGAGTACCACATTTGTGGGCTTATCACGAAGGAATTTACGAAATCAAATTTATTGGTATCATTTTGATTTTTGCCTGGGTCATGACTCTGATATTTGCTGTCAGCATGACTATCATTCAAAATCGCAAACGTGACCGAATCGTTGAACAGTGGCCAACTTTTAACCCTATCAATCAAAAAGAACGTAAGAAGACAATTGATGATTTTATCGACAAACGTTTCGGACCAAAAGAATTTCGTGAAAACGTCCGTAGCTATACAGTTAAACCAGAACAGAATTTAGAAACACATCAAATCCAAGAGCTCTATGCCAAAAAAGATCTCGATGATGTCGATTAGGAGAAAAAGATGAAAAATATATTTATTGACCACATTGCTGGCTCAACTACTTTAGGCACGATTATCAATATTTGCCTGTTGATTCTATGTCTATATCCTATCATCGGCTCATTCTTTTGGTTCAGTGGAGCGTTATGCTATCGTTTCTTAAAGAAGAACAAGTACGACGACAACTGGGAAAATATTCCGCCAAATAAACAGCCGATGATCACTATTATGATACCAGCTCACAACGAAGAAGTGGTTATAAAAGAAACTATTACTTACCTATTTAATGAACTGAATTATCAAAATTTTGAGGTCCTCGTCACTAATGATGGTTCGACAGATACGACTCAAGAAATTCTCGAACGTCTACAACTAACTTATCCAAAATTACGAGTCATCAATATTGTTAAAAACAAAGGTAAAGCGCACGCCTTCAACATCGGTATGCACTTTGCTAAAGGTGAATACATTTTGAGTAACGATGCTGACACGATTCCTGAACCCGATGCTTTGATGAAATACATGAACTTCTTTATCCACAACCGTGATATGAATACTTCCGCTGTCACTGCCAATATGGACGTGCAAAATCGCAGTACGATGCTTGGAAAATCTCAAACCGTTGAATTTTCCAGTATTGTTGGAACTATTAAACGTAGCCAAACTTCTATCAATGATTCCATGTACGCCTACAGTGGTGCCAATACTTTGTATAAGAAGGATTTCTTGATTGACGTGGGTGGCTTTCGACAAGATCGGGCCACTGAAGATATTAGTATTGCTTGGGATCATCAGACAATTGGGGCAGTTCCAAGGTTTGCTCCGAACATCGTCTTTCACATGAATGTACCTGAATCAATCTCCCAACTATACAAACAACGTAAGCGCTGGGCTCAAGGTGGGACTGAAGTTTGGCTGACTAATTTGAAAAAATTCCTCTTCCATCCCATCAAACGTCGCTATCAAATGTCGATGTTTATCGATTCATCTCTTTCGATCATTTGGTCATTCTTCTTCGTTATCACCTCCGTTATATTCTTTATAACGATGCTCTGGTTCTTCTTCCAAGGTGATTTTGAACGAATCTTCCATGCCTTTGTCATATCGTTTATTTTCGTCACTTTCGAATTGATTGCCGGCTGTTTCCAATTATTCACGGCTTTACTACTCGATCACCACGGTGCCAAACTCAAATATGCCTTCTTTGCTCCTCTGTATATGCTATTTTACTGGATAATCAATCCGATTACTGTTGTGATGACTTTCATCCCCGCTGTCAAAACGATTCTAGGTTTCGGTTCAGGAACTTGGACTAGTCCTAAACGTAGTTCTCTGCAGAACAATAAGTAAGCTAATAGTGGACTTTTGATAGCTAAAAAACTATCATAAGTAGACACAGAATGAATTTTAAGGAGAAACAATGAGGAAAAATTCATGGATTGCTTGGTTGATTGTTTTGGCTGGTATTTTTGCTGTCGTTCAAATCAAGCCCCAGATTGTTCCGCAAGTTAAAAGTGAACTTCAATCAGCGAACAACCAAATCCAACCATACGTTTATTTAATTAAAGCTAATATCGAGAAAAAATTATCCGGTCAAAGAGAGACTACTACTGAAAAACAAGTTGGCAAAGCTACTACTCCTACTGAAGAACCGCTTCAAGGTATGACGACTGCCAAAACTTACTATTACCACTTCAAAGACAATGTTCCCCAATCAGCACGTCAAGTATTTGAATATGCCGTAGAACAATACAACAAAACTGGCATCGTCAATCTAGTTCCGGGCAAAGCCGATTCTGATCAAAACAGTGTGACTTTCTTCGTTTACCATAAAAAAATCGAGAATGTCATGTCTAGTTCAGTTGAATTAGGAAATGGTGGACCTTCTGCTCTACAATTAAACGACTATGCTATCAACACTAGTCGAGCGGGATTGAATCTGACCTATCCAACTTTGTCAGTCAAGAAATCCGTTGCTATGCATGAATTGGGTCACGCTTTGGGCTTAGCTCACAGTTCTTACACCAATTCAGTTATGTATCCTGTCGATCAAGGTGTCTATCAATTATCTGAGGCCGATTTAAATGGATTACGTAGTATTTACGACAAGTAAGTCACCTTGTCATTGGTGGCTTTTTTAGTATCCTTCAAGGATTAACTTCAACATCACTTCAAAACTATCTCGTGGAGAAATCAATTTGTTATTAAAACGATGATTGCCAACATGAACGATTTCCCCAATAATTAAGTTAACCAACATCCTAGCCAAAACTAATTGCCTTTTTGGATCAATTTCAATTCTCTTAATTAGGCCTAAGACAATCATTTGAATTTCTAAAGCATTTTGTTCCAATTCTTGATTATCAAGTTGTCCTGCCGGTAGACTAATAACTTGTTGCGTAATACGATACTTGCTCAAAGCATATTCCACCCCAACATTGCAAAAAGTCACGATGGCTTGTTTTCCAGATAAGCCCAATAAGTCAGCCTTCAAACGAACGGC
This sequence comes from Companilactobacillus farciminis KCTC 3681 = DSM 20184, assembly GCF_002706745.1. Taxonomy (NCBI): domain Bacteria; kingdom Bacillati; phylum Bacillota; class Bacilli; order Lactobacillales; family Lactobacillaceae; genus Companilactobacillus; species Companilactobacillus farciminis. The sequence goes on along the minus strand of NZ_CP017702.1, from coordinate 506,055 downwards.
TAAATCTTGATAAAAACTAACTGCTACACTAATTTTTACGGCCATTACATCTGGAAAATAATTATAAAGAGCCTGCGACCTAGTGCCTAATTTGCGACTCAATTTAGTAAACGTTAAATTTTCTTGATTATTGATCAGTTCAATTGCAGCTTTGATAATTTTTTCTTTGGATAATGTTTTCGAATTCATAGCGCACCTCCACATGAAAATTCACATCAAGCTTAATCGGGTATTGTGGGTTCGACAAGTATTTTAAATTGAAACAAAAAAGCCTGTAGATTTCTCTACAGACCCATGAATTACCAAATTACTGTTGCATCATCAGCAAAGCTATTTTGGCGTTTAATAATATTTTCTTTTGACCACTTGCCTGAGTTCAATACTTGAGCAAGTTTTTTATTTCCTGAAAGTTTTGATCTAGTCAATTTGTCAGCTAATTCAGCCTCATTTTTGAATTCATTTTTACTCAAACTCTTTTCAATCAATACCCAATTGCCAACGAATTCACGATGATCACCAATTTCTGGATCTAAACTAATTTGAACTAGACGATAGTCATCATCATTGAAGACACTGCTATAATAACCGTCTTCGAAGTCCCCATATTCGGTTCCATAAAGTTCTGACAAGAGGTAGACCAACGTCCACTTTTTTGCGCCACGTTGACCTCCAGACTTCTTCAATACTGTAAAACTAGCCTTAGTAGCTTCTGAAGATGGCAAAAGTTTCTTATTGAGTTCCAAATTGATATCTTCAATATTCTTCAATTCTAAGTTCCAAATCTTACGAGCAATATCTGAAAAGCCAGTCTCTAATTTATTCGTACCATCATTGATAATTGTGCGATGACGAATGAATACTGAAGTTATCTTCGTAATTACTTTCAACATTCCATCTTGACTGTAATTGTTATAATACATCGCCATAACGATTGGATAATACAATTTAACGTTCAAACGATTCAAAATATCGATGCCTTGGGTAACTTGTTTATTCGCGAAGAAATCATAATTAGCTTTGGGACTAGTTGGCGATTCCAAAACAGTATACAAATCAACTAATTTATCCAAATCATCCAAGAAGACTTGTGCTTCATTGAGGTTGTTGACCTCCGCACTGACTTCTCGATAAAGCTTAGATTCAGGCACGATACGTTTCTTCGAAGCCCAGTAAGTTCTAATGAAACGAGTAATACGATTGCTGTTATTGTCCAATTTTTCAGTCAGTTTGTTCCACTTCTCATTACCTTCTTGAATATCTTCGCCCATCAATGACATCAAGTGATTCTTGATAATATCAGACGCCATCAAATCTTTACCACGACTATTCAAAGTTTCAAAAATAGTGAAAGCATCCTTTCTACTAGGAGCTGAAATCATAACGATGTAAAAGTTGCTGAAAAATGACTCAAAAATCAATTGTAATTTAGCGATTCTCTCATTCAATTGTTTATATTGCTTCAAATAAGAATTGATCCATTGAGTAATATCCTTATAAGCGTGTTGCATATTTTTCTTAGGTTCAGAATTAGTCTTTTCATCACGAACCTTGATATCAGAATGTGTCAAAGCAAAGAAAAATGTTTGAACGTTTTGTTCTTGATTCTTAGAATTTTGTTGGACCATTAAGGACGATTCTTCTCCGTTCATACCACGGATAGTCTTATTTACCTCACGTTTGATGTCACGCAAAGAATCGCCAAGCTCTAGGTTTGATTCATCTTGTGAACCCTTGAAATTATCATCGTACATCTTTTGGGCAATATCACGAATGGCTGCCATGAAAATAGTACTAGTCGTCAAACGTTGCTGACCATCGATTATTTCTTGACTGCCGGATTCGTTTTTATAGGTTACAATTTGGCCAAAAAAGTGACTGTTTCTTTTGTCTTCAACTAAATCTAACAAGTCCTCCCAAAAATCAACGATTTCACTGTTTTGCCAAGCATAATTTCTCTGATAAAGTGGCACCATGAAGTTGTTGTTTTGAAATAGTTCTCCAATTCTAAATCTTGATGGCATTGGTATATCGACTAATGTACTCATGATAATTACTTTCCCCTTAGACATTTAATTTATAAAAGCTACATATATTTACTATAACGATAAACAAATTAACGATCAATATCATTATTGAATAAAGGATTATTTCTGTAATTTATAAAAATCGCTAATTGAGAAAACACGGTAATTTATTGCCGTGATGAATCAATGATTTATGCGATTTTAGACATTCTCACAAACACACGTTCCCCTTTATGCGATATAATTACGATACCAAATCATGGGAAGGGGTTCATATGGTCTTAAAGGGTATTAAATTACGCATCTATCCAGATAGTTATCAGAAAGAACTGATTGAATACAATTTTGGTGCTAATCGTTTTGTTTGGAACAATATGTTAGACATGATGATCAAACGCCATGAAAATAATCCTGATTTGAAATCTTTGAAAACATTTGACTTGAATTACATTTTAACGGCTTTCAAAAAAGAACATGGTTGGTTAAAGAAAGCTGAAAGTACTGGTTTACAAGTTTCTAATAAAGACTTATTTGAAGCATACAAAGGATTTTTTAGTAAAAAGCGTAAATTTCCACGATTCAAAAGTAAGAAGTTTCCAAAACAAAGCTATCAATCAAAATATGTTAATAAAAATATTGAAATATTCGATGATTCTTATATCAAATTACCCAAACTTGGAGTAATGAAATATAAGAATAAAAAATCAATCCCTAGTGTCATCAAGTACGTGACTATTCGTAAATCATCAACCAATAAATATTACGCTGTTCTTACGGTTGATGAGGATATTACTCAATTACCAAAGACAAACAAGTCTGTCGGCCTTGATATGGGTGTTTCTAATCTAGTAATCCGTTCAGACGAAAGTAAATATAAAACCGTCCGTTTTGATAAGAAATTAGCTAAAAAGAAACACTATTGGGAAAAACGACTAGCTAGAAGACGTACGCAAGCTCTAAAAGATATCCAGTATAAGAAAAAGTTTGGATTGCTTGATCCAAAACCCTTAGAACAATATTCCAACTATATGAAAGCTAAACTCATGGTAGCTAAATATAGTGAGAAAATTGCTAATCAACGAAAAGACTACCTTCATAAAATAACTCGTGAATTAGTTGAAAATAATGATTTGATTGTTATTGAAGATTTGAAAACCAAAAATCTTCTTGGTAATCATAACCTATCACGTGCTATCGCTAGTCAATCATGGAGATCGTTAAGGTTAATGCTTGAATACAAATGTGAATGGTATGGTAAGAAAATTATAATTGTTAATCCATTCAAGACTAGTCAAATCTGTTCCAACTGTGGTTACGACGATGGTAAACATGGGTTAGATATTAGAGAATGGGATTGTCCCAGTTGTGGTATTCATCATGATCGTGATATCAATGCAAGTAAAAACATATTGAATAATGGCTTGGAGCAAGCCTTAGTAAAATAGTTCTAGCCTCTACCGACTGGTTGAAATACTAGTCGGCAAGTATGGAATGTTCCTAGAAGCTCGGTACTTTAGTGCCGATGTAGTTCACGATAACGAACATATAAAAAAAGCAATCTCACCCCAACAGTGAAATTGCTTTTAATTTACTTTAATTTGACTCTTCCTAACAGCTTCTCTTCTAAATAAGTAACCCAAAATGATAATAACTAAAATAATCAAAATAAGTGCTGTCAACATAATATTATGAATCCCATGGAAGAAAATATTCTTCATTTCTGGAACGTAAGCTTTAGGTAATTCTTTGGCAACCGCGGCATTACTCAATTTGTTCATCATAGCCATCGTTATGTGACCGTTACTCTCTCTGACACCTTTGATTAAAGCGAGGTTCAAGATAACTCCGTAAATCGATGACATGAAGGTTTGACTCAAAATTCTAACTAAGTAGGCAAACGAAGTTGAAATTGGAACATCTCGACTCTCGACATCAAATTGTACGGCAATCAACAAAGCATTAAAACAAATTCCGACACCGAAACCTTCAAACACACCCATAATCAATAAGAATGTATAGCTGGCGGTTTGACTAGCCCAGTACAATCCGGCAAAAGAAATGAAGAATGACGCTGTTCCGATAGCAATAATTGCATAACGACTCATCTTTCTTTGAATCAATGGTTCCAATTCTGAACCGATAAAATTAGCGATTGCTCCAGGAATCTGTGTCATTCCTCCAATCAAAGCACTAAGCCCCATAATTCCTTGAGCCCACATTGGAATGTAGATATTAAAAGCTACAAACGAACCCCACAATAAAGCAAATAAGATCAAATCAATCACTAATTTTTCATTCTTGAACAAGCGATTAGGGACAATTGGATCTTCAACTTTATTTTCAACTCGTGACATCCAGAAAATCAATAACGCTCCAATAACGATGAATGCCAAAACAGTATAAATAGAAGAAACTCCTAATAATTGAATTCCGATTAAGAATGAAGTTAAACCTAACACCATCAAGATAGCCCCATGATAATCGACTTTAGCTTGGTTCAACTGCTCTTTGATCTTGAAGAAAATAGCCACAATCGTAATCGACAACAAAGCTAAAGGCAAATTGATATAAAAGACCCAATGCCAACTGAATGTATCTACGATCCAACCACCAATTAAGGGGCCGACAATTGAAGTTCCACTGAATCCGGCTGAAGCAATTCCGATAACCTGCGAACGACGTTTGATGTTCTTAAATATCTGCGAATAAATAATGAAAGGAATTGTGTTCATTCCCCCAGCACCAATTCCCATGACACTTCTAGCAGTAATGAACCAAATAATATTAGGTGCTAATCCTTGGAACAAGGCCCCAATCATGAAAACTATTGTTGCAGTAATATAAGCGACTTTATTACCCTTCTTTTCGCCAAATTTACTCCATAACGGTGTCGAAACGGCCATCCCTAACAGGAAAATAGCAACGATCCAACCCATATATTGAATCCCATGCAAATCACTGATGATAGCCGGCAAAGCGGTATTAATAATCGTTGCATCTAGTCCTGCCATCATATTGGATAAAACTAATGCAAAAGTAACTAAGATTTTGCGATTCCTACTCATACCCCTACTTCTTTCCTATAATAATTTCAAAAAATAAAAAATAAGACCCACACAATGTGCAATGTCTTACTCTTTAGTAACCTTCATTTACTGAAAAAGCTTCTCTGCTTTTCAATTATAGGCTTATAACCTTGATCAGACAAACATCAATTACAATTCATCAACATTATTCAAAATATCTTGTAATTTAATGAAGAATTGTGAAGTATGATAGCCATCACAAACAGCATGATGAATTTGGAAAGTAACTGGCAATTTAATCTCACTGCCAGTTCTCTCGAATCTTCCTGCCGTTACAGTTGGTAGTAAATAATTACCATTACTATTGTTGTTTAGGTTGAATTCGGTGTAATTAACCCAGGGAATCATCGAAATATTGACTACATTTTTTGGAACAAGTTGTTTAGGGAATAACTTGCCAGTACCACGGTATTTCTTAACATCGCTTAAATAGTCACGATCAAATTCCGCAAATGTGTAGGCATCTGGCGTATCGATATGAGAAGTCAATTCTGTACGACTGTCAAAAATCGAATAAAATGGCACGCTATTATCGTAATAGCCCAGTTCACCTTGTTCATTGAAATCCATGCGATAGAGATAGTTTGAATTAATCACTCTGACAATTGAATAAATAAATAGTGGATAAAAGTCATAGTTATTATCTTTAGCAAATTTAACTGCTTTAGTGATAGAAAGATTGCTGGTCATACTATATGTAGTTTTTTGTTCAATAAAGTGGTTAAACACTTCTTTGCGAGTCCAAGTATCCAAATCAATTTTCGTGAATTCCATAAATTCTTCCTCCAAACGTATTCTTACTCTTATGATACAACTTTTAGACATTTTTATCGGACAGGTACGACCGACTTTTTATTTCTGAAAACGGAAAATATTCAATTTATAACTCAACATTTCCTTAATTTCTTATAATTAATTCCTAATTCCCAAATATCAATAGAAATACATATATTTTTTGAAAATATTTTGATATATAACCCGATATAATATAACTTATAGAACAAATATTTGAGGGAGGGAGTTTTATCATGAAACTAAGTCAAATTTTCAAAGGGTTAATTATTGCTACGTTCTTTTTCACAATCTTGCCATCAACAAATGTCAATGCAGCTTTGACAAATGATGATTTAGCTGTTTTAAACAACGCTCCCAACGGTATTGGCATCAGCAATTATATGTCGAATGCTAAACCTAATGTCTACGATTCAAAAGATATTTACGATACTAACTCTGCCCAAATCGTTGACCATACCGGTAGTAATTCCGCTAATGGGAACGTTATTGCTCTGGCAAGTGGCAAAAACACTTATGGTTCAATGTGGTCGACCGATAAATCTTTTGATATCAACAAAGAACAAACTATCTCTGCTTGGCTTTATTTTGGTAGTGGCGATGGTTCTTCTGATGTCAATAGTGAAGGGATTGCCTTTGTCCTCCAAAACGACTCCAACGGGATTTCTGCTCTAGGTGCCGGACTAGAAGGTATCGGTGTTTATGGTTATGATGCTTCTAGAGTAAACTTTATTGCTGGTACCGACGCCGATCAAAGTTATATCAAAAATACTGCTATTCAAAATAGTGTCGCTTTGGAATTTGATACTGATAAAAATAATTTTTATAATTCAAATAATAAGCCGCTCAACAATAATAATGTTAAATTTCCAACACTCTATAGCTACTACTCTTTAAACGGCTTTGATACTCAATTTGGTACTTCAACCTCTAATTTGACCGCTTTAGGATTTCCTGATACTGCCCGCTATGGTTCTGGTGGTACTTATGGCCACATCGCTTTAGCTTATCCGGGAATAGCTAATAGTTATCAATTAGGTGATATTTCAGAGTACACTGCCTTTTCTCCTTTTAAAAAAGGTTATGGATTGGTCCACATTAGCCCTCAAGCCAATTACTTGATTGATGCTTATGATGAACAAAACAATCCTGTTTATTGGCACCATGTAACAATCAAATGGACTCCTGCCGCTGAAGGTAGTAACGACGCTACACTAACTTATTACTTCAATGATAAAAATCTAGATTACTCTGACAATACAACAACTAAGGGCGATTACAAGCCTACCACCGATACTATCAAAGTCGATACGACTAAGTTAAATACGACTGATGGCAAAGTTCGTTGGGGATTCACGGCCGCAAATGGACCATCAGATTCAGTTGCTAGTAAACTAGTAGCCCTCGATTCAATCCCCGACTTACTTTACGCTGATGCTGATGCTTCAATCACGGACACAATTTTGAACAAAACAATCAATGCCGATTCTACTGACAAAACTGTTGCTAATGGCGACAAACTGTCTCTCAATTACCAATTGAACTATCTTCAAGGTAACGTCAACTGGGAAAATATCGCTGCCAAAATTAAACTTCCTGACCACGTAACTTTAACCCCTGATAGTGATGGCAATATTGCCTATATTACTTACGCTGACGGTACTAAAGAAGCTATCAGTCAAAGTGAACTGACCGATCAAACCTTACAACATACCTTGGCTAAGACACTTGGCAATAAAACAGGTTCTGCTGGAACAACTGCCAAGATCACCATTTCAGCTACTGCCAATAATGACACAACTAGTGATATAGACGTCGACAAAGCGGTCGCTACGTTCACTGGTTCTAATCAAATTTCTTCCACTAATAGTCCTGAGTTTACCATCCTAGCTCCTAAGCAATATACACTTGATTTATCAAATGATAATTCTGACATTGACTTACTCTATAAAGCCGACAACGCCACATTGAATCTAGAAAATACACTTACATACAGTGATAACCACAGCTTTGGTGACAACGACTCTACAACTAATATCATTTACCAAATTACTGCTGGAAGCAAAACGTATAACGTTGGTGCAACGGCATCAGGAAGTAGTTTTAAACAAACGATTGACCTCAAATCACTAATGAATGACGATGACTTCTGGAATCTCTTTACCCTTAACTCCGCTCAAAAAGTCACTGTCAAAGCTATTGACCAAGCTAATGGATTAATCTCTAACACCGTTACGTACAATATAACGACTAAGCCTAACAAGATGCTTAGTCTTGAAGTTTCCAAATCATTGCAATTCCAAGATGTTAATTACGGTGATACGACAAAATATTTAACGAGAAAAAACGACTTTGATCTAAGCGTCACTAGTCTAAGATCTCCTTGGCAATTGACCGTTACAACTAATGGTCCGTACTCAAATAGCAAATCGTTAAACAACAACCTAGCATTGGTCTATCGTCAGTATAACGATGATAATTTCACCACCTTAAGTAACGAGCCAACCGTTATCGATCAAGAAAGTACCGCACACGAAACCAACGTTACTGAAAACATTGCCGACGAATGGACAAAAAGTACTGGACTCCTTCTAGAGCAACTCAATATTTCCCCTGCTGGCCAGTACACCGGAATGTTGACTTGGAACGTTGCTGAATCTCTTCCTAATGAATAACCAAAATTCACTTGCATATTCTTGCAGGTGAATTTTTTTGTGCTATGATATGAAATTAACAATTACAGAGAAGGTGTTTCTATGAATATTCGTCCTATCCAAGCTAGCGACAATCAAGCCATCAAACGTATTTTACAAACTGATCTAAAAGTTGCTCATCTGGACATTCCCGGTACCGCCTATTTCGACAAAAACCTCGATACTCTGAGCCAATTTTATGAAAAAGCCCGACGTGGTTATTTCGTTGTCGTCGATGATTTTCAAGAAGTCGTTGGTGGTGCAGGTTTTGCCGAATTTGACCTTGAGAAAAATATTGCTGAACTGCAAAAGCTCTATCTATCCAAGGCTGCTCAAGGACATCGGTTAAGCTATCAATTGATTTTTTTAGTCGAACAAGCTGCCAAGAATGCCGGTTACGACAAATTGTACCTAGAAACTCACCACAACCTAAAAGCGGCGTTACACGTTTACCCCAAAGCTGGCTTTACTAAATTAGCCGGACCAATCGAAGAAAGTTTGCATAGCGGCGCCATGGATGGATTTTTTATTAAATCACTACACTAAAACAGACCATACATCAATTTGTATGATCTGTTTTTTCATCTATAATATCAAAACCATAACCCCTAATATGCTCTTTTAGCATTTCCAAATAATTCTTAGCAATCGGACTGAGTTCTAGTTGACTGTGCTTCAACCAACCTAAAGTCATCGAATCGTCAACGTCTAACGGAATCGCCACAATTTTGTCGTCATTTAATTTGTTACTAATAATACCTGAACTGATAGTATAACCGTTCAATCCGACCATCAAATTAAAAATCGTTGCTCGATCACTGACTTTGATATTCTTCTTACGATCCAAAGTACTCAAGATTTCTTCTGAAAAATAAAACGAATTATTATCGCCCTGTTCATAAGACAAATAAGGATAATCCGCTAAATCAGCCAAAGTTACTCTTTTCTTTTTCGTTAGAGGATTCTGGCGACCAACGAAGACGTGTGGTAAGGCTTTGAACAGTGGTGTAAATTCTAGGTCATATTCTTTGAATAGTTTTTCTAATACACGTCTATTGAAGTTATTCAAATACAAAATCCCAATTTCACTCTTAAAACTCGATAAGTCGGTCAAGATATTTTCCGTTTCAGTTTCACGCAGAGTAAATTGATATTCATCAGCCGAAACTGTTTTGATCAGTTCTACAAAGGCGTGGACAACGAAGGCATAATGTTGGGCTGAGACTGAAAAAGCCTGTTTACGAACGGGGCTCTTCTCATATCGCCCTTTCAATAATTGCACCTGATCCAAAACTTGTCGAGCGTAGATCATGAATTCTCGACCCTCATCGGTCAAAGTCACACCCAACTTACTGCGCAATAAAATTTGAATTCCCATTTCCGACTCCAATTCCTTGATAGCATTGGACAGACTAGGCTGAGTCAAATAAAGTTGTTTGGCTGCTTCATTAAAGGAACCTGTTTTGACAATTGTTTCTAGATATTCCAGTTGTTGAATTCTCATTTATTTACTCCAGTTTTTTGTTTTATTATAGTCCACCTTATAGTTTTAAACTATAACCTATCATTATTTTTATCAGTTATTCAATATCACCTTTCGATGGTAGATTAGTAGTCAATAACTTACTACCACAAAGGGGACTTATTTATGACAACAACAATTATTGGTTTTCCACGCATCGGTGAAAATCGTGAATTAAAATTCAACACTGAAAAATACTGGCGCAATGAAATTTCTGAAACAGAATTATTAGACTTTGCCAAAGATTTGCGCCTCAAGCATTGGCAACTGATCAAACAAGCTGGTATCGACGAAATTCCTAGCAACGATTTTTCATTTTTTGACACAACTTTAGACACCGCCTACCTATTTAATATCATCCCAGACGCTGCCCAAAAACTAGATTTGTCAAAACTCGACCGTTACTTTGCCTTAGCTCGTGGCTATCAAGGAGAAAAAGGCGACCTAAAGGCTCTCCCCATGAAGAAATGGTACAACACTAACTACCACTATTTAGTACCACAATTCACCAAAACAACTGACATCAAACTAAATGACGATAAAATTTTCAACGAATATCAAGAAGCTAAAAATGCCGGCATTCAAACTCGCCCCGTAATCGTTGGTCCCTTCACACTCCTGAGTTTGAGCGAATTCCATGACGTAACAACAAATGATTTTGTCGACAAATTAGTCAAAGTTTATCAAGAAGTTTTTGAAAAATTATCCGATCAAGGTGCTTCTTGGATTCAATTAGATGAACCAGAATTGGTCAAAGATGTCACGGGCGATAAGAAGAGTTTGTTCGAGAATATTTACCAAAGACTCTTGCAAAATAAGTCTAACCTCAAAGTCCTAGTCCAAACTTACTTCGGCGATGTGCGTGATGTCTATCAAGATTTGATCAATTTAAATATCGAAGGCATCGGGTTAGACTTCCATGAAGGTCGAAAAACGACCCAACTAGTTCAAAGTGGTTTCCCTGATGACAAAATTCTTTTCGCTGGCGTGGTCAATGGTAAGAATATTTGGCGCAACCACTATCAAAAAACTATCGACTTGATCAACAGTTTGCCGGTTAAAAACCTAGTTATTTCAACGTCTTGTTCACTACTCCACGTGCCTTTCACGATTGAAAACGAGACTTTTACTCCCGAAATCAAACAACATTTCGCCTTTGCCAAAGAAAAATTATCCGAATTATCTGACCTACAAGCAATTCTCGATGGTAAAACTGACCTAATCGCCAAAAACCAACAATTATTTGATCAACAACGTGTTCAACCTAATGAATCAGTTAGAAAACGTGTCGCTAGTTTGACTGCTGATTCATTTATCAGACATCCCAGTCTAAAAGAACGAGCAACTATTCAAAAACAAGAATTCCAGCTTCCACTTTTACCAACAACGACTATCGGATCTTTCCCACAAACCAAAGCCGTCAAAAAGATTCGTGCTCAATTCAGACATCAAGAAATCTCACAAAATGAATACGATGAATTTATTGCCAACCACATCAAAGAATGGCTCGACTGGCAAGAAAAAATTGGCATCGACGTTTTAGTCCACGGTGAATTTGAACGTAACGACATGGTGGAATACTTCGGACAAAACCTCGATGGCTACTTGTTCAGTAAAAATGGTTGGGTACAATCATACGGAACTCGTGGCGTTAAACCACCAATTATCTGGGGCGACGTGGCTAGAAATAAACCTATCACTGTTAAATGGTCTAAATTCGCTCAAAGTCAAACCGACAAAATCGTCAAAGGTATGTTGACCGGACCCGTCACAATTTTGAACTGGTCTTTCCCTCGTGAAGATATTTCAATTAAAGACTCAACCATTCAAATTGCTTTGGCCATTCAAGATGAAGTATTGGATCTCGAAAAAAATGGTATCAAGATTATCCAAATCGACGAAGCTGCTTTAAGAGAAAAATTACCTCTTCGTAAAACTGACTGGTATTCTGAATACCTCGACTGGGCTATTCCAGCATTCCGACTAGTTCACAGCAAAGTTCAACCAACGACACAAATTCACACTCACATGTGCTATTCCGAATTTACCGATATTATTCCCGCTATTCAAAACATGGACGCCGACGTTATTTCATTTGAAGCCTCCCGTTCCAATTTGGAAATTCTCGATGCTCTTCAAAAAGAAAACTTTCAACTTCAAGTCGGACCTGGTGTCTACGATATCCATTCACCACGTATTCCATCAGTTGAAGAAATCAAAACTACCATCCACAAAATTTTACAAAAAGTCCCTCAAGAAAAAGTTTGGATCAACCCTGACTGTGGTCTAAAAACCCGTGGAATCAAAGAAGCCAAAGCTAGTGTCGAAAATCTCACGACCGCTGCTAAAGAAGTTAGAGAGGAGTTGTTGATACATGACAGAAACTAATCCTACATTATCATTTGAAGTCTTCCCTCCTAATTCCCAAGTTGGCGTGGATAATTTGACTGACACTTTGGATCAATTAAAGGGACTGAATCCTAGTTTTATCAGCGTCACTGCCAGCAATCATAAACTAAACTACGAAGAAACGACCATTGATCTCGCCAAATACGTCAAAGATAATTTACACTGTCACACGATGGTCCACATGCCGGCAGCCTACGTCACTAAAGCCGAAGTCAGCTCGATCTTGAATCGTCTTGAAAAAATGAATATTCACCAGGTTTTAGCTTTGCGTGGTGATATCGTTGACGGTTACGTTCCTGAAAAAGATTTCAAATATGCCAGTGATTTAACCCAATTCATTAAAACTGAAAAACCTAATTTCACAGTCTCTGGAGCTTGTTACCCCGAAGTTCATCCCGATTCCAAAAACAGAATTGACGATATCAGACATCTCAAGGACAAAGTCGATTCTGGCTGCGACCAATTAATTACCCAGTTATTTTATGACAACGAGCAATTCTACCGTTTCCAAGAAGAGTGCGCTATCGCTGATATCAACGTCCCCATTTTGGCAGGTATCATGCCTATCGTTAATCGTAAGCAGGCTCTTCACGTTATCGAAAATTGTGCTGCCAGATTACCTAAGAAATTCATCAATATTTTGGACAAATACAAAGACAATCCCGTTTCTTTAAAAGAAGCTGGTATCGCTTATGCAGTTGATCAAATCGTTGACTTAGTAACAAACGATGTCTCCGGTGTCCACTTGTATACGATGAATAAAGCCGATACTGCTAAACATATTTTTAAAAATACAGCTTCATTATTTAACATCGAATCTGTAATAGAATAAAAAAAGTTTCTCACAATTAAGTGGGAAACTTTTTTTGCATAATTAGATAGCTAGAAAATATTGAATCATGCTATACTTTTGCCGTTGCCTTACCAATCTGGCACAGATTGGAGGTGTTGGTCATGTGGACTACCTTTCTAGGGCCCCTTGCGGTCGGCTTGATAACCGCTTGGTTTGCTGAATGGCTACGAAACAAACACCGCAAGTAAAAGAAAAAGGCAATCTTAGCCCACTAAAAAACCCGAAACGAGTGCAATCGTTTCGGGTTTTGGTGTTTTATATGTGCCTACCTTTATGGGCAAGCAAAGTATAACATGGATTAATTTCTAAAACAATCGATTTACTGCAAAGCTGAAATGATCGTTTCTTCTATCTTTTCTGGCTTGGTTACTGGCGCAAATCTTTCAATTAACTGGCCGTCACGACCAATCAAAAACTTCGTAAAGTTCCATTTAATCCGACCATGTCCAGATTCATTTTTTAAGTAAGTAAACAGCGGATCTTCCTCACTACCATTGACCATAATCTTCTTAGTCATCGGGAAAGTTACACCATAGTGCATCTGACAGTAATCACTCGTAGCTTTATCATCATCTAACTCTTGGTGAAATTGATTACTTGGCAATCCCAAAACTTCAAATCCTTGATCATGATATTTCTGATAAAGACCTTCAATGCCTTCCAATTGAGGTGCTAGACCACATTTACTGGCAGTATTGACTATCAATAAAACCTTGCCTTGATAATCATTAAAATCAATTGTAAATCCATTCATTTCTGTTTCTTTAAACTTATAAATTGGTGCCATTTATTTCACCCTCTTTTATACATTATGTCGTAATCTGAAAGCGGAAACAACGATTTTGTTTATGCCTTTTACTTTCTTTTCCACAGCGGATTGTGGATAATAGACAATTAGATTATAAAAAGAAGGTATATCTTTTGAGTAAAGAAGAATTTGACGTTTCTAAATTGAGTCCCAAAGCTCAAATAAAATTAGAAGAGGTCAGAAAACAACACAATTTAAAAACCTTGGCTGAAGCTGCCAGCTACATGTTAGATTTCACAAAGCGTAAGTAAGCCCAGTCGACTACGTATAAAATTATCAATCCAATTAAAATCAACCAACCGTTAACATCTTTAGGCATAATTTGAAAGGTCACTAATGCAAAATATAATACCCCAAAAATTGCCAATTCATACACAAATAATAGATTAAGTTTCTTCATTAATTAACTCCTAAAACAAGATTAGTCTATTATACAAAAAAATAAAGCCTATGTAATAAACAATCTGTCATCAAACAAATCTGCTTATTACATAGGCTTTTATTAGATATCGGTAACCTTGATACCCGCTTGTTTCAGTATTTTACTTTCAATTCCATGTTCCAATTCCTTATCGTGATGAATCGGAACCGGCAAAGTCACATTCGTCTCAGGATTGTACATTTTCAAGTGCGATCCGTTCTGCGACTTCTTAACAAAACCATGCTGTCGTAATATTTTAACGATTTTTTGGGGTTTCATTGCCATAGATATACCCCCTCTCGGTATCTATTGTACACAATATTAGTGTAAACCCAAAAATTATTGCCATATACTTTGATCGATGATTATGATATTTTTGAGATAGTAAGCTAATGTAAACCCACTTTAAATACCTTAAAGGATATGATTTTTAATAAATTAATCCAATCTCTTTCAATTAAGGTATCTGTAAAATGATATTTAATGTATACTTTTCCCATATTTGTTTATAACTTTATCGAAAAAGGAACTATAATAGAGGTAGAAATTAATATATTTATAATACGTTTAAAGGAGGACCAGTATGAAAAGATTCGTCATTATTTTAATGAGTGCCTTATGTTTTTTTGCTAGTTTTGGAACAGTTGCTCAAGCTGCATCTGATAATTTAACACCCAATAATAATGAAAGTGGTGATTTGGGGATTACTATCGATGGAAACTTTGACGACTGGGCCGACAAGACTAAGCAGCCAATGCAACATCCTTGGGATAACGATAATTTCAAGTACGCTTCGATGTTGACCGACAATAACAACATTTATCTTTATATTCTGATGCAACCTGTTTTATCAGGTGGTGATACCAAGCTTCAACCAGATGGCTACACTTTAAACGTTGGTGGCAAAGTATTCAATATCGACTTAAATCATCATAGTACTGTTAATTTAAATGTTGGTGAAAAAAAAGCCATTGTTTTGGATATTTATGATCCTTCTACCGGTTCATATGATGTATTGAATAATTGCGTCTATGTCGCTAATCAATATATCAATCAAAAAATGGGTGATGGTAGAACCGTAAAAGGTAACGGCTATGTTTTTGAAGCTAAAATTCCATTCAAAAATCTCAAAGGAATTTCCAACACTTCAGGACAAAATATCAGCTTAGAAAATACCAATCTTTGGTCAGGAAAACTCCATGTAACCGGTGGTAGTACTGGACCAGTTGTTCTAGCAAGTACCGGATTCGTCATCGCTATAGCTGCTGTTTTGAAATACTCGGGATTCAGTTTTAAGAAACGGAGAACAGTATGAGTATTTATTTAGTAATAGGTATCGTTGTTTGGATATACCTACTATCCGTTTTAAAAAGAGCTCACGTTCCAGCATTCTTCTTTCTAATCGGAACTGGCGGGCTCTTTTTTATTCTAATCGGCTTCAGTGATCCTTATTGGGTCTGGTTTTTCACTCATTCAGTTATCAACGGTGTCAAATGGTTCGGCAATCTTACTAATATGAGTGAAGTCATGAATCGTTACGGTTTGATCAGCATCAACAATCCCACTCAACCGCTGACGATGACGATCGACTACGAATGTTCGGGGATTATCGAAACGATGGCCTACATCAGTATCGTTGTCTTCTTTCCTATCTTTAATCGTTATGAAAAAGCCTTTTTCGGAGTCTTCGGAATTCTTTGGATCTACTTGGCAAACGTGCTCAGACTGGCTTTGATCATCATTATCGTCCACTTTGCCGGTGGTAGTGCCTTCTTTATTGGGCACTCTATTATTGGAAGAATGGTCTTTTACATCTTAGTCATCGCTTTGTACTACAACGTCTTCACCTATTCACAAATTTCTCACAGTCTCTATCAAAATTTCCGGAGATTTATTACGAGAATTAAAAAACGTCTTAGCAAGGAGGGGTAAAAATGAGTTATTGGTTAGACTTAACCTTGTTTAAGATGGGATTCTGGCTGACTTGGGCTTTGATTCCGATTCTAGTTGAAATCATCCCTTCCGTTATTTCCAGTGTGCGTATCATGATCAGCAACCGCCATCCTAAAAAAATGGTTATGCCTGCAAAAATGCCAATGATTTCTGTTTTAGTTCCCGTCCACAACTCTGAAGATACTTTATTTGCATGTATCCAATCGATCCACGATTCAACTTATCCAACCAAACTGATTCAAGTTATTTTGGCTGACAACAACAGTACTGACAACAGTTTCCAAGTTTTCGCCCACGCCCAAAATACCTTTGCCGATATGAATTTGCGATTGATTCACACCGCTGCCGGAAAAGCCCAAGCTCTTAATGCGGCGTTATACGGAGCTATTGGGACTTACATTATCAACATCGATAGTGATGGTATTTTGGAAAAGAATGCTCTAATGAACATGGTTTTAAGATTTGAAAACGATTATGAAGTATCAGCTTTGACCGGTAGTATCTTGCCTAATCGCCTAATGTTAAAGAAAAACGGTTCGTTATTGCGTTATAACGAATACTTCGAATACGCCCAAGCCTTTCTCTCCGGACGAGTAATGGAGTCGCATAAAAATCAACTATTCACGATGTCTGGGGCTTTTTCAGCTTTTCGAAAAGAAGCCGTGATGAAAAGTTTCTTATATGATATCAACACAATTGGTGAAGATACCGATATGACTTTCCAAATCAGACAACGGATGAAACGAAAAGTCGGATTGTGTGCGAATGCCTTTTTCTACATTGAACCAATCAAAGACTTATCTGAACTTTACTTACAAAGACAACGTTGGCAACGTGGTGAAGTCGAAGTCATTCAAGAATATGCCAACAATTTGGAAATGAATGAGTTCTTCAAAAACTTCATGGTCAGACGACTATTGATTGACCACACTTTCCTATTTCCTCGAATGATTTGGCTCTGTGCCAGTGTCGTTTTGTTATTTTTCCGCTACTCACCTATTATGATGGGGATGTCATATTTCATTATTTATCTACTATATATTTTTGTAGAAATATTAAACTATATTTGTGTGATTCAACTTTTGGAAGACTTCCCTAACGATCAAACCTTTTATAAGAAGCAGTGGTGGGTCACTTTGACCTTGCCATTTTACAATTTCATCTGTGCCGGCATTCGTTTGATTGGCGTTATCAACAGTATGACCACAACAGCCGGTTGGAACTCAATACCTTTCAAAGAAGAATGGAATAAAGTAACTACAATTGTGAAAAATGACTTTCGGATGAAGGAGAAAAAAACTACTAATCATGATGAGATATCAATACCACACTTACAAAATCAAGTATTACGTCAACGCCAGTCACGCTATGCGCTGGGAAAACGGCGAAGGCAAACAACATAACCACACCTGGGAAATTGTCTGCGAAATTCACAGCAAAAATGACCAAATGATTGTTTTTAATGATATCGAAAAAAAGCTCAAAGAAGTTTGCGATACTTTTGAAGGAAAATTCTTGAATAAACTCCCTGCTTTCCAATACGTTAATCCAACCACCGAAAACGTTGCGATGTGGCTATTCAATTTGTTCACACCACGTTTGGAAGAATTAAACGCCGAATTGGTCAGATTGGAAGTTGGTGAATCTCCTACTCGATCTTATTGTAAATCTAGTGCATAGTTATAAGGAATAACGGCTTTCATTTTAGTATCTTGATAAGCTTTTTCTTGATGAGAATAATCAGTTATTTTCTTAGCATTGTAGTCCTTGAAGTCGTCAGAAACAGTTTTGAGTACTTTTAATTCTTCATTTGTGAAAAGATTTTTATTAAATTCTTGCGCACTAATAAACATTTCCCCATGTCCATCATTGAACGGTTTTGTTTCTATTTCGTCATTATCCTTCAGCAGTGTATATAACAACTCAAAATCGCTTGGAACGGGACCATAGTAGTCGTGGATATAAGTTGTCCCACTGATAGAAACAGAATTTTCCTTAAAAAATCTAAAATCACTGTAGAACAATAGCTTATTCAGTCTCGTTTTAGATAACTTGGGATTATTCTGGGTAAAATACAAAACCATATTCGTAAACTTATCTAAATCAAATTTAGAGAATCCATCTTCAATCGTATGTTGATCATTTTGATTTCTGAATAAATAAGCATTCAGTAAAGAATCACTTTTTATTTGTTTATCTATTTTGGAGATAGCCGCTTCAATCTTTTTTTGATCTTTAGCACTTAATTTAAATTTATTTTGATGAAATAAACTTACAAAGTAACTACTATCATCTTTTATTTTTCGTAATAAGTTATTAATGCTTTCAGAAGGCAAAACGCCTTTTTCATATCTAGCAATCGTAGCTGATCCTACATCCAGTAGTTTAGCCAGAGAACGTTGAGATAATTGATATTTCTTTCTAAAAGCAACCATCTCAGCAGGTGAAATAAGATTGTTCTTTTGACGGTATATATTAAAAGCTAAATCAATAGCTTGATTATCTAAATCCAAATCAAACAAAATTTTATTTGTTTTGTTGTCAATCAAAGCATCGGCTTCCACCGTAATGTTTTCATCGCGTACTTTAAAAGTTTGTTTACGTTTCTCAATGTGAGTTGTCATGACTTCACCCCTTTAATCGTTAAAATAAGGTAAATAGTACGGTTTAGTGCTTCTATGGAAAGATAATATCTTGCATTCATTACCTTGAAATTTTATTTTTATATAAATCGGAATCCCATCTAATTCATAAATAAATTCCCAGACTCGTGTACCATCACCATTAAAATCCGGACTAGGTCCACGATAATAATTATTAGGTGTCGGTGCTTGAATTATTTCTAAAGCATCTTGTAAGTCAATTCCTAACCGAGTAATACCATCAAAAGTCCTCGGTACCCATTCTATTTCACGATTGGAAATTGCCATCTTAACTTCTATCAGGAACAAAACTATTGTATTTCTGGTTGTAGAAGACATAGATTTTACCATCGCTATTTCAAAATTATTCTAACGAATATAGTTCATTTTTGCAATCAATTGATATCACAATCCAATATTCATTATAATTTTAAATTACGTTGAATAATCTTATTTACAAAAAAAGCACATCCATAAGAGATGTGTTTTTACATTTCCAATTTATTTTTCAAAGCCTCGGTCAAAACAGCAGAAAAGTTGATGTTCTTCTTCTTACCTAAAACCACCAAATACTCTGGTACAGTTACATTTTTGCGAACCGTCTTAGGATTATTGCGATGGTATTCTTCCATATCAATATAAACGACTGTCTTAATGTCATTAGCTTTAATTTTAATGTCTTCCAAGTCAGTAGGTTTAGGGTATTCTGTTTTATCATCGAGCATAATGCCAATTGCATCTTGAGCCATTAATAAAGCATCTTTCATATTATCTCCTTGCGTCCAAGTGCCATTGTCAATATCAGGTATTTCCACACTATAACCTTGATCTTCTGGGTGCAAAATTACTGGATAAACTAAAATATTTTTCTTTGCTGGCATTTTGTAACCTCCTATAATCGACATTATTTAAGACCTGCTTTCAAAATTTTCCTTCATAAATTATTATACACATCAATACTTACTATTCAACTGTAATGCTTACAACTAAAATACGAAGGTTTTTGGGATTATCTTTCACAGTCATTGTTTTTACAGAAAAAAAAGACCGCACACAATATGCAGTCTTAATAATAAAAAGCTAACTAGTTTATCTTTAATAACTTAGTTAGCCTTTTATATAATCCATAACTATTCAAAATGATGACTTTTCTGTGAAAATACACTCAAACATATAATTCAAATCTCATCTTCCACTGGTACTGGAATTATCTCTCCAGCAAAATCATTCATTTCCGTAGATATAATTAATAAGTCCGTCAAATCAGTATTGATTATCTTAGCTATTTGACTACCGAATTCAGTAAATTCCACTATTTTGAGATTAAATGTTACTATCAAATCTTCAAATGATTTATCAAGTTCCTTTTTATAATTGATGAATTCATCACTATTCGACAAAGCCTTTTTAAATGCTCTATCGTATTCATCTGTTTTTATAAATGAAAGCTTAGTTTTATTATTAAATCGTTCTATACTAACAATACCTAATCTGCTTAAAATCATAATTTGTCTGTCAAATTCATTTATATCACACTTTATTACCTTGTCTAACTCTTCGCCAATTAATATACTATAATTTTTTTCTAAATTTTCTCTATAAACTACAAATTTTGGCTTTTTTTTATGTTGTATCCCTACTTCCATGCGCATTTCTTTAGATATATATTTGGGATCCGACGTTATAAAAAATCCTGTACAAGTATACAATTTATTTATCACATCTACGTCTTGAGGGGTTAATTGTTTTATTGTTTCTACAAACGATGGATGAACAATATATTTAAAATCCTGATTAGCACTCGCTACCATCATTTTTGCAAACAGCTTTCTTACTCCATCTACATCCAAATAATTAGGTATGTTATCCATCAAAATCGCTATAGATTGCTTATCCGGTAATACAATTTTATCCTTTGGAATTTTTAACAATTCTGATCCTATTTCATTCTTTAATTTTCCTATATTTTCGAGCTTTAATTTTTTTTGCTTTTCTTGCAAATTTAGTTCATAGTTATCTAATTTTGCCTTTTGCTCTATCTCTTTCTGTTGTCTCCTCAATTCCATATTTGATCCAAATGTAATATAAAACCAACTATCAAAGACTCTTAAAACTGGATCTAATACTTTAGCACCCGAATTTCCCGCTAAAGCTGCAGTAAATGGTATGACAGCATTCTGTATAAAAAAATTCAAAGACATGCCTTAACCTCCTAATAATTTTAGTATAAATCGACATATTGAGAAAAAATATTTATACATTATTCTCTGTAATAAATTTTTCTCATCTAAATATAAAAAAAGACCACACAATGTGCAGTCTTAATTTCAAACTAATTCAAAAATTAGTTAAGCTTTGTCTTGTTAACAACGTTCAACTTTTCGTCCAAGTCATAAACAACTGGTTCACCAGTAGTCATTTCAACGTCCATGATGTCAGCATCAGAGATGTTTTCGATGTACTTAGTCAAAGCACGTAGTGAGTTACCATGGGCAGCGATGATTACGTTCTTGCCGTCTAATAGCTTAGGAGCAATTTCATCTTCCCAGAAAGGAATTACACGTTCCAAAGTAACTTTAAGGTTTTCGCCACCAGGAATAATTCTTGGGTCAAGGTTTGCGTAACGACGATCGTTAGCTGCTGAACCTTCATCAGTTTCTTTCAATAGTGGAGGTAATGTATCGTATGAACGTCTCCAGATGTGAACTTGTTCATCACCGTATTTTTCAGCTGTTTCTTTCTTGTTAAGACCTTGAAGTGCGCCATAGTGACGTTCGTTAAGTCTCCATGTCTTTGTTTCAGGAATCCATAGTTGGTCACAGCCTTCAAGAGCGTAGTGCAATGTCTTGATAGCACGTGTCAATACTGATGTGTAAGCTTGGTCAAATTGGATGCCAGATTCCTTAAGAAGTTTACCAGCATTTTGAGCTTGCTTTACACCTTCTTCACTAAGGTCAACATCAACCCAACCAGTAAATTGGTTTGATAAATTCCATTCACTTTGTCCGTGACGAATGAAAACTAATTTTGCCATTTATATGATCCTCTTTTCATTTCTTTAACAAAGTACATTTTACACGAATTTGGCAATAAAAAAAAGTTTCTTTATTAAGTTTGACTAAATTGCAAAATAAAATCCTCACTAGAATGTTCCAATGCATTCCAATGAGGATTTTTAGTTTGATTATTCTTTATAAATAGGTGTATCTAATTCCTTTAAAGTAGTGATATCCAACTTATTCTTCGAATTCTTGTTCAAATAAGTATTAACTTGATCAGAACCGGCCAAGACGGCATTAACTTTGTCCTTGCCTTCGATCAAATCAGAAACTATTTGAGCATTTTCGCTCTGTTTCATAATAATTGGAATTACTTCAAAGCCGTAATCTCTGAGTTCCAACAATTTCTTGTAATATTCAGAATTAATCGAAACAAAAATCGTCGAAGTACTTTGTTTAAGAGCTTGATTCTTCAACCACCAGAAAATCAAGTCTTCATCATTATCAAAGGTACTGATCAAGACATTGCCTTCACTGAATAGTTGAATATAAGGCTCCTCAGCTGTGTAACTCTTAATCAAGACCAATGTTCCATCTTGACGATAAAAGTTCTCACGAACGACTTTATTGGCATTTCTGTGGTCATAGAATTGGGTAGCTGAGATCACGCCATTGACGTCAAAAATATCACGGCTCAATAGTTGACTGCCATCTTTGTAGTGACGAATGATTTGTAGTTGATGATTGGCATTTCTAGAAACTTCCATAACCAATTTATCATCAGCATCCAAAATCTTATCGACCTTATCACTGACATGTTGAACACGATAGTCAGCATCGAATGGAATTTCAGCGGGTGCTACAGGAGTATTCATATTGCGACCTTGCAAATCATTGTACATGTTCAATAGATAAGCATTGCCATCCACGAAACCGGCGTTTTGATAATTCATCCAAGCTTCGTCAACTTGATCGTTGTAAGTAACTGAAATGGCATTAGCCAACAAACCTTTGTCAGCCATAGTCATAGTCAGTTGTTGCCACATGTTTGTCGTGTCGCTATCAGGATTAGCAGCTAAATCATCAGTGAAAATGTAATAGTCACTATTGGCGTCTAAGTAAATCTCATTAGCCATTTCATCTGTTCCAAACCATTCCTTCAATGAAGCGTTGATTTGGTCGATTCTATCAGTAGCTTGTTTTCTTTCCTCGACTTGGTCGCTACCGACATTTCTCAAAATATGATTGCAATAACTACGGTCAGCCAATAATTGACTACGTAATTGCGACTTCAAATCAGCACTTTGATCCAAAGTATTTTGCAAATTTTGTTCAGTATATTGCCACTCTTCACCGTTATCCATCCCCGGTTGTGGATTTTGGTTAGGGTCCATTTGTGATTGTTGCGGCTGCATTTGTGGTTGGTTTTGACCAAAGAAATAATCGTTACTGCCAGGTTGTGCTGCTTGGCTTGGTTGGTTAAAATCGTTGCCCCCAAATTGCGTCCCATTGTTCATTTGAGCATCATTGTATTGATTTTGTGCTTGATCAAAATTATTTTGATCCGGTTGAGGATTTTGATATGAAGGATTGTTTAGATCAGAATAATTATCATCGTTTTCTTTCTTTTTTCTATCGAAAAATGACATAATTTAATCTCCCATCTACGTCAGTTGACTACATTTATCTCCATTATATATGACAAAACTTGCATAATCTTAATTATAACGTTTTCTTTAACTTTATTCTGCGCTTTTTGGGACCACCGATTGAGTGAACGCCCAAAATATCGAGGAAGAAAACAAAAATTGGAATACCAACAATCAAGCCCCAAGTACCAAGCAATTCTTCCGAAACAATCAAAACGATGAAAGTAAAGAAGATTGGCAAATGGGTCATGCTGGACATAAATTGTGGATTCAAGAAGTATGTTTCAATCAAGTGGATAACGATAATCATGATGACAATGTAGATAACGTAACGAATGCCACCGACTGAATAAGCCACGAAACTCAATGGTACCAAGGAAATAATCACTCCAGCTACGGGCACTAATGACAAGATGAAGACCATGGCAGCCAAAGCGATGATTCCTGGCATCCTCATGAATAGCAAAGTAATCGTTGTTAAAGCAGTATTGACGACCGCAATCATCAATTGAGCTTCTAAAACAACTCCAAAAGTATTGACGAATTTTTGACCATAATACTGCAAATCAGCAAAGATCCAACTGTATTTGCTATCCAAAAATTGACGACCAAAGGAATTCATCTGTTCAACTTGACTCGTGTAGAAGAAACTGAGTAAGAACGATATGACGATGTTGAAGCCAACTGCCCCCACGCTACTGATGTAGTTGACGACAGAAGTGACAGCCACTTTGATCTGATTATCCAAATTGATCTGTTGCAAATAATTATAAATAACATTCAAATAAGGGTTGGAGCGAACTTCCTCACTCTCATAAAACGACTGCAAAGAAGTAAACATTTTGACTGTCTGATTAACTAGCTGTGGCACGTAATTAGCAATCACGAAAACTAATAGCGCAATGATAATCAAATAAGTCGGCGCAATGATCCAAACTGGTTTAATTTTGGGAATTTTCTTTTGAACTGTTCGAACTAATTGGACCGACAAAAAAGTAAAGATGAAAGTTAACAAAAACATACTCATCATACTTTTGAATAAATAAAATACGCCGATGACGATAATTAGTAATACCACTCGTCGCAAGCGCTTATTTTCAACAAACTTATCGTACAAACTCATATAACGCACCTCAAATATACAAACTCAACGAATACAGCACATCTATCCCAACGACTATTGCGATGACGTAACGGTCATACCACAATAACGCCGTAAACTCGCGAAACATTGCCGGCCACTTCAACATGCTCATCGTTTTAGCAGAAACATACTGAACTTTAAAACCTAACCTCTTAGCTTGCAGCTTCGTTCGAGGAAGATGGTAATCGCTTGTAACTATGATAACCCTTGGTCGAGTCTCTTTAGACCAGAAGCGATGAATCTTAATAGAAGAAAACTCCAAATTCTGAATCGTATTCATAGCTTTTTTCTCCACAATAATGTGGTTTGCTGGAATACCTGCTTCTAACAAATATTCTTGCATCATCTCTGCTTCAGATTTATCCGAAAGACTGTGTGGGTTTCTCCCTCCACTGACAATTATTTGCGGTTTATTCGCCGATGTCTTAAAAAGTTCAATCGTTTTATTCAAGCGACTAGCTAAAATCGGCGGAATCCGTTCAGTCATACACTTGTTACCCATGACTAATAAAAAATCAGCTTCTTGTTTCATATTAACCTTTTTTTGGTCGCGATGCATTAGCCACATGTAAACCAACATTACAAATAAAAAGAACAAATTTAAAGATGCAAGTCCGAATGTATAAGCGCCTAAAAATTTGTTCAATGAAATATTAGAAATTAAATAGAATATAAATATAATAATGGCCACGATACCAATTCCCCAAATTGGCTTGCGACTGTAAACGTACCTTATCTTGTAAATAACCATTATTTCCACAACGGTTACTGCCAGTAGTATTAAAAAAATCATTTTTCCTCCACAGCTTAATTCAAGCTGAATTTCAATTTAGGCACGGTAAGTGGAAAATCTTTAACCATCGTCCAAGTGACGGTCGTCGAATCCTTGTCTGGTTGTTTTAGCAAAAATAATTTATTATCCAATGAACCATAGATCAAAAACTTACCCTTAGTAGTTGTCACAGCTGGTCCATTTTCTGAATAAGCTGAAGGTGAAACTAAAAACATATATTGCATCAAAGGCTGCTTACTGCCACTGACGCTAATCCCCTGGTAATCGCTTGGTTGCAAATTGGTACCATATTGGTCGCCAAAATTGACCCCGAGGTTACCGACTTTTTTGTCATTATTATCCGAAATAGCTGCTACTAACTGCATTAAGTCAGCGTTTGAAGCGATTGGATTTGACAAATATTGATCATAATAATCTTTTGTCTGAGTAATGGAATCTTCCAAACTAGTTTGTGCTGAATCAGATTTCGTTAACAAATTAGCCTTGGTATTGGCTTGGTTGTCACGCGTTCTGACGGTAAAGTCACTCGAATACAAGTACAACTGATTACTGTCATTTTCAATACGAATCTTTGCCCGATCGATTTGATTGCCGGTCGCCTTAGAGTTCACTTTTAGGTTAACTTCTTTTGGCAACAAACGGTTTTGATTCTGGCCATGATAGTAATAGTCGATCGTCACGAGATTTTTCGGTGTCAAATACATCTTGCCGTAGAGACTCTGGACATTGCCGGATTCAACCGTTGTCATCATAACGACCTTGCTATCAGTCGTATCGGACAATTTTTGAGCTGAATGCTGGGTCAAAGTCATTTGATAAGTCCCATTTTGATTGATAGTCAAATTACCATCAGTTCGGCGATAATCGATAATAGTCGAAAAATAGAAATTGCCGATCAAACTGTTGTCAGCACTCAAAGGTTTGGTGTTTTGGTTGACGTCGATAATGTGATTAGCCATCTGTTTGTAAGAGATCGATTGGGATTCATGCTTGGTAGATTTACTGATATTGGCCTTGTCTCGCTTGGTAATATAAGCAAATTTATAATTTTCATTGCCCACTTGGACATAGTAACCCTTCATATGCTTACCATAAACATTTTCGTGATAAGTCTTCACTAGTTTTATAACCAAATCCTGCTTAGCAGTTTTAAAAGTCATCGTCTTGCCATCACGTCCTAAAACGTATTGTGGATTGTTGAAATGCGTATTGAACCGGTTGATTCCAACTTTGCCGTCAATATTCGTGATATCTTTGATTTCAGCCCGTTGATCTTTTAAAAATTTGATTGAAACTGTGTCATTTTCACCTTGGTCCTGAAATAAATACCAAGTCTTGTTGGACGAAACAATTTTACTAGTTTCCTTTTTTTGGCACCCAGTTAAAATTACGCAAAAAAGAAACATCACACTCAAAACAATATAAAATTTTTTTCCCATATCGATTAAGCCTTTCTCATATGACAATTATACAACACCAAACACCTTCTATTATTAAGTATGATATCAAAAAAAGACCCGCATTTCAGCGCGCCTTTTAGAATAGTTTTTTATAAATTTATTTTGTAACGTAACCTTGGTCGACCCATTCGTTAGTAGCAACACGACGATAAGTCAAACCTTGATAAGTCTTAGTTTGATCAGTATACCATGGAGTGTTGTTAGCTAAAGCACGGTTAGTGATCTTCTTAGTAGTACCATCGCTTTGGAAAGCTACCAATGGAACATATGAACCTTGTGTATTGTTTACTGTAATAACGTTTGAATTAGCAGTACCGCCGCCATTGTTGACACCGTTGTTAGTGTTACCACTATTAGTATTACCCTTCAATTGGTTGTAATACTTACCAACTAGATCATAGAATTGATCCATGCTGTAGCCCCATTTTGCAAAGTAGCCAACAGGATCAGTGTGAGTTGTTTCGCCCCACTTCTTAGATACGTCGTTGTGTGACATAACTGTAACGCCTGGTGTAAATGGCAAGTTGTATTGAACCAACTTAGAAGCTGTGTAATAAGCTTGGTTAGCAACTGATCTAGCGAATGAGTAAGTAGTACTTACTTCACACAATTCAACTTGAACGAATTTAGCATTGGCAGTTGGACCTGCACCCCAAACGGCATAGTCAGTATTCTTGATGTTTAAAATTTCGTTAGCATCAACGAAGGCATGCACGTAACTGTACATATTTGGCCATTCACGATTGAAATATGTTGCTTCATTTCTAGCAGATGCTCCTGGAGTAGCTGTTTCATGAATAACAACACCCTCTGGCTTACCAACACCATTTTCATAAGGTGTCCAGTAACTGAATGTACCTTCTTCGTTAGTAATTGAAACTGGCGTAATGTTGTTGTTTGTAATAAAGTCATTGATTGCTGAAGTTGCAGCTTGGGCTGTTTGAACTTGTGCCCCCATTTGTGGAACTACTTGTCCTACTGTTGTAAAACCAATACTTGCTAATGCAACTGAAGTAGCAAGAGTAGTCATAAATTTCTTCTTTGATACCATAATAAATATTCCTTCCCACCGTTAATTTCCTTAACGTTATAAATTATAACAACTTTTTTCACAAATTTGATAAAAGTAATAAACCTGTAATCAGATAGTAAACTTCAATGTTCGCTCATATGTCGCAATTTTTTCAAAAGACTGTCACGCCGGTATCTTAAAGCCCTTGCAGTATGGTTATAACGTTTCGCCAATATTACTAACGGATGACCCTCAATGAAATGTTCTTGCAATATAGCACAGTCGAGTTTCGTCAGTTTGGAAAAGTTCACAAAGTCTAACTTTTCGGCCACCGATTCCTCTGGAACCCTTTGGAAATCAAACTCTTCAAGACTGTGAAAATCAAAATAACGTTTCTCCTGACGTAGCATATCGATCAGACGCCAAGTTAATTTTTGGAAGACGTACTTATGAAACTTCGTCATATCGCCGTTATTCTGCACGTATTGTCGATAAGTCTGAGCATAATTTATCATGGCTTCTTGAAAATAATCTTCATAGTCGACCCTAGTTGTGTAAATGTGGGCTCTTTTCAAAGCACCGTGGATCAAACGTTGATTTTGTAGTGCATCTTCAAATCCTAATTCCAATTCATTCATTTGTGAGTTCTCCTATTTTTACTCACAAGGCCTTGTGTGGAATTAATATAACGAATCTGAATAAAGATTATTAGTTGCCAAAATGAAATTGAAATGCTGTTATATCAACGTTTTAAAATTCAAGTCAAAATAAAAACGCCCATTTAGACGTTTTTTCAATTCATTTTAGTAATGTTTTTTTAATCGCGATAAAAATCTTCGATAATGTTTTTTCTCTTCTTCAGGATTAACGGACTCAATTCCTAAATGATCAATAATGAAGTTAATGAACATTAATCCAATAATTTGAGGATCATTGCCGTATTTGACCTTATTATGTAAAGGGCAATGGCAATTTCCAAACTTAACTACTAATCCGGTAAAAGAACATCCTTTAACGTCAATTCCACCATCAATAATCAATGGTAAAAAAAATGCCACACATTTCTCACATAACACACAAGCATCATGAACACGCCTATCCAAATCGCCTTTGGGAAAAGTAACTTTAATAATGAAACCCTGGGTAGTAATAAAATAAGCTTCCTTTTTGTTTTGGCGACAACTATTCATCAAATGTAAACCAATCCAATCGGTATTTTTGCGAGTACCTCCAGATATTGGCATGTAAACAACGTACATAAACACAAACGGTACATAATGTTTCAAAGAAAAAAAGTTGGCCAACACTTTAGACAAAGCGAAGCCAACTGCATTTCTCTTATAAAATTTATTAACTAATTCTTTCGTTGTTTCTTCCACCAAAAATGCACCATATTTTTCGTGTATAACCAAAGTATTACCACTGAAACGCTTATCATCAGATACATTTAATAAAGCGTCACATTTATAATCAATTTCAAAATCTGTGGGACCTTTTAAAAGTTCAAATTCATATTTCAAAATGTTCTCTTTAGTAATTTCTTTGTTGCTAAAAGCAAGTAAATGTACCATGTAAACACCTCAATTATATTTTTTTGAACCTAATAAATAGGAACAAAATCAATATAACAAAAGCCAAAAAAATTAGTGTGCTTACTTGCAGAATTTACAAACTTTTTACGAAGGTACGAATTTCTATTTCTTTTCAAACAAAACATAGTAAGTATTAGTACTATTTGAGGCAACAGATCTAACCTTATAATTGTAAAGTAAAGCGTCATGCAAATGTGGATCAATCGACTCTTTAGCCTGTAATAGCACGGTTTTGCGGTCGCTTGTTGGCGGAGCTTGAACATTAATTATGACGAAGTCAACAGCTTTTTGACGCATATTTTTTTCAAAGGACCAGTACATCTTAGGTAGCTGTTTGTAGTTCATATTCAGCTTTTGCCAGAAAGGTGTCGTTGGTAAAATATCGGTAGCTAAGAAAAATCCTTCATCCAAGTCGTTAATCATCAAAAGTGAGGGCTTCTTGTAGTCTGATTTCATAATTTTTGAAAATTGTTCTTGAGCTTGATGGGTCTCGCCGTTGAGTGAATGTTTCTCACCATTGACCACTAAGTGATACAAATTATCATTATTTACGAATGGCATAATTATTAAACTGGCTACCAACAAGATTTTTACGGGTGCCAATAATTTTTTGTCAAAAACGGCAGTTCTTAATTTCTGCAATCTTAACAAACGAATCAACGCTACCGCAAAAAATGGCATCCAGATCAAAGTATAGTAATCATCTAGCCAATGCTGTAAGCAGACAAATAATATAGCTCCGAAATACATTGCCACTTCAATCACAACGTGTTTCTTTTCAGAGATAGCTTTGAGCCAGCCACAAATTATGAAGATGAAGACGATGAAATGTGTTTTGAGCTGCATTCCCATCAAGTACAACAAATACCAGAATTGTCCAAGAAAACTCTGCTTGGTTTGCCGATATGAGGTCAAATTCTGAACGAAATAAATGTTGATCAAGTCTTTAAAAGCATTGTGCAATCCAAAATAAATTGCCACGATAACCGCCGTCAACAAGAACCCTAATAGTGATGCACCGATAATTTTAAAGAGTTTTTTGAAGTCTTTTTTGTAGAGCAGCTCGACAGCCACCCACAGGAAGAAGACGATGTATGACCCAGACAAGGAATATTTGTTCCAAAAAATAAAACTCAAATTCAATCCTAGCCAAAAATAAGTCTTCAGTGGAATATCTCCAACTCGCTGGCGATAGTGATTCAAGACGTACAACAAGTACAAGACTGAAGTGAAAGCAAACTCTTCCGGTGCTCCACTCATACTAAAGGCTCTGGTTCCAACTAAAGCCAGTGGTCCCATAAAGCCGGCATATTTAGGAGAAATAACATTTTGCTTCAAATCTTGAGCAATTCTTCTTGCCAAATAATAAACGACACTCAAATTAACTAATTGTAAGAAAAATACGCCCGAAAAGCTGGTCCCCTTAATACTTGCACCCACGGCAAATAAGGCATACAACAATGGACCACGCTGATCGATAACGTCACGATATGGCACTAATCCATGTAACATCGACTTTCCCATTGTTAACATGGCGTTGCTGTCGACCCACGGATTAGTTTTGAAAACTGGCGAAGAACCGATTACAAAAAAGCCAATTATTATCAAAAACAATATTGGCAATATCCATTCACGTATAAAAGTTTTATTTAATCTCATTTTGTACGACCCACCCAAAATACTTTTTAACCTACTAATTATAGCAAAAACAAAAAATCATAGTGCAGGCTTTTTTGATTCAGCTTACACTATGATTTTTGATTTTTAATCAGCATTATAAATACAATATTTGCCATTTACCCAACCGGCATTGACTTTGTACCAAGTTTGTCCATCAACGATTTGTTTGGATGTTACTCGCCAAGTCGTACCGTCAGCTAAACGTGTTCCTGTGAACTTGTTGTTTGATGCAGGACTGTTATAAACGTTAACGCCGTATCCTGGAATATAGTTGATTTTTACCATACCAGAAACTGAAGTTACGTAATTAGAACCTTTAACTTCAACGTCATTTGCGCTGACCCATTGATCGGTAGCTACTCGATACCAAACTGAGCCGTCGGAGTGGACTGATTTTTGATCAATCTTCCAGTCGGTTCCATTAGCTAAACTAACTGCCAAAGCATTGTGTTTGTCATCATAGGCTCTAGCACTTGGCGTAGCTGTTACATGGACGATATCGGGATAAGATGTTATCTGGTCGTCTTTGTAA
Source organism: Companilactobacillus farciminis KCTC 3681 = DSM 20184 (assembly GCF_002706745.1). Lineage (NCBI taxonomy): Bacteria > Bacillati > Bacillota > Bacilli > Lactobacillales > Lactobacillaceae > Companilactobacillus > Companilactobacillus farciminis. The sequence continues at coordinate 473,991 of NZ_CP017702.1, read as the reverse complement.
TCTTCATTTGGTTGCTGTGACTTCAAAGTGGCGTCAGTGGCCAAAATATAAGCGTCAGTTCCAACGAAGTAGAAAGTATTGCCATCATCGTCAACTACATAAGCAGTCGTGATCCAACTGGATTGATATGGCAAAACTCGATCCGTGGCAGCTTTTTTATTGGCAGCACTATAAACAGTCGCACCACTATTATTAACCACGATGGCAGCGTCTGATATCTTCACTTGTGGATTAGATTTCTCAGAATCCAATTGAACATCATTTGCGTTGACGTATTCATTAGCAGCTACTTGATAGTAAACTGTTCCGTCGGCCGCAACGACTTTCGAAGAGACGTGCCATTTGGTGTTGTAATCTAGCGCACGGTTAGCCGCAATTTGATTAGGATTAGCATTGATATAAATTGTCGCAGATTTTTGATTGGTTACAGTAGCGGTATCGTCGATCGTAGTCTTGGTACCACTAACTGAATTATCATTAGTACCACCGGTACTAGCTTCGTTATCGTATTGTGTCAAATTATAGGTCTCGATTATTTTATTCAAAGTTGATGCATAAATTGGACTTGTCGCATAACGTCCTTGCAACCAAGCCGTCGCATCTTTATAAGAGGAAGCATTTTCCTTCCAAGTACCCTTGTAAAAATCACTTGCCCCACTGATACCGTACCTCAATAAAGCACCATTATCGGCAAAGGATTCCGTTGCACTAGGGTATTTTCTAAAGTTGGCATAAATTGTGTAATAGCCCTTGTCAGCACTCCACTCTGAAGTTGGAAAGCTGACGTATGAGCCGTTGTAATCACCTTTAATACCAAAGTAATTGTTATATTGGCTAGACAAAGTCGAAGTTCCCCAAGCACTCTCAACAATTGCCTGTGCCATCATAACTGATGCATAGACGTTGTATTGAGATCCTACTGCTTGAGCAACTGGACCGATTTTCTCCAAAAAAGCCTGTTGTTGAGCCTTTGTCACTCCGGCACTAGTTGAAGCTTGAGTAACGGCGGCCACAGCATTAGCTGGTAAAACACTATTAAAACCTGAATTCTCATTAGCTTCAATGGCGTCTGCTGCATCTTCATTGATAGGAGCCCCCTGTTGGTCCAAAACACTGGCTACAGTGGGGTCTTTTTTATCAGTCGATGACTTGTGATCTAAGTCGTCCTGATTTCCATCATCATTTGAGACAGCATTCACTGGAGAAGCATTCGATGATACGCCAACTGCTGCTAGAATACTAGCTAAGGCAGTAGAGGCAACCCATTTCTTATTCATAATTGTCTCCCTCCAATTAAAAATATAACTAACGCTAGCCTACTATTTAAAGGGAGAGCCTTCAATAAAACCTTAAGAAATCAGGCAAATTTTAAACTTTTAAGGGTAAATTTAAATCTTTTGTAATATTATTCGTCGGTGTCAACGTAAGTAACGTATTCGGCTTCGATCCATTCGCCATCCTCAGCGATACGATAGAATACTTTGCCATCGTCGCCGGTACCTTTAGCATCTGTGTACCAAGCTGATTCACCTTTGACATATTTGTCTTGGAGCATTTTACGGTTCACTTCATAAGTATCAAACAAGAAAACAACATAACGTGCATCTTGGTTGACCTTAACAATACCATGTACGTTTTCAAGCATTGCAAATTACCACCTTTTAAGTTAATACTGCTTTTATTATACATTAAATGGATGATTTGTTGGGATGGTTTATTGTTATTGATAGATGAAGTATGCCGTCGTCCGCAAAAGCTCTGTGATTGGCTGGAACGTTGCCGACGCCACTTTGAACTACCGCATGGACCAAGTGCGCGGCATTTCAAAGCTGGGTCTTCTACTAAGCAACAAGTTGCTAAGTAGAATTTGGCGACTGAGCCATCACAGAGCTTTTGCTCCCGACTAGATTCTGCATTCTACCTTTATCCATTAACGTAAAAAGCCTAACCAGCTGGCATAATGCTAGCTAGTTAGACTTTTTAATTAAACCATCAAAATCTCTTATCAAGTCTTCTTGAACTTTCGAATGATATTTATCATCTATTGAAATTCTACTAAGACTCATAGCATTCTTTTCAGAAGAATAATTTTTAACTTCTTCTCGTCCCGGAAAAATCAAATGATACGGATCATAGAAGACAATATATAGAACATTCCCATCATCTTCTAAATAATCATGAATAACGAATACTCTAAATGCTCCGTCATGAAAAAAAGGTTTAAAATTTTGCGAAGTTATCTTTGATTCATACAAATGCTCATTGATTTTACTCACAGTATCTTTATCCATGTACTCGTTTAAAACCGCATTCAATTTACCAGTATTACTTTGGTGGAACCTAATAACTTGCAGTTTTTCAGCAACCTTTTGTGGATTAGAAACTATTTGTTTCAAACAATCATCTACTGCTGGATAATCCATTTTGTAAATATAATTAATGAAATGATATTTCTCCAAATCAACTGACATTCCACAATTAGATAAAAACATCACTTTTGGCTCATCATCATGTAAATTAAGAGGATTAATATCTTTTCTTTGCATGAGCTTAGGTGAGGATCTTACTTCTAGGTCATTGGCAGGTTTTATCCCCAAATTTGGACTAAATCTCAGATTGTTTTTTGACATATCCCACGTAGTCCTTCTTTATATCTTCAGGATTCATTTCAATATGATTATATCCATCTTTATAAACTTTCTTATACGAACTATCTTCATGGGATCTGTTAACTAATCCAAAATCATTCACGGAATCAATCTGCTTTAACAAATCATCCATAAACAACTTAATTTCTCTATCTTGGCTAGTTTTTTCGACATTTTCATCATCAAACTTAGCCTGAAATTTATTCTCAAACCCAGCTATACGACCTGTTTTGTCCCAACTATAGACATCGTTATCTACGGGACCATATCTCCAGGCTTCAAAGGCTGGTTTAAACAATTCTCTGGGATACTTTTCTTCAGAATTAAATTCAGAATCTTGATTATAATCGATATTTCCATACGTGGCTGCATAAAACGCCCACAGGAAATACATTGCTTTTTGCAATTTGATTGGTGTTGGATCTGATAATTTATGATAAATGTATGAAACAAGATTTTCTTTATTCTCAAATACATATTCACTTGTCATAGTCAAAACACTCCCATCAATTCATCTACAATCTTATCAAAAATAAATTCTAACTACTAACGATTTACTTTGATTCATGGTTCAGTATATCGAACACCTGTTTGATTGGCAAATGATAGTTACCCTCTTCAACATAGTGCTTCCAATAAGTCGTATTCTGTTGATTCAACAAGTCATTAGTTCCCACAAATTGACGATAAGGCACATGCTTAGTCAAACCAGCTTTGCCATTATAAAATTGTGGATCAGAGACACGTTCCAAATTGACTTGGTAATTCGTGTAGATCATCGATTGGAAACTTACACCCATGAACAACACGGCTATCAACAACAACCAATTGACAAATTTAATCTTGCTAAACGCATCAATCACGAATCTTGTCGCAATCAAATACATGAAGACGTAAGCGGCAAAATAGCCACGACTGTTAACTGGTGAAGCAACGAACAACAATTGACCAGAAACGATACCAGTCATTAAGAAATACAGCCACATCTTAGCATCGGTCTTATAAAATAGAAAAATACAATAACCGATAAAGACTATCAACAACAAACTCATGACTGAATCCATTACAGCAACTTTATTTGGAAAAATGGCTGAATTGAAAGTGAACATATCATCCTTAGGATACTTTCTAAAATAGACCGTTATGGCAGTGTAATAAAGCAAGAATAATGCAGAAATTCCAGCTGTTACTGTCTTTTGAAGCTTTGAGAAATCAGACTTCAAAGTCAAAGTGATAATCGCCAACAAAATAGCCACTAACAACACGAGATTGAAACTGATCAACCAATAGTGAGTCATTATCTTGTACAAACGCCAAATTTCAGCAGGATCAAAGGTCGTCAAACGATAAGTGCTCTTTTCATGGTAACTAGGATGCAAGAACATTATCGCTGCTGAAATCAAAGTCCCGATAAAATAAGTTACGTGATAAAGCTTGGTTTTCTTGCGGAAATATAAAATTACTAGAACAGCTAAGCAAACTTGTCCCAAATTCAAAGTTTCCGTGAATAGTCCAGCAATTGAACCGATAAATAACGTTAATAATGCAAAAGTCCAATGCAAGTCTTTTTTCTGACCGTACTCAACAATTACTAAATACGTCAAAATCAAAGCAATCGGTGGCACGTAATTGACGAAACCGGCGTTCCAAGCGAGGACGTTATTGATATACGCCCCTTGCAAAGTAAAGATAAACGCCAATGACAACAACAGTGATGAGATACTTTTGCCAGCTAATCTCCACATCGCCCACAACAAGAGCGTGAAGAAGACACCATAACTGACTGTGGCAATCGTGATACTGTGCATCGACAAAATCTCCAAGGTATTACCTAAGAATCGACCGTTACTACTTCCTCCATAAGTAGCTTGTGGTCCGTAAAAACCGTGAAGAATCAAATACTTCCCTTGAGCTCCTCCCCAAAAGTAATCATCCCCGGCAGGAATCATAAAATAGCGAAAGGCTGCAAAATAGACAAAAGATAGCAAAAAAACTAATGGTGCAAATAACTTTCCCTTAAAAAACAATTTTATTTTATTCAACATATTTACTAGTATAAGACAACCTTATAAATCGTGAAATAGAAATTTGACGAAATATAATGCTGCCGTCCTCCATAGCGAAGAAAATTTGGCTGGAACAATGTGGGCACGACTTGGAGCCTTTGCTAAGCCCAAGTTCGGACAAAGTCTTCAAGCTCGACCTTTCACTAGGCAATAAATTGCCAAGAGAAATTTCACATTTGAGCCAATTTTCTTCGCTATTCCGAATTAGATAGTGGTTCTAATTCTTATTTCAACAAATTACTTTCCTAAATAATTCTTCCAGTAAGTTGGATTCTGTTGATTTAACAAATCATTCGACCAAACGAACTGACGATAAGGCACATGTTTCGTCAGAGCTTTCTTTCCATTATAAAATTCGGGATCAGAGACTCGCTCTAAGTTCACTTGGTGATTTTGGTACAACATTGATTGATAACTTGCACCCAGCAAAACTACAACAAGAGCAATAACCCAATTGACCAATTTTACTTTGGAAAAGGCATCAACCACGAAGCGCATTGCAATCAAATACATGAAGACATACGTTAAGAAGTATCCTCGGCAGTTAACTGGAGCTGACACGAACAACAATTGTCCAGCAATAACCCCGGTCATCAAATAATAGAGCCACATTTTGGCATCGGTCTTGTAAAAAATGAAGATGCAATAACCGATAAAAATTATCAACAATATGCTGACTAAAGTATCGGTAACTGCAATCGGTTGACTGATTGAATTGTAGCCGTACATATCATTCTTGGGGATGGTTCTCAAAATTGCATTCGCTACTGCATAGTAAAACAAAAACGCTACTGAAATAATGGATAAAATGATTTTTTTAACTCTTGAAAAGTCTGATTTCAATACTAAAGTCAAAATTGCTAACAAAATTGCTGCCAACAAGATCACGTTAAAAGTAATCAACCAAAAATGCGTTACATTGGAGAACCAACTCCAAATAACTTTCGGGTCAAAAGTAGTCCCTCGATAAGTACTCTTTCCGTGATAACCGGGATGAGAAAACATAACGATAGCTGAGACGATTGTCCCTAACAAATAAGTGATGTGATACAACTTAGTTCGCTTGTTAAAGTACAAGATCACCAACACAGCCAAACAAATTTGTCCCAACGTCAGAGCTTCAGTGAATAATCCTGCTGAATAGCCCAAAACTAGCGTCAATAAGGCAAACAGCCACGGTAAAACTTTCTTTTGTCCATAGTCGACGATAACTAAATAGCTCAGTACTAACGCCATTGGTGGCACGTAATTAACGAAACCGGCGTTCCAAGCTAAGACGTTATTGATAAAAGCTCCCTGCAAGGTAAACGCGAAAGCTAACGACAACAACAAGGCCGTAATACTTCTGCCAGCTAATCTCCACATTGCCCACAATAACAATGTCCAAAATAATCCGTAACTAAAAGCTGCTAGTGGCAAACTGTGCATCGTGAAAATTTCTAAAGTATTCCCAAAATAACGACCGTTGCTACTTCCTCCATAAATAGCCTGTGGCCCATAAAACATGTGACGAATCAAGTAAGCTCCTTGTTCCCCGCCCCAGAAATAATCATCTCCGGAAGGAATCATCAGAACTCTAAATAGTCCAAAATACAAAAATGACACTAAAAACATGATTGGTGCAAAAAATTTCCCTCTAAAAAATCCCTTTATTTTCTTCAACATAGTTACAAGTATAGAACAACCTTATAATTCACGAAACAACAAAAAAACGCCCATTTTAAACATAGACGTTTTACAATAATATTTTTCTAATTAGAGGAATCTTGCTCAAAACAAATATCACGACTAGAGAAATCAGCGATGCCAACAAGAAATTAGTGAAGTAGGCACTTTTCCCGAACCACTGTTCAACTAAATTGATCACTAACCCGTGAACCAAGTACACGCCATACGTCAACGGCGCTAAAATCTCAATCAATCTGCTGAACCAGTGATGATACTTGTTTTCAAACGAACGCAGAACAACGAATATCAGTCCAGCGATAAAAGGTACTGAACCAATCGAGAAGATATTCAAAATCTTCCAAACACTGTGATTATTAATTAAGCCTATTTCAATATTTATTGTGAACAAAATTAAAATAAGCAAAATTCCCACGAGCCAATTAGTTTTGCGATGCTTTTCCTGTGAAAGTTTGTAGCCCAATAAGAAATAACCCAAATAACTGGAAAAGACGATTTTACTCATACTGTAGACTTTAAAATAAGATCTGATATCAGCTGGCAAAACAGGGATGACTACCGGCATTATCATCGTGAAGATGAACCATAGAATCAATAAGTAATTTAATCCGGTACTGCTCAAACTATCGACCATAGCTTTTAACAGCGGTGACAGCAAGTATAATGATATCAATGGATAAATGAACCAGTAAGCGATAATTACCGGTTGATGATACATTGACAGAACTGCATGCATGAAACTGTGGTAAGTATAAGTTCCATCGATTTGGCGGGCAAAATAAGCTGTGATAACCGACCAAATTATAAATGGTATCAAAATCTTCGGCAAACGATGTTTGAATAAATAACGAATGCTGTGAGTTTTTGGACTATTCAAAATTGTCGAACCACTGATCATAAAAAACAGCGGTACCGCAACTTCGGTGATAATTACTAAAGAATGGGCAATATTCCAATCGATTGAATTGCTCTTATGTCCTAATTCAGAAGCACAGGCATGAGCCAAAACAACTAGAAACATTGCCAAAACTCGGATGAAGTCTATATAAACAATTCGCTTTCTTTTCATACTCTCCCCCAGTCATATCATTTCTTGTAATATCCACTAATTTGATTTACATCAAAAAACTTAGATTCCCAACGATTCATAATCTGCCATGGTTCTTTAGCCAAACCAATAACACCATTAGTAGCATTATACTTGCTCTTTTGTGGAGTTAGAATTTGAACAGTCGCGTTTTTAGGATTCTCATGTTGAGCTTTTTTAATAGCTTCATACTGATTTGCAGTCTGATGATAGCTGAGATTAATATCTTGATAGGCTGGTACGAAACTAAAAACAAAACAAACTGAACATATAGCCATCAAGCCTAATAGACTAATTCTTGTATTGCTAAAAACACAATACATTAGAATAAAAATAGCTATCCCCAAAAACATTACTCCCCCAAAGAAAGTTCTCTCAGGATGTTCTGGTGAAAATGCCATTGCATAAATTGCTGCTAAATGACCTATGAAAAAGAAAGTTACAGTCAATAATTCATCAAATGTAATCTTTTTCATCCCAATAGCCAACAGTAATAGAACAATAAATATTAAATAAGCCCATTTTAAATCATTAAATGACAATTTAAAAATGTCTTGAAGATTATTTTGAATAATTTCAAAAGTACGTTGCATCGTACCACGTTTTTGTGAGCCTGGGGATAACATCATAGTTAAAAAGCCAATGGCACTGGAAACTATCCCAATTACTGCGACTGAACTTACCTTTCGTTCTTTAAAAAATCGTCTTAACATAAATAATAGAACAATCAATACTGCCGCAGGACCAGAATTTTCATTACTAGCTCCGGTCAAGAAACCTAATAAAATTACTGATAAAATATTAGTAAAGTTTCTTTCATGATTCTTGAGATTAAATAAAATAAATCCTAAATAAATCAAACTCATCCATAAATAGTTACCTGATCCAGACAACCACAAAACTGATTGACCAAAGAAAGGAATAAAAAACCACGTAAAGAAGAATATCAATGCCAACATATAAGGATTATTCTTCTTATTAGTGACCCTTAGTGAAATCCAATTGATCAAAGAGACTAATCCAACATATGCTAAACTATTGAAAATATTAAACGGAATTTTCGTATCAAACTGCATGAAATATTGAACAATTGAATGCGAGACAAAACGTCCATTCCAATTTAAATAATGATTCCACATTGAATAAGGAATAAGGCCAGTTGTAATTTTTTCCATATGTTTTTCTGGTGTTGGTAAATGATAAACAAACCGATAAACATAATCATCTGCTGTATACAAAGTTTTGGAATTCAAAATTAATAATATTGCAAAAATAATTACTAAAACACCCACTGTTAGCTTATTTTTCTTAATAAAGCAGTAGATGTCATTACTTTTTTTACTAATAATAATCACCTCATAACAAATAAAAGAGCTCAATAGTTATAATACCTAAAAAATAACAATACCTAGTATAATTAACTTAATCTTATTTGGAAAGGTTTAAACATGTCGTCTATCTTAAAGAATAAATACTTCAAAATAACCATTATTACTATCATTACTTTAGGCATTTTTGCCATTGCTAGTTTTCTTTCTATCTATCAAACTGAATTTTATCATAATTCCATCTGGTCGTTTTTAGGTCCGAGCGATAATCGTTTCCACATGATGCGAATTGAAGGATTATATCAGTCGATTCTTAGACACGATTACTTTCCAGTCATCAACATGTCATTCATGGATGGATTCGGATACATCTCAAATATTTTTTATTCGGACTTTTTACTCTATCCGGTCGCTTTGATGAAACTACTAGGATATTCCACCGCTCAAGCAATTGCTCGTTATTACGTCCTTTTAAATTTCTTGACCTTCGGTGTATCTTTCTTGTGCTTCTACAAAGTTCAAAGAAAGTACTGGAACAGTTTAGTTTTCAGTTTCGTCTATACGCTTTCTAATTATCGTTTACATGACTTATTGTTCCGTCACGATCTCGGTGAAGTTGGAGCATTCTTGTTCTTACCAGTTGCGATGCTAGGAATTTACGAAATTTTCTACGGTGAACGTAAACGAAACTGGCTCTTCTTAACTTTCGGGATGACGGGGATTATTTATTCTCACGCTCTCTCACCAGTTTTAGTCGCCATTTTAATTGTTATCGTCGCTCTTAGCCAAATTCCTGAATTAAAACTACACCCTAAACGTCTACTATCACTGCTTTGGGCTACTATTTGTTCAGGACTGTTGAGTGTCGGCTATTTCCTACCAATGTTAGAACAGCTCAAGCACACCACGTTCCAATTAACAAAATCTAAGAGTATTTTAGTCAAAGGTTCCAGCAGCCTGCAAGATAGTTTCAACTGGAGTCTAAGTAACATCATCGACAATCCCAACATCGGTTTGGTTTTGTTATTAGCATCAGTAATCATTATCGTTTCGGCTCACAAGATTCAAAATAAAGCTATCAGACATTTTTCAATTATCGGTGTAGCGACTTTCATCTGTTCAAGTTCAGTCTTCCCTTGGATTTTATTGAACAAAACACCGCTCAAGATGATCCAATACACTTGGCGCTTTGACATGATAACGACGATTCTTCTGGCAATTTTCGTCGCTAGTGATCCGTTAAATATCTTAAAAGGTAAGACGATCAAAGGATTATTAGTAGCCTTCGTCTTGTTATTGTCGGTCTCTTCTGGCTATCGACTCATCCAAAGCTACACAGCCGCTCTAATTCCCTATTCTGAGTACAACAAGATGTCGCCCTACAGTATTGGTGGCGGACAGGAATACTTGCCAGTAGGAACTAATACGACTACTTTGGAACATACTAAACACCAACCTAAGGTCGTTTCTGGTAAAGCTAAAATTACTGATTTCAAACAATCTGGCACAAAACTGACTTTCAATTTCAAGAATGCTAAAAACGCTCAAGTCAATCTACCAATTATCGGTTATTATGGTTTCCAGTCAAAGAATTCTACCGGACAAGTTTCTAAATTAACAATGGACAAACAACATAACAACCTAGCTAAAATCACTCTCAACGGCAAAGGAAAAGTCATAGTTGATTATTATGAAACAAATATCCAGAAATCAGCTCGTCACTTCTCAGCCATCTCTCTAGTCATAATGATATTAATCATGATTGCTTATCCATTTAGAAATAAAATCAAACCACTACTACTCAAATTAAAACCTAAAAATGAAGAAAAGCCTATCTAAAAATAGATAGACTTTTTTATTTGATGTGATAGCCATAAACTTTTCCAATATCGAAATACTTAGCAACCCAGAGATTCATCAACTGATCCGATGGTTCATCCAAAGTAAACGTCTGGTAAGTCGCATTATAAGTACTCTTCGCAACTGGCAAAATTGGCACGTGAGCGCTGTTTTTGCCCTCTTTTTTGGCAGTGAGAATCTTTTCGTACTGCATTTTATTAACCTGATAACTCTGATTGATATCTTGATAAGCTGGCACATAACTTCTGACAAACAAAATTATCATTAGAATCGACAAGACTGGCAGCACTAATTTAACCTCGCTGAAGAGTGCATAAACGGGAATAAATAAAGCAATTCCTAAGAAAATAACTCCTCCAAAGAAAGTCCTTTGCGGTTCTTCTGGGGATAACGCCATCGCATAAACTGCCGCAAAATGCCCGACCATGAAGAAGATAATCGACCAGCAACTATCGATCGATAACTTTTTCAAAACTACTCCGGCAATCATCAAGACAATCACCAACAAATAGAGCCACTTCCAATTATCGAAAGTTAGATTATAAATATTTTCGAGATTCTTGTGGACAACTGGCCAAGTTCGACTCATCATACCACGCTTTTGTGAACCGGGAGATATTAACATGAGTAAGAAACCTACTGCACCGAAAAACACACTGATTGAACTTACTAAGCTGATTTTATGAGTTTCGATAAAACGTTTGATCATAAATAATAAGACAATCAAAATTGCGGCTGGACCAGAGTTCTCGTTACTAGCTCCAGCTAAGAAACCAATGATTCCTGCCGCAACGAATGTCTGTAAACTAGCTTCTCGAAACTTCAAGTTGTACATGATAAAGCCGAGATAAATCACACTCATCCACAAGTAATTACCCGCTCCAGACACCCAAAGAACCGATTGCCCGAAGAATGGCAAATAAAACCAAGTAAAAGCAAAAATCGATGGCAGAACAAACGCCTGAGCTTTCTTATTAGATAATTTACTGGCAAATCTATCCATCATCATGATTAAAATTACAAAAATCAAACTGTTACAAATATCAAACGGAATCTTAGTATCAAATTGCATGAAGTATTGCACGATCGAATGAGCTACAAACCGACCATTCCAAAGGAAATAATGATTCCACATCGAAGCTGGTATCAACAACGTAGAAATCTTTTGCTGATGAGCAATCTCAGTTGGCGACGACGTCTGATAGAAAAAGTGGTAGACATAATCGTCAGCGATGTATAAGGTCTTTAAATTCAAAATTAATACAAAAATGAAAATGGTCAGGAGAATTATCAGTGACCATTTGTTACGCTTACATTTCAAATATAAGCTGTTCACTAAATTTCTGATAACAAAATACCACCCTTGCAAAGATAACTTCTCTCAAAATTATAATTCATTGGAGTGGAAATTTGAAGAAATCAAAGAAAGACATTAAAAATACTATAAATAAATTAAATCTCAATTCTCAAGGAAATATTAATTTGAACAATTCAATATTTCTAAACAACTTCTCAATATCTCACGATTATTTACAATTACTATAAACAATTTTTTCCTAGTCCTAGTAATATTCTCAAATAACATTTTAGTTGAGTCGTAATAACTATCCTCACTACTATTTAACTTACCATTTTCATCGTAATAAAAATTTTTTCCCATAAAAACAGCGACTCTATCAAATTCTTGACCAATTACCTTATGCGAATTTAAATCACTATACTCTAATTGATCAATATATTCCTCATTATATAACGATGTTGTCAAACTAATTACTTTCCATCCGCCTCTTTCCAATCTAGTACCAAATGAACGAGCAACTGTTTCATTGCCAAAGTATTCAATATAAATGTTTTCTTTTTTTACATTTTTAGAATCAATTTTTTTATTATCAAATAGTTGTTTTATAAACGTGGAGACCTCCTTATTTGTTATTATCTTTTGGGTTACTTTAAACTCCTTTTTCAATAAATTACATTCTTTCAATTTATTAAATGTTTTTTCCTTATTTTCCCAAGAACCAAGCCATTGATTAGTATCACCACAAAAAAGTGTCTTGCCTTTAAATTTACTAAAGTCAGTAATAATTTCTTCAACATTTGATGCTCTTTGAAATTCATCAAAAATTACCACATCATAATTGTTAAACTCAATAAATTTATAACTTTTAATCGGAGAAATACTCCATCCATTACTATTTAATTCTTCCTGTCCATCATTCAAATTGGCACAATGAATTATTTTGACCTTCTTTTCTTTCTCCATTTCCTCATACGCAATATCATAAGCTAACAATGTTTTCCCAGTTCCTGCACCTCCCTGAAGAGAATACATTCCAATACCTCCATTTAAAAAAGTCTTTTCTATTTCTTGTTGGTTCTGGGTTAAAAAGTACTTATGCTCTAAAAATAATTCTGTAGAATTAAATGGTGATATCAAATAATTGCTTGGATCACAAATAACTGATAAATCTACTTCCCTACCAGTGAGTATCAAATCTCTCTGCATGCGACCAGGAGTAACTTCATTTAGTGCTCCATCTTTCAATTCATATATCTTAAAATTGTTTTCATACTCTTTTACCGCAGTATATAAATGAACATCACTATAGTTTTTAAACATTTTTAAATAATACAAATTCTTCTGAAGTTGTCTCTTTATCTTTTCCTCAGAAATCATTTTACTTTTTAATTCAATATTCAAAATATAGTCACTTGTAAAGCGTAATAAATCGAATTCTTTATTAATTTGAGGTATTTTGAATCCAACATAAAAATTAGATAATTCTACAGCAGGCTTCAAGTAATCAAATAAAAGTTTGGTATCATTTATCTCCTTACGTTCAAATTGTTTGTCCATATTCAAAAAGATCCTATATTCATCCAATAATTTTTCATTATCTAAAATATCAAACAATGATTCTAAATTCACAGGTCGTAACATACTTTTACCTCGATATTATTTATTAATTCAATAATATCTCACTTAAAAAATTTAACAAAAAAAGATATCGACCTGTGTCGATATCTTCTTAACTATTATTTAACACCTTTAACTTTCAAAGTGTATTTATTGTAACTAATCTTACCTTTAAAGTTCTTTTGTGATTTAGCAAATTTGAAAGCCTTCTTGAAGTCAGACTTCTTAACTTTGTGAACCTTCTTGAACTTAATTTCCATATCAGTAATGTACTTAGCACCCTTATCGTTAATACCAAAATCTCTTAAGGCAGCTTGAGCAGCACCGTAGCCCATTACTTTGTTGATATTCTTAATTTCAGTATTAAGAACACTAACTAGAATTTGAGTTGAAGAAGCATTCTTCTTAGTAAAGTCTTTGTTGGCAATCAAAACTTGTCCGTTATCTTTACCAGTCTTTTGACGATTCAATACTTTGGCACTATTACCCTTGGCATTACTGATTGAAGGGTCTTCCAAGACGGCGGCATCGATATCACCAGACTTCAAAGAATCAACACGAGTACTGTCGGCATCAATTTGTTTAACCTTAACACTTGAGTACTTAACCTTGTTCTTCTTCAAAATCTTCTTTAAGTATTGTTTTGAACCAGACTTCTTGTCGATAGCAATCGTCTTGCCCTTAAGATTTTTAATCTTCTTGTACTTCTTGTTAGCAACTAGACCATAGTAACCAGGCAAAGTACCAACAATCTTCCAAGTAGAATTCTTTTTGGCAATTGATGCAAAACTTACTAAATCGGTAGTAGCAAAGTTAACATCACCATTAGCGATAGCATCATTCAATTCCTTATTAGAATCATATGATTTCACATCAGCTTCGATATTGTTACGACTAAAATCAGTAGCTTCTTTGGCCATAACAGCAGGCATTGCAGCAGTATTCTTGATTGTTCCGATAGTGATCTTATCATTACCATTTGCATCAGCAGCTTGGGCAGTTAAACTCATAAATGGCAATGATCCGACAATCAAAAGTACAGTCGCAATCATGATAGCAATTTTTTTCAAATTACGTGACATAATAAACTCCCTTTTCTATAAAAGTACACTAGTTCAGTGTAAACTTTTACAGTAATAAAAACCATATTTCAGTACATTCTTATTAATTTTTTAGATAAAAAAAGACCCGCTTACGCGAGTCTTTTTGAAATTATACTAACTAATGATTAGTATGCTGAGTAGTTTACACCACTACCAGCTTGTACCCATTCACCAGTAGCAACGTGGTATACAGTAACTCCAGCAGCGTTAGTTGCCTTCTTATCTGTAAACCATGCTGAATCACCAGTCAAGGCACGGTTAGCAATTTGTCCACCATTGTTGTCGTATAGGAAGTATACGAATGATGAAGGACCATCAAGTGTAACTTTACCATTCAAAGCTTGTACGTCAGTGTATTCACCTTCGTCAGTTGTAGCTTTGTCTGAGAATGTTACATCATCAGCGTCAATCCATTCACCAGTAGCAACACGGTATTGCTTGTTACCATTGTTGTCTGTACGAACTTTGTCAGTAACCCAAGCAGTGTTCTTTGCAAGAGCACGGTTTGTAATTGTGTTATTGTCGTCATTCTTCAATGTATAGTATGAGCTATCAGCTTTAGTTGTAACAACACCTGAAACATCTTCTGTTGTCCAGCTAGCATTTTGTGAAACGTGAACTTCACGAATAAATGTTAGTGTACCAGCATTTGCTGGATCTGCATCTGTAGCAGTTGCAGCAGTTGCTTTCAAAGTACCATTAGCAACAGCACTCAATGCTGAACCATTAACAGTAACTGAATAGTCATCTTGACCAGCAATATAGTTATCAACGATTGTCTTTGCATCGTTAGTACCTAACTTACCACTCTTGATAGCAATAGTTACAGGTTGATAGTAAGTTTTATCTTCATCACCAAATGTTGAATCTGAATATACATCAGTAGCATCTGCAGCAATTGCACCAGCAAATGACTTGTAAAGTGCACCAGCTGAGGCTTGATCACTATCTAATTCAACAGCATTACCATTCTTGTCAGTAACTTTTGCATCGATTGTTGATGAAAGACTTGCATTAACAGTCTTTGAACCATAAGCTACTTCCAATGGATTTGTGTATGTAACAGCCAATGACTTAACAGCTGAAACAACATTATCATTTGTTAATGTAAATGTACCTGTAACAGGTGTTTGTGCGTCACCATCAGTATTGTTATACTTAATAGTATATGCATACTTGATGCTTCCGTTATCTGATGCAACTGAAGCAGCCAATTTAGCATAGTCACCACTGTTAATCTTGTTACCATTTGCATCCACAGCACTAACTTTAACTTGAGCGTTAGCTTCAGCAAGAACATTCATATTAGCAGTTGATAGAGCCTTGCTACCCATAATAGGTAGAGCCATGAAATCTTCTGCTGACATATATGTATCGTATTGTGCACTTGTCAATGCTGTAGGATATGCACCATTAGTGTTATTGTCACCAAATGTTGTATCTGTTAGGACACCTTGAAGTGCTTTAACAGCTGTAGTAATATTGTCATCTGTAACACCTGCTTCAGCAGCTTGTACAGAAGTTGTACTTGAAACAACAGGAGCAGCAACTGGAGCAACAGCTAGAAGTGTAGCAGCAGCGATTCCTGCGTATTTAATAGATTTTTTCAATGTTAATCCTCCCCTGGACTACAAGAATTTATTATTTTTAATTGTCGTGGGGCTATCCCACTGACAACCATTATATGAAACTCCGGCTTTATAATCAACTCGAAATTAAAAACTCCCTTGTTTTGTAACATTCCTGTATTAAATATCACATTTCTGTAATATTTGGGCAGAAATCTGTACAAAGTTTGTAACTTTTTGATCAAAAATAATCATAAAATTACAAAAGTATTACAGACGTTACGTATACATGGAAACCAATAAACTCTAGTCAACCTAAATGAGCCTACTCTTATTCTAATCGAATTAAGTCGTAGGCTCAAGGTTTATCCCTTAAAAAGTTTAATAATTATGTCTAAATACTGAATAATTTTAGAATACTTTTGTTTCAGTGCGGTCAATATACTTGGCATCAACAACTTCTTGATAAAGTTCGACAGTATCCTTTTCAAAAAGCTTACTGGCACTGATTTTGTCCATTGCTTGGCGGACGGTGTTTTCATCGAGACCAGATTTGACGTAATTTAGTACGAGATTGCGTTTCTTACCTTCGGCTGTTTTGAATCTTAGTTGTAGTTTCTTCATATTAATTTCTTCCCTTCTTATTTAGGTACGTTTAGTCAGCGCTTAGTTCGTCGTGCTTGATTACTTCTGATCCTAGATAGGCATCCCCGTTTGACAATAGTTGCAAACCTTCGGCAAACATCTTGATTTGTTCTCTAGTGGGTTCTTCGATGATGTTGTTGTAAGTGAAGAATTTAATTCCATTAGGATAGTCTTTGTTTGCCATGATGATTTTGATTGATGTTCTTTTCCAACTCATTTTAAGTACCTTCTTTTTTATAATTTTGTAAGAACTTTTTGCCGGCTTAAGTAACTTACACATATAGTAACGATTGGAAGTATCCAAAACGGAAATTAATTTTGCATTTTTTTGGAACATGGTATAATTTGCCCAGTACTTATATGGAGGAATTAAAATGAAAAAAGCATTATTACTACTTACGACTGGATTTGCACTAGTCCTAGCTGGTTGTGGTAATTCTTCATCATCATCAAACAGCGCTAATAACAACGACAGTAAATACAAGACGGAAATGACTAAGGGGAATACTGCAGTAGACAATGGCAAGTATGCTAAGGCATCTGATCACTTTGAAGCTGCTACTAAACTCAAGAAGACTGACAAAGCATCTGCTTCTGAAAAACAAGCTGACAATCTAGTTAAGGCTAAGAGCTTGATGAACCAACGCAAGTTCTCTGACGCTAAGAAGGCTTTGAACAAGGTCATCGACCAAGACAACGGCAACAAGAAGATGACTTCTCATGCTAAGGATCTTAAGAAACAAGTTAACAAGATTCAAAAGAACCGTAACAACTACAAGTTAGATATCAAGAATGCTAAGGCTATGATCAAGGCTGGTAACGGCGACCAAGCTAAGTCATTACTAGAACAAGTTACTAAGGCTAAAGGTATCAAAGGTAAGTATTATTCAGACCTTTATACTCAAGCTAAGACTTTATTAGAATCAGTTCCTGAAACTTCAACTAATGACACAACTACAACTGATACTAATAATAGTAGTAACGATACAAATACCGATACTACTACTTCATCCGATGACCAAAGCGACAATCCTGCTGCTAAGGGTGACTTCGATGTTGAAAAACGTGAAGTTGGCGGCAAGGAAATCACTGATCAAGATATCGCCAATGCTAGACAACAATTGACTGACCAAGGTGTTAAGACAGTTGGTGCCTGGAGTGACAATGATATCATCCGTGCTATCAAGAATGCCCATGCCGATGGACGTACTACTATTCAACCTTCAGATGCTAAGGTTAGATAATTAGATATTTAGATATTTAAAAACCATGACTTCTATTTTGAGGTCATGGTTTTTTTACTGTTTTTTCCGGTATTCAAAAAATGATTTACGGATTTTTTTAAGCTATTTTAGAAATCCACGTTATAATACTTAGGTTAGATTTTTTTAAGGAGGGACTAATGAAAGCAAAACTTCAAAAGTACAAGCATCGTGCGGTTTTGATTGGTTGCGTGGTTATTTTGGCACTGGCCTTTCTCATCCCTCAAATGTATCGTAACGCCCACTCTGCTCCTTATTGTTACTCTTCGGGAACGCAGATTACTTTGCAAAATAAAGATACGCATAAATTAAATGATTATCAAAAACAACAATTTACGAAAATGGTCCGACTGGCAATCGATAAAAATGACGGGCCGTTTGACTGGTCTAAGTACAAAACTGTTTCGATGGAAGTTTATAAGATGAAGAAACCGTCTGTTTATGGAATTATTTATAAAATCAGACCTCGCTTCCATCAAGAAAACACCATCACTAATTCCGTTATCATCAAACTCTCCGACCGTGATCTGAAGACTTATCACAAATTTTCGATTCAAGGATATTCTTCTGATTTCTCAAATTATCTAAATTAATTTCTAAAGAAATAGTAATGTTTGTCTTAACTGTTTTTAAAATAGGTTGTAAAAAACCGAATTGCATTATAGTTTAAGGTGAACCGCAAAATAATTACAGGAGGTTAAACGATGAAAAAGAACACAGCTTTAATTGGTTCGGCGTTAGCTTTGTTAATCGCTCCAAGTGTCCTGTCTAATTTGTCACCTCAAACCGTAAAGGCATCGGTCCCTGATCGAGTCGATTTAGTGGGAACTGTCAACGGTAGCGGTGTTTTAGTTGATGACCAAGGACAAGCTATTACTAGTACTTTCTTACCCAACAATAGTTCCTGGAAATTGGGCAGCACTAAATATCTCAATGGCGTACTTTATTATCAAGTTGCCACGAATGAATGGATTGCTGCAAGTAGTCTAAACGTTTCTCAGACACAAGCTCAAGCACAGACACAAGCAGCTGCCCCATTTACTACTAGTGGACAAGTTGCGACTGCTAAATGGAACAGTGCTGTTATCAACAGTCAAGGCGCAAAAACTGGTGTAACTTTGCCAGCTGGTAGCACTTGGAATACTGGTACGACTATTATGATCAACGGAAATTCTTACGTCCAAATTGCGACTGATGAATACGTTGCGGTCGGTGATGTTTCAATCAACTCTGCTACTCAAGCCGCAAATACCAATGATCAACAAGTTGTCGGAACAGTTGTTAATGGTCCAGCCGATGTCTACGATACTTCGATGGATTCTTTCTCCGGTCGTCAATTGCAAGATGGCTCTTCTTGGAAGGTCAACCAGATGGTTCAAAATAAGTACGGCTATACCTTCTATCAAGTTTCTAACAATGAATGGACACAAAGTACCAATATGCAATTAAACGACGCTGGTCAACAAAAACAAGCAACTAGCGAACCAGAATTTGCTACATCAGTTACACAATAAACGGGATTCGTTATATTTAAATTTTTATATTTCACAATTTCTTCACATTTAGTGTTTATTATAGTAATTGGTAAACAAGAATACTTGCATTTACTATAATGAGAAATTTAATAAACAAACTAATATAACCACCCTCCCTGATATTTATGGCTCTTTGTCAAATCGTATTGATGAATGATTTTGAGCTCATTGAGCATCCTCACCGAGGATGCTCTTTTTCTATGCACAAATCAGTTTTATTCTCTTAATAAAGTGTTCAAGATTTCTAAAGCCATAGGAATTTCTTTTTAGTTTCTTTATCTTTCCAATGGTGCCCTCTAGAGGGCCATTGGAGTATGGCAATAAGCAACTATTTTTTACATAATTTTTATTTTTTCGTAACGTTGTAATGGCTGTATCCATTGCAGTCCCATTTCTTTTATATCCAGAAATAGTTTCCTGAAGTAAGTCTATGTCGTGGTACCTTATCGATCTTTGAATACTCTGGTAAGTATCATAGGCCTCCTTGAAAATTGGTATTTCATCAGTAGCTATATCGATGGCATTTTGAATAGTCATGAATTCATTTATACCGACAATAAATTTTATATGGGTATCGTCTACATCTTCCTCTGGAAGATGATATAGACGCCAATCAGATTTCATTGCTTTGTATATACGAGATTTTTTATCAGGTAATTTTTTTAAAGAATTGATACGTACTTGATCTAGGGCTCTACTACAAAGTTGAACTATATGAAACCTATCTACGACAATGCGAGCGTTTGGGAATATACGATGAACGACTAATTGATAATTGGCATTTAAGTCGATTGATACAGTTTTTACAGCTTGTCGTTCTGATAAGCTGTAACTGTTTATAAAATGTTCAGTTATTGTTTTAGACAGCCTGTTACGTATCAATTCGACCAATCTATGTGTATCCGCATCGATAGCGATAAATGTAAAAATATTTTTTACGGATCGAAACTCATCAAAACAAAGATTCTCTGGCAAATGCACACATCTAGTAGGAATTTTGGTATTACTATATAGAATTCTACTTACAGTATTGGCTGAAATGCCAATGATTTTAGCTATTGATGACAGAGTGAATGATTCCTTAGCCATGGAAAAGATTCTATTCTTGATCTGTTTGGTCATAGTATGATTTTTAATCAGTAGATCACTGTGAGCACCGCAGGTGCTTCCACAGTTCCTACACAAAAATCGTTGCTTTTTTAGTACTAGGTGGTACTCGATACCATTAAAGCTAGCTAATCTTGCATTAGTAGTTCTTTTACCGTTTTTAACTAGTGTATTCATTCCACATTGAGGACATCTATGTAAAGAATAGGAAAGTTCAGCATTTACTATTTTAATGTGTTTTATAACGCCACGTTTTTTTATCTTGGCATCCTTTACTGAAACATTTTTTATATTATTGTCTTTTATGTCTAGTGCACATAGTATAGAATTGTCTTGGGACATCATTGTTCACTCCTGTTTG
Organism: Companilactobacillus farciminis KCTC 3681 = DSM 20184; assembly: GCF_002706745.1. Taxonomy (NCBI): domain Bacteria; kingdom Bacillati; phylum Bacillota; class Bacilli; order Lactobacillales; family Lactobacillaceae; genus Companilactobacillus; species Companilactobacillus farciminis. The sequence continues at coordinate 452,818 of NZ_CP017702.1, read as the reverse complement.
ATTTGGTTTGGTCGCTTAAATCTTAACACGAGAACAGTGATGTTCTTTTTTTATTTCAAAGAGTATAAAAAAACTGGTATTGATTGTTCATCAATACCAGAAAGTTTAGAACCATATTTATGAAGTCTCCTATATATAGGAGGCTTTTTTGTTTTGTCTAAAAACAATTCATGCTTGTCCCAAAGTACATATGTATTCACATGTGTATTCACCAATGCTATAATTTAATAAGATTTTGAAATGGAGGATGGCCCTATGGAAAAATATGTAAAAGCTAGAAAGCAAGGAAATTCCATTGTTGTTACAATTCCGAGTAACCTAGCTGTAGCCCCCGGAACTCAGTATAAAGTTGAAAAAAAAGATAATGGCGAATTAATTCTTAAACCTTCAAAAAATATGGCAACTAGTTTAGACGGCTTATTTGAAGATTGGCATGGAAGCTATCAGCGTGCGCATGATCTGAATGACTGGGAAAATACAAAGCCAATAGGAGAAGAATTATGGTAAATATGCCCAAAAATGGAGAAATCATTTACATTGATTTCGATCCATCTGCTGGAGCTGAAATACAAAAAAGGAGGCCTGCTGTGGTTGTTAGCAATAATCAGCTGATGGCTACTTCCCCATTTGTATGGGTTGTCCCTATATCACATGGTAAGTTCAATGGGGAAGATTATCCTTTGCATGTACATTTAGATAAACGAACTAAAATGGATGGCACGATTTACACTGAGCAGTTAAAATCTTTTGATTACATCAACAGGAATTGGCAATTTGTGGAGCAACTACCAACGGATTTAAGAGAGGAAGTTCAAAACAAGATACAATTAGTTGTTCAATTTAATAATGATTAGGTAGTTTTATGAAACTTGGGCAAGAATAGCTTTAGCGTTAAAGATTACTTTCGAGGATTTATGTCACAGTTCCTTTTTTATTTTCCTTTTGATTTAAGGAAATATCATTCTATAATTAATCTTATTAAGGGGTGTGGGATATGACTGTGGAAAATGATTTACATCGGATAACTAAAAAGATTGACGATTTCAATGATGAAACAAAACTCAATTTGAAATTACACGTTGAACATGAAGCCCAAACGCATCGCAGAATTTTGCCAACTGGTTTCTTCTATGGTGCAGTTCACGAGGAGATCCAAGCCATAGTAGATGAACGGATGCACGACTTTACGAAAAATACCGACTTGAAGCCACAAGAGTTGTACGTCTACTTGCAAGAAGAGATCAAGCAAAACCCTACTTTGTCAAAACGACAATTACATTATTTGGCATATAGCCACCTCGAGAGAATTACTACCAACAAATTTCTCAAAAAAATCTATAAAACGATGAAAAAGAGGATGAGATAATGGGGAAACTAAATAACAACCACATTTCAAAAATTTTCGTCAACTTTACTGCCAAACAGATGACTAATTTCGTCTCCAGTAAAGAATTCAAGAAACGCGTGATGGATTTCATCTTCAATGCAGTTGATGATGTGGTGACGATTGTTTACGATGAAGCACACAAAAAATAAGGAAGATTCCTAATAGAATCTCCCTTATTTTTATATTCATGTTATATATTAAATATTTCTAAAAAAATGCATAAAAAAATCCTTTAGGCTTCTTATTTCAGAGCCTAAAGGAAAATTAAAGATTTATTATTTTTTAAGGTTTTTCTCGATCCAGTCACGGACGTCAGCATCCTTCATATCAAGGAATGGTTTCTCCGCTTCTTCGGTCTTAACTGTGTCATGATTGTTGTTCTCCATGAAATAATCCCAGATTGCGTCACGAACAACTGTCTTATCATCGCTCCAGTCGAAAGCCTCACTCATCTTTAGGTTTAGTACTTCTGGTTCTTTTGCAATGGCTGCATCAGCCATCTTTGATGGATCTACTTCTGCCATATTTTCAACAACCTCCTTAGTTACAAGCTCATTATAGTTCTAATTTGAAAAAGTGACACACTAAATGCCCATATTTTTTTACAATTTATTTAATTGGCATAATTTTTATACTGATAAGAGTTGATACAACTTGATTTTATAAATAAATTGTACCTTTTATACAAAATGTATAACAAATTCAATTGATTTTTGAGTTTCCATATGCCCATATCCATGCTAAAATAGTTCTTGTATAAAATTATTCCGGGAGTTCTTACTCCTCCGTCGACAGTTTTCTCCTTACAGATCTGACTGACGACGCGCTAAAAACCGCCTTGTGGAAATTGGCGGTTTTTTGTTTGCTCTTATTTAGCTAAAACTAAAGATGCAATAAACTTCTGAATTCAGAAATTTATTGCATCTTTTATTTTGTCTTATTTATTTTTTTCAGCGTCATGCTTCTTGCCTAGAGTTGAATGGTGCATCCCGTAAGCAAAGTAGATAACTAATCCGATAGCGAACCAGATTCCAGCGTAGAGTTTAGCTTGAATATCTAGTCCCCAGAAAATGATTAGTGAGCCGATAAATCCTAGAGCTGGTAGCACTGGATAAAATGGCACTTTGAAGTCTGGCATGGCGATGTCTTTTCCTTCACGTTTTCTCAATGGATAAATTCCTAATGATACGAACATGAACGCAATCAACGTCCCGGCTGAAATCAATTGAGCTAAGAAGGCGAATGGACAAAAGGCACCGATTAAGATACCAACGATTGATAGAACTAATAGTGCGTGATTAGGAAGATTCTTGTCGTTCAACTTACCTAACCAACTTGGTAACATTCCGTCACGTCCGAATGAGTAAACTAGTCTTGAACCAGCTAACATCATTCCAATCAAAGCGGTGAACATTCCGATAACAGCAACAGCTTGGATAACACTGGCAACGATTGGATGACCGGCATGTCTTAGGGCCCAACCAACAGGTTCAGCGTTATTAGCGTAATCAGAGTACTTGAACATTCCAACTAGAACTAAAGCAACAGCAACGAACAAAACAACGGCAATCAATAATGATCCTAGGATTCCTCGTGGCATTGTCTTACCGGGATTCTTAGCTTCGGCAGAATTTGCGGCGATTGAATCAAATCCGATATATGATAGGAAGATCATTGAAACACCGGCGTAGATTCCTTGCCAACCACCAAAGGCAGTTCCGTCAGCGTTCAAACGATATTTTGGTATGAATGGGAAGTAATTTTCCACATGAATGGCAGTTAAACCAACGATGATGAAAGTTAAAACAGCTAAAACTTTTAAGACAACTAAAACATTTTCAACTTTAGCAGCACCACCGGCACCACGAGAAATCAACCATGCGACTGCGGCAATAACGACGACGGCGACGATATCAACGACACCACCGTTATTACCAAAGGTATTGGCAATCGCATTCGGGAAGTGGATTCCTAATGGTTCCAACAGCCCACGGAAATTGGCGGACAGCCCCGAACCAACGAAGGCTAAAGCGATGAAGTACTCGGCTAACAGGGCCCAACCAGCGACCCAACCGAAGAACTCACCGAACATAACATTGATCCACGAATACGCAGACCCGGCAAATGGCATTGCGGCAGCCATCTCCGCATAAGCAAAGGCGACTAACCCGGCAACGATAGCAGCCACGATAAATGAAAAGACCACTGATGGACCGGTATGTTGTGCGGCAACGACCCCTGGCAAAGTAAAGATTGATGTGGAAACGATTGTCCCGACACCCAAAGCCAAGAAATCCTTAACTGTTAAAACTCGAACTAAATGTGAATCTTTATCCTCATAAATACTCGGATCTTCTTTTAAGGTTAAACGTTTAAAAAAATCACTCATAAAAAATACACTGCTATACAAAATATGGAGAAATGTAAAAAATTAAATTTCCTACATTCAGAAAGGTTTGTATATTTCCTTTCTTTATTTTATTTATTGCCGTTATAACATTGATATCCCGACAACTCCACAAAGGAGTAACCGCATTGATCAACTATGACAATTTAAGGGATAAGCCACCCCCATTTATTACTTAAATCAAATCTAATAAATTTGCCACCGCATTTTTATCTCTATCAATTCTTGCACCACAGGAATAACAAACATAGTCAGAATGATTAGTATGATGCTTTAAATTCCCCTGTAATCCAAGCTTTTCATTTCCTCTTTTAACATAACCGCACTTAGAGCATCGTTGTGTCGATGGATATATTTGACTAGCTAAAATAACTTCTTTACCATACCATTCACACTTATATGATAAAACTTTACGAAAATACCCAAACAATGCTCTTTGTAGGCCCTTCGAAGCAACATGGCTCATTTGCATAGACTTAATATTTAAATCTTCAATAACAATTTTGTCATATTGAGCGACTAAATTAGATGTAAATTTTTGAATAATATCATGTTGAATATTAGCAGCTTTACGATAATCACGTTGTAACTTGTCTCTCATTACAATGTAATTATTACTCTTTGTAGCATTTCCACCATTAATCACTCTTTTTCGAGCTAAACATTTTTGATAAATTTTTATACGCTCATACAATTTAATTAAACCTTTTGGTAATGTATTAATTAACCCATTTGTATAATTAAAGTGTCCAACATTAACATCCACAGCGGTACTTTTTCCTGTCATAAGTTTATGTTTTATACATACTTCTAACGGAAAGCTAGCCCAATATTTTCCATTTTCTTTATAAACACTAACAGTCTTAAGTTGTCCATTTAAATTCACATGTTTACTAATATGAATATCGAACCACTGCTTTACTCCCAGAGGTTTATCTAAACGAAGCTTTCCATCAACAATTTTTGCACGATCAGTCTTAAAACCCTGACGGGACATTTTCTTTGATTTAAATTTTGGTTTCCCCCAATCAGGTAGAGATTTATCAAAATAATTTTTCCACGCAATACCCAAATCCACAATTGTTAGTTGTAAAGTTCTTGACGACAAATTAAACTGCCAATCCATTTTATTAAATACTAATTCATTTCGGACAGAATATACATTTGGAATAGGAATGCTGGAGTCAATGGTATGCAAATCATACATATCGTTCCATGTTTCTAGCGCCTTATTCCAACAATAACGACGATAATCACAAAGTTGATTTAAAACCACCTTCATGTGTTGGTTGGGATATAGTCGAACCTTTTGAGTACGAATTACAGTTATCAAACAATCTTTTTTTTGACCAACTTCATTCACTGACATAGTGTTCAATCTCCATATTTAATTTCTATGAACAGAATATCAATTTCAGGTTTTTTATTCTACATTTTCATACGGTATTTCATATAAAATTTAACTATCGTTAATTTCTCTTGATTACCAACCAATTTTTTCGTTACTTGGAATAATTACTTGATTATTTTCTGCGGCCGCAAATGCATCATCTAACACATTCAACGCTTTATCCAACTCGTCGTGCGTGATGACCAAAGGTGGTTGAAATCTCAAAATATTACCTTTCAGCGTAATCATAACAACTCCGTGTTGAAATGCATAATAAATAACTTTGTTGGCAAAATCAGGATCAGGAGTCTTTGTCTGACGGTCCTTGACTAATTCGATTCCCCCATCTAAACCATACATTCTCACATCGCCAATTTCTGGATAGTGCTTTTGCATTTCCAAAAATCTCTCTTCGGCGTATGCCCCTTCGACGTTGGATTTTTCCATCAACTGCTCTTCTTCCAAGACGTCCAAGGTTGCCATTGAAGCGGCACAACAGATTGGGTTTCCAGCAGTAGTAAAGACGTGTGCTGGTGAATCAAGACTCTGCATGATTTCCTTTTTTCCAATCGTGGCACTCAAAGGCATCCCTGAAGCTAGTGACTTACCTACGGACATCAAGTCGGGTTCGATATCCTTAAATTGTTGGTAGCTCCACATTTTACCCGTGCGACCCATTCCTTGATTGATCTCATCAACAGCAAACAAGATTCCGTTTTGGTGACAAAAATCATAAACTAGTTGCATGAATTCTTCGGGAGCTTTTCTAATTCCACCATCACCTTGAATTGGTTCAATCAAGACACAGGCTACTTCATCAGCTGGCAAGAAACTTTCAAAAGGCTGCTTGAATTCGTCGAAATATCTCAAAGCTACATCGTGTTCCGTTTCGTTCTCATATCGTCGATATAAGTCTGGATACGGTACGTGCACTACTCCGGGAAGTAATGGACCCATCTTGCGAGCCATGTTCAAGCTAACTCCAGAAAGTGTCATTGAGCCGTAAGTTGAACCATGATACGAATCCATGAAGGAAACGATGTAAGGACGACCGGTATAAGCTCTGGCAAATTTGATGATAGCGTCATTGGCTTCAGAACCAGAATTTGAAAAAGCCACTTGTTTCTCAGCTCCAGGAACTAATTTAGCCAAACGTTCAGCTAATTGTTGTCCGGGACGGTGATGAAAATAGGCAGGTGTGTAATGAATCAGTTTCTCGGCCTGCTCTTGAATTGCTTGCACGACTTTTTCATTCGTATGACCAACGTTAATGGCTGAAGCACTTGCCAACAAGTCGATATACTCGTTTCCATCTGCATCGACTAATGTTGCATTGTGTGCAGATTCGATGACAAGGTCATAATAATTGATTCGTGAAGATTTGGCGTAGTACTTATTCTCTTGCACAATCAATCGATGGTCCACCTCGTGATCATGATCTACTTTTTGCGTTGTCATAATGACACCCCCTATTAATTTTTATTGGTTGAAATATTGCTATTTTAATTGTTTTTTAATATACTTGCAAGATTTTTATTAAAGTTTTTGCTTACAGAATCAAGGAAAGACGTATGATTACCGTGGCTATAGGGATTGTGAAACATTTATATTTATTAAAAAGTTTTTAATTTTAGAGTGTGAATGTCTTAATATTAAAAAAAGCCGCTTCATTAGAGTGAAATTTCCATTCTAGTGAAACCGCTTATTTTAGAATAAATTACTTTTTAAATCTTCATAATCTGCTGTAGAAATGACAACAGGATAGATATTTTTGGGGGTCAATCCGGCAGTCGCACGTCTTAAACAATAAGTATGTTGATTAAGTCTTCTTTCCATCAGGAGATATTCTCTTCCAACGTGTCGCATATAAACATCGCGAAAGAGTTTTTTCCAAATTTCTTCATAGCCAACTGCCACTAGACGGACGTTAGTTTTAGCATCTTTGATCCGATCGACAACTTTTTTACTGATATTGTGCAATTCTTCGTTTTGACGTATCTCTTTGACCATATCTGAATACTCAATATTGCTATGAAATGCTTCATAATTCACGTAAGGATCGATGTTACAAATTTTTAATGAACTGATTCTTTCGATTAATTGCTCGGGGTTATCCCTTTGACTATACAAATCTCGCAAGACACTAATTTTGCCACTATTTCGGGCTGTCAAAAGTGGATAATAGTACGTCTCTAAGAAATAGTAATGATCTTCTTGAGCAGCTTTTTCTTTGACCAGTTGAGTCAGTTCATGTTGCAACTTTGCCTTGAAATTTCTTTCTAGCACTTTTTTGTCAGTTTCTGAATAATCTTTGGCAAAGTCGTTAAAAGCAGCCATTAAACGACGATATTCGTTATTTCTTCCTTGAACGCGTTCTTTATCGAGTTCTTCAAAAGAGTTGCCAGGAAGATAATATTTGGTGGTAGTTCCTTTGACAAACTCGTCAGTTTCTTCTTGGATTTCGTCTTTTATAGTTTGGGAAAGATGAATGCCGTAGTCTTCCGGCATTTCGACGTCTGAAACGACTCGCTCTGGTTTCTTAAAAACATCATCAGAGGAATAGTTTTCTCCATATTTGATAGTTGTGCCGAAACGATTGATGATTTTTTTGTAAACTTGTAGCTCTAATCCAGGAACTTGGTCCTGTTCTAGTAAGCGCTTAACTTCTGATATTAAAGCATGTTTAGGACTGCTCGACATGTTGTGGTCAAATTGGTCGAAGTCGTTTTGATAATGCCAGCCGCAAATGATTAAATCGGCGTTTTCTACCTCGCCATTGATAATCAAATTCACATCGTATTCAGTTGTCTGTTCCATTGTAACGTCCCCTTTTATCTCATTGATAGGGTCATTGTACAAATAATAAAAGACAAAATCTGTCGCCTATTGGATCTTGTCACCCACTTCTAAATCGTTGAATTCGGGAATACGGTCAACTTCCTTACCGACTATCCAGGTGAAATGATCATCTTTGATTTCTAGATTTTCTTCGGAAACTCGATACAAACAAACTACCAGATTAGTTTTTTCGGGTACACCAACGACATATTTTACTTTTTTGGGATCGTGATTATTTAAAGGAATATCGGTCAAAGTTTCATCTTTTAACAACTGTGATTCTTGATTAGTCAAAAAGAAGTACGACAAATTTTTGTGCATTATTTGATTTAATTTATCGTTTTTATTGTTAAGCTTTACTATCCAAATCTGTTGAGATTTCATTTTTCTCTCCTTTTCTTGGATACATTTTGAGCCCGTCTTCTAGTAAATTACGCAAATCTTCCACTACTTCTGGTGGCGAAAGAACTTTTAGAACAGTTGCCTGACTCAAAAGCCACATTTTGACACCGTCCGAATAATGAATTTTGACCCGCATCTTATGGACTGGAAAGCCGAACTTCTTTGGTTTATCAGGCTCCACTTTTTCTAGTTCGACTTGAGGAAATTTGTCGTAGATGTAGTCGGGAAAACCGTAATACTCGAATTCAAGACTCTTTTCTTCACCGTCATAAGCGAACAAACTCTTGGGATCTTCTTTGGAGTTCTGGGGCATATTTTGACCAATTAGTTTAATCTTAGATTTAACTTTGATGATATCCTTCATCCAATCGATTCGATAAGTTTTAAACTGTGAGCGATTATTTTCAAACTTATAGCCCTTCAGAAAGAAGTAATAATTGTCGAAGAAAACGTGCAGCGGCAATATCTCTTCATTAACTTCGGACCTACCACTCACTTCTAAATTACGATAATTAAAACTGATATTAGAACGACTTTGGATGTATTCTTCCAACTCCCAAATCGTTTCTTCCCGGTCGTTGCTGTCGATAATATAGGACTCGTTGTCAAAATTCTCGTTTACTGCCGATTTGATAGTCTTTCTAGCCTTAGTGGAAATCATATTTTGCCACTTATTGATGATGGTGGTCGCTTCCTGATCATTTAGAGCCCGGCTGGCTAATAGAATTTTGGTCAAAACTAGCGCTTCTTGATTATTGATAAAAGTTTCGCCATTGTAATCGATGGAATACTCGTAAACCTTGCCGCTTCGCTCTTTGTGATAAGTGAAAAGTTCTTTCATTCGTGGATCACTTAGAGCATCCTCAATACTTTTTAGTCCTCGTTGGATTGCCCTTTTTTTGGCGGACACTTGCATATTGTGGTCGAAGTCAAATATCTTATCCCATTTTTGTATCAGTTCTTCGGTGGTCAGAGCTTGCGCATTCGTTAGTAGGTAGTGGAATAGTCTTAGTGGTCTATTTTCCATTTTGAGAATTCTTTTCGGAAGTTTGTTTTGTTTCTTCCTCTTTCTTATTCTCTAGGATACTTGACTGAATTTTTTTATAACCTGAATTTTCTATTTTTTTACCTGTTGAAATAGCTTTAACATTATTCTTTGTAATTGATCCGCCCCTACTTGCAAACTTATAAAAACAATCTTTGAACAAAGAATTATATTCTTTATTTACTTTCTTAGAGTTCTTTCCTGATAGCTTTTCATCTCTAGAAATGATTTCCATTCGAATTCCTAATTCTTGTTTAATAACTCTGGACCATTCATCATATGCTCTAAAAATAAATACCGGTTTATCTTTAGTTTTATCTTTCACTCGGTCAATAATCAAATTGGCTACGTATTGTGAAGATTTTAAATCTCTATATGATTTTCCAGATTTAAATAAATACTTTTTATATTTAGGTCTAGTCTCTGTACGGTACGCAAATAATTCCAAATTACATATTCTTAATTTATCTATATTAAAATCATTCTTTGAAAAAGTATCATCTATAATATCTTTTATTCTTTTTGCTTTACTACCTTTAGCTCCATCCGTTTCAAATAAGAAGTAATAGTAATGAGACAAATAGTATAGTTTATTAATATTTGTTTTTGGGTGATCTTTTAGATATTTAAACTCCTTTGCTAAAATATTTTGATTATCAATTATGTGTGAGTAATATCCATCATTATTTTTAAAATACTCATCGTCGTTATTATTCTCAATATTTACATATGTTTTTACATTAATATTCTTTTTGCTCTTTTTGATTGATTTACTATCCTGCACTCTTGGATTAAATAAACACAAGAATAAGCTGGCTTCTTCAGGATTTCCATGAACTTGACTTGGTAATCCTTTCTTAATAGTTACTGTATCTGTGTTGAATTCTGAAATTTCCTTTTGTTCTTTTTTATCTCCTACAACTTTCATTTTATTTAGATTTAAAACTTCTTTATCTTCATCTAATACCCAACTAAAATCATCATTTTCTCCAGAGTTATATAATTTATTATATTCTCCACCCAATTTTTCAATGGCTCTATTATCCCAAACATTCTCTGTCATACTAAAATCCCTCCATAACAATTAATTTATGACTTAATTATAGAAATCGAGGGCGACAGCATTTGTCGTATTACGTTCGTTGAGAGAATTTTTTTAGTTAATTTTTGCCACCAATTACACCATCATTGATATATCAGCTTTCTAAGAAAAATGAGAATTTGCTAATAATTAATTTAGGCACTACTATGATGGCGGAGGCAGTAATGATGATTACAGAAGATAATGAATTATTAGATTACTTGTCAAAATTTTACGGAATATCAATCGACGAATTAACTCAAAAATACACGATGTCGCAGTTGGAAGATGCTTATAACGAAATTGAGCATAAGACCAAATATCAAAAACATTTAGACAATAAAAAAGAATTCCCTACCGAATATGTGATCAAGGAATTCAGTCCACTTTAGAAAGTCATCTTTTTAGATGGCTTTTTTATTTTATTCTAATAAATATATACTCATGATATTCATCACTATTTATGTTAATCATTTTCTATAAAATTATTTCGAATTTTAACATTTAATTCACTATTATTAAATAATTCTTATAGTAATTGGAATATATACAAATAGTACAGAATTATAATGATTATGAAATTATCAAAAATCTGTAAATAGTGGGGTTATTTATTATGAGATTCCAACAATTAAACCGTGATCCTAATAGTATCATGAGAAAAAAATTAGTTAAATCTAAGAAAAATTGGATTGTTGTATCCAGTTTATCTTTTGCCGGAGGGTTATTGCTTCTGGGTGGTCCAACTGAAATCGTTCATGCCGCAGATACAACTGTTGCACCTACTGAACAAGTTGCTACACCTACTTCTAGCGATTCCAAAACTGATGCCATCAAGACTGACAGCACTAAATCAGCAGATGTAACCAAAGCCGTCGCACCTGTAACTACTGAAGAAAATAATGACAGTACTGTCCAATCAGACACAGTTGCTCCAGTTGAAAAAGAAACAGCTACAACAGAAAAAACTGATGCAACTGACACTAATGCTGTATCTGAAACTTTAAATAAGGAAACAACAACTCCTGATATCAAAGAAACTAGAACAACATCCGAAGCACAACCTGTTGTTGCTAAAGATGCACAAACAATTGCTGAAAGCGAAAATACTGAAGTTCCCGTTTCCAATACAGATGTTAAAGACACTCAAACAACTACTGAAGACGTTAAAAATATTGATGGCGAAAAAGTTGATACTCCTGTTCCCGATTCAGATATCGCTACTGATGAAACTACCGATACTACTCAATCCGATGTTAATAAGGAAAACGTCATTCAAAACGATGGAGCTCAAGACGACATTTTAGCCGCTAATTTGGCCGTATCTAAAGCTCAACTAGCTAGTTTAGGAATCAGTGCTGAAGATTTAACTCTTACACCAGAAGCAGAAGTTTTGGCTGATGGAAATATTGCTGAAGGTACACAAGGAACTACCCCTTGGAAGATTGATGCGGATGGAGTTTTACACTTAGGTACTGCTGGTGAAACTACATCTTTAGCAGACAACACGGCTACAACTACACAACACACAAGTACAGGATCATCACAAATTGACAGCTCATCTACTGAAACTAAAGAATCTCCTACTTCTCCATGGATGAAACATGCAAATGACATCACACGTATCAACTTTGAAGGTGATGTCAATGCTGCATCAGATATGAGCTACACGTTTGCTGATTTAAATAAATTAACTACGATCACAAACGCCAACAAACTACACACTGTCGTCAGCAACGTATCCATGACAAAAACTGTCGGAATGTTTGCTAATGACACCAATTTAAAGGAAATATCCAGTGATTCTACAACAAATGAGACTAAACCTACCATTAATTTATCCTCTTGGAACTTTGCTTCTGTTACAGATGCCAACAGTATGTTCTTAAACGATAGTTCGATTGAATACGTTACTTTTTCAGAATACAAAGAATCAACTTTAAAATCAAACGCAAATTTCAATTACATGTTTAAAAATAATACTTCTTTAATAACCGCCTATATGCCGCAATTACAATTCCGTAGAACTAAATCTATGATTGGAATGTTCCAGAATGACAGATCACTTACAGCATTAGATATAAGTTCATGGAATATGGCCAATTCATCTTCTATAGATACTGGCGATTCTTCTAAAGGTGAAGGCATGTTCGATGGTACTGACAGTTTAACATCATTAACATTATCTTCAATTAATAGGTTTTCAAGCTATACTGCACTATCTTCAAAAAATGGTAGCAGTTGGATTGAAGAAGGTGGAAAGTCTATCATGTCTGATCCTAGTAAGGCTGATAATTCTACTACTTTTAATTTAAATTCTATCGTCAGCAATTTGGGAAGTGGTATTTTAAACCCAACCGAATTTAAAACAGACGGAAATGTACCTGCAGACATCGAAGCAAACCTTATAATACCTTCAAATCTTGGTGATATAGAGACATCTATCTCAGGACCTATTTACAGTTCACAGGATGTAAAAGTACCAACAAAAGATGGTTATACAGCTAACGTTTCAACCATCACGGCAAACATTTTAAATGATAAGGCTGTTACTAATTACTACGTAACTTATACACCTGTTGCGTCAAACCCCGGACAAAAAGTAACTTTCACTGCTCCAGACGGCCAATCTAAAACATTGAATATTCCCGATGGTGTATATGGTACAGACGGTAGTATCACCATTCCAGACTTTGACGGATATACCCATACCAATACAACTGTTCCCGTTATTTATGGTCCCGATGGAGTTGCCATTGTTAATACAAAAGATCTCTATACTCCCGTTAAATCAAAGTCCGGACAAACAGCAACTTTTAGTACTCCAGACGGTCAATCTAAAACATTGAATATTCCTGATGGTGAATATGGTACAAATGGTAGTATTACTATCCCAGACTTTGATGGATATACTCACAAAGATACAACTCTTCCCGTTATTTATGGCCCCGATGGAGTTGCCATTGTTAATACAAAAGATCTCTATACTCCCGTTGCGTCAAACCCCGGACAAACAGCAACTTTTAGTACTCCAGACGGTCAATCTAAAATATTGGAAATCCCTGCTGGTGAATATGGTACAAATGGTAGTATCACTATCCCAGACTTTGACGGATATACTCACAAAGATACAACTCTTCCCGTTATTTATGGCCCCGATGGAGTTGCCATTGTTAATACAAAAAATCTCTATACTCCCGTTGCGTCAAACCCCGGACAAACAGCAACCTTTACTACTCCAGACGGTCAATCTAAAACATTGAATATTCCTGATGGTGTATATGGTACAGACGGTAGTATCACCATTCCAGACTTTGACGGATATACTCACAAAGATACAACTCTTCCCGTTATTTATGGTCCCGATGGAGTTGCCATTGTTAATACAAAAGATCTCTATACTCCCGTTAAATCAAAGTCCGGACAAACAGCAACCTTTACTACTCCAGACGGTCAATCTAAAACATTGAATATTCCTGATGGTGTATATGGTACAGACGGTAGTATTACTATCCCAGACTTTGACGGATATACTCACAAAGATACAACTCTTCCCGTTATTTATGGCCCCGATGGAGTTGCCATTGTTAATACAACAGACATTTATTCTCCTGTTAAATCAAAGTCCGGACAAACAGCAACCTTTACTACTCCAGACGGTCAATCTAAAATATTGGATATCCCTGCTGGTGAATATGGTACAAATGGTAGTATCACTATTCCAGACTTTAACGGATATACCCATACCAATACAACTGTTCCCGTTATTTATGGCCCCGATGGAGTTGCCATTGTTAATACAAAAGATCTCTATACTCCCGTTAAATCAAATCCCGGACAAACAGCAACTTTTACTACTCCAGACGGTCAATCTAAAACATTGGATATCCCTGCCGGTGAATATGGTACAAATGGTAGTATTACTATCCCAGACTTTGACGGATACACCCATACCAATACAACTGTTCCCGTTATTTATGGCCCCGATGGAGTTGCCATTGTTAATACAACGGATATTTATTCTCCTGTTAAGTCAAAGTCTGGACAAACAGTAACTTTCACTGCTCCAAACGGACAATCTAGAACGATTGATATCCCTGAAGGTGCATACGGTACAGATGGTAGTATCACTGTTCCTAATATTGACGGATATACTCATGATGAAGAAGTTCCTGTATCGTATGACAAAGACGGAAATGCCATTGTAAATACTGATAAAATTTATACCCCTATTCACTTTGACGCTACAACTACAACCGTAAAAACTCCTGAAGGTAATAAAACAATCACTATTCCCGAAGGCAATTATGGTGACGATCCTAAAACTGTCGATGTTCCATCGGTCACTGGTTATATCTCTGCTCCTTTAACTGTTACTTATAATGCCGATGGTACAACTTCTATTAATACACCAAGTTCTTTGTATACTCCTGTTCACTCTAACGGTGGTACTGCAAAGTTTACTACACCTGATGGACAAACTCAGACTGTTAATATTCCCGCCGGAGACTTTGGTACAAATGGTAATATTAGTATTCCTGATTTCGAAGGATATACTCACGAAGATAAAACTATTCCAGTAATTTATGATGCCAACGGTAATGCCATCGTGAAAACAGACGGTCTTTACACACCTATTCACTTTGATCCTACAACTACAACTGTAAAAACTCCTGAAGGCAATAAAACTGTCACTATTCCTGAAGGTAATTATGGGGACAATCCTAAAACTGTCGATGTTCCATCAATCACTGGCTATACAAGCAATCCTTTAACTGTCACTTATAATGCCGATGGTACAACTTCTATTGACACGCCAAATAAACTCTATATGCCAGTTCATTCTGATGGTGATAAAGCTACTTTTATCACTCCTAATGGAGATACTACTGTCGATATTCCTGCT
Organism: Companilactobacillus farciminis KCTC 3681 = DSM 20184; assembly: GCF_002706745.1. Lineage (NCBI taxonomy): Bacteria > Bacillati > Bacillota > Bacilli > Lactobacillales > Lactobacillaceae > Companilactobacillus > Companilactobacillus farciminis. The sequence goes on along the minus strand of NZ_CP017702.1, from coordinate 437,362 downwards.
GGTGATTTTAGTAAAAAAGACGTTACAATTGACGTTCCTCAAGTCACTGGATACAACACCAATGTCGATAAAGTACCTGTCACTTACAACGCTGACGGTTCTGCTTCCGCTGACACTAAAGTCATTTACACTCCGGTTCATTCTGATGGTGGTACTGCTACTATCAAAACACCTGATGGACCCGTTACTATTGATATCCCTGAAGGCGACTATAGTAAATCAAATGTAACAACGGTTAATGTCCCTAAAGTACACGGATATACAACAAGTACTGATACTTTGAAAGTAACTTATGATGCCAACGGTAACGCTACAATCAACACCTCGGATGTCTCTTACACTGGAGTAGAAAACAAATCCACATCCATCAATCTAAAAAATCCAGATGGCAAAGTAACTTCACTAGATATCCCTGCCGGACGTTTTGGCGATGATCCAGTTACCATAACTGCTCAAAACATCAGTGGATATACAGCCCCATCCATAATCGTTACCTTTGGAGCAGATGGTATACCAACAATCGTTGATGCCAAAACTCCAGACAAAGAAATTTCTACTTCCGATACTTTGACTTACAGTAGAATTCCTTCAAGCCACACAATTATCCAAAAGGATACCGAAAAAACTGACATCGCTACGCCAAAACAAAACAGCCAAAACGTTGCTACTTATAGTGAAAAAGGACAAATTCTCCTTTACACTTTAGGCGAAGACAATAAAATGACTGCTATCAGCAATTATGGTTTAGCAAAACAATCAACTTGGTACAGCGATGAACAAATCACCGTCGATGGTATTCAATACTTGCGTGTCGCTACTAACAAATGGGTCAAAGCCAGCCAAGTTTACTCATATCAAGATTTGAACCAATATGTCAGAACTTACGATAAAACCGCCAAGGTTCTCTACAAATCTGAAGACGAAGTAATTAATAATCGTATTTTGCAACCAAATACTAGCTGGTTCAGTGATCGCACGACTTACGTAATTAATGGTGACAAATATTATCGTGTCGCTACTAATGAATTTGTCAGTGCCAAAGATGCCTACATTTACCAACCAACTAATATGGTCGTAAAGACTCATACTGACTCCCCATCCAAGAACCTCTATACAGCTAAAGGTGAACTGATTACCAACAGATCACTAGTCGCTGATTCAAATTGGTTAGTCGATAGCATTGTTTACATTGAAGGTATTAAATACTATCGTGTCGCTACCAATGAATTTGTAAAAGCTTCTGATGTAGATATCAATCATTAATGATCAAAAAAAATCCAACCAAGATTAATTTCTTGGTTGGATTTTTTTAGTCTTCTCTACCAAATATGGGTTTTATAAATTCCTGAACATTAGTATACGGTTGGCTATTGACCATATCATTATTACTTCTATAAAGACTTTTTCCATTTGCAACGGCAATTTTTACTTTATCCTCTAAAAATGGGCCATATTCACTACCTTTAAAATGGTCATATGTATTTTTTCCCAAATTAAAGTGCTTATTATCAGCCAGTTTTCTATTTAATTCTTTTTTGGTAAAAATTCTACTTACTGGCTCAAAATGCATGAGAATCCATATCTCAAAATTTATATTGGAAAAAATAATTTGTATATTTTTCTTCTTTGCCATCGACATACTCTGCTGGATATCATTCTTAGTTAGATTATCACAATCAAATACTACGTATACCTCATCTAAATCTGGAATCGAATTTCTCTGTGCCGTTGCCGATGTAACTATTGAAATGCCTTTTTTCCCTTTCAATTGTTTTATATTCAATTTATGGGCCCCAACATTGGATTTTCCATATTTTCTCTGAAGCATTTTGAAATACTGTAATTCTGATGCTCCTTCACAAAATATTCCAATTATTTTCTGCTCAGGTAAATTCTTGCTAGTTCTTCTAAAAAGTTTTGCCTTTCTTGACTTCACCATCTTGAATTTCTCCACTACCAGATTGAATTTGGGTCAAGGCCTCCAACATCTCATCAGAGTCAATAATCGGGGTTGCCCCAAATCTTCCTTGAATGTAGCGTTTCATATAACTAATTCCACTACGAGTAGTATTTTTAGTATCTTTGAAATCAAAAATTGAAATTAAATTACTCTTTCCTTGAAAGTCTTTTTGAACCAAGTATATTTGATCAACTCTAACATCCGAATCCAGAAGTTGTAATTCATGAGTAGTAATAATGAATTGATTTTGATTAGCCTGGGAATTAAAAATTTTGACCATTGCTTGAGACAACTCCAAATGAAGTGAATCATCAAATTCATCAAACAAGATAGTCTTTCCATTATTATTTAACTCGGCATTCAAAAAAGCCAAAGCTATCATAAAGATTTTTTGAGTTCCACGGGATTCTTCTTCTAATCGAAATTTCTTTGTTCCAATTACATCACCATTATTATCATAAATTTTATGTTTAGTATAAATACGATTAACCTGTTTAGTTCTAGTTTTTGGTTTTTCAATCGCATCAAGAAAGTAAAAATATGACAGTGGCTCTTCAACAACTTCCAAACCATTTATATTAAAGTCGGCAAAATGAAGAAATTTCAAAAACTGATTATTTAATTTAGGAGTCTTCAATATTTCTGCCATTTGGCTAATATGATCATTCTCTGTAAAATCCTCAACAAAAATCAAATCTTCAGAAAACCACTTAAAAACGTCGATTGCATATTTATCATTGTTGAGCTGAGCATCAAAGATAAATAATCTATTCTCATTAGTTCTATTTTCAACGTCAGAAAAGTTAGCTATTTTAACATCAAATTTTTGATTTTCTCGTGAAAAATATATTTTCCAATTATTTTTATTAAGAACTGCCAACGTTTCTCGTGTAATTTTAGTTTTATTAAACGCAAAGGAGTATTTGTATATATTTACTCCCCTTTTAAAAATTACTTCAAAAAAGACATCTTTCTTCCACGATTTATCATCTAATTTAAAATTATTTGCGATTAATTTTTCGTTAACTGTTTGCGGTGGTTGTGTAACCATAGTTTGCATCAATTTGAGACCATCTAAGAGATTTGATTTCCCAGATCCATTCGGCCCAAAGATAAGTAAATTCTTTAGCAAGGAAATTTTTCCTACGGAAATAGTATTACTCTCTCTGAACTTGCTAAGTCGCTCACCAGTTTCTAATGACAGAGTTGTCTCATCTTTAAAAGATTTAAAGTTCTTCATTGTAAAGTCTATCAACATAGTTAAAATTCCTTTCTGATTTTTTCTAATTGTATCATCAGATAGCACTTTTTTGCTACCACAATGTTTTTTTAACTTAGATAATCGCCTTTTACGTTTATAAATTACGTATTATTGAAAATAAAAAATCCAACCAAGATTAATTTCTTAGCTGGATTTTTTTCATAAGTTACGAGAATGCTTCTTTCTAAATTCTTCTAAAGGAATTCCGTCAAAGGAATCATCTTCTTTATTTAATGCTTTTATAAGTTCAATATCTTTTCCCCAATCAACTTCAGGAGTGGAAATATTGCCATATTTCTTTTTTTGCTCGGCAATAATTTCCCAAAGGCTCTTTTCCTTATCTTCCATCACAAACACCATCCTATCAACATTATCCTACAAGAACGAACGTAAGATTTCTTTCATTGGTGGCAATTCTGGCAAGCTCTTCTTATCAATCACGTGTCCCAAACCAAACTTAGCATAACCATGAGCTTCATCCATCATGATCTTACCAGGAAGTGGGGCTTCGTCAGTCACGGCCACATCCAACAAAACTGGCTTGTCAGGACGACGATACTTCTTGATTGCATCCGCAAATTCTTCATCAGTCGTGATTCTTTCACCGATTCCACCACAAGCCTCTGCGACTTTAGCAAAATCGATTTCTGGTAAACTGATTCCATAATTTTGTTGACCGGCAGATTGTTGTTCGTATTCGATGAAGGCCAACAATTTGTTATTCAAGACGATGTACAACATTGGCAAATTATATCTGACGGCAGTGGCGAAATCTTGCATGACCATAGCTGTAGCACCATCGCCGGCTACCGCATAAACGGGACGGTCTGGGAAGTCATGTTTTGCAGCAATTGCTCCTGGCAAAGCACATCCCATTGTTCCTAACCAAGCTGAAATTGTGTACTTTTGACTAGATTTAGCAGTTAAGAACCGAGCACCAAAGGCCGTTGAAGTTCCGACATCAATTGACCAGATCGTATCGCTAGGAGCATTCTTACTGAGATTGTGGAACATCAAGGATGGCAAGACACCAGTGTGCTTTTTCGTATAAACGTCGTGCATCCAGCTGTGCCATTGACCAATTTTAGCGACGGCTTCATCCAAAAATGGACGTTCTTTAACAGGTTCGCCTAATTCATTCAAACGACTAATAGCTTCTTTAGCATCAGCTTGAATAGCGATATTGACGTGACGGCGCTTGCCCAATCTATCCGCATTAGTATCGATTTGGATGGCATCGACCTTCTTATTCAAATAAGGTGCGTAAGGATAATCAGTTCCCAGCATGATAACGAGGTCAGCTTTTTGCATCATTTCAAAGGCTGGTTTAGTCCCTAACTTACCTAATTGTCCCAAATTGTAAGGATGATCATCGTCGACTAAACCTTTGGCTGGCATGGTCAAAATAATTGGAATTTTGTATTTTTCGATAAACTCTTTAGTTTCTTTCTTAGCATCTTTAATTCCGACACCTGCTAAAACGATAGGATTGGAGTGAATCTTAATCATTTCGAGAGCTTTTTTAATTTGAGCATCATCAACTTTGTAGTTTTCCATTTGGAAATTATCAACGTTAGGTGTGAAATTATCTTTGATCATGTGGTCAGGAATATCATCAGGGATAGTCAAAACAGCCACACCCTTTTTGGCAATAGCGGTTCTGATAGCTTCATCCATAATTCTTGGCAATGATTGTGGATCCATGATGATTTTGTTGTAAACGGCTACATCATCGAATAAAACGTGAGTATCGACTTCTTGGAAGAAATCAGTATTGAGTAGTTTAGATTGAACTTGTCCTAAAATTGCTAAAACCGGTGCATGATCCATTTTGGCATCATATAGCCCATTCAACAGATGAATCGCCCCAGGTCCACCGATAGAAAGACAGACTCCAAGTTTTCCAGTTAATTTGGCATGAGCAGCAGCGGACAAAGCAGCAACCTCTTCATGCAAGACGTGAGTAAATTTAATTTTATCTTGGGCTCGATATAAGGCATCGATGGTCGTATCAACAGAATCCCCGGGTAGACCATAGATGTTATCGACACCCCACTTTGCTAAAACATCAACCATTTTATCAGACGCACGAACACTCATTATAAGTTCCTCCTAATATCTATTAACTCTAAATTACCACATTGGTTTCACAATTAAAGTAAAATGCTCATTGCCGTTAGATTAGTCCATATTATAAATTTATAAATAAGTTTGTGAAGCATATTTCTATGATTAAATCTATTTAAAGGCTTTTCTGGTATCATATATCTAAAGAGTCTTTTAGGGGGAGTATAAAAATGGTTAGACAGTTCCAACTTTATCGTTGGTTACGGTTTATTTTTCTGTTGGTGGCAGGAATCTTAATTGTCATCGCACCTATCAAGAGTTTTAATATTATCATTTACATCGTTTCTAGCTACATTGCCATTTACGGTGTACTTTCTATTATTGATGGTTTGAGTATTCGCAAAACGACGGGGGAAAATAATATTGCTATCGGTTTAGGCGTTGGAGCGTTATTTTTAGCTTTGGGCGTCTTATTGTTTGCTCGTTATTTCGTACCTTTGGTGCCGCCAGTCTTAGGAATTATCTTGTTAGTCAACGGCATCAACCAATTTCGAGATTCTCATGAAATGACAAAAAGAGTTCAGATAACACCCTACTTGGACTATTTTTATTCAGCCCTACTAATGATTGCAGGAATCGTGTTTATTCTGAACCCTTCAAAAACAATTATTTTTATTTATCAATTATTTGGCGTCAGCTTAATCGTCTTAGCCTTTTTTGAAATTATCAACTCCAGAATCTATCACAATTAGATCTGGATTTTTTTTAACGTTATTGTGCTCAAACTATTGCTGATGGCACTCTCTTCATAGTGAGTCGTAGCTTGCCAAGTTTGGACATTTTCACCAACTCGAACGGAAATCGCTTCCACAACGAGTTTTCCCAGTTTAAGTGTGTTTAAATTATGTAAGGACACACTCAAGACGGCAGCGGAACTGTCATCTTCAACATTCAAGTTTGCTCCAATGCTTGCGGCAGTTTCGGACAGCATTGCATTGATCACGCCGGTCTTATTATTTTCCATTTGTAAGTGTTCTTCGGTCAAATCCAGTTGTAAAACCACTTTGTGTCTACCCTGTTCGACTACTTCTATACCTAAATCATCTAGCAAACTCATTTTATACCTCAATTTTTTTCAGAACTTAGTTAAATTTTATTGTTTTTATGTTTTACAATCAAATTATATACTTAAGCGTATCAAATTTTTAAAGGAAAAGAGGTCATATTTTGGAAAATTGGTTAGTCAAACGTGCCAAACTCGATCCTGATAAGATTGCTCTAATTCTAGAACACGCGGATTTCACTTTTGGCGAACTTAATTCAACTGTCCAAGCCTTTGCCGGCAAATTATATACTAGCGGTATTCGTAAAAATGACCCCGTAGCTTTATTTTCCGATAACTGTTTCAATGGCTACGTTGCCATTTTAGCACTTCAACAACTAGGGGCACGAACAATCTTCTTAGATACCGAATTACCGCTAGAGACATTGACTTATCAAGTTAACGATTGCCAACCCAAAACTATCTTGATCAGTGATTCAGCACACACTGATGAAATCGTAAAGATCAATTGGGATAAGGTCTTTATGTCTGAAGTTTTGAGTATGAATGGCAACTTAGATTATCAACCTGTTTCAGAATACCCAACTGAAGAGATTGCCTCAGTCTTCTACACGCCGAGTGCCGATAAAAACGATACTGGTGTAATGTTGACGTACGGCAATTACTTCTATTCAGCTATGGGAACAAGCTTAAATTTGGGCATCAATAAACGAGATGTTTGGGTCTTGTCGCTACCAACGTTTAACATACCTGGATTCTCAATCATCATGCGTTCATTGATTTATGGCATTAGCGTTTATTTGATTGACGGCTTTGACATCAACTTGATCAATAAGATCTTAATTAACGAACGGGCTACGATTATTTCACTAACGCCACCACTATTGCGAGAGTTACTCAATGGCTTACCTCGTGGACAAAGATACAATGAGCACTTCCGTTGCGTCTTTTTGGGAACTGGCTTGATTGATAGCTGGACCGTTCTTCGTTGCAACATGCTGGACATCCCTGTTTTACAGACGTATGGCATGACAGAAACCACCGCTAACATCTCAGCTTTAAACTTCAACGACGCCGAAATCAAATCCGGTTCTTGCGGTCAGCCCTTCTTCACGACTCAAATTCGTATCACCAATATCAATCAAGATAACGTCGGTTGCATCGAGGTCAAATCTCCAACAGTAGCGTTAGGATATTTGAATAAAGATGAATTATTCCAATCTCGTTTTACGGAAGATGGCTTTTTCAAGACCGGCGATGTTGGGTATTTAGATGACGACAACTTCTTATATCTTAAGGGTCGTCAAGCTGATCTAATCTACATTGCGGACAAAATCGTCTACCCTGAAGAGGTGGAAAATGTCTTTCGTAGCGTTAATGGCATCAAGGATATTTGTGTGGTCGGAACGAAATCACGTGCTGGAAAAACTGTTCCCATCGCTTATCTGACTTTACGCGACAATGCTTTTTTGACTAGTGCCAATCTCGCTGACTTTGGCAAACATAATCTGTTAAATTATCAAGTTCCAATGGAATATCGTCAAATTGACGAGTTTCCGCGTTCTACTAATGGGAAAATACTTCGTAATCGTTTAGTTGATTTGGAGTATAAAGTTATATAGGTTTTGATGTTACACTGCCGTCGTCCATTCGGCCCTGGAAAATTGCTGGAATGCACGTTGTGGGCACGACTTGGAGCCTTTGCTAAGACCAAAACCGGGCAAAGTCTTCAAGCTCGACCTTACACTAAGCGATAAATCGCTAAGTGTAATTTCACAACTGAGCATTTTCCAGGACCTCACTCCCGACTAGATAGTGATTTCTATCTTTATATAAATTACTTCAAAAAATAAATAGAAGATATTATTGGAATTGCAGAATATTGCTGCAAGTCTAGTAATATCTTCCTTTTTTATATGGTGCTATAAGGAAATAGAGTAGTTATTGAAAATAACATGTATTTAATTCTATTCAAATAGAAGATGAAATTTTTGCGGACGACGGAATTCTTAACCTATCCCAATCTTAATAATTCATAACTAATCTTAATCCCGTCATAGAAGGCTTTTTCAGTTAAATTCTCATTGAAATCGTGATTGTGCTCATCGTAATTGGCGTACGGAATTGTGAAGACTGGAACGTGTAAATTATCTTTCCAAACGTAATTAGGTACGCCTCCGGGCATTACTGGTTCGATATAAGCTTTGCCGGTTGCTTTGACGATAGCTTGTTGGATTTTTTCAACTTCTTCTAAATTGACTTCTGTATGTTCTGGTGGAATGCTACCCAAATAATTGAGTTGGACGTCTCCTGAAGCTATTTCTTTGGCAAAAGCCCTTTCCAAATCCTGTTTAATGGCAGCAATCGATTGATTACCAACTAGTCGACAATCAACTTTTAAACTGGCTTGATGCGGAATAATAGTTTTGACGCCTTTTTCCATGTAACCTGATTTGACGCTGAAGAAATTGAAAGTAGGCTCAAACATTAACTTCTCATAGTAAGTTTCTTTGTCAAAGTCTAGATGCTTGATACCAGATTGCTGCAAGATTGATTCTTTATCATATGGTAACTGTTGAATCCAATTCTTCTCTTGTTCGGTTGGCTTTTCCACACCCTCATAAAAATGTGGCAATTTAACGGTTCCAGTTTTGACATCGTAAATCTTATCCAAATATTTCAACAACTGCACGAACGGATTATCCATGATGTTGCCCAAATTTCCTGAGTGATTGTCGTGACTGCCGGTCGTGGTTGACAATTCAAAAGCGAAGACGCCTCGATTGCCTAATCTCAATACGTGAGTTCCATCAGCATTGAAAGCTCCATCCATTACAAAGACTTGATCGATTTGTTGCAATTTAGTTTTGGCAATTTTTTTGACTGTTGGTTCAAGGTTGATACTGCCCTGTTCTTCTTCCCCTTCGATAAACAAAGTAACGTTGAAAGGAAATTCGTGGTGTGTTTGCAAATAGGTGTACATCCCTAAGATCTGGGCCAACAACTGTCCCTTATTGTCACCAACTCCCCGAGCATAAAAACGATTATTTCTTTTATTTACCTCAAATGGATCTGAATCCCAATAGATTGTGTCTCCGGGTGTCATGACGTCATAGTGACCATAAAATAAAACGTGCTTGTTTTCTTTACCGGCAATATTGGCCAAAATAACCGGATTACCCGCTGTCGGAATGATCTCGACTTTTGCATTTAATAGTTTCGTTAACAAATTACGCAAGAACTGAACAGTTTCATCAATTCCTTCTCCAGTAGCACTGATACTCTTTAAAGCAATCAATTCTTTTAATATTTTTTCAAATTCATCTTGGTGCTCCGCAATAAATTGGTCTCTTACATCCATCGAATCACTCCTTTTTATTAATGTAATAATATGCCAACAATTATTTTTTGTTAAATTAAATTGCACATTTCGATGAATTGCAGTAGCATATAATTGCTAGCCATCTAACGAATTATAGAAAGGAAATCATATGTCTAAAAAATATACCAACATGTTACTGAGAATTGCTTCCAATCATATTGCGAAGAATTTTGACAATTTCGCCAAAACTTACGATATGACTTGGATGCAAATGTCAGTCATTGATTATTTGAGCCGCAACAGTGACAAAGAACTTTTCCAACGAGACATCGAAAATGAATTCTTTATTCAACGTTCGACGACAACCGTTCTATTGCAACGAATGGAAAAAAAGGATTTGATCTATCGACAACCTTCCAAACAAGATGCTCGTCAAAGATCAGTCTTTTTAACTGACAAAGCTCACGCCCTTGAAAAAGACATCAACAACTACATGAAAGGGAAACAAGAAACTCTTGAGGCAAATTTCTCTGTAGCAGAAATAAAGCAATTCGAGAAAATTTTACACTATTATGCCCAGGAGGTTTAATTTATGAAAGATCAAAAAATACCTATTAACGTACTCCTGGCAGTCATTGCCACTGGTTTAATGTCATTTTGCGGAGTAATCGTTGAAACTTCAATGAATATCTCCTTTCCTACTTTGATGAAAGAATTCAACGTGACAACTTCAACTGTTCAATGGATGACAACTATTTATTTATTAGTCGTCGCTATCATCGTTCCCTTATCATCATTCTTAAAGAAAAATTTTAAAACCAAATCATTATTTTTATGTGCTAACTTACTGTTTATTCTTGGTTTAGTAATTGACACTCTTGCACCAGTATTTCCAATTCTTCTGTTGGGACGCATCATTCAAGGATTAGGAACTGGGATTGCTTTGCCATTGATGTTCAATATTATTCTAGAAAATGTTCCAACTTCCAAAATCGGTTTGATGATGGGAATCGGTACCTTGATTACTGCCGTGGCTCCAGCTATTGGACCAACATTTGGTGGCCTAGTCGTCAATAGTCTAGGTTGGCGTTATATTTTCGTTATTTTAGTACCTATTTTAATAATTTCCTTCTTGTTAGGAATCAAAAATATCGAACAAAAAAGCCAAATACAAAAAAATGCATTCGACTTACTTAGTTTAATTTATTTAATTTTTACTTTTATTGGCCTGATTTATGGCTTCAGTAATATGAGTAACTTCAATCTTTTGATTGCTCTATCATTTATCATCGGAATTTTGGGATTGATTGGTTTCGTCGTTCGTTCTAATAAAATCGAGCACCCGTTGATCAATATTTCTATTTTGAAAAATCTCAAGTTTTCCGGTCACGTCTTGAGTTTCTTCCTATTCCAAGTCTTGTCTTTAGGCTTTGCGTTTATTTTGCCCAACTACATTCAACTAGTGAACAACCAAAATGCTACGATTGCCGGAATGGCAGTTTTGCCTGCTGGTGTAGTCGGTGCTATCTTCGCCCCATTGGGTGGTAAGATTCTAGACAAATTCGGAGCTCGTCTGCCTATTTTGTTTGGCGTAGTTCTAGCCGATATCTCACTGTTAGTATTCACCCTCTTGAGTCGAAATTTGAGTACAACTGTTATCGTCTGGGTTTACATTCTTTACATGTGCGGTATGGGAATGTGTTCCGGAAATATCATGACTGACGGCTTAAGTTTACTACCTGACAAAAACCAAGCTGACGGTAATGCCATTCTTAATACTCTTCAACAATTTGCCGGTGCGACAGGGACATCAATCGTCTCAGCTATCATCGCCTTAAGTCAAAGCAACCACGCCTTGTCGACTGAAGTTTCTACTGCTATCGGAACTCAACATGCTTTTATTATTTTGTTAATTATCGGTATTATCAATTTCTTTATCTTATACAAAACTATTCCAAGTAATACTCAAAGAAATTAGCAATTTTATCCATCAAACGTGGTTCAACCAAATGTCCTGCTTTGTAACCAGTAATGAAGGCTGTCTGTTGACCGTAATTTTCTGGATGGATTTTTTCAAAGAATTTTCGTGACTGTTGGTATGGAATCCGTCTATCATCGGTCCCGTGCCAAAATAATAGTGGTCGGTTGTTGATTTTTTCCGGTTGAAGATTCAAATCATAATATCTGATCCAACTCGTCAATAAGTCGAAATCTTTTGGTACATAGATATTTCTCTTCTTAGCATCTTCACGAACCAGTTTGGCATAAGCGGATAAATTCGGCGTTCCCATGATGATAGAAGCAGCGCTGATTTCTGGATGAGCCGTCATTAGAGCACCAGTCGTCATACCACCCATTGAATAACCGCCAACACCAATTTTTTGGTTTTTGATCAATTTCTTATCGTTATAAAAATCACGAATCAACGAAAATTCAGCAATATTTCCTTGAATGCTATTCCAAAACGTCATTGAAGGAATTGAAGAAATATCCGTGTGTCTTTGCCCATGATTAATTGCATCTGGCAAGACGACACGGATATTTTTTTGCGCTAATTTACGAGCTTGAGTCAAAACTAACTCCTTGCTAGAACGCCATCCGTGATAAAAAATAACTAGCGGCAATGGTTTGTGAATATTTTCTTCTAATTCGACTTCTAAAATTGGAACATCTTGTATTAAAAATTGATTTATTTTTACCACACTATCACCTCATTTATAATATTATCATCACGATTATAAAAAAAATGTAGGAATAAATTAAATTCCTACATTATATATTAGATATATGGTAAATTTCTATTTTTAATTTTAAATAACAATTCTTCAACGTCACGATTGTTGCGGTGACCTGTATTGATGTCATATTCGATTAACTCTCGGCGGAAATTGATCAATTCGGTTTCCAAGTTATCGTTATATTCTAGCAACTTCAAATGCTTAAACACCAAATTGATTAGCGACCTCTCAGAGCCCAAATTGAAGGATCCAACTGATTCTTCAACGGAACGAATAAAGTTATCACGTTCAACGTTGGAAACTTTGACTTGTTTCAATATGTTACCACCCTTCTATTGGAATATCTTAATATGCAATTATTTTCTTTATTCTCATTCATCGTCATTATTATGCACTCCTGCATAGACGATTTGTTTTCAACTTTATATAAAATACTTATAGCAATTTGAATTTTCTATATACCATCAGTATTTTTTCTTCATATAGTTGATAATTAAATTATGACATGGTGCTTAAAGCGTGTCACGTCATTTCACAAATCCAACAATATATTATATGGAAATGGACTATACTTTTAAAATATTGCTATTTTGTTCAAAATATTTTTTCTTAGATGTAGAAAAGTTTTTATATTCGACTTATAATTAAATTGGTTATATAGGCGAGATGTATTAACCTAACAATATTTTCATTGTTATCCTTTTTGAAAGTAGTACTCCTTCTCAACTGCTTAGGAATCAGGGTTTGTGGTAGGCTCTGATTTAAAAAATTCTCGCAAAAGTAAAGGCTAGTGGTAGGCCTTTATTTTTTTTGCTGTGAAAAAAATGGACAAAACAACTAAAGGGGGGTTAATTGTTTTGTCCTTTTCTATCTATCCTACCGATATTCATGATATATGCTTTTGGGGTAAATTTGTTCTCATATACATTAAATTAAATTTACCGATTTTGGGTTAGCGTTTTCACGTGTTTAAACATTATTGACGTATTACTAAATATGCCGTCGTCCGCAAAAGCCCTGTGATTGGCTGGAGAATGTCGACACCACTTTGAACTACTGCATAAAAAAAAGAAGATACTACTAGAACCACAGCAATCTACTGCATTTCCAATAATATCCTCTATTAATTTTCTGAAGTAATTTATATAAAGATAGAAGCCACCAATCTAGTCCGGAATAGCAAAGAAAATTGGCTCAAATGTGAAATTTCACTTGGCAATTTATTGCCTAGTGAAAGGTCGAGCTTGAAGACTTTGCCCGCACTTGGGCTTAGCAAAGGCTCCAAGTCGTGCCCACATTGTTCCAGCCAAATTTTCTTTGCTATGGAGGACGACAACTTTAACATCAATTAAACTATAAGTTTCCTCTATCCTTAATCTTTCTTATTGTATTCTGGATCATCCAAGTCTCTTGCAATATCGACACCGTAAAGTTTATTTACTTCGGCATCTTTATCAGCAGGATGTACTACTACAATGGCAATAGCGCCTTTGCTACTGACGTAACCAACGAAGGTCGTAACTTCTTCAACGTAGTATGGCAAACCGTCAGAATGGATGATATATTGGCCAGCAACGGGCATACTTTCTATGTAAACCTTGTTCATTCGAATATAATCGTCACCGTCATGAAGCATAATTAATATCTTGTACATGAAATACACCCTTTTCTTATTCTCACTCTTGTTCTATCTTAATAGTATTGGAAAATAATTATTTGGTCAAAATCTTTTTTTATGAGGGAATTATTTATGCAAAATAAGCGTCACATCATTGCTGATCGAATCGTCGTTAAAATTGGTACTAGTACTTTGATTCGTCAAAACAGCAAAATCAATTTAAAGGTCATTAAAGAATTAGCTCACGTTTTGAGTACTTTGAAAAAAGACGGCAAAGATGTCGTTTTAGTTTCTTCCGGTGCTATTGGTGTGGGAATGGGAGTTTTAGGCATCGACAAGCGTCCAGTCAAAATTTCTAAGCAACAAGCTGTGGCTGCTGTCGGTCAAGCTGAATTGATGCAAATTTACAACGAAGCTTTCCACGAATACGGTATGTCGGTAGCTCAAATGTTGATTACTCGTGATATTATCGACTATCCTGAAAGTCACACCAACGTGATGAATAGTTTTCAAGAATTATTGTCGATGGAAAATACTATCCCTATCGTCAACGAAAATGATACAGTAACAGTCTCAGAACTTGATCACCATACTAAATTTGGCGACAACGACCAACTTTCAGCAATCGTGGCTAACTTAGTCGACGCTGACTTGTTAATCATGCTATCCGATATCGATGGCTTTTACTCAGCTAACCCACTCAAAGTTCCTGATGCTAAACTAGTTTCTAGTATCCAATCAATCAGTCCAGCAATTATCGCCGCAGCTGGTGGTCACGGAACAAAATTTGGAACTGGTGGCATGACGACGAAACTCAAAGCCGCTGAACTAATTTTGAAGCACAACCAAGAAATGGTCCTCACAAATGGTAAAGATCCTAATATCATCTTTAATATTTTATCAGGTGACCCCGTTGGTACTCTGTTCTCAAAAGTCAGTGACTAAAAGGAGAAATATATGGAAACAAATTTTCCGATTGAAAAAGCCATTATCAGCTTGATCAATTGCTACAAAAATTTAGTCACTAAAAAAATGCGTCCACTCGGTCTCTACCCGGGACAAGATATGATTTTATTGGAATTATTAAAAGAAGACCGCATTGCTCAAAATCAACTAGTAGTCGCTCTTTGCGTGGATCATTCAACTATTGCTAAGTCCATCAGTCGCATGCTAAAAAGTGGCCTAGTTCGAACTGAAAAATCCACTAAAGATAAACGTATCACCCTAGTTAGTCTGACTCCTAAAGGAACAGCTTTAGCTAAACAAGTTGAAGAAATCTGGCAAGAAGCTGAACAAAATGCTACTGCTGATTTGAGCAGCGAAGAGCAACGCTTGTTTATTGAAATGATTGATCACATCATCAAAAATCTTAATCATGAATAATTTATGTTGACAGCCACGTATTTTTGGAGTAGCTTTATTATTACGTTGACGGCAACATAATCAACAATTAAATTAATACTTAGACGTAAATAGTGGATGCAGCCGTCCACTATTTTTTTGTACAATGATATACTTAAAGATAAATCAAAAAAGCGTTTTAGGAGTGATTTTATGACGAACCTTGAACAAATGGGTCAAAATGCTCAGAGTGCTGCTTTTGAATTAGGACAATTAGGTACTAAGAAAAAGAATACTGCCCTTTTGAATATGGCCAACGCTCTAGTAGTTAATACAGAAAAAATTATCGAAGCTAACAAAGAAGACGTTGAAAACGCCAAGAAAAATGGTATCAAAAAGGCTATGATTGATCGTCTTTTGTTAACTCCTGATAGAATCAACGACATGTCTGACGGTTTGCGCCAAGTAATGGACCTTGAAGATCCAATTGGCAAAATCGACCGTGGTTGGCAAACTGCAACTGGTTTGGACATTACTCAAGAACGAGTTCCTCTAGGTGTTATCGGAATGATCTATGAAGCTCGCCCTAATGTAACTGTCGATGCTGCTGGACTATGTTTTAAAGCCGGTAACGCAGTAATCTTACGTGGTGGTAAAGAAGCCATCAACTCTAATATCATCCTGTCAGAAGTTTTGCGTCAAGCCTTGAAAGACTCTGATATCGATCCTAATGCCGTGCAATTAATCGATGACGTTAGCCACGAAACAGCTCAAAAGATGATGGAATTAACTGACTACATCGACGTTTTAATTCCTCGTGGTAGTGGCAAATTTATCAAGATGGTCGTCAACAAAGCTAAGGTTCCTATCATTGAAACTGGTGCCGGCAATTGCCACATTTATGTTGATAAAGACGCCGACTTAGAAAAAGCACTCAAAATTATCATCAATGCCAAAGTTCAACGCCCTTCTGTCTGCAACGCAGCTGAAAAGGTTATTTTGCACAAAGACATCGCTAATGAATTCTTACCTGACCTTTACGATGCCTTACGTGCTAACAATGTCGAAGTTCGTGGCGACGTCTTAGCTAAAGCCATTGAACCAGACATCATCCCTGCTACTGAAGAAGATTGGGGCACTGAATACGACGACTACATCATTGCTATCAAAGTAGTCGATTCAATTGACGATGCTATCAAACACATCAACAAGTACAACACTAAACACAGTGAATCAATCATCACAGAAAACTACACTGCTAGTCGCAAGTTCATGAAACAAATCGATGCTGCCGTAGTTTATACTAATGCCTCAACTCGCTTTACTGATGGTCAACAATTTGGATTCGGTGCTGAAATTGGTATTAGCACTCAAAAACTACATGCTAGAGGTCCCATGGGTGCCAATGAATTAACTACAACAAAATACCTGGTCCAAGGCGATGGTCAAATTAGACACTAAAATAGTCGCCTTCCACAAAGTAACCTCAGCTCACTACAATTTATTACTGACAGCGGACCCCTCCAAGGAGATTGTCGATAGTTATCTTGATCGAGCCTATAAATTTGAATTAATCAATTGCGGAAAACTCTTAGGGGTTATCTTGTTAATTGATACCAGACCTAAAACAGTAGAAATTGTTAATATTGCTGTGGATGAAAGTGTCCAAAATCAGGGACTCGGTGAAAAGTTACTACATTTTGCTTTGAATTGGGCCAAAGAACAATATTATTCCACAGTTGAAATTGGCACTGGCAGTACTAGTTTTGCACAACTCTACTTGTATCAAAAATGCGGTTTCCGAGTTACTAACATTGATCGTAATTTCTTTGTTGATAACTATCCTGAACCTATTATTGAAAATAAATTAGTTTTGAAAGATATGATTCGTTTGAAGAAATCAATAATCTAACATTGTCACCTTTCGAATTAAAATTGATGAACTAAATAAAAAAGAGAATTACCAACAATAATTTATTAGTAATTCTCTTTTTTTAATTTGAGTTCTTTCTAGACAGAACGACTGAATTCTTAATGAATTTGTAAATATGTAAATCTTTAGCAATCAAAATCACATCGCCGACCATTACCGCCAAGACGATTACGGAAAACAACACAATTTGATTAAACGAAACAGCATCTAATTGAAATCCTTGAAACCTCAAGTCAGTCAAAATCGAATAGACGATATATCCAACTATCAAGAATTCCAAAATTTCAAAGGGTCCCTGAAACTTAACGCCAAAACGTTGATTGAGTTTTTTATCTAAAGTATTTAATTTTTCATCAGAAAAGAAAGATAATTCTATTATCGTGTTTCTCATGTTTAAAATTATTTCCAAAAGTAGTAGTAAGAGCCAAAACAAGAAAACCAACATGAAGCCTATAAAATAGTCACTAGATAACATCATTTTTCCTTTCATATATCTAGTAACATTTTAATACATCTGACGATTTTCTCAAACCACTTTTCTATTGTAAACGGGTACAACTAATAGCCAGTTGAGTAGTTGACGACATTTTCGACTACTTCGCCATTTTCGACGTATGATTTCAAATTGCGTTTGAAGATCTTGAAGGCACGTTCGCCATAGTGAATACTGTCGCCAGAATCGTGAGGTGTAATAATGACATTTTCCATGTCCCAAAGTGGACTAGTACTTGGAAGTGGTTCAGGCGTTGTTACATCAAGACCAGCTCCGGCAATCTCGCCATTATCAAGCGCTGCTACTAAATCATCCATATTAGTAGTCTTGCCACGACCAACATTGATGTAATAAGCTTTCTTAGACATTAATTGGAAAACTTCTTGATTGAATAATCCCACAGTATCATCAGTTCCAGGCAAAGCGTTAACTACAAAATGAACTTCATTGATACGTTTTTTCATATCTTCCATTGGAATCATCTCATCGATATTTTCAACCGGTTTGTCGCTTCTTCTAACGCCAATTGTCTTCATTCCTAAAGCCTTAGCGTATTGAGCAACCATTTTACCAATGTGACCAACACCGACGATCATGACGGTCTTATTGTAAACTTCGTCATAGCCTTCTTCGTGTTTCCATTCTCTAGCGTCTTGGCGTCGTGCAGTGTAATTCATTCGACGAACGAACATCAACATGTAAGCCAAAGTTTGTTCAGCAATGTTGATGGCATTAGCACCAGAACCGTTAGTTAAAATAACACCCTTTTCATTCAATTCGCGCAAAGGCAATGCGTCGACGCCAGCACGGACAACTTGAATCCAGTTCAAGGTATCGCTCTTTAAAACGGCGTCTTTCAAAGTATTGGACCAATCATAAAGTACTTCTACTCCATCAAGATCTTGGGCAGTGACTTTTTTAGGAGAAATAACTTCTAAGTCTACACCAGAAATTGATTGAATTTTTTCCGTTTGTTTCTTTGTTAAATTAACTAAACTGAGAACTTTCATATTCCTACCTCGCTTTTAGAATTATTTCTATTATAGAGCAAAAACTATTCAATTTTTCTGAAAATAACCAAAAATATTCGGAATGTATGATACAATGTTAAACGTTGCTTACCATTTGATTTATTTTGAAATTTATGTTAGTAATTATTGCCCCTTGTTGTTGGAGCAATTTTTTTATGTGAAATTTGAACTAGATTCACTCATAAAAGACAAATTATTACGAATTTATATGATTTAACCCATTTTTGAGTGGATTTTAATATTCGTGTTTTACTAAATTTCAAAAATCTTGATAAGCCAAATCAATTAAATTTAGGGGTAGTATTAATTATGCATTATACGTTGTTAGTACGTTGTATCGCTGAATTTATCGGAACAGCTATCATGGTTGCCCTCGGTAATGGTTCAGTTGCCAACGTTGAATTAAAAGGAACAAAAGGATTCCACGGTGGGTGGATTTTGATTGGATTCGGTTATGGTATCGGTGTTATGGTACCGGCTATGATGTTCGGTCCCATCTCAGGTGGTCAAATCAATCCGGCCATGACTTTAGCTTTAGCCTTCAATGGTGAATTTCCATGGGCTGAAGTTGGTCCATATCTTATTGCTCAATTCTTAGGTGCAATCTTTGGTCAAATGTTGATTGTTGCAGCCTACAAACCTTACTATAACAAAACAGAAAACGTTGAAAGTATCTTGGGAACTTTCTCAACAATCGATGCTGAAAACAGTCGTTTGAACGGTTTTATCAACGAATTTATTGGAACATTCATCTTGGTCTTCGGTGCTGTAGCATTGACTTCAGACCACATTGATCCACGTGCCGACTTTATCGGTCTTGGATTCTTGGTTATGTGTTTGGTTGTTTCATTCGGTGGCCCAACAGGTCCTGCTTTGAACCCAGCTCGTGACTTAGGTCCTCGTATCTTGCATGCTCTATTACCTTTAAATCCTAAAGGTTCTTCTCAATGGAAGTACAGTTGGGTACCAGTTCTAGCTCCAATCCTTGGTGCTATCGTAGCGGTTAAAACTTACGCATTATTCTTTTAGATAATAAATAAAGGCAATCTACTAATTTAGTTTAGTAGGTTGCCTTTTTAGTTATTTACTATAAGAAAGTCCACGAGTGAATCTCTTCCAGAAACTAGAATCATCAGTTTGTAGCATCAAGCCTTGATAAATTTTACCGATATACCAAGCTAACAAGATACAACTTGCTACTAGGACTACTAGTGAAATGACGATTTCCATACCGGCGGCATCGTTGTTGATGATTCGCAATGGCATGAAGTATGAAGAGAAAAATGGTACGTAGGATAGGATTTTTACGACAATTGAGTCGAGATTGTTTTGGAATGGGAAAGTTACGAAAAATGCTAATAAATTCAACATGATTACTGGTTGAGCAGCCTTAGCCGCATCTTCAACTTTAGCAACTAAAGCACCTGAGAAAGCTGCCAAAATTGTGAAGATAACCACTCCTAAGAGTAAGTACACTAGGTTGATGCTCAAGAGATTTTTCAAAACAGAAGTAATCAATGATTGATTTTGAGCAACGATATCTTTAGTTAAATCTGAATTTTGGGCAAAGATATACGCACCCCAACCTCCGAAGAGATAAATCAGAATTTGAAGCAGAATAACTAATAACACTCCGAATACCTTACCTAAGAAATACTTCACGGCTGTCGTACTGGAGAAAATGATTTCCATAATCTTCGTACCTTTTTCGGAAGCAATTTCTTGAGCAGTGATACTCGTATAAGTATTCAAAATCATGTAAACCATGATGATCGTGATCCAAAATGAGATGGTCTTTGCCATGTTGGCTGTTCCAGTCTTCTTTTGGACAGTTTCTTTAAAACTTGGTTGTTGAGCTAGAGCTTTGATTTGTGCTGGTGAAAGTTGTGCATTAGCCAAATTTAATTGTTGTTGGGTTTTAGCTAAATAACTGTTCACTTTAGTTTTCAAAGATGAACTTAGTGAGCTCGTCCCGACATATTTAGCGCTGATTTTTTGATTATCAACGTCTAAAAGCAAATATCCAGCTAAGCTATCACTGTTCATTTTCTTCTTGGCAGTTTTGACATCAGTGACCTTTTTCATGACATCATCTTTATTTTCTTTGATAAAACTTTGACGAAGTTGCGGTTGATTACTGATAACAGCGATTTCTGAACTCGTACCGCCACTTTGATAGCCTAAATATCCAGCTCCAATAGTAATCGCAAACATAATAAATGGTCCTAGAATCAAAGTCAAAAAACTCCAAGACTTAACTTGTCTCCAAAAAGTTTCTAGGGTGACGATCCATAATTTATTCATTTTGAGCACCTGCTTTCAAACGGAATATTTCGTTCAAAGTTGGTGGTTGTTGATTGAATTCCTCGATATATTGACCGTGAGTTAACTCATCGAAGATCTCTTTACCAGCTGTTTCATCGTCTAATCTTAAAACGAAGCGCTTTTCTTCTTGCGTTTCAACTTTGATAACGTGTGGCAATTGTTCGAGCTGTTCTTTAGTCCAATCGGTTGTAACAAAAATTCTCGTACGACCGAATTCCTGACGAACTTGGCGAACAGTTCCCTTCAAGACTACCTGACCATTTCGAAGCATCACTAAACTGTCACAAAGTTCTTCGACGTTTTCCATATCATGACTAGAGAAGATTATCGCAGCCCCTTGGTCTTTAGCTTCAAAAATAGCCTTTTTCAAGAGGTCAGAATTAACTGGATCGAGTCCACTGAATGGTTCATCCAAAATAATCAACTTAGGATGGTGGATCAAAGTGCAGATTAATTGCACCTTTTGTTGATTACCTTTGGACAAATCTTTGATCTTATCTTTTTTGGTTCCTTTGACCGCAAACTTTTGTAGCCAAACATCAATCTGTGGACGAATTTCTTTAGCTGTCTTCCCTTTCAAACGAGCCAAATAAATAATCTGTTGTTCAACCGTCAATTTGGGCATCAAACTGCGTTCTTCGGGTAAATAGCCAATTTGATTGAAAACATCCTCAGTAATCGGTTGATCATTCCAAGTGATAGTCCCCTGATAATGCAAAAAGTTCAAAATACTGTGAAATGTAGTTGATTTTCCGGCACCATTTTGTCCAATCAGACCCAAGATATGTCCATCATCGACATCGAATGAAACATCATCTAAGGCCTTTAAATCGCCAAAATTCTTTCGAATATCTTTAATTTTTAACATTCCAAATCCCCTTCCCTACTTTAATAACTAAAATTATACAGGAACTAATATTTTTTTACTGGACATATTGGATTAAATTTTTAATGTGTTAGCATGAGACCTATGCGAAAGGGGGATTATCATGACTGATAAGCAAAAAGGTTTCTTCTACGCGATTACTGGACCAGTTCTATGGGGATTTTCTGGCAGTATCGCGCAATATTTATTCACTCAAGAAAGCATCCCCACACAGTGGATCGTCGGTATTCGCTTGCTCTTTGCTGGCTTGATGCTAGTCATTTGGTGCTACTTCATCGATTTCAAAGAACTATTTGCCATTCTAAAAAAGCCACGCTATATTTTTCAATTATTAGCTTTTGGACTATTAGGAATGCTGCCGGCTCAATATACTTACTTCATGGCTATCAAATATGGCAACGCACCAACAGCTACAGTTTTACAATTCTTAGGGCCATTATTCATTATTATTTATATTTCATTGCGAAAACTGCAGATGCCACGAAGAATCGACTTGATTTCGATTGTTTTAGCAATCTTAGGAACATTCTTACTAGTGACACACGGACATATCAATCAATTGATGCTATCGCCAGCAGCGGTTTTGTGGGGTGTTGGAGCTGGTATCAGTCAAGCTTCTTATACTCTGTTGCCACGTGAATTATTAAGGCGTTTTGATGCACGAATCGTTACTGGTTGGTCGATGCTGCTCGGTGGAATCGTTTTTGCTCCATTTGCCGATTTAACCCACGTTCCAGAGTTAAACTGGACGGCTATTATTTGTATCATCTTTATCATAACTGGCGGAACAATGTTTTCTTACTTGTTCTACTTACAAAGTCTCAATTACTTAACTCCAGCTACTACTGGTATGTTGAGTGCTTTTGAACCATTGACCGCAACTGTCTTAGCAGTGACCATACTCAATACAAAGGTTAGTTTTGCCGAATTAATGGGAGCACTGTTGATTTTGGGGATTACCTTCTTACAAGCATTGCCGCCTAATTTGTTTAACTTACGTAGAAACTCTAAATAACATAAAGAACCTTATCAGAAAAATACTCCGATAAGGTTCTTTTTTATTTGTATCCGTTAGCCCGATTCAATTGCGTTAAATTATCGTTGATATTCTTATCAGCGGTATCCAAAGCCTTCTTGATGTCGCCACCATTGTAGACTGTTTCCATAGCTATTTCTTCAAGTTGACGTGTTAATTGCATTCCTTCCATCAAAATACCAGAGTTTGAATAATTAGCTTTGGCAGTAGCTAATTGTTGACCAGGTACTTTTGATTCAGGGTTTTTGGCATAGAGATCTTTTAGGATAGATGTCTTTTGTGAGTCTTTATTCAAAGCCAAGTATCCAGTAGATTTTTGCCATTGTGCTTGAACTTCTGGCTTCAAAGTATATTTGATGAACTCAAAAGCTCCGCGTTGAACATCTTTTGGCTTATCATTAGAAATCCAAAGTGCTGCCCCACCGATAGCTACACCATTGGCTTTTTTGTTATCGGGATGTGGGAAGTATGTGATTCCTAGTTCATTTTTGTTGTTCTTAGTCAATTGACCGATACTTGCAGATGATTGGATAAAGATTCCAACCTTGTCAGACAAGAAGCCGGCAGTTTGATTAGCACCAGCACTGGCACCTGAGCCGTAGTCGATGAAATCACCAGATTTGATATTTTCTCTGATCCATTCCAAGAATTCTACGGTGTCGGGATTATTGATAGAAACTTTAGTTGGATTACCAGTGTGTCCGTCGTTATTGTTTGCTAATTGAGCATTGGCATTGGCTAAAGCTTGTTCCAAAAACCAACCGTAAACTTGAACGGTCATACCTTTAACCTTGTGATGAGATTTTTCATACAATTCTTTGGCAACTCTAGTGATATCACTGTATGAAGGCGAAACTGGTGGTGGCGTGATGTTGTATTTCTTCAACAAACTAGCATTGTAATACAAAACTGGTTGTGAAGTATTGAATGGCATCGCTTGTTGCTTACCTTTGTTGGCATAAAAGGCACGAGCCACTGAAGAAATCTTACTTACATCGTAATTATCTTCATCAATAAAATTTTGTACTGGCGTCGTATAACCACTGTGGAGCATTTGAGCAGTCGAAATATCAAAAGCTTGGAAGACTGCTGGTGAAGTACTAGTGTTATGCGTCTGTAAAATCTTTTGAATTGCTTCATCGTAAGTACCTTGATACTTAGGAATAACCTTGTACTTTGTTTGTGACTTGTTAAAACCATCGACTACCTTTTCCAAAGCATCCTCTGAAGGTCCACCCATTTCATGCCAAAAGACGATTGGAATTCGATCATGATTGTCGGCCGATTTAACCGAAAGCGTATGACCAAAAACTGCAACTAATAAAATTCCTAAGACAGCAATCAGTGGCATAACTAATTTCTTATACTTAGACATTATTTAACTGCCCCCTCATTCATCCCTGATTTGAAATAATGTTGACCAATGAACAAGACGATGATCGTTGGAATAACAATAATCGCTGCACTGGCTTGGATCATACCCCAATCGTTAAAAGTTTCTTCGGATTGTAATTGTTTCAACCCATTTTGAATCATTCGAGAATTGTTACTAAATGTCGTCAACATTGGCCAGAGGTATTGATTCCATGAACCTAAGAAACTGTACGCTCCTAGAGTTATCATACTAATCTTGTTGTAAGGCAAAACGATGTTCCAATAAAATTGAAAATGGTTCAATCCTTCAATATCAGAGGCTTCTTTCAATTCAACTGGCGTTTGCATGAATGATTGACGAAGCATGAATGTTCCAAAGGCTGATGTCAAAAATGGCACGATCAAAACTGCATAATTGTCTAACAAGCCCATTTGCTTAACTGTCGCAAAGTTAGGGATAATTTCAGCTTCAAAAGGCAACATCATCGTAATCAAGAATAATGTGAAGATAGTCTTACGATACTTGAATTTCAAAAAGACAAACGCGTACGCACTCATCGAACAGAAGATTAATTGAGCAATCATCGTAATCGTCGATATCACTAACGTATTCAACAAGTAACGTAAAATCGGTGTCTTAGTAAAAGCTGCTACGTAGTTATCCAAAGAAATGTCGGTACTGAATAGATTTCCTTTGGCAATATCCATTGTTGGTAGGAAACTAGTCCAGATTCCAATGAAAAATGGTGCCAAAATTATTACTGCTAAAACAATCAATAATAAATAGTTGAAGAATTTTTTCAAAGCCGCTCTTTCATCAATTTGTGTCATTAGTAGTTCACCTTTTTCTCTAAAAATTTGAATTGCAATAAGGTGAAGAAAGCAATGATAACCGTTAAGATGATTGCTTCCGCACTAGATTTAGCGTAATTTCCACTGTAAAAGGCGTCTTTGTAAATTCTATAAACTAACATGTTCGTGGCATTAGTAGGACCACCTTTAGTGATCAAATCAATCAAACCAAAACTCTTGAATGCATCAATAATTGTAATTGTTGAAACAAAGAATAGAGTTGGTGAAATCATCGGAATAGTAATGTGGAAAAATTGATATCTGGAAGATGCTCCCTCAACATCAGCCGCTTCATACAAAGTACTAGGTACTGATTCAATGGCTCCCAACAAGATTAAGAACGTAAATCCAAGGTGCATCCAAACTGTTGTGATGATAACCGCCCACATGGCATTAGTAGGACTAGTTAACCAATTGACTACTGGCAAGTTCAACCAATTACTCAATAAAGCAAAGAATCCGGTTGAAGGATTAAAGATGAATAGCCAGAATATCGCAGCTACAGCTACGGAAACACCCATTGTTACAGAGTAAAGCGTTCTAAAAATACCGATACCAGGTAATTTTTGACTAGCCAAATTAGCCAATAATAATCCTAAGGCAATCGTCAAAACTGTCACTGCTAACACATAGACAAAGGTGACCCACATACTAGAAATGAAATCCGGTGAAGTAATCAGTTTGGCATAATTTTGAAAACCGACGTAAACTGTCGTTTTACCTAACGTATTAGTCAAAAACATACTGATGTAGAGCGTTTTAAACATTGGATAGAAAACAAACAATCCCAAAATCAAAATCGATGGTCCTAAAAAGATTGAAGCAAAATATTTATCTTTAGCATTTAAACGAAAACCGTGACGTTGCTTTGCTTTAACATTTTTTTCTGGAACAACATCAGTCGTAGAAGTTTTAAGCATTGACTACGGCCTCCATTTGCGTAATGTTGACCCCTTCATGATTAAACAATAATGCCTTGTCAGCAGCTGAAACTAGAATCGTATCATACGCTTTGAATTCAGCGTCACTGGCAACAACTGCCGCAATTTCAACATTATTGTGAGCCATTTTGGCATAAACAATTTTTTCATCACCCAAAAATTCAACACTTTTGACGGTAGCGTTAGCTGTCAATTCATCGACTTTTTCAAGCATCATTTCGTTTGGTCTAATTCCAACTTGGAAGTCACTTTCGGGAACTTGTTGATCAATGGACATTTCAAAGTCACCATTAACTTTGATAGTTTGATCATTGATTTTAACAGCAGGCATTATATTGATTGGTGGCACTCCGAAGAAACTGGCTACGAATTCATTAGCTGGATGTTTATAAATCTCAGTTGGCGTACCAATTTGTTGAACTTGAGAATTATGCAATACCATAATGTGATCAGCCATAGTCATTGCTTCAACTTGATCATGGGTAACATAGATTAAAGTTAGACCCAATTTTCTTTGCAATGCATAAATTTCTTGGCGCATCTTGATTCTCAATTGAGCGTCCAAATTAGAAAGAGGTTCATCCATTAGACAAATCTTGGCATCACTAGCAACTGCTCGAGCTAAAGCCACACGTTGTCTCTGACCACCTGATAATTCACGTGGTTTGCGGTCTTTCAATTCTTCTAAGTTAACCATCTTCAAAGCTTCATTAACACGTTCTTCAATTTCTGCTTGTGAAGTATTTTTGCGTGCCTTTAAACCAAAGGCCACATTATCCCAAACACTTAAGAATGGGAATAATGCATAACTTTGGAAAACCATTGTTAAATTACGATCTTTTGGTGGTAAATCATTGACCATTTGACCGTCAATATGGATTTCACCTTCACTGATAGAAGTTAATCCTGCAATCATTCGCAATAAAGTACTTTTTCCACAACCTGATGGACCAACGATTACGAAAAATTCCCCTGTTTGGATCTCAGCAGTTACATCATTTAGAACTGTTTTATCCGAATCATAAGACTTAGAAACATTTGTCAAAATTGTCGACATCGATATTCCCCTCCACATATGTCATTGACTACAGTATGCAGTGAGGATGTATATATATAATCTATTTAATGTAAAAAAAGTGTAAAAAAATAGGCTGCTTTCACAGTCTAATTTACATTATTCATTTGCTTGATGAATCTTCTGCACTGAATTAATTACTAGTGGAAAACCAATATAAGGCAACAATGTTAAGGCTGTCCAAATCAATTCTGATTCAGTATTTCCTGCCCTTAAACTACCTAAGGCGTGAGCTTTAATTTGAAAATCGACATTCATTGTAATCAAAGCTGCCAATAAATATCTTTCACGATCTTTGACTGGCAAAGCACCTCTAGTGTAATAATCGCCAAAGAAATTCTTAGTCAGCCATTCTGGCAACAATTTTCCGGCATTAGCTGGTAAATCTGCCATCAAGTCTTTAATTTCATTGCCATAAAGTGGCTCTTGAAATTCTAATCCAGCTTTATAAGCATCCTCTGGAATTGCAAAATGTTGCCCATCTTTTTTGGTTACTGTATTTAGAATCCTCAAAGCATTTTTAACTTTGCTTGAACCAACAGCTGGACTTAATTGATAAACTACTTCACGAATTAAATCAACCGATACTGTGTTCAAAGCAATTGAGAAATGTTCTTTCAAATCATCGTTAGCTTGCAGAACAGTTAAGGCACTGATAATAGTCAATTCTTGTTCTGCTTTTGAAAGTGGATTTTCACTCGTTACCTCATCTTTGAATCTCTTCAGGATTGTTTTATAATCTTGATCCATTCAAATCACCCCTAATTCAATGATATTACATTTAGTTAGTAGGTTAAACGATAAAGTGATATCGATTACATTTTATAATTTGTCATATTCTTCATCAGTAACTTTTTCAAGCCATTCAGAATTACCTTTAGTAATAGCAACGTGGCTGAACCAGCTATCTTTAGTTGCACCATGCCAGT
The DNA here is from genome assembly GCF_002706745.1 of Companilactobacillus farciminis KCTC 3681 = DSM 20184. Taxonomy (NCBI): domain Bacteria; kingdom Bacillati; phylum Bacillota; class Bacilli; order Lactobacillales; family Lactobacillaceae; genus Companilactobacillus; species Companilactobacillus farciminis. Next base: position 409,117 of record NZ_CP017702.1, on the reverse strand, counting down.
GTTTAACGCCTTCTTTGATAACGACAACGTCGCCTTGTTTCAATAATTGAGCATCTTTGCCCCATTCTTGATACCAGCCTTCGCCACCAGTAACCAAAAGGATTTGGAAACCATCGTGGTGAATGTGCCAGTCATTACGACAGCCTGGTTCAAAAGTAACATTACTGATTCCAAAATCAATGTTATCTTCAGGTTTTACCAAACTATCTAAATAACTTTGTCCAATAAAATACTTTGCGTAATCAACGTTCTTATCTCCGACGGGGAAAACTCCACCATTTTTTAATTCTTCGTTTTTAGCCATAATTAATCTTCCTTCCAAATTTCTTTTGCACGATTGAAAGCACTCCAAGCCTTAGGCCAACCTGCATAAAATGATAAATGTGTGATTTCCGCTACGATTTCATCTTTAGTGATACCATGCTTCTTACCAATTTTTAAATGAGCATCTAATTGTTCCATGTTTCCTGCTGAAATGATACTAGCGATAGTAATCATTGAACGGTCGTGAGCTGAAAGTTCATTTTCCTTACTCCAAACTTCGCCAAATAGTACGTCATCATTTAAGGCTGCAAATTGAGGAGCAAATTCTCCCAAATTATCGCGACCTGCTGTTTGTTTTTCTGCCATTTTTATTCCTCCGTCCGTTAAGTCGATAACCATATTAAACAACTTAAAGTCGACTTTAAGTCAAGAGATAGATTTAAATTATTTTATTCCGACAAAATAAAAGAGAATGTCACTAGAATCACAGCAATATACTGCAATTCTAGTAACATCCTCTATTAATTTCCAAACGTAACTTTTATAAAGATAGAAATCACTATCTATCTTCCAAATACTCGTGATTCAAATTCTTCAAATACTCAGAAAAACTTTCACTATCTTCAATGTGTCCGCCTTGTTTACCTTTGTACCAATCTAGCTTGTCATTTAAAATCGTCCAGCCATCTTGAAGTCTTTGATATTCAACTTCAAAATTGCGACGAACTTCTTCTAATAATTCGATTCGTTGGTTGATAGTCGAGTCGCCTTGAGCACGCAATTGAACATAACGCTTTAATTGATCAATCGACATTCCGGTACTCTTGAGATGCAATAAGAAATTGACCCAACGGACGTCTTGTTCAGTGTAATAACGGATACCACTTTCATTTCGATGTGGTCTAATCAGTCCTTCTTTTTCATAATAGCGTAGCGTGGGGCTGTTTAAGCCGACTATCTCAGAAAAATCACCGATACGGTATTTTTTATCAATTTTTACTGGCATTTTATCATCCTCCACTTAAAGTTGGCTCTAAGTATAGCACATTCACTATAAATCAACGCCGCCGTCGACTTTTAGAACTTGACCAGTAATAAAATCATTTTCCATCAAGTAAATATAAGCAGATGCAACTTCATCAATTTTGGCTACTCTACCCAATGGGACGTTTTCTGCCACATTATCTTCTTGCTTGGCTAATTGCTTTGAATTCATATCACGCCACAAGCCAGTTGGAGTCCACGTTGGCGATACGGCATTGATTCGATTGTTAGGCGCCAATTCGACTGCTACACCTTCAACCATCGTATTGATAGCTTGGTTACCGATAATGGCACCAGAAGCGTCATACGGATGACCTCCGGAACCAGAAGTTAAAATAATCGATCCATTTTTGCGTAAATTTTTGCTAGCGATTTGTACTAACTGCAAATTGGCAAAAAATTTATCTTCAATAGCTTTACGAATTTCCTCAACTGGACTGTCCAAAAAGCCACCACCCATAGCTCCACCTAACATAGAAACTATATGATCGAATGAACCATATTTTTCAAAGAAACGAGTAAGTTGCTTAGGATCTTGGGCATCTAATGAACTACCTTGGATATCATCGTTATATCTAACTTCATTAACTCGAGCTTGATCGCGTCCAATCACATAAACTTCGGCTTTTCTATGTTGAGCTTTGATGGCGACTTCCTTACCAAAACCGGAAGTTCCACCGATAACTAAGACTTTATCATTTTCTAAACTCATTCTAATACCCTCAATCATTCATTAGATTTCAATGCACCAATCATATCAATGTGCTGTAATTTCTTGTGCGTTACTAGCATGACAATTGCTGTAAAGACAATCATCAATAACGTAGCAACTAAATATCCAAACCAACTGATAGTCAATGGGAAAATAACTTGTTCAGTGGCCGCTTGATTCAAAATATAAGCTGTCAACAAGTTCCCAACGCCATAGCCAACAATGATGCCGACGATTGTCAAAATGATATTCTCACGCACAATGTACATCGTCACTTCATTATTATAAAAGCCTAGGACCTTGATTGTCGATAATTCTCTGATTCTTTCAGAAACATTTATGTTGGTTAAATTATACAAAACAACAAACGACAAAATCCCTGACAAGAGAACGAAAATCAAAATAATTGGCTTCAAAGATGATGACATTTTTGAAACTGTACTCAAGACATCATGCGTATAACTAGTCCCCATGACTTCACCAGAATCTAACAATTTATTAGCCAGATTCTTACGCTGACCCTTAGTTTGTGACTTCAAGTGTAGCAACAAAGTATTGCCAGAGGCTTGTTTGCCAAAAGTCGTTTGATACATGTCGGGACTGAGATAAATAAAATGTCCGATAAAGTTTTGCGTGATAGCTTTAACTTTGACCGTAACTTTTTTACCATTCGTCACATTGAGATGAACTGTGTCACCCTTCTTTACTTCTAGTAATTGAGCCGTCTTCTTGGAGAGAACAACTTGATGCTTCTGCAAATCTGTTCCCAAATGAACGTACTTATCAAAATCTTTGATCGATTTAGGCGTATAAACATTAACGTCATTAACTTGCTGTTTATTAGCTTTTAATTTAGCGGTCGTAGAATTGATGACGGTACTATTCAAATACTGATCATTTTGGTTCAAAATCTTTCTAACTTTGCTCAAATTATTATTATCGTTTAACTTCACAACTGCTTGGTAATCAAATATCTCTGAATACTGACGATTGCCACTGGCTGAAATTGAATTCTGAATTCCAAAACCAGTTAAAATTAAAGCCGTTCCACCAGCAATTCCAATAATCGTCATAAACATTCTCGACTTGAACCTAAATAAATTACGATAACTAACCTTACTATTGAAACTCAAATGGTTCCAAAGTGGCTTGATTCGTTCCAATAAAATCTTTTTGGCAGATTTAGGACTCTTAGGACGCATCAAAGCGGCTGGACCAGCAACTAATTCCTTTTTGATAACGATAATTGCAGCACCGAATGTTGCTAATAATGAGAAAATCGTTGCAATCAAAATGACTATCCACTGCAAGTCCACGACCCAATCTAAGGCGATATATTGCTTATACAAGGCTAAAACGATTCGTGGCAGCGTTTCGTTACCAATGACTGAACCTAACATTGCCCCAATTAAACCAGCTGAAATTGCATAGTAATAATAATTACGGGAAATTTCCCATTTAGTATAACCGAGAGCTTTGAACGTACCGATTTCACTCCGAGCTTCTTCGACCATTCTCGTAATCGTAGTAAAGGTAATCAAAGCTGCAATTAAGAAGAAGAAAACTGGGAAAACATTGGCAATAGCCGCAATTCGATCAGAACTTTCTCCATAAGCTGAAAATCCCGCTAAATCTTTACGCGTTTGCCAAGTATACGAAGTCTTAGATTGTTTCAAAACTTTGATACTAGCAGAATTTAATTTAGCCAGCTGTTCACTATAGGCTTGAGGATCAGCTGCTTTTAAAGGCTCTAACTGTTGTTTTTGACTGTCGACTTGTTGTAAATAGTCCCCAGCAACCTCATTTGTTCGTTGATTAGCACGCCCTTTAAATTCCTGCTTTAATATTTCCAATTTTTTATTAACAGCTTTTTTATAAGATTTGCTGAAGGTATTCTTATCCTTTAACGAATTAAAATGCAAATTCAACATCGTTCCAACAGCCATATCTAATTGGTTCTGTGGCACATAAGCAAACAACTGCACTTGTCCGTCAGCGATATTTGTCGAACCACGCGATTGATTGTCGATATATTGGGGCGAATCGGCGAAACCAACAATCTTATAGGAGCGCTTTTTTAATCCCGCATCACTAGCAAATTTAAATTTTTGCCCTATTTTGTAATCATATTTGTTCTTGGCGTTCTTATCTAAAACAATTTCATTGCTGTTTTTAGGTAAACGACCGCTACGCATGATCAATTGATTTTGTTTGGCATTTTCGTCATAGCCATACAAAGCCACAGCTACTTTACTTTTGCCACCGATAACGTACTTGAATTTAGTTGCTTCAACTTGAGCTCCAGGAACTTTTTTGGCTAGATCAATGTCTGTCTGATCAAAACCAGTCGTCGACAGGACTTGAATATCTGATAAATTCTTGTCCGCAACTGTCTTATTCAAAGAATCATTCAAACTAGGTCCAGCGGCTTTAACACCAACGAAAATCAGCACACCTAGCATGATAATCAAAATGATAGCGATAAAGCGTCCTTTTGATTGTTTGATTTCTTGAATCATATTTTTGGATAGTGGTTTCATTTCCAATCACCTACCATTCAATGTCTTTGACAGGCATAGGATAAGGATTATCTTCAATTGATTGAACTTTAGCATCGTGAATGCGAATGACCCGATCAGCCATCTTTGCCAAAGCTGAATTGTGAGTGATGACGATAACGGTTTTGTTATCCAAATAACTGGCATTTTGCAACAAAGTCAAAACTTGCTTACCAGTTTGATAGTCTAATGCTCCAGTTGGTTCGTCACAGAGCAACAATTTTGGATTTTTGGCCAAAGCTCTAGCGATAGCCACACGTTGTTGTTCTCCACCAGATAATTGGGAAGGAAAGTTATCGATTCGATCTCCCAAGCCGACTGCTCGCAAAGTTTCGGATGCATCCAGAGCATCTTTAACAATAGCTGAGGCTAGTTCCACATTTTCCTTGGTCGTTAAATTAGGTATCAAGTTATAAAATTGAAAAATAAAGCCAACATCATTGCGGCGATAAGTCGTCAACTCCCGTTCAGAGAATTGGGCAATATCAGTCCCATCAATGATAACTTGACCCTCACTTGGTGTATCCATTCCACCTAAAATATTTAAAACAGTCGATTTACCAGCACCACTAGGCCCTAGAATAACTGTTAATTTTCCTCGTTCAACATCAAAGGAGAGATTATTGTTCGCATAAATAGTCGTCTCTCCCATTTGGTATCGCTTCGATTCGTTCCTGACTTCAATATATGCCATTATCCTCACCTTTCCTCGATAATAATATTATAAAGGAAAACGAATACATCATTAAGGTAAAAACATATAAATTAATTCATAAAAAAAGCAAACTTCCTTTTCAGAAGCTTGCCTTTAAATTATTTCTACCAAATATTTACACGTTTATCTGGATCTAACCACATACCATCTTGATCAGTTACATCAAAGGCATCGTAGAATTCATCCATGTTTTGTGCCATTACGTTAGCACGAAGTGGTGCTGGTGAATGAACGTCAATTGACAAGAACATTTCTGTTAATTGCTTAGTTGACTTGTTTCTCCAAACACGAGCCCAGTTAATGAAGAATTTCTTCACGTCAAAGTCGCTTTCTTTTTTAGCAGCTTCAAGGGCACAACGAAGTCCACCAACATCGGCTACGTTTTCACTGACAACTAGAGTTCCGTTAACTTTACTACCAGCGTAAGGAATACCATCGAATTCTTCAATCATCTTCTTAGTTAATTCCTTGAACTTAGCGTAGTCGTCTTCAGTCCACCAGTTATTCATATTACCGTATTCGTCGAATTGAGCACCGTTGTTATCAAAGGCATGAGAAATTTCATGGGCGATAACGGCACCGATTCCACCGAAGTTTTCACTGCTTGTTTGGTCCAAACTGTAAAATGGTGCTTGTAAAATTGCAGCTGGGAAAGTGATGTCATTTCTTGATGGATCGTAACAAGCGTTAACCATATGTCCTGGCATCAACCATTTAGTACGGTCGACTGGCTTATGATATTGATCTAACGCATCTTGAGCGACAACTTTTCTAATGCGAGAAACGTTATCGTACAATGAATCATTTTCATTAATTTCAAATTTACTGTAAAGGTCGTCAATCTTGTCAGGGAAACCAACTTTGATAACAATCTTATCTAGTTTGACGATAGCCTTTTTCTTAGTATCTTCACTTAACCAAGTGTTTTCTGAAAGACGTTGTTCGTAAATTGAAATCATCTTTTCAACCATGCTGCGAACGTCTTCTTTGGCCTTTTCACCGAAATATTTCTTACCGTAATAAGTACCGACAACTTGTGAGAAAATACCAGCAGCGAAGTTATAAGCATACTTAGTTCTGTTTTGAAGTTCTTTAGCACCGCTCAAAGCTAGATTGTATTCGCCGATTGTTTGACGGAATTCTTCATCAAGGATTGAGGCATTCTTAGTTAAGAATTTGACCATCATCCAAGCCTTGATATTTTCAAAAGTATCATCGTTAACTAATTTGTTCAAATTGTCCAAATATCTTGGTTCTTCAATGATAACTTTCTTTGGTGTGTCATTGATTTGATCAACTACTAAACTCTTCAAGTCCAATTTGTCAGATTTCTTTACGAATTCATCGAAGTCCATTGGATTGTAAACTTTAGTATAGTCAGCCCATTCTTCAGAACTCTTTACGATTGGAACTAATGACTTATCAAAAGCCAAAGCCTTTTCAACGATTTCTTTAGCATCCTCTAACTTGTAGCCAATCATTGAAAGCAAACGTCCAGCAACTTCACCGTACTTAGCCAACAAAGCTTTTCCGGATTCATTACCCTCGTCATAATAAGTCTTGTCAGGCAAAATCAAACCAGCACCGGCAACGCAAACGACATTCTTAGAAGTGTCTTTCATATCAGCTTCAACACCGATATCGATTGGCAATGGGAAACCATTTTTAGAAAGTGAAGCAATATCTTTACTAATATCAGCCAAACTTTCCAAATCATTGATTCTTTGCATATCTTTTAGAATTGGTTGTTGATGAAATTTGCTCAAATGATCAACATTGTTAGCCAAACGATACAATTTCACTGCTTGCAACATCAATTCATCTGGAATTTTATTTTCATCGTTTGCAAATTCATGGAAGTCTTTCATTAATGACTTTTCAACACCCTCATCAAGGTCCATAAATCCACCTGTACGTGACTTATCGGCTGGAATCTTAGCATTTTCTTGCCAAGCACCATTGACAGCCAAGTACAAATTATCTTTATAATCGGCTGGTTTAGCATCAATCATATCCCCTGCGCCACCGATAACTTTACTCATTAACAATATAATTCACCGCCATTATTTTTAATTCTCTCTTATTTGATGTAATATTCCGTCCTCCATAGCAAAGAAAATTTGGCTGGAACAATGTGGGCACGACTTGGAGCCTTTGCTAAGACCAAAACCGGGCAAAGTCTTCAAGCTCGACCTTTCACTAGGCAATAAATTGCCAAGAGAAATTTCACATTTGAGCCAATTTTCTTTGCTATTCCAGACTAGATAGTGGTTTTATTTTTTAATTACTAACGAAGTAAAAAATAAAAGACGTTATCTAGTCGGTAGTGACAGCAATTTACTACTAACCATCGCTTAGAAAGAATTTTTATTTTTAAGGAATACTATATCACTCTTTAGATTCTATTAAAAAAATTATGTTTATCCAAAAAATAGTGGACTATCTGATTGATATGTCCACTACTTGTTATTCATTTTTATAAAACTATCTGATTACACTAACCGAACACTTAGCGTTGCTGACAATTTTAGAAGCTTGAGAACCAATGGTATTACGACCACGATTCTTTTCTTCAACACCAACAATAACTAAGTCTGGCTTAAAACTAGGAATTACTTCATCCACGATAGTACTTGCTGGATTTCCTTCAGTTACCATCAAATGAATATCTTTAACTCCATATTCTTGAGCCTTTTTGCCATAGACGGCTAATAACTTTTTGATTTGTTCACGACGATCTTTCAATACATCTGGATCTAGAGATTGAAAGATGTTTAGGTCGCCTGTTTCCAAGACTGATACGATTCCTAATTCTGAACTGTGGTGTCTTGCCATAGTACATGCATAGTTAAAAGCATTCTTTGATGAAACAAAATCATCTGAATCCACGCAAATCATGATTCTGGAATAGTCTACTCTTTCAACTTTGTAATCTCTTAATTCATCCATCTATAATTCCTCCAGTTATTTAAAGTCTCGTCCTTTATTTTCTTGGAAGTACTTGTCGAATCTCTTTACATAGTTGTGGAACATGTAAGTCAATAATAACCAACGTTTGAATGACTTATCTTTGTCATAGAAAACTGTTGTCCCGATACGGTCTTGTTTGATCAATTCATCGGCATACTTAGTAGCATCGTTTTTGGCAGCGTACTTGTTAAAGACTTTAACTGGAACACCCAACCATAATTTGTGTTGAGCTTTGTTTTTGTTGGCATAAACTGTTGGTTCATTTTCCAAAGTTCCTTCAACGTAATCTTCAACAACGTACTTAGCTAAATTATAACCATTCAAAGTAACGAAGAAACTACTTCTACCTTGACGTAAGTTGATTTCAAAGAACTTGAAAGTCTTATCACGAGAGTCATACTTCATATCAAAGTTAGCATAGCCTGTGAATTCGATATCTTCAAGGAACTTTTGAACACGGTCATAAACATCTTGATTAAATTCGGGGATGATAGCCACATAGTTACCGATTGATTGTGGTGTAGGATCTTCCAAAATAGGGTGTCCTAGACACATCATCTTCACATGGTGGTCTTGATCAACATAGGCATTCAAAACACGCATGTTGGAATCATCACCGGGAATAAAGTCTTGAAGGATCAAGTCAGATTTATAACCATTATCATAAATCTTACCTACGATACTCATATATTCCTCTTGAGAGTGAATTGTGAAAGCCTTTTTACGACCTTCAAAATGAATATCCAACCATTCAACACTATTAGCTGGCTTCAAAGCCACTGGGAAATCAAAAGGAACATCTAAGTCCTTCTTGCTTTCATACATATCTTTAGTGATGATTTTTGTGAGTGGATGTGGCAAACCATGTTCATCCGCAACACGATAAAAACTTTCTTTATTATTTAATGATTTTAATAAATCGTAATCGACATATGGGCAGACAAAAGTCTTAGATAATTCTTCTTTATGCTTGCTAATAAGTTCCGCATAACCGTCCCCGCAACCAATCAAAATAACTGGTTCTTCATGGTCTTGGTACTCTTTAGCAATCTCACGCATTTTTTCAATAAAAACAGGGTCTTCAGAAAATCCTGGGTGAAGAGTTAAGCTTAAGATTTTTGTATATCTTGTAGGTGCCAATTGGATATCGGCATAGGCCTTAACAGTGCCCCCATATAGTTCATGGAAAGCACGAGCCATTCCGTAAACATTCATGTCACTACCTAATAAGATAGGTGTGAACTTTTTTCCTGATTCAGTTTCGATAGGGATCAACCTCTTACTATATTAATTCTATTTTTAATTTTTCACACATTTCAAACAAAATTATACCATAATCAATTTATCACAACGAGACAAGCTTATACATTTAATTATTCAGGCTTATTCTTTTCTTAAATAATTGAGAACAAACAGCTCAACCACGGTCTTAAATTGATTTTGTGATATTTTAAACTAATATCGACATTTGGCATAAAAATTTCATCTATAGTAACGTCATAACGCCGATATTAATTTATTTGTATCCGTCATACATGCGTTATCTTAACATGATTTGTAAAAAAATGGCACCTACTCAAATACAAGGCCTAGATTGGTCACGTTCAAGTAGATGCTATTTTAATTATTATTGGTTAACAACGTCGACTTTTTCGGCATCAACAAACTCGTTTTCGTCAATTTGATAATACTTGTGATGATTCAAATAAGCAATGTTTTGCGCTTTCCAAGTACTCAAGGCACCCAAGCCACGGTTAGTCAATGTGTCCATGCGGCAATCGACCAAACTAGTGATAACGACATCTTTCGTTTGCAAAGTCGCATCGATTTTTTTGCATTCAAAAACTTCAGTAGCTTTGATCCACTTGTGATCATCAGCTTGATAGTATTTTTGTCCATCAATTACCCAAAGTTTTTTACTCAACCAAGTACTGCCACCAACGAAACTCTTATCATCAGTCAATTCTTCGTTATCATCAAAGATTTGAGCTTGCTTAAGGTCCGGATAAACAGTTATTTCCTCATTGAAATCTTCAACCATTCCTTGGGTTTGAACCTTGGTTTTCACTGGCGTATAAGTAACGACATCTTTACTAGAAAGCTTATCCTTCAATGCCATGACTTGGATTGTCTTTTTGGCAGTCTTATAGCCTGTCTTTTGTGGGACTGGCAATTCGAAAGTGCTACCGACAAATTCTGGTTGGATATCAGTTGGTACTTCAACAATCAAATCATTGCTGAGATTGTTATTGATTTTTACCGTCATCGTACCATGATATTCTTCATCCGGCTTTACGATCCATCTGCCTTTATCAGCCTTACTCAATAGTTCACTGGAATTAATGCCGTCAACAGTAGGTTTAGGGTTATCTCTAGTTCCCGTCCCGATGTCGATCCAAGTTTTTTCTGGCATTTTCAAATCTCGTGGTTGGTTGGGAACCACAAATTTGTCACCAAACTTAATTGATTTCAATTCATCTGAAGATTTGAACATGTCTGTCATATCTTTGACATTAGTTGTATCAAAATTCGATAGATCTAATTCTTCCAAAGTTTCACAGCCACTGAACATACCTTGCATATCAGTGACTTTGCTAGTATCAAAGCTGGAAATATTTAATTCTTTCAAGTCGCGACAGCCACTAAACATTTGGGACATATCTTGGACTTGTTTGGTCTTAAAACTGGATAAATCTAATTTTTTTAGAGAATGGCAATTCAAAAACATTTGACTCATATTCTTAACTTGACTAGTATCCATATTTCCTCCCCCATTTTCTAATTTTGGAATCCCCTGAAACCACTTCCAAATTAAAATTAACGATTACACTATACCAAATTGTTAAAACTTTAGATTATTTTTAGTAATATTTTTATTATTTCTTAATATTGAGAGATTGTGATGATGGTAGTGGTGAACTGCCGTCGTCCACAAAAGCTCTGTGATTGGCTGGAACGTTGCCGACGCCACTTTGAACTACCGCATGGACCAAGTGCGCGGCATTTCAAAGCTGGGTCTTATTCTAAGCAATAAATTGCTAAGAATAATTTGGCGACTGAGCCATCACAGAGCTTTTGCTCCCGACTAGATTTCAATTTCTATTTGGATAGAATTAGACACATGCTTTCTGAATAACTATTTTATTTCTTTGTGACACCATAAAAAAAGAAGATAATATTGGAACCACAGCACTATACTGCAATTCTAATAATATCTTCTATTAATTTTTCTGAAGTTACTTATACAAAGATAAAACTCACTATCTAGTCCGGAATAGCAAAGAAAATTGGCTCAAATGTGAAATTTCTCTTGGCAATTTATTGCCTAGTGAAAGGTCGAGCTTGAAGACTTTGCCCGAACTTGGGCTTAGCAAAGGCTCCAAGTCGTGCCCACATTGTTCCAGCCAAATTTTCTTTGCTATGGAGGACGGCAATTTACGACTAAGCGTTTTGTTCGACTTTTTCTCCAGGTACAACAACTTGTGGATCAACATCTGGTTTCTTACCATTGTCGATGAAGTAAACCTTGTACCAAATCAAGAACGTGTAAATTGTCCAAACCTTACGACGGTCATCGTTTTCACCACGATAACAACCATCAAGCATCTTCAAAATAGCATCTTGATCGAAGAATTCACCAGCAAAATCAGCACTGAACAACTTACGGAAATCTTCATAAACTTCTTTAGTCTTGATCCAGTCACGAATTGGAACTGGGAAGCCTAGTTTTTCACGTTTAGCCCATTCGTCTGGTAGAGCACGTTCAGCAGCGACACGCAAAGCATACTTACTATCTTTACTGTTCAAAAGATACTTCGTAGGAATACCTGAAGCTACTTTAGCCATTTCTTTATCTAGGAATGGTACACGTAATTCCATTGAATTAGCCATACTCATACGATCAGCTTTCAACAAGATGTCATTTGACATGAATTGGTGAAGATCAAGATATTGCATCTTCTTAACTTCATCATCATAGCCACTAACTTTGTTGTAGCTTCTCATAACAATGTCTTTAACGGAACGTGATTTTTCAAATTCTGGTTTAACTAGATCAGCTGCTTCTTTTTCAGTGAAGATCTTAGCTTGTCCGATAAAGAATTCTTCGGCTTTGGCTGTTGATTCATACAAGTGCAAACGTCCTGGGAAGTTTGGCATCTTCTTTAGTCCATGAGCTAACTTGTATTTCACACCCTTAGGCAATTTCTTCAAATCTTCAGCAACAACTCTGATAGCTTTAGAATGTGAGTGGAATCCATAATTGGCATAGCCGGCAAACAATTCATCCGCACCTTCACCAGATAGGATTACCGTAACATCTCGACTAGCTAACTTAGTTAGGAAGTAAAGTGGTACACATGATGGATTGGCATCTGGTTCATCCATGTAATATTGAATCAAAGGAATAGACTTGATAGCTTCTTCCTTAGTTACGATACCACGTGTATTTTCAAGGCCTAGTTTGTCTGCCAATAATTTAGCAGCACTACCTTCTTCATAAGTACTTGTATCAAAATCAATTGAATAAGTATGTTGTGGTTTCAAAATTGCGGTAACGTAACTTGAATCCACACCACTGGAAAGCAATGAACCTACTGGCACATCACTGATTGAGTGTTCTTCAACTGATTCATGCATTGCGCGATCAATTCTCTTAACTGTTTCTTCAAATGACAAATGATTCTCTTTGAATTCCATATCCCAATACTTCTTGATGCTCAACTTGCCATTCTTGTATGTAAAGTAGTGACCTTCAGGAATTCTGAAGACGTTCTTAAAGAATGTTTCATGCAAAGCTGAATATTGGAAAGTTAAATATGGCTTCAAAGCAGCTTTATTTAATTCTTTTTTAAAGTTAGGTTCTTTCAAGAAAGACTTGATTTCTGAACCAAAAATAAATGTACCTTCACGATTGTAATAATAAAGTGGCTTGATACCAAAGAAATCTCTAGCACCAGTAATATCACCAGTCTTCAAATCGTAAATGGCAAAGGCAAACATACCACGGATTCTCTTCAAGAGGCCCTCAATGCCCCATTCTTCAAAACCGTGTAGTAAAACTTCAGTATCAGTTTCAGTAGTGAAAATATGTCCAGCTTTCTTTAAATCTTTTCTTACATCTTTATAATTATAAATTTCACCATTAAAAATAATAGCTTTAGATCTATCTTCGTTATAAATAGGTTGCATACCACTGTTAATATCGATGATACTCAAACGACGAAAACCAAACGCCGTATCACCTTCAACCAATTCACCCGAACTATTTGGACCACGATGCTTGATCGTTTCCATCATAGCTTCGATGACAGGCTTCTTGTCTGCAATATTCTTATCAACGAATCCGACAATTCCACACATAAAATAATTCTCCCTTATATTTCAAAGCTTACATACCTTGTTGCGGCTCCGTAACCAAAAATCTGTAAGCGTAGTTTGTTCGGGTCGATATTAATGAAATACCCTGATAATTCAGAAATTTCATTATATCGTCTGTCCCATTTCTTGTTATAGTCAGTTGTTAGTCCGTGTTTCTTTCCCATAAGGGCCGAACAATTTAATATTATATGATTAATTTCAGAAACTTTGTAGTTTTTTTCATAATGCATATGACCACAAATATATGTTGTTACCTTAGAAATGCCGGTAGCAGAGAAATCATAGCGAATATTTACTCCAAAATCTCCTGTTAATTCATTTTTTAATTGTCCAGTTTCTTTGTTATTGAAAGCGACTAATAACTTTTGAACCAGGTCACCGTTAAAATTCAAAGCACTGCGTCCAGAAGGACTAATGATATTAGCATGTCCCATCACAACTACGTGTTTGTCGACAGTTCTTTGCAAAACGGTGGTCAAATCCTCTAATTGTTGCTCTCTGACCCCTCGAACTTTCTTAAAGTCATATTTCTTAGAACCATTACTAAGAATATAAGGAATATCACTGGTGTCGATGAAGACGATTCGTACATCGCCCTTATCGAACCAACCCACTCTAGAAACGGGATTCAAACGTAGAATCTCAGATTGTTCAAAATCGTACTTTGTTACTAGTGAATCATAATCATCTCGGTGAAATGATGCTGACTTGAAAAAACGATGTTCATCATACTTGTCATTTTCATCATGGTTACCCTCAACGATAAAAAATGGTGGCTTGCTAGCTTGGTAATTCTCAACTGCAAACTTCAACAGTCCACGGCTGATCTCGGGCTTGTCGCTACCATCCATCAAATCGCCCAAATGAACATTGAGATCGACTCCCACATCATTGCTGACTTGATTCGCCTCAATTATATGCCTCATGCCATTGATTCCATAATAAGAAGCACTGACGACGGCTTTGGCATGAGTATCAGTTAGAACAGAAATTGTCACTGTATTATCGTTAACATTTGGCAAGACATTATTTTTATAAACACCTTCAATATAATCAACGACAAATGGTCTTGGTTTTAATCTTCTCAAAAAGTTTTCTGTTTGAGTTGAAATGAATTCTGAAGGTCTAGGTGAAAGAACCCTTCTAGCAACATTATTAAATTTCAATTTCTCATTCTCCTAATATCCAATACCTTGGAAAAATATATTAAAAAAACCATCTTAACGATGGTTAATTATGGTTCAATTATATATCAAATATACGAAAAATAATCTTTCGACGCTTAATTCAAAAGAATTTGATATGCCAATCTGACACCTTTATCTTCGTCCATCGTAATTGTACCTTTTTCTTCAAAACCGTTACTAGTAATGATGTGTTGCATTACTAAATTGTCAGGATGAGTATCGATTCTCACATCGCGATATCCCAAATAGTAAGACATCGTCATCAATTGTTGAATCAAGGCTGCACTGAGATGCTCTCCTTGATGATCTGCTTCGATTGCGATTCGATGAATGATTGAATATGTCACATCGGAGTCGTCATCCCATGATCCAGAGTTCATATCTTGGTAATTCTTATCATAACCTTGTTGTAAGGCTGCACTCCCTACGACACGACCATTTAATAATAGAACAAAACTGATACCTTCTTGGATGTCTTGTTCAAGGATTTCTTCATTTGGATAACCTTGTTGCCATTGATCGACGCCTCGGTCCTTTAAGGTCTTCTTAGCACTGTCAATAATATCAATGATTCTTGGTAGATCATCAAGTTTAGCTTGGCGCAAAAAAACGTTACTCATAAAAATCCTCCTTGTTCATCAGAGTATTAAAACAGAATTTACTATAACATTGCAATACTTTTATGCGCTTTTTCTAGTTTTTTTATAAATCAATCCGCTTATAAAAAATAGAATCATTGCATACAATAACGTTTGTCCTACTACTGATAGAAGTTTCGTTATTGAAGAAGTAGTTTGTAAAGTTATTATTATTTTTGATAAAGGAGGTAATAGCCACTCCGCTGCAGTCAAAATACCGACAACACTGCCAGAAAATGCTAAGTAAGTAAATATTAAGACACCAATTTGGCCAATCGTAGAATGATTATGCCATTGAGTTTGAAACAGCGTTGCAATTCCACTCCCCAAAAAGCCAACGCTAAAGAGACTTAGTATCCCAACAATATCTGAAAGAACATTATCATTTAAAAGCAAACTGAAGATAAAAATCAAAATACTCGAAAACAAATTCGTTATGACTGCGACTAACAATTGACTCAACCAATCAGCCCAAAAGCTATTGATTTTTTGTTTCAAATATTTGTTCTGCTGACTGTCATTGTAATAGAGATTCATGGTCGAAAAAAGTGACAAGAGAAACATTGCTATTAACAATAAACTAAATTTTTTCAAATTACCAATTTCTAACAGATGATTGGCCAACAAACCAAATGAAATAATTGAAAATAATATTGTTAAATATAAAAAGTTTTGAAAATACAACTGCAAGTAACTTTTTAACAGAATTCTAACTTTCAATTTTCCTCATCCCTTCGAATTGATAATTTAATCGTGTCATCTTGTCCAAAATGCTTTGACGTAATTTCAAAGGTACCTCTAATTCAACTTGATTATTTTGGTTAGCAACTAAAAAATTCTCAATATCTGAAGTAATCGCCATCGAATTTGGATTAACCTTAAAAACTAACAAGCCCATTGGTTCAGCTTTTTTCGAAGTGGTCTTCAAATCGCCATCTAATAAGTAGAGTTGATCAAACTTTGCGGCAATCTTTTTATCAAATTGCGTCGCTGACAAAATAATCCCCGAATTATTGTCCTTTAAATCCATTATTAAATCTAACATTTTTTGGACAGTTTTTTCACTTTGAAATGCGAAGGGTTCATCTAAAATCAAAACATTAGGATGACCTGCCACGGCTGACAAAAAATCTATTTGCCTTTTTAAACCAAGTGACAATTGATTGACCGGCGTATCTAAATAAGGACTTAATCCCATAAAAGTGATCATACCTTGAAGCTGATCTTTACGAACGGCCAAATTCTTAGATAGACGTCTCATATCTTCCAAATATTTACCGGTAGTCTGTTCAACTATCTGTGGATTTTCTTGAGGCAAATAACCGATTCTGACACCCGGAGTATACTCGATTGTTCCGCTATCTGGTGTTTTATTGTTCACGATTGCTTCTAAAAGCTGTGTTTTACCACTACCATTATCGCCATTGATACCTATTGCTTCGTTTTGAGATAAAGAAAAAGCTACATGCTTAAATGCAAAGTAGCCCTCAATTTGCAATGACAAGTCATTGACTGATATTAATTTCATTATTGCCATTCCTCAATAGCGTGAGCTGCTAATCCGATTGATAGGATTGCATCTTTAGAAATAGAATTTCTTACATCGGCGACGATAGTATTGTCATAAACAGCACCAATAACAGTAGAAGAATAGTTGACCAAATTGATATCAGTCTTAACTTGATATTCTTTTTCTGCATATGGGTCTTCATGATTGTAGGTAAAATTGATGTCGTGTCCTTCAAGTGAACCATCAACATGATTTACTTGTACGCGATCGTGCAATTCACTTAGCTTTTGATCAGGGTTTTGTAATGTTAAACGATGATCAGATTCATTTTGATAGTAGTCATCTTCAGTCATATCAAAATATTCTTTGATAGGCTTTCTCAAAACTTCTAGTGAGTCCAAAATATCGTAAACTTTTTGTGCATCGAACTTTTCTGATTTATCTTCAATTTTGTTTCTGTTTGTATAAAGCCAGTCGGCTAAAGTGCTAATAGTTTCAGAATTCATAATTATCCTCCGTCTTCAATACCATTATACTAATTTTTACTTAAAATCACAGGAATCTAAGTGGTCATTAATAACCCCTACCGCTTGCAAGAAAGAATAAATAATCGTAGGTCCAACGAATCGAAAGCCACGTTTCTTCATATCCTTGCTGATTCTCTGTGACAAATCAGTCTGTGCCGGCATCTCATTCATATCACTATAATGATTAATTATCGGTTTATTATCAACAAAATTCCAGATATAATCCGAAAATTTCTCGCCATTTTGATGCATTTCTTCAATTATTTTGGCATTGCTGATGGAAGAGTCAACTTTGAGACGATTACGAATAATCCCCTTATCTTGTAATAAAGTAGCTCGTTTAGCATCTGTATAGTGAGCCACCTTGTCGATATCAAAATTGTCATAAGCTAGACGATATGTCGCTCTTCGATTAATGATGGTCGACCAAGAAAGTCCTGCTTGAGCGCCTTCTAGTGTCAGCATCTCAAAAAAGTAAGTTTCGTTGTGATTTGGTTTGCCCCATTCGGTATCGTGATATTGTTGCATTTCTTTGGAGCTATTAGCCCAGCTGCATCGCATATTTTTTCTCCATCAAAAAAGCCGGCGATTGGCCAGCTTAAATTTATAAGTCTAATTAAATCTTATCGTTGTTAGTATCAGTTCTAACGATGATAACGTCAGTTCTAGCATTTCTTGTAACGTATTCAGAAACTGAACCAACCAACAATCTAGTTACAGCATTCATACCAGTTGAACCGATCATGATCAAATCATTTTCATATTCTTCGATAAATTCTTGAGAAATAACTGTCTTTGGTTCTCCGAAACGAACGTGGATAGCAATATCGTCTTCGTTGAAACCATTCTTAACGGCGCCATCTTTTAGTTCGTTAAGATATTTTTGGGCATCTTCGGATAGTTGGTAAATCACATCTCCGTTAAGCATTCCACCGTGTAATCCGATGAATTGTTTAGTGTCCAGGACAGTCAACACATCTAGATGTCCGCCGTTCATTTGTGCAACTTTTACGGCCTTCTTAAAAGCCATTTCAGCTTCTTTTGATCCATCTACCGGAACCAAAATCTTCTTATAATCTTGTTCCATAATTCAATCCTCCAATGCGCTTAATAGATTCCTTTGTTTTTAGATTAATGCATTCAATTATATTATTCAATAAATTGTGTCATTTTTATGCCAAAAGAGTTCTTGTTAATTGATTTGCGACCGATTCATAATTTTCAAAAACAGTAATTTCATCATCATACTCGGTCATTTGGGTAGAAAAAATACCGGTAAACATTTGCTCATAGTTTTGAAAATCATCCACAAAATTATTGCACAAAACAAAAGTCGGAATTTTCTCATCGCCAGCCGTACGACTCAAATGGTACAAGATATCATCATGCATCGATTCACTCGATATTTTATCCGTCGCAGTAATTAAAATATCAGCTGTTCGAATGATTGAATCCATCCCTGTAACTTTACTGACCCACTCAAATGATGATCGCAAAATTCGTGCATTAATCATTGCAAACGCCCCTGCCAATGTCTTAATTGAATCCGAATGTGGCATCGGGTGTACATCTAAATTATACTTCTGATTCATCTTTTCGCTAATATAAACTAAGTTATCTTCCAGAAATCCTTCTTGAGCTTCATTGAGATACTCCACTTCTTCGCACAACTTGTAAGAACTAGAGTAATTTAACAAAACAGTGATTTTAGTCCGATTGCCCAATAACTCAAAGACATCCTCTAAATCGATTCTCTGAGCGCTTATCAGCGGGTTTTCACCTTCGGGAATTAATTCCCCAGCTTCATCATAAATCTTGGCTCCTAAGGCTTGTAAGGCTCCTAGGCCACCATCAGCTACTGCCGTCTTACCTAAACAGATGACGATATTTCTCAATCCACTCGTAACAGCATCAACCACTAATTCGCCCATACCATAACTCGTTGCATGGAACAACTGATTTCGGCTTTTATTCTTTGCTAAATCTACGCCTACGACTTGTTCAGAGTCGATAATCGCGGTATCTTGACTATCAATGCTAGTAACTAAATACTGACCAGTCTTTTCTTCCCAAAAGGCATCAAAAAGAGACAGTCTGACCCACTTGCCGCCAATAGTATGCTTAACCAAAGCTGGCATACCAAATTTACTGTCGGTTACTGGCATAGTCACAATTTCGGCACTAGGCAAAGCGCGAGAAATACCACTATAAATGGCTTGACCAATTTTTTTAGAGCTAATGTGATCGCTATATTTTCCGGGTGCAATAATGAACTTCATGACGAGGATAACTCTTCCTTTTTGTTATAATAGTACATAGAAAAATATTGAGAGGTAATTAAGATGGCTAACGATAATGAACGTGTTTTAAACCTTGAAAAAGGCGTTAATTTCCGTGAACTTGGCGGCTACAAAACTAGTGATGGCAAAACTGTTAAATATCACAAGATATTAAGATCTGCTGGTTTGGCCGATTTGACTGATGACGATTTGAAATTTCTCAAGGATTACGGTCTAAAGATCGATGTCGATTTCCGTTCCAAACAAGAAGTAGACAAAAAACCTGACAAACGTCCTAGTGGCGTTCGTTACGTTTGGGCTCCAGTATTTGAAGAAGATGAAACTAAATCATCCGAAGTCCAAAGCGAAGGCTACATCCCTGAAATTGATGGTGATCCAACTGATGGCTATGCCCACATGATTGACGTTTACCGTGATATTATCACAGGTGCTTCCGCTAAAGCAGCTTATCGTAAATTCTTTAATCAATTATTACTAAATACCGGTAAAGATGAATCTTTGATTTTCCACTGCAGTGCCGGTAAAGATAGAACTGGTATGGGGGCTGTTTTCTTCTTGCAAGCTTTAGGAGTACCATTTGAAACTATCAAAGAGGACTATTTATTAACTAACAAAGCTAATAAAGAATACGTTACGGACTTACTTTCCATGTTAAAGGAAAAAGGCTACACCGATCCTGATGTCCTTAGTTCAGTTCACGACTTAATGACCGTTCATACTAATTACTTAGCCACAGCCATGAGAACTATTGACAAAGAGTACGGTAACATAGATAAGTATATCAAAAATGAATTGAAGGTAACTGACTCAGAAATCAATACTTTGAAGAAAATTTACCTCGAATAAATTTATTCTTCCAAATTTTGAAACATTGGCATCATACTTTCTTCACATTTACTCGTTATGATGTACTTGTAAGTTAAAGGAAATCAAAAAGCTTTAACTTATCCCCCCTATAAATAATCTTCATATATATAAATTAATGATTCTCACTAAAACATAACAGAAAAAATCCATCCTTCCCCCCTGATAAATGGATTAGAATCAAAAAGCTAGTTACTGATCTCTACTTCAGTAACTAGCTTTTTTGTTTAGGCGAAAGCTTCTAATAGCTGTTCTTTATTTAGATTTTGCTTTTCAATACCTTTAACGTCTAATTTTATCTGACCATCTTGAACCATGATCAAGCGATTGCCATATTTCAAGGCATCCGACATCTTATGCGTGATCATCATCGTCGTTAAGTGTTTTCTCTGTACCATTTCGTCAGTGATCTTCATAACTTCTTGACTAGTCTTAGGATCAAGCGCAGCAGTATGTTCATCTAACAACAATAATTTGGGTTGACTCAAAGTTGCCATCAATAGTGACAAGGCTTGTCTTTGACCACCGGAAAGATATTTTACTTGAGTATTCAAGAAATTCTCCAATCTCATGTTCAAAGTCCGTAAAAGTTCTTGATATTTTTCAACATCATCCCTTTTTTGATACCAGTGTAAATTAACCGTATTCGTGTGACTTTGGGCTAAAACCAAATTTTGTAAAACAGTTAAATCTCCGGCAGTCCCCATTTTGGGATCTTGAAAAACACGTGACATCCAACGAGATCGGTAAGCAACTGACTTTTTAGAAACATTGTGGTTTGCCAAATCAATTTCGCCACTGTCAGCTGACAAAGTCCCAGCAATCGTATTTAACAATGTTGATTTACCAGCCCCGTTGTTACCAATCACGGCAATGAAGTCACCCTCGTCTACTTGTAGATTGATATTTTTTAAAACGTGACGCTCATTTTCAGTCCCGGGAAAGAATACCTTTTGTAGGTGCTGTACTTGTAGAACTTTCATCGTCGGTTGCCTCCATTTGTTGTAAGTATTTTTTCAATTGACGTTTCGTTTGAATCTTATTTTGAATGATTGGTACACAGATGACGACTACCAAAATAATAGCTGACAAAATCTTCAAATCATCGGCTGGGAAACCTAAACTCATCGCCACTGTTAACAATAAGCGATAAACAATTGCCCCAACGACCATTGCTATCAATCTAGTTAAAATATTGTGACCTCGTAAAAAGATTTCTCCAACTAAGACTGAAGCTAAGCCGATAACGATTGTACCAATTCCCATTCCGATATCTGCATATCCATTACTTTGGGCAATCAAAGCTCCAGACAGAGCAATCAAACCGTTAGAGATCATGTATCCGAAGATTATCATTCCGTCAGTATTTATCCCGTTAGCACTCGACATTTCTTTGTTGTTACCAGTTGCCATCAACGACAAACCTAATCTAGTTTTGAACATCAAATACAATAAAACTACAACTAGACCAGTAACAATCAAGCCTAAAACTATCGTCTGAATATCTAAATCCCAACTAGGCAAATACTCTGTCAAAACTTTCTCATTTAGCAGAGGAACATTTGACTTTCCCATAATGTGCATGTTGATTGAATACAAACCCGTCATTGTCAAAATTCCTGCTAACAGTGAAGGAATATGCAATTTAGTATCTAGTAATCCTGTAATCAATCCTGCTAAACAGCCAGCTAGAAATCCTATTAGCGATGCTGCGATAGCCGATTGACCCTTTAACATCAAACTGACCGCTACTGCAGCCCCAAAAGGAAAACTGCCTTCAGTCGTCAAATCAGGAATATCTAAGATTCTAAAAGTGATGAAAACACCGATTGCTAAGGGTGCCCACAATAATCCTTGTCCAAGACTTGAAATAATCATAAGTTTACCTCCTAAGGTTGTTTAATTTGATCAGGATTTAAGCCAATTTCTTTAGCATAAGTTTTGTTAACGTAAAGTCTCAAAGTGTGTGAAGTTTCAACTGGCATATCTTGAGGCTTCTTTTTGTCGATCAAAATCTTGTAAGCCATCTTAGCTGTCTGTTTGCCAAGATCTTCGTAATTGATTCCATAAGTTGCTGTGCCACCGTCTTCAGCCATTTCAATTGATCCAGTTACGACTGGAAGTTTGGCTTCGCGAGCTTTTTTACCGATAGTTTTCATTGAACTAGCCATCAAATTATCAGTTGGTAGATAAATTCCGGAAACTTTGTCAGCCATTCCAGAAACGGCACTGGCAACATCGTTGGTACTAGTTACACTGACAATATTTAATTTCAAATTGTGATTCTTAGCGTATTTTTTAACCATCTTGATTTGAAGTACGGAATTCTCTTCTGATGAGTTGTACAAAACTCCAATTGGCTTGTTACTCTTAGTCAAAGTCGTCAACAACTTCACTTGTTTATCAACTGGTCCAAGATCTTTTGTCCCAGTAACGTTAGTAGCTGGTTTCTCATCTGATTTCACTAACCCAGCACTTTGCAAATTAGTAACTGCTGTTACTACGATTGGCGTTGACTTAGTCTTTTTTGCAAGAGCTTGAGCTGATGGTGTAGCGATCCCTAAGATCAAATCATTTTTCTTTTGTGTTAATTGTTGTGCCATCGAGTTCAAATTGGATTGATCTCCTTGGGCATTTTGATAGTTGTAATTTACTTTAATTGATTTATCGTGTTTTTTAATTTCTTGATTAAGTTCTTGTTTGAAACCTTTTCTAGCGGCATCGAGTGAACCGTGCGGTACAATCTGCAAAATACCGACATTTAATTCCTTACTTGATGATGAATTATTTGAACATCCCACTAAAACTAAAGCCACCATGGCTATTGTTAATAAACTAATAATTGATTTTTTCATTATTTAATCCTCCCGAAGTATAAAAAAAACCAGCTAGATTCGGATTAGAATCTAACTGGTTTCAATACACGGGCCCGAAATATTTTCTCCAGATAGATTCAACCCTGTATCTATCTGGCTTCTTAAACATGCTTAAAAGCTTTAGCCATTCGATAGATACGAACACGTACGCGTCCGTATCCAACGAAAGGATACAAACGCTATCTAAAGAAAAAGCTAAAGGCAAATTGACTATTTAAATGTGAGTGTTGATTATTAATTTTCATAATAAATTTCCTCTTTTCAATTTACAATGAATAGTAAAGCATTTAAAAATTAGTATGTCAATAAGTTTATTAAAATATTTTAATTTAAATTGCTGTAGGATTCCGTCTTCCATAGCAAAGCAAATTTGGCTGGAACAATGTGGGCACGACTTGGAGCCTTTGCTAAGACCAAAACCGGGCAAAGTCTTCAAGCTCGACCTTTCACTAGGCAATAAATTGCCAAGAGAAATTTCACATTTGAGCCAATTTGCTTTGCTATTCCAGACTAGATAGTGGTCTCTATTTCTATATAAGTTATTTCAGAAAATTAATAGAAAATATCATTGGAATTATAATATATTGCTACAAGTCTAGTAATATCTTCTTTTTATGTAAAAAAATAGAAATTAGAGTCTGGTCAGTAACAAAAGCTCAAAATCGTGCCAACCACAAGATTCTCACGGACGACGGCATCCTATAGGTACTTTTTGGTGCCTACAGCACTTTATAGTGCGTAATTGTTTATTTATCTCAACCCCCTATACTGTTACACATACTCAAATTTTAACTATAGGGGTCAGAAATTATGAACAAGAAAATATCATCTACATGGATTCTTTTGTCACTAGCTATCAGTGCTTTTGCCATTGGATCAACGGAATTTATCAGTGTGGGAATTATGCCATTGCTTACTAAAACTTTTGGCATTTCTCTTGCACAAGGAGGTCTAACTGTTTCCATTTACGCTACAGGAATTATGTTTGGCGCTCCAATTTTAGCTTTACTAACTAATCGTTGGGATCGTAAGAAATTGCTGATTGGTATCATGATTAGTTTTATCATTGGAAATACTTTAGCAGCAATCGCACCAAGTTTTATGATTCTTTTGGCTGGGCGTGTCATTGCCGCTTTGTCACACGGAATTTTTATGACGATTGCATCTTTAATTGCAGCTGATGTCGTAGCTCCTAACAAACGTGCTTCAGCAATTGCTGTCATGTTTACGGGCTTGACGGTCGCAACCATTACTGGTGTTCCGATTGGGACTTTTATTGGAAATACCTTCGGTTGGAGATTATCATTTTTCTTCTTAGTTGCCTTAGGATTGGTTGGTTTGATCACTAATATCATCCTTGTACCAAACGAATTACCATTACCTAAGCCTACTAGCGTTAAAGGTATTTGGAAAATTTTAAAACAACCACAATTGCTTTTGATTCTTCTAATTACTGCTTTAGGCTACGGAGCAACTTTCCCAGTTTACACTTACCTTACAACTATCTTGAATAAGAATATGAATTGGTCACAAAACGCCATCGTTATCATTTTGATTTTTTATGGTGTAGCTGTAGCGGTTGGTAATACTTTGGGTGGCAAATGGGCTAACAAACGTCCCTTAACTGCTCTACTCAAAATGTTTGTCGGCTTAGGTGTCGCTTTAGTTGTAATGAGATTCTTGATCAATCTTCATTTCTTAGGACTTTTGGCAGTGATGCTACTAGGATTATTTGCCTTCATGAATGTGCCTGGATTACAGCTTTATATCGTCCAATTAGCCGAAAAATACACACCTAATGAAGTTCCTTTGGCTTCAGCTTTAAACATCTCAGCTTTTAACGTCGGAATCACTTTAGGCTCAACAATCGGTGGTCAAGCTGTTGCTCACAATCAATTAGTCAACACTCCTTGGTTAGGCGTTGCCATGCTCGCTGTAGGTATTATATTGATTGGTATATTGATCAAAATGGAAAATAACGTCAAGGTCGAAGATTTAGACTTAGAAAATTGCTAAGAAATATTGACGGTGGTAGAATAACATTTACTTAATGGAGGAAAAATTTCATGAAACAAGCTATTTATAATATCGGGGTTGAAAATACTATGAGAATTATCGGTGGCAAGTGGAAGCCTATCATCCTCTGTCACTTAAAGCATGGTAAGATGCGGACTGGTCAATTACGTCGTGCTATCCCTAATATCACGCAAAAAATGTTGACGCAACAATTACGAGAACTTGAAGATGACGGCATCGTTGCTCGTAAAGTCTACAGTCAAGTTCCACCTAAGGTTGAATACTCTTTAACAGAATACGGTCACTCCTTAAATAAGATTCTAGAAGAACTTTGTGTCTGGGGTGAAGAAGATATTGACCGTCGAAAAGCTAATGGTGAAAATATTATTCTTCTAAACCGTGAAGACGTCGAATATGAAAAATTACCTTACGCCGACTAAAAAAGCTTGAGCTCATTACGAGTTCAGGCTTTTTTTATGCAAAAAAACAGACCTCGAATTGAGATCTGTCAGCAATTAATTTATTACGGATTGATTAATCAGTAAATTTGAATGTATGTGTCTTTGAAATTCTATCTTCTGAGTAGACAGCCAATGCGATTGCTGCTAGAGCAACTGCTGGAATGGTGTATCGACTTTGCAAAACGAATAACATCATTAATAAGACTGCAACCACCGCCATTAGTGCTACTTTCATGAATTTTACGTTTCTTGTTGTCATAACATCCACCCCTTAGTGTCTTTTTCTTTTTTTCCATAGATGACAATACCATGCTAAAAATGGTTTGACAACCCCTTTATACCGGCGTTTGGGCGACTATTTACAACTGTCATTTTCTTTCTAATAAACCGAGTAGCACTCTTAAAATAAATTAAAGATTTCTTACTACTGGCAGTATGTTTTTGAAAATCATTCAAATTATTTTGAAATCTTTTCTTAGAATTCTTAAAACTAAACTTAGACAATTATTTTTAAACTTATTTATGCCACAAATGCTGATATGGCGGTCTTTGTGGACAGTTGTTTATTGATTGTGAACAGTATTATTAGATTTATGCTTTTAGTTTTTTTAATATAAATTAGTAAAAAATGCCGTCGTCCGCGAAAATCCTGTGGCTGGCTGGAACATAGCCGACGCGATTTTGAGCTTTTGCATAAACCAAGTGCGCAAAATCTCAAAACTCGGTCTTTCACTAGGCAATAAATTGCCAAGAGAAAATTTGGCTATTGAGCCGCCACAGGATTTTCGCTACCGACTAGAGTCCATCTTCTATTTAGATAGAATCAAACATATACTTCTTAAATGTCTACTCTATTTCTTTGTAACACTACATAAAAAAAGATACTACTAGAGCCACAGCATCATACTGCAATTCCAATAATATCTTCTATTAATTTTCTGAAGTAATTTATATAAAGATAGAAATCACTATCTAGTCGGGAGCGAGGTACTGGAAAATGCTCAGCCGTGAAATCCCACTTAGCGATTTATCGCTTAGTGGAAGCCCAATCTTGAAGACTTTGCCCGAACCTGGGCTTAGCAAAGGCTCCAAGTTGTGGCCACCGCGTTCCAGCGTTTTCCAGTGCCAAACGGACGACGGCAGCTTAACACTTCACACTATAATCGATTATCTATCCTAAACATCCCAAGTCCAATCATTAACTTCTGGCAAATCATCACCATACTCACGGATGTACTTGTTATGTTTATCAACCTTAGCTTCCATTTCGTCAGCAAAGTCACTAGCGGCGTCACCTTGAACAGCAACAGCAGCAACTTCTGCCAAGTGGAAACGATCCATTTCATTAACTACACGCATGTCGAATGGAGTTGTAATATCACCATTTTCACGATAGCCATGAACGTATAGGTTGTGATTGTCACGGTCAAAGAAGATTTCCTTGATGATGTCTTCAAAGCCGTGGAATGCGAATAGAACTGGTTTATCAACGGTAAAAATCTCGTTGAATTGTTCATCAGTCAAGCCACGAGGGTCAACCTTTGGTGATCTCAACTTCAACAAGTCAACAACATTAACGAATCTAATCTTGAGTTCTGGTTTAGCTTTTCTCAAAATACTGATAGCAGCCAATGATTCAAGGTTTGGTTCAGTACCTGCAGCAGCGATAACGATGTCTGAGTCGCCATTGTCATTTGATGCCCAATCGATTACTTTAAGACCTTTATCGGCTAATTCTTGACCTTCTTCAATTGAATAGAATTGAAGTCTAGGTTGCTTTGAAGTTACCAATAAGTTGATCTTTTCTTGGTCATCCAAAATCTTAGGCATAACGGCAAGCAATGAGTTTGTGTCAGCTGGGAAATATTCACGGATGTATTCAGGTTTCTTTTCAGCTAAGTGAGTAATGATACCTGGATCTTGGTGAGTATAACCATTGTGATCTTGTTGGAAAGCTGTTGATGTAGCAATAACGTTAAGTGATGGATACTTGTTTCTCCAACTCAATTCGTTAGCTTTTCTCAACCACTTGAAGTGTTGTGTCAACATTGAGTCAACAACTCTCAAGAAGGCTTCATAACTGGCAAAAATTCCGTGACGACCAGTCAAAGTATAACCTTCATTGAATCCTTCAGCTTGATGTTCTGAAAGTTGTGAATCAATAATTCTACCAGCTGGAGCTTCATATTGATCATTTGGTTCGTGGACGGCTTCCATCCATTGACGAGGACTAGCATCAAAGGCGCCATAAAGACGGTTTGACATTGTTTCATCAGGTCCAAATAATCTGAATGTCTTTTCGTTCTTTCTGATAACATCACCTAGATACTTACCTAGTTCAATCATATCTTGAGCAGTCTTAGTACCTGGCTTATCAAATTTCAAAGCATAATTTTTGTAGTCTGGAAGGTCCAATGGTTTAGGATCTACCCCGCCATTAACAATTGGATTCATAGCCATTCTAGCTTGACCCTTAGGTGTGATAGCAGCAATTTCAGGCTTTAACTTACCATTTTCATCAAATAGTTCGTCTGGCTTGTAAGATTCCATCCATTCAACCAATTTGTCAGCGTGTTGCATGTCATTTTGGTCAACAGGAATTGGAATTTGGTGAGCTCTAAATGAACCTTCGATTGGTTCGCCATCCCAAGTCTTAGGACCAGTCCAACCCTTAGGTGCACGGAAAATAATTACTGGCCATTTAGGCATCTTAGCTTCTGATGCAGGGTGTTTTCTAGCTTCTGTTTGGATAGCTTTGATTTTTTCAATTGCTTCATCCATAACTTTAGCAGTTTCAGGATGCATCTTTTGAGGATCTGTGCCTTCGATGAACATTGGATCCCAGCCCATACCTTCAAAGTATTGAGTCAACTCTTCATCAGTCTTACGTGACAAAATAGTTGGGTTAGAAATCTTAAAGCCGTTCAAGTTCAAGATTGGTAGCACGGCACCATCATCAACTGGATTAATGAAAGTATTTGAGAACCATGAAGCAGCTAGTGGACCAGTTTCAGATTCACCATCACCGATAACTACAGCAGCGATTTCGTCAGGATTATCAAGGATAGCACCGACACCATGTGATAGAGAATAACCTAATTCTCCACCTTCATGCATTGAGCCTGGTGTTTCTGGAGCAGCATGAGAAGCCACACCACCAGGGAATGAAAATTGTTTAAAGAGTTTTTGCATACCCTTAGTGTCTTGGGTAATTTCTGGATAGATTTCTGTATAACTGCCATCAAGGTAAGAATTAGAAACCATTACTTGCCCACCATGACCGGGTCCTTCAATATAGAACATCTTCAAACCATATTTGTTAATAACACGGTTCAAATGAGCGTAAATAAAGTTTTGTCCAGCAATAGTTCCCCAGTGTCCGATTGGGTGAACCTTGACGTCACTAGCCTTTAATTCACGTCTTAATAATGGATTATCTTTTAAATATAATTGACCAACAGAAACGTAGTTTGCTGCTCGCCAGTATTTATCGATTAAATTTAAGTATTCTTTTGATGAGTAATCTGTCATTCCAGCACACACTCCTTATATATTTACAATTGTAATGATAGCGAGAACTATAATAAAAGTCAACCATTTTGGAAATTGGTGCGTTCCAATATTTGTAAACTCTTACTTATTGGCTAAATCAACGAAAGAATCGTATTTGAAATATTTATAATGTAGTTTCATTGTTGAGAATTCAAAGGGAGTTCCATCGTCCAAGAAGAAAATTCCTTCCATCAAGCCAACGGGTTCATTATCAGCCAAATTCAACAATTCCTTACCTTCAGCATCTGAGGGTTCAGCCGAAATATTCAAATAAGTCTTGTTAACTTCTTTGCCTAATTCAGATTCTACATAATTAAAGATAGATTCCGAAGCAATTTGCTCTGACAATTCTGGGGCCAACTTGATAGGAATATATCCCGTTTCAATCATGAACGGCACATCATCTAATGAGCGCAAACGTTTGAAAGCATAGACGAATTCACTAGGCTTCAAAAATAAATTATCTTGCAAATCTTTATCCGGATGAACCACGTCAAATTGCAAAACTTTCACGCCCGGTTTTTGCCCATTAGCGTTGAAACTATCAGTGATACCAAGGTTTTTACCACTATAGTTAAACGATGAACCTTGTTTCAAATACAAAGGATTGACAAAAGTTCCCGAACCACGTTTTTTAAAGATGATTCCTTGATCGGCCATCAATCCTAAAGCACGTTTAATTGAACTTCGACTTACTTTGTAACTTTCAGCTAAAGATCTTTCGTCAGGTAAACGCATATCTGAGAATTCACCTGCATCAATTGCCTTTTTTAAAGATGTAATAATTTTTTGATAAACTAAATCAGCCATAACTTTTCCTCATTCCATAAATTGGGTCGCACCAATTACAAACATGGTGATTATTTTTCTTGTTAAGTATATCTTATAACGTATTGAACTTACATACCAAAAAAATATTGGTCCTTAATTTATATTACTTATGAATCTTGATTAGTATAAGCATTCCGTCCTCCATAGCAAAGAAAATTTGGCTGGAACGATGTGGACACGACTTGGAGCCTTTGCTAAACCCAAAATCGGGCAAAGTCTTCAAGCTCGGTCTTATTCTAAGCAATAAATTGCTAAGAATAATTTCACATCTGAGCCAATTTTCTTCGCTATTCTGGACTAGATAGTGGTTCTATTTTTGATTCTCTAATTACTTGAAATAAATAATAAAAGACGTTATCTAGTCGGTAGTGACAGCTTTGTGGATGCTCAGTACTGAGATTTCACTTTGCGATTTATCGCTTACGTGAAAGGCCAATCTTGGAGATGATTCCCGGTTCTGGAATTAGCTTCAAGTTGTGCCCAGTACGTTCTGCTATACTCCCTTTGTGGTTGACATATGAAATGGAATAATTTCAGATGAAAATCAGAAGGGATTTTTTTATGAAGAAGTACGAATCAGAGTTCAAGATAAAAATAATTAAAGACTATTTGAAAGTAAAGTCAGAAATAATATTTACAGAATATTGCAGATCAATCGGAGTTAATCCTATTACTGCTAGAGGTTGGCTTACCTTATTTCAAGCATACGGTGAAAAGGGATTAATCCCTCAAGTTCCCAAGAAATATAGTTATGAGACTAAGATTCAAGCTGTCAGTGCTTATCTTAATGGCGAAGGGACTCTTAAAGAAGTATCTATAAAGTTTAAACTACGTTCTTCTAAACAATTGAGATATTGGATAATACAGTATAATAATGACAAGAATCTAATCAAGGCTACGCCTGTTAGAAAGAAGGTCGTTACAATGTCGAAGAAAACCACTCTTGAAGAAAGAATTGAAGTAGTTGAATACGTAACTCTTCAAAAACATTCATACTCTGAAGCTTCGGAACATTTTCAAGTTTCCTATCAACAAGTACGCAATTGGGTATTAATCGTGAAGAAACAAGGATACTCTGCCCTCGCTGATAAGCGAGGACGCAGAGGTTACGTCAAAGAAAAGAGTTTAACAGAAGTTGATAAATTAAAACTAGAAAATAGACAATTAAAGGCTGAATTAAATAAACGTAACGCTATAGAGGCTTTTGAAAAAAAATTCGAAGAAATCCAGCGTGGGGAGTGAACAAACAGCATAGGCATGCTTACCAAGCGATAAAGGAAGTATGTCAAAGCCATCATGGATGGGAAACTATCCTATTAGAGTACATAGGTGTCAGTCGACAAGCCTATCACAAAAGCATTAATCGTAAAGAAACTGTCTGGGAAAAACAAGACAGAACTCTAAAAAAACATGTTAAGAGAATATATGAAGAACACAATGGAAGTGTTGGAGCAGGTAAAATACTTACTCATCTTATACACGAAAATAAACTAGGATTTAAATTATCATTAAAACGAGTAAGAAGAGTAATGAATGAATTGAATCTTGTTTGTAAAGTACGGAAGAAAAAGATAAATAGAAAAGAAAAAGAAGAAAAATATATTCAAGATAATATCTTAGATCAAAATTTTAAAGTTACTAAGCCAAATGAAGTTTGGCTAACAGATTCAACACAAATAGAATATGGACCAAATAAAAGATACAAAGTACGACTAAGTGGAATATTGGATCTTTATGGACGTTTTCTATTGGGATACATAATAACACCCACTGAGACG
Organism: Companilactobacillus farciminis KCTC 3681 = DSM 20184; assembly: GCF_002706745.1. Taxonomy (NCBI): domain Bacteria; kingdom Bacillati; phylum Bacillota; class Bacilli; order Lactobacillales; family Lactobacillaceae; genus Companilactobacillus; species Companilactobacillus farciminis. The sequence continues at coordinate 376,935 of NZ_CP017702.1, read as the reverse complement.
GCAGAAGCTGAAATGACCATGTTTGAAGAAGTATTTAAAAATGAAGGAGACGTGCACCCTATGGTCCATACGGACCGAGGGTCAGCTTATGTAGCTAACAGTTTTAATAAATTACTAGCACAACATAAAGTTTCTAGAAGTATGTCCAGACCAGGGACTCCTTATGATAATTCACCAATGGAACGCTGGTGGAACGATTTTAAATTACGTTGGATGGATCTTCATCCTACACCAGCTACGCTGGAAGAGTTGAAGAATCTAGTTAAAGAAGGAATAGATTACTTTAACAATCAAGATAGATCAGACAAAATAAATGGCTTTACTCCAGCGGAATACCGGAATAAAGCCATTTAAATATGTTTTATAATTTTAACTCTATTGAAATGTCAACTTGACAAGGCAGAGTGCATTCCAGCGTCCACAAAGCCGAACGGACGACGGCAGTTTACCACCAATTCACATTTACTAAAGCCATACTTGGATTAATCATTTGCATTGTCTTCACATTTGGATATAGCATTAATATATACGAGGTATATATTATGGGAATAAAAATTGGAATCATTTTAGGAACGACACGCCACAATTCGCTTGGTGGTAAGATTTTTAAATATTTACAAAAGACGGTGCAAAGCAACGCTGATGTTGAATACAATTGGATCAAACTTAGTGACTATCCTTTGCCACTCTATGATCACGAGGAAACTCCTTTGGAAGACCACATTCACGATTTAAATGGTGTCGAAAGCAGTTGGTTGGAACAATTGAATCAACAAGATGGCTATTTGATTTTGACACCAGAATACGACCACGCTATCACTGGAGCTTTGAAAAATGCCCTCGATTTAGTGGGACCAGAAGTTAACCGCAAGCCTGTTTTGACGATTGCTTATTCACACTTCAGCGACGGTGGTATCTTGGCTGCTCAATCAATCGTGCCAATACTTCAAATGCTAAAAATGATTGTTTTGCCAACACCGGTCTTATTGTGGAATGCTGACGACAATTTTGCTGAAGATGGAACTTTATTAGACGCTAAAAACAGCGACCACTTTGCTAAAAGATTGAATGAAGCTGTAAATGAAATTAATTTTTACACTTCAACTTTAAAAAATAATCCTTTTAAGGAATAAAAAAACATCTATTCAGATATAGTCAATTAATGGCTACCATTATCTGAATAGATGTTTTTTAGTTCAATGCTTCAAATTCTTGATCAAGCGATACTTCAAACTCTTTTGGTTCTTTTTGATTCTTAATCAAATCGTCAGTCAATTTAGTAGCATAAACTTTACGATTGCCATAAGGAACAAAGTACATGATCTTGTTAGTCAAATCTAAAACTGTTTGATATTGAGTATAACTAGCTTCGCCATTTTCCTTGATATTAACGCCACGAGGAATCGTTACACTATCAAGCATATGCAAAATTGTGTTAACAGCTTGCTTGTTATCTTTAGGTGTTTCAGTTGAATTGCGGATAAAGGCAGTTCTCACAAAACGGTCAACGGCAGTGTAACCACCAGGTAGTCTGAACGTACCATTTTGACCCAAAGGAATAACTTCTTCATCACCGAACTTCTTAGCGCCAAAGTTAGTTGTTTGTGCACCTAGATAATTAGCCAAGTTAGTCTTGTGCCAGTTGTAATCAGGGGTGTTAGTCATTACGCCAACTTTATCTTCTTGTAGTACCAAACCGTTGCCTTGTGGTTCCAAGACGTAAGTTGCGCCAGTTGCATCACTGAAAATGAAGTGCAATGGTTGGTTTTGACCCATTACTCCAGCATTTGATTCGATCAAGTGAACTTGTTTGATATTTTCTTTCAAATCTTCAATTGACTTGTTGTTACCTAAAGCCCAAAGGATAAACTCTTCAGCAACTAAGTTGATTGCTCCGTCAGTTGGTTCTGTGTCGTATTTAGCGGCATTGGCAAAATACAATTCGGCTGCTGATAGGCCATATTCGTTGAAGCCATCAGCTACCATGTAATTATTGCCGTATTTAGCACCAGTTCCCATGATGGCGTAATCTGTTGTATAAGTTTTCTTATCATAAGAAGAAATCCATTTATATTCTTGAGGTAAAAATGTCGGTCTGCCGTTCAATTCAAAGGCAAAATCCATTGTTCTAGCTAAAAATTTTGAGCCATCTAAAGCCCCTAAGCTAAGACTTGTACACATATATCTGTACTTCCTTTCGGGAATTATCAAAATTCATTATTAAATTAATTATTCTCTTAATTAAGAACATTATCAAGAATTTTATTTTGCAGATTTTAAATATAACTCTTTTTAAATGGATATGATAAAGTATGTGTGTATAAACAAATATTCCGGAGGTAGGTTCATGACAGTTGATATAAAAAAAGCTCAAGATGTGTACAAAGATGCCGGCGAGACCGTTATTTTCACGACCTTGATGCTTAATCGCAAAGATTTGAAGACCGAAAAGGATGCCATTGAAGAATTTTCTGATATGTCCAATTCAATTATTAATAGTATGAGAATTCGTGACCCTGAAGCTCAAGCTCACATTGCTTGGGGATTTGGATCAGATGCTTGGGATTATCTTTTCCCAAATGCTCCAAAGCCAAAAGAATTAGAGAACTTTAAGGAAATAAAAGGTCCAAAATATACTGCTGTTTCAACACCTGGTGACATTTTTATCCACGTTCGTGCTACTAAAATGGCAGTTTGCTACGAATTAATGGATCAATTCATGGGCATTTTACGTCCTATCACTTCAGTAGAAGACGAAACTCATGGTTTCAGATACATCGAAGGTCGAGCTATCATTGGTTTCATCGATGGTACAGAAAATCCGGCCGGCGTTGAATCGATGGATTATACTTTGATCGACGATGACCCTGAATTTAACAATGGTTCATATGCTTTTGCTCAAAAATATATTCACAACATGGAAGCCTGGAAGAGCCTCAAGACTGAAGACCAAGAAAAAGCTATCGGACGTCACAAGTTCTCTGATCGTGAATTAGCTGATGACGAAAAATTGCCTAACGCACACAACGTGGCTTCAAAAGATGAAGAAGGTGGCGTTGAACATAAGATTGTTAGAATGAACGTGCCTTTCTCTGATCCTGCTAAAGATATCACTGGGACTTATTTCATCGGTTACTCCAAAGATTTTGCTGTAACTAATAGAATGTTGACGAATATGTTTACTAAGAGTGATCGATTACTTGATTTCAGTACTCCAATCACTGGTAATCTATTCTTCATTCCTTCTAAGACAACTCTAGAAAAAATTGCCGACGGTGAATATTAATAAATAATTAGATAAAAAATGGGAGAAGTTGGTCATATAGACTAACCTCTCCCATTTTTGCGGTTTTATTATTTGGTCTTAGAACTAAATCGCCATAAGTCCTTTACAAATAGCAATGCTAAAAAAAGCATCAATAATCCTGAGAATGCTAAGGAAATCCTTCCAAAGAAGAATCCAGGATCAACGGTCATCTCAATCACGCTAACAAGCATTGAAACGAGGACCAAAAGAGATGTGCGTTTCAAAATCATGGAAATCCCTCCCCTATTTGATAGGTCGATTATAACAATTTCCATTTTATTTGGCATTAATTATTTTGGAAAGATAACGAAAATTGCAGCAAAGAAAATTGCAACTCCAATCGACAAAGTCAGGTAATATACCGATTCCTTTTTTGCTTTGAAAGATATTGTCATTATGGCAATTCCAATGATAAACATTAAAATCGATAAAATTATTTGCATTTATTCCTCTCCCTCATGTTAATATTTAATATAGTTAGGTTATAATACATAATGCTTTTTATATAAAAATATTTTCAAAAATCTAACAATCTGAAACTAATTTGGTATTTTTTATATAATTATCTTTTTTAACGGTACTTTTATCTTTATACTAGATAAGGTACTTCTTTTTTGTAGGGGAAACGTAAATGGCCGTATTAAAACGTGTATTTTCAGATAGAGTGTTGTGGATAGCTGGGGCAGCAGCGATTTTAACATCTATCTTCATCAGTCCACCACAGATGATGGACATCAATTGGAAGACACTTGCATCACTACTATCTATGATGATTATAATCCAAATCTATGATTATTTGGACTTTCTAAAATATTACGCGGCGTATATGACACACAAAGCCAAAACGACGCGACAGATGATATTTATGTTAGCTTCTCTATCTTTTTTTGGAGCTATGTTCTTAACAAACGATGTTACAATTCTAACTTTGGTTCCTTTATTTTACCAGTTATCTAAGCATATAAAAGTTAACCCAATTTTTCCAGTCATTATTATAGCAATGGCTGCTAATCTTGGAAGTATGTTTACACCATTTGGTAATACTCACAACTTATTTCTGTTGACACATTTTGATTTAGGCATTAAACAATTCTTCATTATGTCGACTCCAATAACGATCATTACTTTCATTGCAATTTTTCTAGTCACTCGCCTTTTTCCACAAGATCCGATTGAACTAACTGAATTGCCAGCCGTCGAACTAAACATTCCAAGTTTATCTTTGACTGTCGCTGTAACAGTAGTAATCTTCTTGGGAATCTTTTCTGTTATCCCAATGTGGGGATCATTGATTGCGGCTTTACTTTTAGTAATATTCATCAATCCGCGTATTCTAGCATCCGTTGATTATTCAATTGTATTGATATTCATGTGTTTCTTCATTGCCGTTGGTAATATCAACCGTGAACCAGCAATTGTTAATAATCTACACCAATTTTTACAAACAAGAACTAGTACATACTTAACATCGATCATAACAAGTCAATTTATTAGTAATGTTCCAACCACAATTTTAGTTTCTAAATTCTCCAAATATGTTCATGCTATTTTCTTAGGTACGAATATTGGTGGTTTGGGAACCGTCGTTGGTTCACTTGCTAACTTATTAGCTTTCAAACAATATAGATTTTTCTTTAAGAAGAATCCTGGTAAATACCTCATGTACTTTACAATTATCAACTTCGCAATGTTGCTAATTATCGGTACGATCGGTTTCTTCTTAATCGACTTTGGTTTACCAGCTAAATAAAAATAACCTTTTGATTGTTTTTTACGACAATCGAAAGGTTATTTTTTTATGAGTTAACAGGATTCTTTCTTCTTAAATTAAAGTTCTTCCATTTTCTCACTTGTCTGCTGTAATTGTTGAATGGTGAAACGGCGTTGATTCTAATCCATTTTGCAACTGGCCACATTGCTTTGGTTGTAGCCCATTTGCGCTCTCCTGGTTTGAAAAGTTCGTCATGAGACATGTTTTCGATCCATGAAACTAATTCATCGACCACGCTACTCAATTCCTCTTCCTCATTTTCCAAACCGTTTGAACCGTATTTGATATTAAAATCATGATACAACTGACGCATTTGATCCCATTTGTATCCAGGAGTTGGTGTTGTAATATTTTCACCACTGGCTTCAGCCTTCTCCCATGACAAAATCATGTTGATCCAGCCAAGTTGATAAGAGAGCATTTCACGTGGAGTCTTGTCCACTTGCTCGATTCTTTCATCAGCTACATCGTCACTTATACCCTCGTATTCATCAATGAACTTGTGATAACTCTCTCTAATCTGGTCTATCAATTCTTGTGAATTTTTATATACCTGCATGCCTTCGCTACCTTTCATTGATTTTTGATTCCCAATCAGGGAAGTCCCAATTTCTATTATAGACTGAATTTTGTCACTTTGGGGAAAAAAAGCTCATGATATAGCAAGTTTTTAGTGAGAAAGCGTTTTATTTATGTTATATTAAAAAGTTAAACAAAATTTTTAGTTGGTTTTAGGATGCCGTCGTCCACAAAAGCCCTGTGATTGGCTGGAACGCTGCCGGCACTATTTTGAGCTTTTGCATGGCCCCAAAGACGCAAAATCTCAAAACTAGGCCTTTCACTAAGCGATAAATCGCTAAGTGAAAATTTGGCGGCTGAGCCATCACAGGGCTTTTGTTCCCGACTAGATTTCAATTTCTATTTAAATAGAGCTAAACACATACTTCTTAATTAACAGTCCTATTTCTACATACATAAAAAAAGAAGATACTACTAGAACCACAGCAATATGCTGCAATTCCAATAATATCTTCTATTAATTTCTTGAAGTAATTTATATAAAGATAGAAACCGCTATCTAGTCGGGAGTGAGGTCCTGGAAAATGCTCAGCCGTGAAGTTTCACTTAGCAATTTATTGCTTAGTGAAAGCCCAATCTTGAAGACTTTGCCCGGTTTTGGTCTTAGCAAAGGCTCCAAGTTGTGGGCACATTCTCCAGCGTTTTCCAGGGCCGAACGGACGACGGCAGTTTAACACATTAAAGATTTGGATCCATCTTAAAGGTCAACTTACTTAATTCAGTTCCTTTAGTAATTAAATCAGCGATATGTTCCTTAGTAGCTTCATTAAAGTGCTCAGCTATCAAATGATTTTGTTCAGTTAAGAACCTAGTCAACTCTTCACCTGATTTAGAAGCGGCCGCAACTTCAACATCAAAGACCTTTCTTCTAGCCCACTGTGCTAATTTCTTTTGATAGTCCAAATTAGGCTCTACGAACTCTGTGTAATGGCTTTCAACTATCATGGCTAATGTTTCATACATCCAATATGCGCTCTTCATATCTAATTTCTCGGGCACGTAGCTATATGTTTCGTCAATATCACTAGCATTAGTAAAGAATGGCACGTAAGGACTGAAACTTGGAATTCCTAGAGCTTTCCATTCGATACCACCAACATTAGTTTTTGAAGATTTTGGCAGTTGTAAAATGTGGGAATTAGCTGTTCTGGACAATGAAATTGCACGGTACTTCTTACTATTTTTGCCTTCACCCATTGGGTCGAACTCAGTTTCATTATAATGCGATGCTAAAACTGCTTGAATATCTTCTACTGAAATCTTTTTTTCTGGTTTTCTCAAAAATGGTAAATCTGAAGACTCTGGATCTTGTTCAATCGATGGATTGAGCATTTTTTGACCGTACCAAACTCTTGGCGTGTTGTAATGACGGTCTTGTTTAGTATCAGTTCCAAAAATATGTCTGAAGTTAAAGCCTTCAAAATCTGGATTCAAATTATTATCGGCAACGAATTCTTGAATTCCCTTGGACCACATGAAATTATCAGGATCATTAAAGTCAATTTCTTCAATTCCAATTTGGTTAGCAGCTACAGCATAACTGTCGTCAGGAATCCTAATTGCTACCCAATGATGACCAGTTGCTAATTCAACGTACCAAATTTCATCTTGATCAAAGAATTGCACGCCGTTGCCTTCAGCTGAGCCGTATTTTTCAATTAATTTACCTAAATATTCAACTCCTTGACGAGCGGAATCAATGTATGGCAAAACTAATGTCGTCATTGAATCTTCAGCCACCCCTTCAGGAATCAAAGGATCATAAGCTAAAACCAATTCATTAGCGAATACACTCTCAGTTGCACTCATCCCCACATTCTTTTCGTTGATACCATCTTCTTCATACCAACCTTCATCTTGATTAGCATCAGGTGAACTCGTATAACGATAAGCTTTTTCAGGTAATTCAACGGTCAATTTATTGTATGGAGAAACATAAGTCTCATGACGATTCTTTACTGCTGGTTGAACGAAAAATCTCTTAGGCCAATTGGCAACAAAATTATCTTCATTTCTCGCTATAAAATTAGAACCGTCTTGAGCTGCCTTTTTACCGACCATAATTGACGTACAGGCTGCATGTTTATGTTGTTTCATTTTTATCCACCTTTCGATTAATCACCAAAAATCTCTTTTTTCAATTTTAAAGCAGTTGGTGTAGTAGCTAAGCCACCTTCAGCTGTCTCTTTGAAAATAGATGGCATTTGTTGACCAACTTTGTGCATCGCTTCAACGACTTCGTCAACTGGAATAACACTCTTGATGCCAGCTAGAGCCATATCTGCAGAAATCATTGCTTGTGAAGAGCCTAGAGCATTTCTTTTAACGCAAGGAACTTCAACTAGTCCAGCCACGGGGTCACAGACTAATCCCATCATGTTCTGCAAAGTAATCGAAATTGCTTCAGCTGCTTGTTGAGCACTGCCACCTTTAGCACAAACCAAAGCTGCTGAGGCCATCGCTGCAGCTGATCCAACTTCTGCCTGGCAACCACCTTCAGCTCCGGCTATCGATGAATTATTAGCAATCACCAATCCAAAAGCTCCAGCAGTAAATAAGAAGTCGACTTGTTGGTCTCTAGTCATTTTCAATCTGTCTCTAACTGCAACCAAAACACCAGCTAAGACTCCGGCACTTCCGGCTGTTGGCGTGGCACAGATTAGCCCCATTTTGGCATTGACTTCATTGACAGCAACCGCATTTCTAACTGCTTCTAAAATCGGTTCACCACTTAAAAAGTCGCCCTTTTGAATGTACTCGTTCATCAATTTGGCATCCCCACCAGTCAAACCAGTAACGGATTTAACTCCAGCGACACCTTCTTGAATCGATTGTTCCATGACTTCCAAGTTACGTTCCATTTGTGAACGGATGAATTCTTTACTGCGGTTAGTATTCTCCATCTCGGTTTGAACCATCAAGTCAGCAACGGAATCGTATTTGGCACTCTTTTCAACTAATTCTTTAATTGTATAAAACATCTTTTTATCCCCTATTCAAAATACGTTGCATTATCGACATGTGGCAGTGACTTTAATTTATCCAAAATCTCTTCTCGGTCGCGACGTTCATCTACTTCAATGATCATAATGGCTTTTTCGCCCTTAGAAGCTCGAGTGACAGTCATCGTTCCAATATTGATATCAAAATTAGAAAAGACATTAGTAACTTTAGCAATCATACCAGCTACATCTTGATGAACTGTGATATAAGTTGGTGTACCCAAACTCAAAGACATCTTGAAACCGTTGATTTCTGAAATTTGAATATTTCCACCACCGATAGATACTCCAGTGACTGATAATTCATGGTCTCCCTTGACGAGAGTAATTTTAGCCGTATTCGGGTGAGCTACTTTGTCACTCTTAGGCACGAAGGCTACTTTAATACCTGACTCATAAGCAATTTTCAAAGAATCGGATAAACGTCTATCATCCGGTTCCATACCTAACAAACCACCGACAATAGCGACATCAGTCCCATGACCACGATAAGTTTTTGCAAAGGATTCATATAGGTCGATCGTAATTTTATCTGGCTTTTCGCCGAAAATATCATGGACCACTTTTCCTATTCGGGCAGCACCAGCAGTATGAGAACTACTTGGTCCAACCATTACTGGTCCGATAATATCGAAAACACTTTTAAAACGTACGTCTTTCATGATAATTTACCCCTATTTTTCGTTAACTAAAGTTTACAATTATTAGGTGGTAAATTCATTAATATTTTTATCTATTAAACAAAATAACGATAAATACGCTCTATTTTTTGGAGGTATTTACCGTTATTTTTGTATTTTTTAAAGATTTGGATCCATCTTAAATGTTAATTTACTTAATTCTGTACCTTTAGTAATCAAATCGGCGATATGAGCTTTTGTCTCTTCATTGTAGTGTTTGACGATCTCATGATTTTGTTCCGTCAAGTAGTCCGTCAAAGCTTCACCTGACATAGTAACAGCCTTCTTATCGACTTGGGCGATTTTTCTTCTAGCCCATTCTGATAATTTCTTTTGATAATCAAGATTAGGTTCAGTAAATTCGCTGTAGTGACTTTCGACAACCATAGCTAATGTTTCATACATCCAGTAAGCACTCTTCACATCGAGTTTTTCTGGTGTGTAGCTGTATGATTCGTCAATATCATTGGCGTTAGTAAAGAATGGAACTTGTGGACAGAAACTAGGTACACCAAAGCCAGTCCATTCAACACCGGCCGCACCATTCTTATCTGAATCTCTCATTTGAAGAATGTGGGAATTGGCTGTACGTGACAAAGAAATTGCACGATAAGTTCTTCTCTCGTGTTCAGTACCATTTCCTAATGGATCGTATTTTGTTTCGTTGTAATGCGACTTCAAGATATATTGAATATCTTCAACCGCAATCTTCTTTTCAGCTTTTCTAATGAAAGGAAGTTCTGGTGATTCTGGGTCTTGAGTATCATCTGATGGATTCAAATAACGTTGAGCAAACCAAACACGTGGTGTGTTGTAGTGATGATCTTGTTCAGTATCTGTACCAAAGATATGTCTGAAATCCCAACGGTCAAAGTCTGGGTTTAGTCCGTGTTCTTCGACAAATTCTTGGATACCGTCAGCCCACATGTAGTTGTCAGGATCATTGAAGTCGATGTCTTGAATAGCAACTTGGTTAGCAGCTACGGCATAGCAGTCATCAGGAATTCTTACCGCTACCCATTGGTGTCCTGTAACAACTTCCATGTACCAAACTTCATCTTTATCAATAAATTGCAGTCCGTTACCTTCAGCTGAACCGTATTCAGCCACTAATTTACCTAAATATTTAACTCCATCATGAGCAGAGTCAATATATGGCAAAACCAAAGTTGCTAATGAATCTTCAGCCAAACCATTTTTAACGTATGGGTCAAAAGCCAAAACTTTTTCGTTAGCATAAACACTTTCAGTTGCACTAAGACCAACATTTTTTTCGTTAAAGCCATCTTCTTCATTAGGACCAGTACTTTGGTCAGCATCCAATGTTGAAGTATAACGATAGCCACTTTCTGGATATGGCATTGTCATTTTGTTATATGGTGAAACATAAGTTTCGTGACGATCTGAAACCGCTGGTTGAACGATGATTCGTTTTCTATAAATAGCATTAAGACGGTCTTCGTTTCTGGAAATATAAGTGGCTCCATCCATCGAAGCCTTCTTACCCACCATCATGGATGTACATGCTGATGATTCAATCCGATCTAGCTCTGTCATTTTAGAATCCCCCAATATAAATTTTTCGTTCTTATATTATTATGATACTCGTTCTGGGAAATGAGTGACACTCTCAATTTATTTTATTATTTGGTGTAAATTCCGTCCTCCATAGCAAAGAAAATTTGGCTGGAAAGAACTGAAAAAACTCTTTAAGCATATTGTGTTTTCTCAGTCTCTAAATCTAAGTCATCCAAATTCTCACCATTAGATTCAATAACTTGTTTTAACCACCAATAACTCTTCTTAGGAATCCGTTCCATGTCCTTCAAATCATGGTTCGTCCGATTGACATAAACCGTTCCGTAGCGTTTGTCCACATTGCCACTAGAACTTGGGATATCAATCAAGCCCCAACCTAAATAGCCAAGCACTTCAACGCCGTCTTCAAAAATGGCATCTTTCATCGCTTGAATGTGGTCACGCATATAATTTATCCGTCCATCATCTTGAATTTCTTGACCTTTATACTCTTCACTCATACCTAGACCATTTTCAATTGGAAACATTGGTACGCTGTATTCGTTATAAACCTTTGCCAAAATATCTCTAAAACCAGCTGGATCAATTTGCCAACCGTATTCTGACGTTTCTAAATAAGGATTCTCTTTACTACCATAATCTAAATACAAATTAGGCACTGTATTGCGTGGAACCTTCGTTGAATCAATCGTTTCACTACGATAATAACTAAAAGCTATGAAATCTGAGCTTACTTGAATCAAAGCTTCATCATCGTTTAATTGATAGTCCATTTCAATCTTATGATTTTTGACGTATGTCATTACTTCATGCGAGTAACGTCCATAAATAAAGGCATCGAGCAAATTGCGATTCAAAAATTCGTCAATTTTTCGTGCGTACAAAACATCTTGAGGATTAGACGTAGCTGGATAAACCTCACTATAAGCTAACATCCCACCTATTTGGCAATCAGTATGTTCGTGAATAAAATTAGCCACTCCAGCATGAGCTAGCATCACATGATGACTAATTTGGTAAAGTTCATCAATTGTTTTATCACCCTTTAAATAACCAGAAATATCAAAAGCTTCACTCGTATGGTAAAGATTCTGTTCGTTGAATGTGATCCAATATTTTACTCGATTTCCAAACCTTTTCACCATTTCAATACCATATCTAACAAATGCTTGAACTACTGGACGCGATAAAAAGCCGTTATATTTTTGAGCTAGAGCCAATGGCATGTCGAAATGATACAAACAAATCATCGGTGTAATATTACGTTTTAAGAGTGCATCAATCATCTTGCTATAAAATTCGATACCTTTTTCATTAAAATTGCCATTTCCTTCAGGATCAACCCGACTCCAAGAAATTTGAAAACGATAGAAATTCATGCCTTGACTAGCCATCAAATCAAAATCTTCCTCAAAACGATGATACTCATCAATACCATCTTTCCAATCAGAAGTACTATTAGTAGCTGGTCTGACATCATAAACCGACTTGCCTTTACCATCCAAGTTCCATGCACCTTCTGTTTGCATACTAGACGTAGAATTTCCCCAGAAAAAATCCTTTGGTAATTTATTTGTCATAATCATTCCGCCTCTCTGATTGAATACGCTTTCATCATATCACAAAAAGTGGTAATGTAAATAACAAACAGGTAATAAGTATATACTTTTAAATAGAAAAGAAATTTAAGCTTTTTCATGATAAACTTAACCATGAACAATTAGGGAGATAATGTTATGGCTTACAAATATAAAGAAGTTGCCGACTCTTTACGCAAGGCAATCAAAACAGGTAAATATGAACCTGGGGAACATTTACCAGACCAAAACCAAATTGCTAAAAATTTTAATACTACTCGTATTACAGTCCACAAAGCACTCCAATTATTGATGGTTGAAGGAATGATCTATTCAAAACGTGGTGCGGGAACTTTCGTTAGAAAAGATTATATTGCTGATGATCACAGTAAATTCGGCAAAGTTTCTCCTATCGATAAACCTTTTGGTGCTACCAAAACCAACGCCGGCAAATCCGTTACTAGTAAAGTCCTAGAATTATCCGCTCGCATCCCCACTGAAGATGAAGCCGATAAATTACTCATCAAACCGACCGAACCAGTATACGTAATTCGACGGGTACGTTACGTTAACGGAGTAGTCTTTGCTTACGAAAACACAATCATGCCTACCGCTATTACTACTTTGACCGAAGATATCCTCAAAAAGTCAATCTATGGTCACATGCAAAAAGAAGGCATGACGATTGAAGGAACTCACCGAATCGTTTCTGCTGATAAAGCTACTCAAATTGATGTCGAAACCGGTATTGCTGAAGAATTAGGCGAACCAGTTTTGGTCATCAATCAACTGAGCTACTTAGAAGACGGTCAGCCATTTGAAATATCTGAGTCCCGATTCCCTTATAAGACTAGTCAATTAACTGCTGACATAACACTATAGGTACACAAAAAGCGCACTTTTTACAGTGCGCTTTTTTAATACGTATTATTAGTATAGAAAGTTGTATCTAAACCGAAAGTATTGTAATCAGTATCATCTTCATTTTCGAAGAAAGTCTTATTTTTAGCATTTAATTGTGTTTCAGTATTGTTCAATGTTTGCGCTGATAAACCTAAATTATCACGTAGTTTATCTGAAGCCTGTTGCATTGTTTCTGTTGGCAAGATTTGATAGGAACTACCATTGATCCAAGCGTTACGACCTTGAAGTTGGTTGAAGTCCATCGTCTTTGCACTGCCATGGTACTTCAAAATAATTTGGTCTATCTGACTAGTAGTCAAATCAGTACTGATATCGCTGCCCAAGTCTTTAATTAAATTAGGCAATTTAGTTAGATATCTAGGTTGCTCGAGTTTTTGAACTACTGCTTTCAAAATTTGTTGCTGACGAATTTGACGACCGTAGTCTCCTCGTGGATCTTGATAACGCATTCGAGCGTAAGTTAAAGCTTGTTTACCATTTAGATGATGCGTACCTTTAGGAATTGTAATTCCATCAAAGGAAACTTTTAAATCACTCGTTACGGTCACACCACCTACGAAATCAACCGTCTTTTCCAAGGCCTCCATATTGATTGCTATATGGTAGTCAACTGGAACCCCCAACATGCTACCTACAGTACTCTTAGCCATCTTTGATAAACCGATATTGTAGGCAGCGTTGATTTTTTGAACATTTTTTTCTTTGTCGCCAACCATTTCAGCTAAAGCATCTCGTGGAATAGAATAAGCGACAGTTTTTTCAGTTTTAGGATTCAAAGTCAATAACATCATGGTATCCGAATTACCACGATCGACACGACCGTCAGTCCCCGTATCTGCTCCCAAAAGTAAGATGGAAAATGGCTTGCCATTATTTATTTTGTTGGAAACACTCTTTTTATTAGTATTTAAAGAATTAAGAGATTGTTGCGTGTGATATAAGAACACTCCCCCTGCACCTAATGCTGCTAATAGAAGTACACCTATAATTATTGAAACTATTTTTAATTTTTTCATTTTTATATCCTATATTTTTTTATGATTCCTATTATAAGAGCAAATAATACTTGTTATCAAATTTTTAGGAACATTTTTCAATAATATCGCTTTCATAAATTGAACCAAAATGATAATCTCAAACTATAAAAATGTTTTAGGGGGGATTAAAATGTCAGAATTAGCTGATGCTTTAATCGTAATTGATATGCAAAAGGCTCTACAGTACAGTTATAACTTCGATGGACTGATTCACAGTATTAACAATCGAATTTCTCTATACCGTCAAGCCAACTTGCCTATCATTTTTATTCAACACAATGATCAAGATATCGTTCGAGGCAGTGAATTATGGCAACTATCAGGAAAATTAGACAAACAAAAAGAAGACATCGTAGTTGAAGAATTTCATCCTAATGCCTTCTATCAAACTAATTTAAATAAGGTCTTAATGAATCACAATATTCATACGATCGAACTCTGTGGTGCTCAAACTGAATACTGTTGCAATGCTACAATTGTCATGGCGCACGGTCTTGGCTACAAAATTCTTATGGAACACGACATGACGACTACCTTTGACAACGACTACATGATTGCTGAAGATACGATTTCTTTCTTTGAAGATATTTGGAATCAACGTTTCGTTACCTTCCAATAAAAAATAAAAAAGCCGATCACTTCGGCTCTTCTATTACGCGTAGGTTACGCCACTATGAACTAATTCATATCCGTTCAAATTCAAATCACCCAGCACTCGATTGATGGTTTTATCTGGGAAACTACCGTCCATCTTATATACTAAATAATATTTTGAAGAATCATCCGATGCAATCCAGCGCCCTAATCTTGCCAATTCGGGATAAACTTTTGGATCAAAATCAACCGACCGCCCGAAGTCGATGGTTATGATCTCTCCTTCAAACCAACTGATGTATTTCAACGTTCTGGGTAAAGTAGCCATGTGCAATCATCCCTTCTGAAGAATTTTGTGACCGTTTTCACAGATAAATATAACACCTTTTGAAGGCAAAAAAATATCCGATACCAAAAAAGTATCGGATATTGTCATTTTTACATGTATTTCTCTAAGGCCATGCGGAATTTCTCTTCTGGTTGGTAACCGACCATACGTCCTACAACATTACCATCTTTCTTGATAATAAATGTTGGGATACCTTGGATACCAAAGTTATTAGGTGTATCAGGGTTGTGGTCAACGTTCATAGAAGTAAACTTGATCTTGTCGCCTAATTCATCTTTAGAAGATAACTTTTCCAAAATTGGATTCATCATCTTACATGGAGGACACCAGTCAGCGTTAAAATCTGTAATAACTAGTCCCTTACTTGTCTCGTCGTTGAATGTATTATCTGATAATTCAGTGATATTAGCCATCATTCAATCTCCTTCTCATATCTTATGTACACAATATACCCCCTAGGGTAAAAATACGCAACTATTTTGTTTTATCAACAAGTTATAGATTAAAATAACAATTATTTGCGACCCGTTACCCATATGGGTATAATTGACTAAACAAACCAATTTGGGAGGATATTATGTCTCAAACACCC
Source organism: Companilactobacillus farciminis KCTC 3681 = DSM 20184 (assembly GCF_002706745.1). Taxonomy (NCBI): domain Bacteria; kingdom Bacillati; phylum Bacillota; class Bacilli; order Lactobacillales; family Lactobacillaceae; genus Companilactobacillus; species Companilactobacillus farciminis. Next base: position 360,984 of record NZ_CP017702.1, on the reverse strand, counting down.
GAAGAAATCGCCAGCAAAAAAATTACTAGTCGCTTAAAACGTTCACGTGGACAACTTGATGCCGTGATGAGAATGATGGACGAAGACAAACCTTGTGATCAAGTCTTGATGCAGTTATCTGCTGTTAAGTCTAGTGTCGACAAAGCAATGAAATTAGTCATTGCCCAAAACATTCGCAAAAATTCTAATTGTACTGATGAAAAACAACTTGAAGAATTGCAAAAGTCGTTGGATTTGATGCTGAAAACTAAGTAATCTTCTAAGCATGCCGTCGTCCGTGAAAATCTGGTGGCTGGCTGGAACATAGCCGACGCGATTTTGAGCTTTTGCATGGCCCAAAGACGCAAAATCTCAAAACTCGGTCTTTCACATAAGCGATAAATCGCTAAGTGAAATGTGGCTATTGAGCCGCCACCAGATTTTCACTCCCGACTAGATTTCAATTTCTATTTAATAAATATTAAAAAAATCTCATTAGAATGCAGATACTAACATTCTAATGAGATTTTTTAGATTGAAATTATTTTATATTTATTAAAGCATCAAACCGACTGAATAGTGAATTGCCATAGTTACGATACCGACAATCACATTTCTGATAATAGCGGTTTTAACCAGACCATCACCTAATTTAGCACTCAAGAATCCTGTCAAAGCAACTGACAACGTAACGGCTAAAATTGTTCCTGGCCATTTGATGGCATTTGGTAACAGTGTCATCGCTACTAATGGGAAAATCCCACCAGATGCGGCGGAGACTAGTGAAGAAAAGGCGGCATCCCAAGGATTCATGTAATGTCCTAGTTGTAAATCGTACTTAACACGGACAACTGTTCCTAGAGCATCTTGTTCCATCAATTCTTTAGCAATTTTTTCAGCAGTAACTTGCTTGACGCCACGGTCAACGTAGAACTTAGCTACAACATCCAGTTCATCTTGATAATTAGTTTTGATCAGTTCACGTTCTTTTTCAATCGCAGCTCTTTCGGTATCCTTTTGAGAGCTGACTGAAGCGTATTCTCCAGAAGCCATTGAAAAAGCACATGCAAGCAAATCTGATAGTCCAGCAATAAAAATCGTGAAGGTATTAGTTGTCGCTACAGCAACTGAGAACAAAACACCGACAACAGTTAAAATACCATCATTTGAACCTAAGACTCCAGCACGAAGAGTATTTGAACGTTCGGCCATTGTTTTCTTTTGTTTTTTTGGTTTAGACATTGTCATTGATTTCAACGTTTCTCACTCCTTAATGTGCGAATAAAGATCCAATTAAATAAGTTACTAACATCGTCAATAATCCAGAAACGATATTTCTCAAAACGGCTTTACCACGGTTGGCACCACCTAGAGCTGCAGCAGTGTAGCCGGTAATAGCTAGAGCAATCATCACGGCAATAACGGTCGCAACCATTTTAATGCTTTGAGGAAACATCGTAATGGAAACTAGTGGCAAAATCGAACCGGTTGGAAAAGAAATCATTGAAGCCATCGCTGCTGCAATCGCACTCGTCTTTTCTTTGGGATTAAAGCCATATTTTTCACGGACGGCAACATCTAGTGGATCATCGCTCATCATTTCTTTAGTCGCTTGAGTAGCCAATTCATTGGAAATACCTGTTGCTTGATATTTATTGCGAATGAAATCAAATTCATCATCGTAATGTCCATCTAAAGCTGCAGATTCTTTTTCTACCGCTCTTTTTTCAGAATCACTCTGGGTACTAACTGAAACCCATTCACCCATCGCCATTGAAACGGTTCCGGCCAACATTCCGGCGATACCTGATAGAAAAATAGCGTGATTATTACTTTGAGCACTAGCAACACCGATAACAATACCGGCGATTGAAATAATCCCATCATTAGCACCCATAACACTGGCACGCATGACGTTGATTTTTTCAGCCAAACTTTGTTTTTTCTTTGCTTTAGGCATGATGCTCACTCCTTAATTTTTTATTACATTGGAATGGTTCTCATCTGTTAACGACTACATAATAACGCAAGCTTTTTTAAAAGTAAACGAAATGCCTTTTTAAAACGTTTTCAATATTTTCAAAAGTTTTCTTTGGTATTCTCTCTAGTTTCGTCATATAATTACATTGAAATGATTCTAAGGTAGAAAGGAAGATTGCTCATGGCTAGTAATGCTGTAATGGAAGAAACACTACAAGTCCTAAAAGATCATAAGCTCAGGGTTACTCCACAACGGCACATTATTTTGGCATACTTGGTTAGTCATCATAATCACCCTACCGTTGAAACAATTCGTGATGGTCTCAGTAAAGAATTACCCAATATTGGGGCATCTACGATTTATAATACGCTAAACACTTTTGTTGACCACCATTTAGTCGTCGAACTACAAAATGGAGATGGAAGTACGCACTATGATTACTTCGGCACACCCCACTATCACGCTATTTGTACGAACTGTGGACGGATTGTAGACGTTACGTATCCTGGATTTAGCAATACTGAAAAGAGCCTTGAAGAAAAAACTGCTGAGATTTCTGGTTATATGATTTCTGGTAATCACATGGAAGTTTATGGCTTATGCCCTGAATGTCAAATCAAGTTAGGAATTAAGAAAAATGACTAAGAGTATTTATTTTTTGTGTAGTGGCAATGCCTGTCGCAGTCAAATTGCTGAAGGATACGCTAAACAATATTTACCTGATTGGAATGTTCAAAGTGCTGGCGTGAGAGTCGACGGATTGAATCCCTGGGCTGTCAAAACTATGGCTGAAGATGGAATTGATATTTCTCAACAATATTCTAAATTGATCGATCAAGACTTCCTCGACCAAGCCACCGTTGTCATAACCCTTTGTGGTGAAGCCCGTGATAAATGTATCATTCCTCAAAGTACTCGTTGGTTGCACTGGCCTATCAACGACCCTGCCCTAGCAACTGGTAGCGATGAAGAAATTGCGACTGCTTTTAGATCTTCACGAGATGATATCAAACAACGCATTATTCAATTAGCTCAATACGTAAAAAATCAATCTAAATAACAGCAAAAGCCCTGCTAGACAATCTAGCAAGGCTTTTTTATTGTGCAGATATTAATGATTCAATTTCCAATTTTTATAAGTCAAACCACAGAAGTAAGCTAAAACTTCAAAACTGGAGATAAAGAAAGTAACTGGCCAATTGGTAATAAACGCGAGATACAAGCCTAACCAAACACCAGCTAACGACAATCCTACCGAAACCATCAACAACTTAGGAATCGTATGAACCAAATATTTAGCCGTAGCACCGGGCAATGTCAACAATACGAAGACCAACAATGATCCGACGATTTGAGCACCGATACTAACACTCAAGGCTAAAGTTACTAAGAAAGCAATCGATAATAAACGAGTCTTCAAACCGGCTGCTCGAGCACCGATATGATCGAAGGAATCAAATGACAATGGCTTATAAAAAATTATGAAAATAGCAATTACTACCACTGCCAAAATCACTAATTGCTGAACTTCTTTGGTGCTAATCCCAACGATACTACCAAATAAAATATTCGTCGCATAGCTACTAGATTCTGAAGATAGTGATAGAAACAGAATTCCTAAACCAATAAACAGCGAAGAAATAGCACTGATAGAAGCTTCTCTTCGTGAACTCTCTGAACTCAAGCTTCCAACCGCAATCGAACTAATAATCGTGAAAAGAATCATCCCCGCCAAAGGAGATATTCCAATCAGAATTCCAAATGATGCTCCAGCAAAACCAATCTCTGACAAAGTATGCGAGAGAAAGGACATATTTCTAGAAACTACGAAAACACCAACGATACCAGCTGTAATAGCGATGAAGGTACTAGCGATAAAGGCTTGGCGCATAAATTCATATTCAAACATCTCATCCCTCCATCTCAAACATTTTTTCTGAAATACGACTGATAGGAACTTCTCTCAAAGTTTTATTTTGGAAGAAAAGTGCCTTAGTCGTATATTTTTTCGTCAATTCATAGTCGTGCGTTATGAAAATAACTGTCAGTTGATATTTTTTATTCAATTCAGCAACTAAGTCCATCAATTGCATTTTGACTTCAACGTCTAAACTAGCAGTTGATTCATCGAGAATGAGAATTTTAGGGTCATTTAACAGTGCTTGTGCTAAGTAAGCTTTTTGCTTTTCACCACCAGATGCTAATCCTAGAGGGCGGTCCTTTAAATCAGTTAATCCCGTCTTCTCCAAAATTTCTTGAATCAATTGATCATTTTCATGACGTTTCGTTGGACTGAGCGTAAATTTCAAATTGAGTCGAATAAACGCTTCAATGCTTAGTGGATAATCGTTATCGATGTTTCGAAACTGCGGAACATAGCCGATTGTCTGCTTGTGATCGAAGTTCAATTCTCCACTAGTTTTGGGCTCTAGCCCCATTAGTATCTTAACTAGAGTAGTTTTTCCAGAACCATTTGGTCCAATTAAACTTAAAAAGTCGCCTTGATTTATTTTAAAATTCACATCTTGAAAAACTAATTGATTTCCAAAACGTTTAGTTAAATTCTTTGCTGCAATCAAAATTATTTTTCACCTTGTAAAATTTTATTCATTGCTTTGTATTGAGACAACATCCATTCAGTGTAAGTCTTATCTTTTGGCAATGTTTCTGTAACTTTAAGAACCGGAATATTATTTTTCTTCGCTAAATCAACCAAATTATTCACGAGTTTGCTGTCTGTTTGAGTATTTAAAACGAAGAAAGCAATCTTTTTGGCTTTGATATTATCCTGCATTGTTTTAATCGTTTGCGGAGTTGGATCAGTTCCATTTTCGACTGCCTTTTCAAATTCTTTATTGCCTACCTTGAAACCAGTAGCTTTAATCGAATAGTCGAAAACTGGTTCACTGACATAAACTTCCTTATCAGTTACCTTTTGTGAAGCCGTCTTGAGTTTTGATAATTCAGCTTTCACAGGTTTTAGTGAAGCGATGTATTTCTTAGCATTTTCTTGAAAATACTTCTTATTCTTAGGTTGTTGCTTAGATAGTTCATCAGCCAAATATTGTGCATACTTAGGCATCGTTTGAGGGTTGTACCAAATATGAGGATTATCACCAGTTTTTTTATCCATGACATCTTCACCAATTTTGACATAAGTCCCGTCTTGTTTATCCAACTTATTCATCCACGAATCGTACCCAAGACCATTGGCAACTGTAACGTCGGCCTTACTAACGATTTGAGCAGTTTTAGTCGTTGGCTCAAAATCATGGGGATCCACGGCAGGATTACTAATGATTGAAGTAACGCTACCCTTGTTGCCAACAACCTGCTTAGCAACTTCGCCGTAAAAATCAGTCGTTGTGACGATATTTAATTTATCCGAGGAAGTACTAGTTTTTTTATTAGTACAACCTGCTAAAACCACGACAAAAATCAGGCTTAAAATAATTCCAATAAATTTTTTCCCTTTAGAAAACATAAGAAATTCTCCTTAAACAATAAAAGTTACTATTTAACCCTAAACTAATGTCCTTAAAAAGTAAATGATAAATTTTACTATTTAACATTTTTCCATATTAATTAATGTTATATTCCGTCCTCCATAGCAAAGAAAATTTGGCTGGAACAATGTGGGCACGACTTGGAGCCTTTGCTAAGACCAAGACCGGGCAAAGTCTTCAAGCTCGACCTTTCACTAGGCAATAAATTGCCAAGAGAAATTTCACATTTGAGCCAATTTTCTTCGCTATTCCGGACTAGATTCTGTTTTCTTTTTTTAGATAAAATTCAAAAACATCTATTAGATAACAATCAGTTGTATCCAATAGATGTTTTTTTATTCAGCCTTCAATTTTTTAGTACAATCAGCGCAAAGTCCATATACTTCCAAAGCGTGTCCTTCGACTGTATAGCCTGGCAATTGATCGGTAAAAAACTTGATTGGGCAAGCTTTTAATTCAGTAACTTTGCCACAATTCTTGCAGACAAAATGATGGTGATGACGATGATTAAAATCACATTGATACTTCACTAAAGTCTTATCTTTTTCTTGAGACTCTACCAAACCAATTTCTTCAAATTCTTTTAGATTGCGATAGATTGTATTATTACTTACTCCCGGATACAAAGATCGCATATAGTCGGCAATATCGTTGATTGATACGTATTGAACGGTAAATTTACTGAGAAATTCCAATAAATCTTTGCGTTGTTTGGTTACTTTATAATGGTTCTTTTTCAAAACCTCAATTGCTTTTTCCACTTATCTCACCTTTTCTAACTAATCCATTGTAGTGTAACATAATTAGTAATTATTACGCATTAGAAAGTTTTAGTTAGTATTAAGGTAAAATTGCTACTATAATTATAGAAAATATTCTTTGGGAGATTTTATTAATGAAAAATACAATTTTAATTGTCGAAGACGAGCGCAGTCTTTCCAGTTATGTTAGTAAAGAGCTCCAATTTGAGGATTTCGATGTCATTGTTGCCAATGATGGAATTGAAGCTTTGGACCTCTATGAAAAACATCAAAATGATTTACTACTGATTCTATTAGACTGGATGCTGCCAAAATTAGACGGCATGGAAGTTTTGCGTCGAATCAGAAAACATGATCAAGTTCCCGTAATCGTCATGACAGCTAGAGATTACGTTGGCGATAAGGTTGCCGGATTGGACAATGGTGCCGATGACTACATTACTAAACCTTTTGAAATTGAAGAATTATTAGCTAGAGTGCGTGTCATTAAACGTCGTGCCCAAAATATGTCTGAACCCGATCAAACTTATCAAATTGCTGATTTAACTTTAAATACCAAATCACACCAAGTTACTCGTAATAACGAAAATGTTCAATTAACTCGCCGCGAATATGATTTATTGCTGTTCTTTCTACAACATATCGGCAAGGTCTTTACCCGTGATGAATTACTCGATAACGTTTGGGGCGAAGACTTTCTCGGTCAACAAAATGTGGTCGATGTCTATGTCGGATATCTACGTAGCAAAGTCGATGGCAAAAATACCAAACCCTTGATTCAAACGATCCGTGGCGTCGGATACTCACTTGAGAATGTTGCCAAATGACAAGTAAAAAATCCCTGACTTATCAAGAACTGATCAATAATGCAATTCGCAAGTTAGTGATTATCATTACCTTGGCGATCAGCGCGCTAATTTTAATAGTTGTCGGCGTCCAACAATATTCGCAGACCGTTCACGAAGCACGCGGCCAAATGATGAGTTTGTATTTTTCCAACATCGATGACGTACCGGGATTTATTCAGTGGAGTAACCAAAATAACCGCCACACAAAACAAAATACGGTAATTCGAGTCAAAACAAAAAAATCGTCAATCACTGCCGCTTCTGATCGAGCTGGACAACAAATCATGACGACTTCAGCTTCCAAAAAATTCATCAACCAGCACAAATTCAGTATTTTCCCTGGACAACACATCGTCTATGTTCAAAAATTTGGATTTTTCCTGTTTTATCAGAAAAAAGATAACGACACGACCTATCAACTGTGGACTAGTCTATCTCGCCTGATGAATAGTCTGATCTTGTTGTTAATCTTAATTAGTATCATTGTTTTTGTTACCTTAGGCTTTGGAACTTGGTGGGCTCAACGTTTGGCCGAAAAACTCAGTGCACCAACGATCGATTTGGTCAACGAAACACGTAGCACAACTAAAGACCCCGACTTTGATCAACCTAAACTGACAGTCCCTACTAGTCCTCAAGAAATTAAAGAATTGGGTGATGCTTTCAATGAATTGCTCGATACTCAAAACAAACGCCTACAACGAGAGCGAGATTTCGTTTCAAATGCATCGCACGAATTGAGAACTCCTATTGCGGCTGTACGTGGCAATTTGAATTTAATCAAGCGCCACGGCGACAAACATCCCGAAGTGATTCCTGAATCCTTAGGTTACATCGATGAAGAATCTTTGCGGATGCAACATTTGATTGAAAACCTACTTCACCTATCCCGAGCCGACCGAGCTGAATTAGTTTTAGAAAAAATTGACTTATCAGAAATCACCAACAGTATAGGTCAACAATATAAGAAGACAATTGCCAAAGAACTGAACTTAGATATCCAACCTGACCTTCACATTTTGGGCAACGTTGACGCCTTGAAACAAGTTATCGTAGCTCTGTTGGATAATGCCAATAAATATTCACCAAATAATACTTCCATTAAATTATCGCTTAAACAAAATGGTTCAAAAATTGATTTATCCGTAGCCGATCAAGGTATCGGTATTCCCGACGACCAAAAGCAACTCATTTTCCAAAGATTTTATCGAGTAGATACTTCACACTCAACCGAAATCAAAGGTAGCGGTTTAGGATTATCGATTGTTTCGCAATTAGTTAAATTGAACAACGGTCTGATTAAGGTTTTGGATAATCAACCACACGGTTCTATTTTTAAAATCGAGTTTGATACCGACAAGTAGATATATAAATTTAACTAAATGACTGTAGCTAAATGACTGTAGCTAAATGACTGTAGCTAAATAACTGTAGCTAAATAACTGTAGCTAAATAACTGTAGCTAAATAACTGTAGCTAAATAACTGTAGCTAAATAACTGTAGCTAAATAACTGTAGCTAAATAACTGTAGCTAAATAACTGTAGCTAAATAACTGTAGCTAAATAACTGTAGCTAAATAACTGTAGCTAAATAACTGTAGCGTCGTCCTTAAATCCCTTTTTTCTCAATTAGTTGAGTACTATCAATAAGAAAAATTCCAGGGATTTTTCGGACGACTAGATTCAAAAATGGCATTTATCCAAATCTGGATGGATGCTTTTTATTTATCTAAAGTTAAAAATAAGGCCACTATCTAGTCCGGAATAGCAAAGGCTCCAAGTCGTGCCCACATTGTTCTGCTATACTCCCTTTGTGGTTGACATATGAAATGGAATAATTTCAGATGAAAATCAGAAGGGATTTTTTTATGAAGAAGTACGAATCAGAGTTCAAGATAAAAATAATTAAAGACTATTTGAAAGTAAAGTCAGAAATAATATTTACAGAATATTGCAGATCAATCGGAGTTAATCCTATTACTGCTAGAGGTTGGCTTACCTTATTTCAAGCATACGGTGAAAAGGGATTAATCCCTCAAGTTCCCAAGAAATATAGTTATGAGACTAAGATTCAAGCTGTCAGTGCTTATCTTAATGGCGAAGGGACTCTTAAAGAAGTATCTATAAAGTTTAAACTACGTTCTTCTAAACAATTGAGATATTGGATAATACAGTATAATAATGACAAGAATCTAATCAAGGCTACGCCTGTTAGAAAGAAGGTCGTTACAATGTCGAAGAAAACCACTCTTGAAGAAAGAATTGAAGTAGTTGAATACGTAACTCTTCAAAAACATTCATACTCTGAAGCTTCGGAACATTTTCAAGTTTCCTATCAACAAGTACGCAATTGGGTATTAATCGTGAAGAAACAAGGATACTCTGCCCTCGCTGATAAGCGAGGACGCAGAGGTTACGTCAAAGAAAAGAGTTTAACAGAAGTTGATAAATTAAAACTAGAAAATAGACAATTAAAGGCTGAATTAAATAAACGTAACGCTATAGAGGCTTTTGAAAAAAAATTCGAAGAAATCCAGCGTGGGGAGTGAACAAACAGCATAGGCATGCTTACCAAGCGATAAAGGAAGTATGTCAAAGCCATCATGGATGGGAAACTATCCTATTAGAGTACATAGGTGTCAGTCGACAAGCCTATCACAAAAGCATTAATCGTAAAGAAACTGTCTGGGAAAAACAAGACAGAACTCTAAAAAAACATGTTAAGAGAATATATGAAGAACACAATGGAAGTGTTGGAGCAGGTAAAATACTTACTCATCTTATACACGAAAATAAACTAGGATTTAAATTATCATTAAAACGAGTAAGAAGAGTAATGAATGAATTGAATCTTGTTTGTAAAGTACGGAAGAAAAAGATAAATAGAAAAGAAAAAGAAGAAAAATATATTCAAGATAATATCTTAGATCAAAATTTTAAAGTTACTAAGCCAAATGAAGTTTGGCTAACAGATTCAACACAAATAGAATATGGACCAAATAAAAGATACAAAGTACGACTAAGTGGAATATTGGATCTTTATGGACGTTTTCTATTGGGATACATAATAACACCCACTGAGACGGCAGAAGCTGAAATGACCATGTTTGAAGAAGTATTTAAAAATGAAGGAGACGTGCACCCTATGGTCCATACGGACCGAGGGTCAGCTTATGTAGCTAACAGTTTTAATAAATTACTAGCACAACATAAAGTTTCTAGAAGTATGTCCAGACCAGGGACTCCTTATGATAATTCACCAATGGAACGCTGGTGGAACGATTTTAAATTACGTTGGATGGATCTTCATCCTACACCAGCTACGCTGGAAGAGTTGAAGAATCTAGTTAAAGAAGGAATAGATTACTTTAACAATCAAGATAGATCAGACAAAATAAATGGCTTTACTCCAGCGGAATACCGGAATAAAGCCATTTAAATATGTTTTATAATTTTAACTCTATTGAAATGTCAACTTGACAAGGCAGAGTGCATTCCAGCCAAATTTGCTTTGCTATGGAGGACGGCAAACTTTCTAAGAAATTCTTATTAAACCCTTACCAAACCTAAGTAGTTACCTCAACCCAATGATTGTAAACTATGTTTATTCAATCGAAAGGACATGGTGAACTACTTATGTCAGAACTTACTGAAAGATTACAACAACAATTGATTGCTGGCGCTACTCGTCCTTTAATGCAAGATGCAAATCAGCATTGGTACACCGGCAGTGAACTTAACTTAGAAAAAAACGTATGGAAAAATTATTGGAAAAATAAAGGTATCGGTCACAACGATATCGTTTTAGTTAGCTTAACAAATTCAGTTACTTACTCTTTGGTCATTCAAAGTCTTTGGGAAATTGGTAGTATCGTTCAAACCTTGAATCCTGCTGCCACTGAAATTCAAATCAGTGAACTTGAAGACCAATATCATTATTCAGCTATTATTTTTGACTCTGATATTCAAGAATTAAAATTTTTAAACGATATTTTTACTAATCAACCTCGTTTGACGACCTTGCACGAATCAGAAGTACAAATCTTCGTTCGCAACAAGCACATCGCCCATTTAGCAGAAACGCCGGAAGATGACCAAATTGCTTTGATCATGCATACTTCTGGAACTACTGGCAAACCTAAACGAGTTGGTCTAACTCACAAACAACTTTTAGCTGGAGCTTTTAACGTCATCGACAGTGAAGAATTGACTGACCAAGATAGCACCTTTATCTTAATGCCAATGTTTCATATTAACGCGATGGTTATTTCAAATTTGGCAACCCGCTTATCTCATGGACAACTGCTATTTCGTCCTAAATTCAGCGCTCATCTTTTCTGGAAGGAAGTTAGTAGTGAACAGGTAACCTGGGTTTCATTGACACCAGCTATCATCGCCATCTTATTACAACGTGATGAACAACCAACTCACACTAACTTGCGATTTCTCCGGACTGCTTCAGCCCCTCTCCTCCCAAGCATCCACGCACAATTTAAAGAACGTTTCGACATTCCGCTAATTGAAAGTTACGGCATGACCGAAGCTGCTAGTCAAATTGCCCAAAATCCACTCAACCAACCTATTCAAAAAACTGTTGGTAAAGTTGTTGGAACACAAATTAAAATTTTTGATAATAACTATCACGAAGTTGGAAAGAACAAAATCGGACAAATTGCTCTCAAAGGCGACAGTGTCATTACTCATTATTTGGATCCTCAGCCTGAAGCCTTCCACGATGGTTGGTTATTGACTGGAGACCTCGGTTCACTGGATGACAATGACTACCTACAGATCGCTGGTCGTAGCAAAGAAATGATTATTCGTGGTGGTGAAAATGTTAATCCACTCGCTGTCGAAGATTGCTTGCACAATTTAAAATTTATCCGCGAAGTAGCCGTCGTTGGTACTCCTGATTTAATTTATGGTGAAACTGTCACCGCCGTTATCGTCCCTAAGAAACTCAGTCATGATCATCGCCACCAATTGGCCTTGTTGAACGAATTAGCAAATGAGCAATTATTACCTGTTGAACGCCCCACAAAATACATTTTTAGTACTGAATTACCTAAGAATGCAACTGGAAAAATTCAACGTACACTTCTAGCTCAAGAAGTGGTTCAACAAAAAAAGGAGGCTTAATCATGCAAAAGCCGATGACTTTAACGACGACACGTAAAAAAATCAATCTGCCAGTCGACAAAATCTTGCCTTTCTTAATCCCCATTATCGTGATTTTATTTTGGCAAGTTAGTAGCACTCTAGGTTGGTTATCAAGCTCAGTTTTGCCTTCTCCCTTAGCTGTTTTACAAGATGGTATTGAATTAACGCAATCTGGAGAACTTCCCAAAAATCTCAGTATCAGTCTTTATCGAGCTACAGTCGGACTCATAATCGGTGGTGGCGTTGGTTTTATCCTTGGATTTATCAACGGAATGTCCAACACTTGCCGCTTACTATTTGATTCATCGATTCAAATGTTTCGTAACATCCCCCATTTGGCTTTGATTCCACTAATTATCCTTTGGTTAGGTATCAACGAATCAGCTAAGATTTCACTAGTTGCTATCGGAACAATGTTTCCCGTCTATATCAATACTTTCCATGGAATTCGTTCAGTCGATCCAAATTTGATTGAAATGGGTAACTCATATGAACTATCAAAACGCCAAATGTTTTTCAAAATCATTTTCCCGGCCGCTTTGCCACAAATATTAGTCGGTATTCGCTACGCCTTAGGTGTAATGTGGACTACTCTGATCGTTGCCGAAACTATTTCAGCTAGTTCAGGTATTGGCTATATGGCAAACAACGCTGAAGACTTCGTCGATATGGAAACTGTTATTTTATGTATCGTTGTCTACGCGGTACTTGGTAAAATTTCTGATTTAGTTGCTAAAAGTTTTGAAAGTCTCTTATTAGATTGGCAAAATACTGGAAGGAGTAATGCTTAATGGATAATTTAATTAATAATTCAATGATCACAATTAAAAATGTAAATAAAACTTATAATAATTTAACTGCTTTACACGATGTCAGTCTGGACATCAAACAAGGTGAATTCATCGCCCTAGTTGGTATGAGTGGTGGTGGTAAAAGTACCTTGTTACGACTCATCGCCGGCTTAGAACAACCAACTAATGGTTCAGTTCAAATCAATTCTAACGATACAAAATCTTTGATTCGCGTAATGTTCCAAGAAGACAGATTACTTCCCTGGATGTCCGTTTTAGACAATTTATCCTTTGGTTCAAAAGATAAAAATACTAAAGCGCATGCCAAAGAACTACTCGATTTAGTTGAATTAGGCGACTATGCCGATCACTTCCCTAACCAATTATCTGGTGGTCAAAAACAACGGGTCGCCTTAGCTAGAGCTTTGATGAGACATCCTAAAATTTTATTGTTAGATGAACCTTTAGGAGCTTTGGACGCTTTAACAAGACGCAAGATGCAAGATTTGATCTTAGACATTTGCCAAAAACAAAATTTAACGACTATCTTAGTTACCCACGATGTTGAAGAAGCTGCTCGCATGGCCGATCGCATCGTTGTCATGAAAGATTCAACTAACTCTTATGAAGAAACCTGCCCTAAGAATCGCAATGCCGGTCAAATTGGCATCGTCGCTGATCGAGTTCTCGGTGAAATTCTGGAAGAACCCGAAGTACAACAACAAACTGCTTAATCAAAAAAATCCTGAAATTATCTATCAATTAATAGATATTTCAGGATTTTTTTATAGCACACTGTCAGTTAAAGTCCAGTCAATCGTTCCTACATAAGTACCTGCTTGTCCATAATTGACCACACTTAAGAAGATTCCATCGTCATCATTCCAATCTTCGGTGACATCTCTTGATCTTTCCACTAATCCACTATCCGTCTCAGAGGCTATCAAAACGTTATCGTGATAAAGCGGAACTTCATTCTTATTTTTTTCATAAATTAAATAAGCTTCCATCTTCGATTTTGAGCCGTCAGCATTGGTCTTATAGAAAAAGTCGTTTTGTTTAGCATATAATTTCCACGCCGTTTTATAACTATCAACAGTAATGTCCCATTTACCAGCTCTATTCAAAAGTCCACTTTCCATCGTGGTTACTTCTCCATAACGAAGCGATTGAAAACCATAATCAGTGACATTCAGAGACATTTCCTTACTCTTAACATTTATTACTAATTCTGTACTACTCTTTCTTCCATAAGAATCATAAGCAACGCTATCGACCGTATGGTAACCATCACCAGTTATCCCAGCATTCGTTCCTGGGAAAAAACTAGTATATTCAACTGGTGTCCCACTATAACCTTGCTCAACAGTCGGTGTTCTATAATGCGCGTAAGCAGTATCTTCTGCATCATGAGCTTTATAAAAGTCAGTTAGACTAGAAACTTTAGCAACATAGTCATGATCATTAGAATATTCAAAAGTGATTGGCACCTGAATATAACTACGTGATCTGACCTTATACTCATCAGGAGTCGAAATAACTGGCGTGAGTTTAGGAACATCAATCACAAATTTTACTGTATTAGATTGATAATCTGAATTATGAAGTTCGACTGTTATTTCATTACGCCCTTCTCTAATACCAGGCGACTTAGGGTCAGCCATACGTTTATCGATTGTCGGTACTGAGATAGTATTTCCATTTTGATATACCGTCTTTAAAGTAAAATTAAACTTTCCATCGGCAACAGTTGAAAAATCGACTGGATCTTGTGCCTCTTGTCCTTCGTTCTTGATAGTATAAGTTCCAGTTAATTTCTTATCTTCAGTTGAACCGTCAGAAAACTCATACGTTCCATCTAAATCAAATGGTGGTCTCTGTTCATCACTCGTCACTGTGATATTTTCGACATCTGGGTTAGCTTTAGCCGTTAATTTTCTTTCACCAACATTTATTTCGAAAGTAATACGGTTAGATTCTCGCCTGCTGTCAGAAACATAAGTGACTAACTCATGTTTCCCCACATCCAAATCAGAACCTTCATATGTATTCCGAAAAGCATAACTATTTACCAAATGAGCATTTCCTGTTACTCTTTCAGTCGTTTCTACCCCATCTAAAATCCAATGCATAGTAAGCGTTGTATCATAGAATTCACTTTCACTATCATAAACCACACCCACTGCGGTCTTAAAACTACTTTCTTTATAACCACTAAATTCAGTATCACTTTCTGGTGTCAAAACTAAATTCGTATAGTCATCAATATGTATGTTATACGTCAAAACATTAGAAATAACGTTATTGCTATCAATCAACTGAATTTCAATCGTATGGTCTCCTAATTCCAAATTGCTTGCATTAATATTACGATTAAAACTTGCTGAACTAGCACCATCTGTAGTTTCTTCAGTCCAAGTGTCAATTGCCTTACCACCATCAATTATCGCCTTGGCATTAAGTGACTGACCATTAAAAGTTGAACCTTTTTCATATTTAACCGTTCCAGCAAGATTGATTTTCTCGTTACTCAAAACAGTTTGTTTCAAATCATTACTATTAGTTATTTTTAAACTTTCATTGCTGATTAAAAACATCGGCGTCATGACATCATCAGAATACTCATCGCTACGATATGAGGTGTGCTCCCCATTAACTGTCGTGGAAGTAAGTGAAGGACTATCCGGTGCGACAGCCTTTCCATCAATTGATATTTCAATATCTGGATTAGCTGAACTGAGCGCACCTAAAGTTAAATTAATGACATTTATTTTATCGCCATTAAGATTGCTGCCTTCTGTGATTTGATCAAAATTTAATTCTTCAGTTTTTTTCGTTCCATCTTTAGCGGTATAAGTAAGCGTACCGACTTTAGTTCCAGAGTTAGGCTTGAAATCGACATTTTGTGGCAAATTGATTGAAGTCATGATTTCTCCAGTGTCGGCCATTCCTGAATCGTAATGAAGTTGATAATCGAAATTAAGTTTGGTTCCATTGTAGACGGTCGACTTAGCTTTATTATTATTTTTGTCGTAATCTTCAATAACACGGTCGGATGAAACATCAGTCATAGTTACAGAGGATGTTACGTTAGCGACCATCGGCATATTTTCAAAGACCATCTCGATATCCTTTTGTGCCGAGCCTGACGATCCCGTCGCTGCCGTGAAGCCCCACATAGCTTTACCACTAGTAGCCTTAGCATTTAAAGCAGATAAATCAATCGTTCCTGAACCACTGTTCCATTGACCAAATGATTTCTTGGTTCCATCTGGATATTGATCATTAAACAAATAATTAATTTTTCCACTCGTAATAGTATCGTCAGAATTTTTAATTGGACTATAAGTAATCACAAGATGACGCCATCCATTAGCTGGAGCAACAACTTCATAATCATAACCTGTCATAGGCATATTATTGGAATCATTAAATATACTATGATTCATTTCGTAATAATACTTTTTGACAAGCCCTATCAGATCAGCAACCTTCTCATTTTTTATATAAGTTCCAGTTTGTCCGGGATAACCCCACGCAATATGATTAGGATCTAAATCATTTCCACCATTCTTAGAATCAAAAGAATTATCATCAGACCAATCATTTTCTCTATTAATGGTTGGATCAAGTTCAATGGCTACGCTATTTTGAATCGCATTTTTTTCAAGATCAATAGCCGTGTTTAACACTTTAGGTGCAGCGGTAGCACCCCAAACTCCCAACGTCTCTCCACCTTTTGGTACACCATTATATCTTGAAATGGCATCATAGCCGTTAGGATCATTTTGAATGACAAAGGCTAAACCATCAATCGTTGGACTGACACTGTCACCCATATACACCCAAACAGAAACTTTTTGCGGTTTATAAAGATCAAAGTAATTACCATTTAAAGTAGCTCCTGACCCTGTAGTTGAACCCCAAATAGACCCCAACTGCATTGAGCCGCCTTTAGCTGACAACATTTGAACTGTATCAGATGGATAATTGTTACCATCGCCAGCGTATGTGATTTTAGCTTGGTTAGTACCTCCACCAGAATATGTATCGACTTTATCCATATAATTTTTAACTTTCATGCCGGCCGGAGCATTTTGTAGCACATCACTGGTCGAAGGCACCGCAAAAATGACCGTTGTTTTTGTAGTAAAACCAACAATCGCTAGAATCAACGCCATGACATATATAAAACATATCTTTATTTTTTTCTTTCTCACCGCTAAGGCCCCCTGTATTTCATAAAAGAACATGTTTAAACTTATTAACTTAATAGTATAATATACCTTTAGCAAGCGCTTTCTAATCCATAATAGAAAAATTATAATAACAACTTATGACATTACTAATATGACTAAAATATTGTACCTAAATTAATGTTAATAATTAGGAACCATGCTAGTATGGTAAGAAATGACTGGAGAAAAAGCTTATGAACATGACTAGTAAGTATTTACAGTTTGAGAACCCTACCGTTCTAAAATTTGATTTCCAAGTTAATGATGATTTTGATTTTGAAAATGACTTCGATGCTGCTGATATTGGCACTTTGGTGGAAATGCCTAGTGAAGAAGAGATTGATTGGACTGATGATATTCCGGTTTATTTAACTATCTTTATCAATCAAGAAAATGACAACGTTCCTTACACAATCACTGCTAGAATCATGACGCTTTTTCAAGTCTCTGAACTTCTTCCCCATAGTGACGCCTTGCAGTTATTACAGACAGAAGGAGCTTCACTCTTATTGTCATATTTAAGACCAATGGTCTCGATGATGACTTCTGCTAGTGGTTTTCCAGCTATGACTTTACCAGTATTGGATTTTTCTGATAGTGATAACAACTAAAAAATCAAGCAGCATCTATTCGGATTCCTTTTTCTGAATAGATGCTGTTTTTTTTGATTGCTATAGACCTGCAGTAAATCCTATCCACATACTAAGTAACGAGTCAGTCACGGTCATAGCCATCACTATAACTCCCCCAAAAACGGCCTTCTTTGTTAAACTGCGATTAACGTACCTCCACTCAAGATTCATAAGTACTCCTAATTTACCCGCGAAGGCAATAACGAGGATCCAGGCTTTAACAATATCACTGGGCATTTTAAATAATCCGAGTAAAATCAACAAAACTATTCCTAATCCAATTCCACCAAAAATAATAGTTTCAACATGATTTAATCTTATCTTTCCGTCATCTTTAAACTTGTCCATCAATTCCTCATCCCCTCGAATCAACTCATCTAAGGAAATATCAAACAGATCACTGATTGCCACTACATTATTAAAACTAGGCAAACTGCCACCATTCTCCCATTTAGAAATCGATTGTCGAGAAATATTTAGTTTTTCGGCTAAATCATTCTGCGACATATTGTGACGTATTCGCTGTTGTTGTAGTTGCAAGCCAATTTTCATCGAAAAATCCCCCTTTGATTACTTAATATTTTAGCTAACACAGAATGATTTAACTAGAAGTTGACGGTTGCTTTTGACTAGGAAGGCAAGATTTTACCGTTATGTTATCGTTACATCTAACGGCAAAAAAAGACGACCCAACGGCCGCCTCATTTACTACTTATAATCTCCAGAATCGCTAACTGTAACTTTGTTTTCAATCAAACCTTCTTCATAAAACAAATCAGCAATCTTTTGTTCTTCTTTAACATACGTGCTATTCATCGTACTGATTCCATAAGTCCGACGTTCTACCATCTTCTTAACGACTGACTTAGAAACTTTCAACGATTTACTCATCATCGTAATTAACTCGCTATGATTGTTGTTAGCCCATTCCATATCTTCTTGTAGATACTTGATCAAATACTTCGAAATTTCGGTATTCTTCTTGGCATAACTTTGCGTTGTCAAAATATAATCACGATTATTAGTAATTCCAACACCATTTGTCACTAATTTAGCATTTTGTGTCAGTTGTGCTTGTGAAGTGTATGGGTCCCAAGTTGACCAAGCATCGACCTTACCTTTTGAAAAGGCCACGCTGGCACTAGATTGATCCATGTTGACCCAAGTAATGTCATCAGCACTCATACCAGCTTTCTTCAAGGCTGCTAGTAACATGTATTGAGAACTAGTTCCCTTAGTATAGGCAACTTTCTTACCCTTCAAATCTTCAATCGAAGAAACACTCGAAGAATTCTTAACTAAAATTCCAGAACCTTTAGCCTTCGATGAACTGGCGGCGATGTAAGTCAATTTAGTTCCAGTCGAAAGTGCTGAAACCGGTGGTGTATCTCCAGTTCTAGCGTAGTCGACACTACCAGCTTTCAAAGCTTGCATTAGTGAATTTCCATCAGAGAACTCTTTGAAGATTACTTTATAGCCCTTCTTCTCCATTTTCTTAGAGAATTCACCACGTTGCTTGGCAATATCGAACGGATCACCTTTTTGATAACCGATCGTCACTGTTTCTAATCCGGAAGTAGCGGCTCCAGCATCAGTCTGTTTGAAGCCATAAATCGCAATCGCTGCCCAAAAGACTAAGACGACACTGATCAATAATTTTTTTAAATTTCTCTTTTTCTTACTCATCCAGCACTCCTAACTAAAGTTGACATAACTTGTTGACGTAATTTCAAGCGAATGACTTTACCCGTGGCATTACGAGGATAGTCATTGACGAAAAAAATTCTCGTTGGTTGCTCATAATTAGCTAAAGTCGCTTTGGCATGAGCCATGATTTTTTGACGTTCTAATTCTTCATCTTGTTCACCATCACTGATAACGACTGCCGTTACTGCTTCTCCATAAAGCGTATCTGGCGTACCAATGACGGAAACCTCTTTGACAAAATTCAATTGGCTCAAGACATTTTCAACTTGTGCGGGAGCTACTTTTTCGCCACCGTGGTTGATGATGTCTTTTTTGCGTCCTTTAACAAACAAGTAGCCATCTTCGTCCAAATATCCTAAATCGCCAGTTAAAAACCATCCATTTTTGAAAGATTCTGGATGTGGATCTAGATAATCACTAATAACATGGTCACCGCGAACAACGATTTCACCAATTTGTTGAGGTCGCTTAGTAATTTGGTCATCAATCATAATTCCCAAATCAGTTTCAAAAGGTTTCCCAGCTGAACCAACTTTTGGTGCATCGAAAGGATTAATCGTACATTGACTAGCAGTTTCAGTCATCCCGTAGCCTTCCAAGATTCTCGTGTGGAATCGAGTTTGAAAAGTCGTCAGTTTATCGAGTGGCAAAGCAAAGGATGAACATCTGACAAAGCGCAATCGAATATCATCACTATAATTTTCATTAGCTTTTTGATTGATCAACAAGATATTGACGATAGTTGGCACGACTGATACCCAAGTAACATTATTTTCTCTAACTTGATTCCAAAACTTCGAAGCACTGAATTTTTCGGCAATCACCAACTTACCACCAGACAATCTAGTCGCTAAAATCACAACTGCTTGAGCGTTAATGTGAAACATCGGCATAACTAGCAAACTAGTATCCTCGGATGTCATCTTATGGCTTTCAATATCATGTTTGACACCATTCAACAAGATTCTGTGAGTCAAACCAACACGTTTGGGCTTTCCAGTAGTTCCAGAAGTATTCATAATCAACGCTAAATCATCTTCATCAGGAATTTTAGCATCGTGGCCCATTAAACTGCGATCACGAATGATGTGTAACAAAGAATAAGTTTGTAAGTGTAGTGCTGAAACAATTGCCACACGGTCATCTAAAGCTGCATCAACTAGTGTCTGACCAACGATAGAAGCTACATAATCGTGTTCTTTTAGTTCTTGCTGCAATTCTTTTTCTGGAGTCGTGGCAGCAACTGGATGCATGACGGCACCAACTTCCCAAAGTGCCTGTGTTATCAAAGGATAGGCCGCCGTGTTAGGTAAACAAACCAAAACTACGTCACCAAATCCGATATGTAGATCTAAGAATTCTTCGCGTAACATACGAATATCATCAGCAAGTTCAAATCCTTGATACCAACGATTTCTCTTTTCATCCTTGATCATTTCTTGATTCATATTATTCCTTAACTGTTTGTTTAATTGATTCGTTATTTCTGACATTTTCAACTACTCCTTTAGCTTTTTTTGCACTAAATATACGTTGTGGGCGTCCAATTAAAACTCCAAATGGTGGTACCTTGTAGCAGAACCAAGAAATTAAGAATGATCCTCCTAAAACAAAGGCATATCCGACTGGTAACAACAATAACGTTACGATGGAAGGCAAATGGATTACGCTTAAAATTCCATAGAGCATTGTTACTGGAATTGTTTGGACTAAATAAATCCCAAAGGAAACTTTTGACATATTTTTAATAATTTTTTCTAACCAATTTGGAAAACCGTGATTTCTGGCATGGGCATACTGGCGTCCAATCCAGAAGACAAAGACAATCATGAACGTGTCATAAATGAAAATGAATGGTTGGTGGATCGACAATGTTGCGCTCATACTCAAATGTAAAATATTGATATTTCCAAAGAATAAGGCAACCGTACCAATTGCTAAAGCCAATGTTGACCAACCGATCACACGGTGATTTTTTTCGATAAACTTATCAACTTGATCATAGTGAATAGCGACGAAAGCTCCGGCTACAAAGTAGAATTGATAGACCAAAACATTCATTCCGTAAGCTCTAAACAAGTACCACCAACTGCTACGATCAACGCCTGGCAACCAGTATTTAATTCCGATAACTAATAGTAATTGGATAATTGCACTCGCTACTAAAATTGCCACATGATGATTTTTAAATTTCTTAAACATGTAGACCAGCAATGGGAAAATCAAGTACAACTGGAACGTTACTAAGATGTAGTACATGTAAAACTTGTTACCGTGAATAATTGCGTCATATAGATTTTGAAAATAGTTCGGCCAACTCAAGGCCACGCCAGCAGTGATAGTCGTAAACCACATCATAATGGCGTTCCAACCAATATAAGGAATCCCAACGCTGATATAGCGCTTCTTCCAAAACTTCAACCAATGATGTTCTTTATTGTAATAATTTAGTACCAAAACCAGCCCTGTCATAAACATGAAACCCATTCTGGTAAAGTGAAGTGCCAAGTGAGTAGCTTCTAAGAACAATTCACTACCTGATCCATTGCCAACATTATTTTTAAAGGCGGTCGTCGTATGATTCAACAACACCCCACCAATGAAAAGCACGCGCATCAGGTCCACTTCATGGAGATATTTCTTTTTTCTAGTTTTTACTTCAGCCAAAAAGTCACCTCTGTTACATTTCTTACCGTTTCTAAAGCATATATAAGTTATAGCATCCCAGTAGTGGCACGGTCTTGATGATTTGGTAAGGGTAAAATAAGAAAATCTTAGATAGAGGGCGAAACAAGCCTGGGAATCTCTGAGCATTTTCCTAGTTTCGCATTTTGACCACGGTACTTGGGCTTGTGGGCAAAATACGAAACGTAGAAAAGCGGAAGAGATTGGCTTGTGTAGCCCGTTTCAGAACTTTAGTTACTTAAAACAAAAAAGCGCAAAAAAAATAGGACCACTTTAACCACTCAAAGTAATCCTAATTTCTAAATTTTATTTATTTTGGTACGAATAGTAAATCGAATCAATAATCAAAGCGACAATAATTATAACTAATACTAAAAAGAATCCTACTAGAATGTCTTAATCGACACTCACAGTAGGATTCTTTTGATTTTTATAAACCTAATTCTTCTTGAGCTTTTTTTATCTGTTCATGAACTTGTTTAAAACCTGTACCGCCATAAGAATTTCTTCTTTCTACAGCAACTTCTGGTTTCAACACGTCATAAACGTCTTCTTCAATCAAAGGTGAAATTTTCTTAAAATCAGCCATCGAAATATCCTGTAAGTTTTGACCACTTTGGATACCTTTCAAAACTAATTCTCCAACGATTCCATGTGCTTGTCTAAAAGGAATCCCCTTCGTAGCCAAGTAATCGGCCAATTCAGTCGCATTTGAAAAGTCGTGCGTAGTAGCTTTGTACATGTTATCTTTTTTAACTTTAACAGTTGAAAGCATCCCGTTGAACACTCTCAAAGCTGGCAGAATAGTTTTGACAGTATCAAAAACGCCTTCTTTATCTTCTTGAAGATCCTTGTTATAAGCCAAAGGTAAAGACTTCATCGTCGAAAGTAGTCCGAACAAATGTCCAAACACTCGACCACTCTTGCCACGGATAAGTTCTGCCATATCAGGATTCTTTTTTTGAGGCATGATAGAACTTCCCGTCGTGTACTTGTCGCTTAGTTCCAAATAATTAAATTCGTAACTGACCCACATACTCAATTCTTCACAAAAACGTGATAAATGCAGCATCAAAATTGAAGCATTACTCAAAAATTCTAAAGCAAAGTCACGATCAGATACCGCATCAAGTGAATTGCCATAAACTTCGCTAAATCCTAATTCGTCAGCTGTAAATTGACGATCGATTGGGAAAGTCGTTCCGGCTAAAGCTGCAGCACCTAATGGTGAAATATCAGTGTGTTTTTGATTAAACTCAAATCTCTCCGCGTCACGCTTTAACATTGAATAATAAGCCATCAAATAGTGACCATAAGAAATTGGTTGCGCGTGTTGCAAATGAGTATATCCAGGCATGATAGTCTCGACATTTTCACTGGCTAATTTAACCAAAGTCGTTTGGATAGTTTTGATTTCTTCAATAATCTTAGGCAAACGATTCTTGACGTACAAATGAAAATCAGTTGCGACTTGATCATTTCTTGAACGTCCAGTATGCAATTTACCTGCCACGGACCCGATTCGATCAGTTAAAATACTTTCAATATTCATATGGATATCTTCGTTTTCAACCGTGAAATGAATCTTGCCTTGATGCAAGTCCTCTTGAATACCAACGAGTCCAGCAACTATTTTTGAAACGTCGTCATGATTCAAAATTCCAGTTTTTTCTAACATTTTGACGTGAGCTAAAGATCCAGTAATATCTTCGTCAGCCATTTGTTGATCAAAGCTGATTGAAGCACCGAATTCATCTACCCAACTGTCGGCTTGTTGTGAAAATCTTCCACCCCAGAGCTTTTCGGTACTCATTGGTTCACCTCAGTATGGTCAGCTTCGTTCTTCTGTTGAGCAGCTTTGGCACTAACTTGAGCAGAAACTTGTGTTGGAAGTCCCCATAGTTTGATGAATCCTTGAGCAGCTTCTTGGTCGAATGAATCGGCTGAAGTGTAAGTTGCCAAATCTTTGTCATATAGAGAGTTTGGTGATTTACGTCCTTGAACCAAAACGTTACCCTTGAACAACTTCAACTTAACTACTCCATTAACGGTCTTTTGACTTTCATGCAAGAAGGCCAACAATGAGTCCATCAATGGTGAGAACCATAGTCCGTTATAAATTGTGTCGCTCAATTCTTTTTCGATATATGGCTTGAAGTGAGCCAAATCACGTTCTAGTGTCAAATCTTCAAGTTCTTTGTGAGCCTTCAACAAGACTGCTGCTGCAGGTGTTTCGTAGACTTCACGTGACTTGATACCAACCAAACGATTTTCGATATGGTCGATTCTTCCGATACCATTTTCACCGGCAATCACGTTTAGTTCTTGA
This sequence comes from Companilactobacillus farciminis KCTC 3681 = DSM 20184, assembly GCF_002706745.1. Classification (NCBI taxonomy): domain Bacteria; kingdom Bacillati; phylum Bacillota; class Bacilli; order Lactobacillales; family Lactobacillaceae; genus Companilactobacillus; species Companilactobacillus farciminis. Next base: position 336,366 of record NZ_CP017702.1, on the reverse strand, counting down.
ATCATGTCTGAGAACTTCATCTTTTCGCCATCTAGTGAAACAGGAACACCTTGTTCAAAGGCGATTTCGATACTAGTTGGTTCATCAGGTGTTTTTTCAATTGGATTAGTGATGTCAAAAGCATCTTCTGGTGCTTCGTTCCAAGGATCTTCCAAAACGCCACATTCATTAGCACGACCCCAAATATTGGCATCGATAGAATATGGTGAGTCCAAATCAATCGGAATTGGAATGTTGTGTTCCTTGGCAAATTCGATTTCTTCCTCACGTGACCAGTGCCAATCACGAACAGGTCCTAACACGGTCATTTCTGGAGCCAAAGCGTGGATGGCAACTTCAAAACGAACTTGATCGTTACCTTTTCCGGTACAGCCATGGGCAATGGCAACTGCATCATTTTCTTTGGCAATTTCTACTAATTTTTTACTAATAAGAGGTCGGGATAAGGCAGAGAGAAGAGGATAAATACCTTCGTAGAGGGTATGTCCTTGTAATGCTACTAATGCGTAATCGTCAGCGAATTCATCTAAAGCATCAATGGCGATTGCATCAACTGCACCAGCGTCAATCGCTTTGTTCTTGATAAACTCAAGATCTTTTCCTTCACCAACATTGATACAACATGCAATAACGTCGTATCCTTTATTTTTTAACCACGGAATGGCTACTGATGTGTCCAATCCGCCTGAATATGCTAAAACTACTTTTTTTGTCTCTGTCATAATACTGTCTCCCTTTATTAGAAAAAAATTAATTTATGAAAAAGATAGTAGCACCTTATAAATTCTTTTTCAACCATAAAATTAGAGAAAAATTAGACTATTTAATCTTTTCTAAGAAAGTTGGAGCTTCACAATGCCTATTTGATAAGCTTTTGAAAAATATTCTGAAAAAATAAAAAAATTATCGATTTTCTGCTTTTTTGTGAAATATTTCTTGCTGGACAACAGCTTTATTTAAAAAAATAAATAACATCTATTCAATCTCCTAAACTGGGAAAAATCTGAACAGATGTTATTTTTCATATCTAGCCCATCAACTTATTCAAAGCAAAACGGTAAACTCTTGGCATAGTTGTAGCTGTCAAAACCATCCCATGATCAATGATTGAATGGTAATAGCGACGTTTTGGATGAATATCGGTCGCTGCCTGATAAAATACTTTCGCCAAATCTTCTGCTGTAGCTTGAGTACCCTTGATTTTATCGAACAGACCCTCAGTTTTATCTAATAAGTTTTCATATGGAGAATCTTCTAGCAAATTCTTCCGGGCATTTTCAAAAGCAATCTTGCTCCACTCGGACTTGGTCAAACCAGGTTGAACAATTACTGAACGAATCCCAAATGGCTTTACTTCTTGGTCTAAAACATCACTCCACATATTTAAACTAGCTTTAGTCGTATAATACCAACCACCCAAAGCACTATAAATATTAGCTCCAACTGATGAAATATTAACGATTCGACCAGAATTTTGACGACGCATGACTGGCAATACTAATTGAGTGATACGATCTGCTCCAAACAAATTGACATCAAACTGACGCTTAGCATTTTCTACGGGAACTTCTTCAATAGGTCCAAATTCTCCGTACCCAGCATTGTTGATCAAAACATCAATTCTACCTTGTTGCTTAACAACGTGATCAACCAATCCTCGAACCGATAGTTTGTCAGTTACGTCGAGTTTTTGAGTATGAATTCCCATTTCTGACAAATCAGCCAAACGTTCAACACGTCGAGCACCACCGTAGACTTCAAATCCTTGATTCTTAAAATAAATAGCTGCTGCTCATCCCATTCCTGATGAGATTCCGGTAATTACCACCACTTTAGTCATACAAATATCCTCCATTATTTCAGTTAGTTATATTTTAATATATTTTGAACAAAAACATTAATTATTATGGGAGGGGAAATATGCCGTCGTCCGCGAAAGCCCTGTGATTGGCTGGAACGCTGCCGACACGATTTTGAGCTTTTGCATGGCCCCAAAGACGCAAAATCTCAAAACTCGGTCTTTCACTAGGCAATAAATTGCCAAGAGAAATTTGGCGGCTGAGCCATCACAGGGCTTTCGCTCCCGACTAGATTTCAATTTACATTTAGATAGAGTTAAACATATACTTCTTAAATAATAGTTCTATTTTTTGTAGCATCATAAAAAAGAAGATATTACTAAAACCACAGCAATATACTGCAATTCTAATAATATCTTCTATTAACTTTTTGAAGTAATTTATATAAAAATAGAAGTCACAATCTAGTCGGGAGCGAGGTACTGGAAAATGCTCAGCCGTGAAATTTTTGTTAGCAATTTATTGCTTACAAAAAGCCCAATCTTGAAGACTTTGCCCGGTTTTGGTCTTAGCAAAGGCTCCAAGTTGTGGCCACAGCGTTCCAGCGTTTTCCAGTGCCGAACGGACGACGACATTTTAAAGTCAACATCAGTTAATGATTCCACTATCTATCCCTTGACCTTTTCAGGCACAAAATCATCGACTTCGATTTTAGAATTATCTGGAACTTGATACTCTTGACCATTGTTGATGAATTCAATCCCATCACCCACAACTTCTACTTCCATCTCATCATGGGTAATCGAAACTTTGACAATACTGCCATGCCAACAGATTTGATACTTTAAACTAGACCATGCCTTAGGAAGGTGTGGATCAATCCGTAATTTACCATTAGAAATTCTCACGCCACCGAAACCTTGAACGGTCATACTCCAAATTCCACCGCAAGATGCCAGATGCATCCCTTGAACAGATTTACCAACATGGACACCCATATCAGTTTCACAAGTCCATCTGTAAAATTTGTAAGCTTGATCATCTAATCCCAATTCGTTAGCAATCATTGAGTGTGGTGGCATTGATAACGATGATTCATGAGTCGTCTTTGGTTCATAATAATTCCAATTGGCTAACTTCACATCTTTGTCAAAATAATCATCAAACAAATTGATCAACAACATCACATCAGCTTGTTTAGTAACTTGCAAATCATTAACTTGATCCAAATTATAGTCTTTAAAAATCTCACTAATTTGGTCATTTATTTGATACTTAGTCACATCAATCTTTCTCTTAGCAAGATATTTGTCATCTTGAGGAATTACCCCTTTTTCATTTGGCTGTGGCAAGTAAATCTTATTTACGTGTGAAATCCAATCATTGTAAGATTCCGCCAAATCTAACTTTTTATCCAAAGTTACATATAAATCTGGATGGTCTTCTTCCAAAATATTAACGACTTGAATAGCCTTTTGAATGCACCAATGAGCCAAATAATTCGTATAGGCGTTGTTATCTGCATGTTCCTTATATTCGTCGGGTCCAATGACATTAGTTATCTCATAGCGTTCGTGATCTTGGTCGTATTCCAAACGGCTGACCCAGAATCTTGCTGCATCCAAAATAATCTCATAGCCCATTTTCTTAGCGAAGTCACGATCATTTGTAGCATTCAAGTATTCCATCACCGCATACACGACGTCGCCAGTAATGTGTTGTTCAATAAAGCCAGACCAGACCTTCATTGGTTCACCAGTTACAATGTCAGCAGAACCCCACAATGGAGCTGTTTCACCGTCGCTTGGATTGGCAGCTTCCCAAGGAAATTCAGCGCCACGATAACCATTTCTGATTGCTTTTTTGTGAGCACCTTCCAGTCCTAGATAGCGATATTCCAAAAGATTTCTAGCAATTTTGGGCATCGTAAAAATAAAGTATGGCAACATAAAAATTTCTGTATCCCAAAATGTGTGACCTTTATAGCCTTCACCGGTTAAACCTTTGGCACCAATATTCATATTTGGAGAGTGTGGCGTATTGGCAGCTAATTGATAACGTGCAAAATTAATCGCCACTTGCGGTGTAATATCGTCAGACTGGATTTCAACGAGATTCTTCTTCCAAATATTTTTCTCCCAAGCACGTGTTGATTTTTGCAATAATTCATGATAATTGGCCCAACTAGATTTCTTTAGACAATTAACTGATGCTTCAGCCAAATCATCATCTTTAACATCCGTATCAATGCTAGTGAAAATATTGCTGTATTTCACAATTTGAAAAATTTGACCTGCAGCTAAATCGACATCGTAATTTTCAAAAATTTGGCGACGTCCCATCTTGATATAAGGCTTGTCATTTAACAAGACCTCGTTAACAAATAATTTGTGCATCGAATTGAAGACAAATTCAATCTTAGATTGTTGCGACTTTTCAGTTAATTGAATAAACTTGCCTTCATAAAATCGTTTGCTGCCTTCCATCAAATGTTGGGTGCCACTATTCGATTGCTGACCATCAATTCCTGATTTGATTTTCAAATTGATATCTTTATCGGCACTAATGGTTACTTTTGAAGCTAATAAATGATAATTGTCCATTGAAACGAAACGAGTAAATTTAAAATTGATCTGTTTATGATTGATTATCCACGTAAATTCACGCGTCAATTCACCATTTTTCATATTGAGGTATTTGTGATAGCCCTTTACTTGACCATCTTTTAAATTCAAAGTTTCCCCGTCAACTTGAAAAACCATATTTAATAAGTCCGGTAAATTAGGTAATTCTGTTACTTCGCTAGGAAAAGCATCAAACGTTCCCGACACGAACATATCACGCTTTTCATTCAATTGGGGCTCTTCCGTTACGCCTCTCATACCAACGTAACCATTGCCTTGAAACATGATTGTTTCAATCTTATTAATCATTTTAGAATTATAATCTTTAGTTCCGATATACCAACTATTATTTTTATCTGTATCTACGCAAAATTTCATTTCTCATCGTCCAATCATTCAAGATATTTTGCCTCAATACTAGTAATGTCGATAACTTGTTTAAACTTCCCTCATTTGTATTGTAGTCGATTCTAGAGTCAATGTGAAAGTATTCCTCCTAACTAAATACAAAAAACAGCCCTACACCGGTTTCGATGCTGAGCTGTTCTCACCTCATATTATATCTTCTGTTAATAACTTGATATTTATTTTTTTATATCAAGTTTTAGACTATCCCATACGAATTTAAGTCTAATTTTTTAATTTCTTCTATTATTTGCTTTAAGGTTCTTTAAGATCAAATCGCTTAACTCTTCTAAGTCAGCGCCGTATAAATCTGCTAAGACAAATAACAATTCACCATCAAGAATTTTATTCTTATCAGTCTCAATCGCGCTCAAAACTGAAGTCGATGTTGAAAAATTATAGTTCTCTCGTACAGTATCAACTACCTGTTGCAAAGTTAATTCCTTAAAGAATCTTTTAGTACGTAAATATCTTCCAATTGTCATCATATGTCAAATACAACCTATACCTTTCATATATGATATTTTAACCTAAAATATGACTTTTTCAAAAATATTTATTGAAAAATTTGTATTTTTAGTTTAACATAAGACTGTTCCTAAATTAAGGAAAAAGGCTTGAGTTGGAGATACACATTACTATGTACAATAATCAATATCTAAAGGCATTTTTCACTCTCAAAAATATTAAGCAGAGCGACATTGCCACACTCTTGGAAAAATCTACCTCTACCATTCGACGTAAGAATGATAATCTAGGTTTTACACAAAAAGAGATTTTACTCATTCATGAGAAATATGACATCCCCATTGAAGCTTTTTTCTATGACAGTTCCGATGAAAAGGATATCAAAAAATTCTTATAGAAACCTTAAAAATGCTTTTTCTTAAGAATAAAAAAATAACGTAGGTGAAAACCTGCGTTATTTTTGTTCTTATTGACTAATATTTTGTTGCAATTGACTTAAATCGCCATTATCAGACAATTTTTGATATTGTTGGTAAGCTTGATACCAATTGCCATCGCTGACTGCTTTTCTCAACGGAGTGTAATCTTCATTGGAAAAAATTTCCGCCGCAGCTTTTTGAGATTGCTCTTTAGATAAAGAAGATGAATCCTCGATCAGACTAGCTGTTTTTTTCTGATCATTAGCAGCGGACATAATTGCTGACATCTTTTTCTTACCCAAAATTGAAGCTGCACGGTCGATTTTTTCATCCCTTTGAGGATTACCGTTTTTCTTCGATTTAACTTTTTTAACTAATTCAGATTTAACGACTTTATCGCTTGCCGTATCATTACCAGTAATATTTCTGATTGCATTATTTAATGGGAAAAAGAAAACAACGCACAAAACTAGCACGACTAATATTGAGACTAGTGTGATGATCAATGGTTTTTTATTACTTTTGCGATGACGCATTTTATCACCCATTCCTTTCGCCTTGATAGTATGTCATCAAATAGCAACTAGTTGCAATTGATTTGAACATTTAAATTTAAATATCCAATATTCGAATATTTTATTATAAATATTGTTGATATAACGGACTTTATTATTTATAAACTAATCTACTTAGTTATTTTTTAATGTTTACCCTTGTAAATTAGAAAAATATTAATTATAATCAATTACAACCACTGTTGATACCATTGGTTATCTCCGCTGGGGGTAGCCAATGGAATCCATTATTCAATATCAATTAATCGTTCTCCCATATTACACACAAAAATGATTAATTGGTTATATAAACCTCAAAAAGCTGAAGCTGCTTGGATAATTCCCGATCCAAGTGGCTTCAGCTTTTTATATTTCATTTAAAAATGTTTTTAGTTTTTTATCGTCAAATTGATATCTAAAATTATCTGTCACAATTGCATTTTTGGCTATCTCTTTTACGGAAGGCAAAGATTCACTAGCACTTGAACCACCGGTTGTTGTAAAAGGAACGATTTTTTTATTTGAAAAGTCGTATTGTTCAAATAAAGTATGGAAGATCATCGGAATCTTTCCACCCCATGTCGGATATCCCAAATAAATCGTGTCATACTTATCAAAATCAGGAATATCTTCTTTGATTTCCGGATGAATATCATCTTCAAATTCCTTCATCCCAATTTTAGAATACTTGGAATATCCTTCTGGATAAGGATTCTTAGCTTCTAGACGGTAAATATCAGCTCCAGTGATTTCTTGAACCTTTTGAGCCGCTTCTTTAGTATTGTTAGAAAGTGAAAAATAGATAATTAATTTTGCCATTACGCTACCTCTTTATCATTTTCTTTCATTCTAATACCTAAAGTCGACTTTAGCTCAAGAGAATTATGCTTCTTTACGACTGATACCTAAACTTTCTTTGGCACCTAACTTCTCATCTTGAGCCAGCTTCACTACAAAGTCGGCCACACTGACAATCGATACATCTTGACTCTTATTTTCTTCGCCGTCAGCGGTAACTTCATAATTCAAATCTTGACCGTTATCAAAATTGCCCGGACGAATTATCGTATAATTCAATCCAGAATCAGCTACCATTTGTGCTGCGGCTTGATAATGCTTCAAAATGGCATCTTCAGTCAAATTACCTGAAGCACCATCGCTGACTGGTACATCGTTGTATAATCCCATTGAACTGGCAAAGAGAATTCGCTTGATACCGAGTTTCTCCATCCCATCAAGAATCCGTTGCGTTGATTGCTCCAAATTGCTATCCAAAGCTACGAAAACAACGTCGTTACCCTTCAAAGCTTCCATCAAAGGTTCATCGTCAATGACGTCCCCTTCAACTACACGTTCACGCTTTTCATCAATAGACAAAATACTAGTATTACGAGCCATCAAAGTTAAATAATCATCAGTCTTATCTAGAAAATACTTGGTGACCTTTTGACCAACTAAGCCAGTCGCACCGATTATTAGAACATTTGTCATTTAATCTACCTCCGAAATTTATTTACACTTCTATCGTACCGCTTTGAGCAAAATCCAACTCAAGTAAACAATAAATTTTCATATTTTCAGCCAAATTAATCATTTTCAAAGATTTTTCTTAATTTTTCACAAGTATGCTATCCTTAATATATAAAATATTTAGGAGATGCTAAAAAGAATGGATATTGAACAAGATCCTGCGTATCAGCAGATGATAAATGGAGAACTTTATTTAGAATCAAAACCTTTATCCGATCTACGCAACGATGTACGTACCAAATTAATGCAATACAATTTAATTGCTGACAGTGAAGAACGTAACGAAAAACTCAAGATCCTAATGAAATCAGTTGGCGATAGATTTTTCGCTGAACCTACGTTTTACTTTAGTTACGGAGTCAACATCACTATTGGTAACCATTTCTACGCTAACCACGATGTAACGCTCTGTGACGAAGGAAAAATCACTATCGGTAACGATGTCAAGTTTGGCCCTAAAGTTGGTCTCTATACGCCTAAACACCCCATGGACCCAGCAGTTAGAAGAACTGAAGCTGAAAGAGTCGCCCCAATTACGATTGGAAATGACGTTTGGGTCGGTGGTGGCGCTAGTATCTTACCAGGCGTTACCTTAGGAAATAACGTCATCGTCGGTGCAGGATCAGTTGTTACTCATTCATTTCCTGACAATGTTATCGTTGTCGGCAATCCCGCAAGAATTTTAAGAAAAAACGAACCACAAAAATAAATTACTTTGGTACAAGTTCACTGTAATTTTTATTAAACGATTTGTTAAGAATTAATAGTTGACGCTTCGTCCACAAAAAAACTCATCTTCCATTAATAGGAAAATGAGTTTTTTTAGTACTAATACAAAATAGCATTCATACCATGATAACGATTAACGTGTGGCGTATAAATTACCCGACAATGAATTTTGTTCAGCAAGGATTTAATTAACAACTTATTATGAGCAATTGAATACGACTTTCCATCACTAAAAGAGACAACCGATTTGACATCACGATTATTAATCGCAAATTCTATAATCTTTAAATCATTCAGAACCTGATTTCTCTTATGAGCTGATAATATGCTTTGCTTCATTTCTTCAATATCAGCAATTCTCTCAAAAGCATAATATTCTGATACTCTTTGCTTTAATTCAGCTTGGGATAAATTAATAACCGATTGATGAATCACACCGTTTAAATATTTTCTCTTCGCATACAACTTTAGAAAAGCATCAACTACTTCTGGCAAACCAGCAATCAAGAATTCATAACCGTACTCCAAATGAAGATTACGCAATTCTTTATCCAAATATCGATAATAAATCACTTGATTTTTTTGTTGCTGCTCTGACTTAGCACGATGTCCATGATAAAAAATAACTTCGCCAACTGAACGTGAATTCAAATTAGCACTAACATCAAAGTCATCATAATAATCATCAAAATGCGTATGCAACCCCGCTAAATTAGCTTTTTTCAAAGTCCTAACATTGTAAACCTGAATGCGATCACGACTGAGATCAATCAAATAATCTGCTTGATGAACCCTCTCCTCAGGTAGTAACAAATCTTGAATCAAGAAAGTATTACCAACGTGAGACTTCGCCGCCACCAGATGTTCCATTTCGCAAATTTCTATCATTTCGTTGTTTGCAAAGATCAAAAGGGCCGACTTAGTCTCATTCCATAATTTTCGATCAAGGACTAACGATTCTAATTGTTCAACAGCTTTATTCCACTCCCGACGTGGATATTTTTCTAAATCTTTTTTGACTTCTTTTAAGAGGTTCTTATAGGTAATCAAATTAACTTCTACCTGCGGTGTTTGAGGATAGATCGGCATAATAATGCTGATTTTAGGTTCAATATCGGATGCTAATAGCTTTAACAAATTGTCTGATAATCTCATAGTTTCACCTCACATATAAATCTTATCGTTATCATTAGTATATTATGATATTAGCATGTTACCTGATTCTTTGTCTATCATTTTATTAATAATTAAATATAATTTTTCTGTGATTATTTGAATGTCTCAAGTAAAAACTACGCAAAAAAAGGTATCTGACTCGTTATAGTCAAATACCTTTTTATTATCCTTGTGTTGGATTGTGGAAATGAGATGGTGCAGTATCTGGAAATCCGTTTAAGGTCTTCATATCCTCATCACTGATAGTAAAGTCTAACTTAGCGTTAGCAACGATATGTTCCTCATGAACGGCCTTAGGAAGTGGCAAGACACCATTTTGAATAACAAATTCGATTGCCAATTGAGGAACACTGACACCGTATTTATCAGCAATTTTCTTAACATCTGGATTATTGATCAAGCCTCCAGTTGCCAAAGGTGAATATGCCTCAACTAAAATATCATTATTTTGGGCAAATTCAGTAATCTTAGGTTCTGTGAAACCAATATAATATTGAATCTGGTCAACCATTGGTTTAATTGTTGCTGTCTTCAACACATTCTCCAAATCATGTACATTGAAGTTGGAAACACCGATTGCTTTGACACGTCCAGAATTATAAATTTCTTCCATAGCACGCCATACTTCAGTATTTTCCTTATCATAATTAGCACCAATCTTACCCCATGGCCATGGAGCGTGAACCAAATAAAGATCCAAATAATCTAAATCCAAATTCTTCATTGTAGTTTCAAAGTCAGCCAAAGCACCGTCATAAGTCTTGGTTTCGCCTGGCAACTTCGAAGTCACGAATATATCTTCACGTTTAACACCAGATTCTCGAACAGCTTGTCCGACCTCTTTTTCATTTTGGTAAGCCAAGGCTGTATCAATGTGTCTGTATCCTGTCTTGATAGCATCTGAAACTGCTTGTCTAGCTTGATTTGCAGGAATTTGCCAAGTACCAAAAGCTACCTTAGGAATTTTTACACCATTATAAATATCAAAAGTATCTGTTAATTTAGTCATAGAATGCTCCTTCCATTTTACAAGTTAAGTATATTACCTCGAGTTAACTTTAGGTCAAACATTTTAACTCAACTCATTAAAGGGAACGATTGGCTTCATTTCTGGTAATTTAGGATTGAGTTCCTTTTGTAGCCAAATAACATCTAACCAACGACCAAATTTAAAGCCTGCTTTTTGAAAGGTGCCAACTTCTCGATAACCGAGTTTCCCATGAAATTTCACACTACCGCTGTTTTCTTCAGTAACAGCTGCTAATAGATTAACAACGCCTTGTCGCTTTAGAATCGCTTCTAATCGTTGATACAGCTCTCTTCCTAAACCGTGACCTTTGTAATTGTGATCAACATAAATACTAGCTTCAACCGTCCAAGCATATGCTGCGCGCGTTCCGTACAAATGAGCATAAGCGTAACCTAGAATCTTATCATCATCATCTACGGCTACTAAATAGGGAAAATTTGTCGTAATGTCTTTGATCCGTTGTTGAAAGTCCTCGATGGTTGGAATTTCGGTTTCAAAAGTAATTGTGGTATTAGTAATATATGGTGCATAAATCGCTACTAATTCTTTAGCATCATCAATAGTAGCTTGTCTAAATCTTGTCATTTTTGTACCTTCTCGTTTCAAATTTCTAATAATTCTATATTATAGACTTTTTATTATTAATTTACTTGAGGACAACAAAAAAGGAATCAACTAATGTTGATTCCTTACGTTGTGTGGCAGCTCCCTATCCTCGCGGGTAGTTTCCCACCAACTACTTTCGGCGCGGAGAAGCTTAACTTCTGTGTTCGGCATGGGAACAGGTGTATCCTTCTCACTATCGCCACCACACTATTTTGCCTCGTACCTTCAAAACTAGATATTAATATCAATGATTTAAAACACTTCAAACTGCTGTAAACTCTTACTCGATTAAGTCCTCGATCTATTAGTACTGCTCAGCTCCATGTATCGCTACACTTCCACCCGCAGCCTATCTACGTCATATTCTCTAACGGATCTTACTTCCATAAAGGAATGGGAAATCTCATCTCGAGGGGGGCTTCACACTTAGATGCTTTCAGCGTTTATCCCTTCCATACGTAGCTACCCAGCGATGCGCCTGGCGGCACAACTGGTACACCAGAGGTATGTCCATCCCGGTCCTCTCGTACTAAGGACAGCTCCTCTCAAATTTCCTACGCCCGCGACGGATAGGGACCGAACTGTCTCACGACGTTCTGAACCCAGCTCGCGTACCGCTTTAATGGGCGAACAGCCCAACCCTTGGGACCGACTACAGCCCCAGGATGCGATGAGCCGACATCGAGGTGCCAAACCTCCCCGTCGATGTGAACTCTTGGGGGAGATAAGCCTGTTATCCCCAGGGTAGCTTTTATCCGTTGAGCGATGGCCCTTCCATATGGTACCACCGGATCACTAACTCCGACTTTCGTCCCTGCTCGACTTGTCAGTCTCGCAGTCAAGCTCGCTTTTACGTTTACACTCTGCGAATGATTTCCAACCATTCTGAGCGAACCTTTGAGCGCCTCCGTTACATTTTAGGAGGCGACCGCCCCAGTCAAACTGCCCACCAGACACTGTCCCTCATCGCGCTGAGCGATGTAGGTTAGAGCTTTCATATAACAAGGGTAGTATCCCACCAACGCCTCCTTCGAAACTAGCGTTCCGAAATCAACGGCTCCTACCTATCCTGTACATGTCACACAAAAACTCAATATCAAGCTACAGTAAAGCTCCATGGGGTCTTTCCGTCCTGTCGCGGGTAACCCGCATCTTCACGGGTATTATAATTTCACCGAGTCTCTCGTTGAGACAGTGCCCAAATCATTACGCCTTTCGTGCGGGTCGGAACTTACCCGACAAGGAATTTCGCTACCTTAGGACCGTTATAGTTACGGCCGCCGTTTACTGGGGCTTCAATTCTCAGCTTCGCAAAAGCTAACTGATCCTCTTAACCTTCCAGCACCGGGCAGGCGTCAGCCCATATACGTCATCTTACGATTTAGCATAGACCTGTGTTTTTGATAAACAGTTGTTTGGGCCTATTCACTGCGGCTGGCTGTTACACCAGCACCCCTTCTCCCGAAGTTACGGGGTCATTTTGCCGAGTTCCTTAACGAGAGTTCACTCGCTGACCTTAGGATACTCTCCTCGACTACCTGTGTCGGTTTGCGGTACGGGTAGTTTATTTCTAACTAGGAACTTTTCTTGGCAGTGTGAGTTGTTGTGCTTCGTTACTAAAATTTCACTCCCCATCACAGCTTGTCCTTAGAGATATAAGCATTTGACTCATATCAAGACTTACTGCTTGGACGCGCATATCCATCAGCGCGCACACATCATCCTCCTGCGTCCTTCCATCGTTCAAACAAAATAAACTAGTACAGGAATATCAACCTGTTATCCATCGATTACACCTCTCGGTCTCATCTTAGGCCCCGACTAACCCTGGGAGGACGAGCCTTCCCCAGGAAACCTTAGTCTTGCGGCCGACCAGATTCTCACTGGTCTTTCGTTACTCATACCGGCATTCTCACTTCTAAGAACTCCACTGCTCCTCACGGTACAGCTTCAATGCTCTTACAACGCTCTCCTACCACACATCTTACGATGCATCCACAGTTTCGGTATCATGCTTAGCCCCGGTACATTTTCGGCGCAGAATCACTCGACTAGTGAGCTATTACGCACTCTTTGAATGAATGGCTGCTTCTAAGCCAACATCCTAGTTGTCTATGCGTTTCCACATCCTTTTCCACTTAGCATGAATTTTGGGACCTTAACTGGTGATCTGGGCTGTTTCCCTTTCGACGGTGGATCTTATCACTCATCGTCTGACTCCCGGGTATAGATCAATGGTATTCGGAGTTTATCTGAATTCAGTAACCCAAGACGGGCCCCTAGTCCAAACAGTGCTCTACCTCCACGATCCTAATCCCCGAGGCTAACCCTAAAGCTATTTCGGAGAGAACCAGCTATCTCCAAGTTCGTTTGGAATTTCACCGCTACCCACAACTCATCCCAGCATTTTTCAACATACACGGGTTCGGTCCTCCAATGCGTTTTACCGCATCTTCAACCTGGTCATGGGTAGGTCACTTGGTTTCGGGTCTACATCAACATACTTAGTCGCCCTATTCAGACTCGCTTTCGCTACGGCTCCAACTTTTCATTTTAACCTTGCATGTTAACGTAACTCGCCGGTTCATTCTACAAAAGGCACGCCATCATCCATAAACGGACTCTGACTACTTGTAGGCACACGGTTTCAGGATCTATTTCACTCCCCTTCCGGGGTACTTTTCACCTTTCCCTCACGGTACTGGTTCACTATCGGTCACTAGGGAGTATTTAGCCTTGGGAGATGGTCCTCCCGGATTCCGACGGAGTTTCTCGTGTTCCGCCGTACTCAGGATACTGAATGGAGTGGGTCAGATTTCGTTTACGAGGCTTTCACTCTCTTTGGCCAAGCTTTCCAACTTGTTCAACTATCGTTACCTTTTGTTCTCACAACATCAGTCCTACAACCCTATGAAGCAAGCTTCATAGTTTGGGCTATTCCCGTTTCGCTCGCCGCTACTCAGGGAATCGAATTTTCTTTCTCTTCCTGCAACTACTTAGATGTTTCAGTTCATTGCGTGTTCCTCTTGATTGCTATGTATTCACAAACAAGTAAATATCCATTACGATATTTGGGTTCCCCCATTCGGAAATCCCCGGATCAAAGCTTACTTACAGCTCCCCGAGGCGTATCGTCGTTAGTTACGTCCTTCATCGGCTCCTAGTGCCTAGGCATCCACCGTGCGCCCTTTATAACTTAATCTTGACAAAATATGGAAATACATCCACTTTTATCGCGCAGTTTTCGGTGTTTCTTTAAATCATTAATTCTTAATATCCAGTTTTCAAGGTACGAGTATGACATCTCTGTCAATGGAGGTTAACGGGATCGAACCGATGACCTCCTGCTTGCAAAGCAGGTGCTCTCCCAGCTGAGCTAAACCCCCATGGTACTATTAAAATTTCTGAGAATGGGCCTAAATGGACTTGAACCATCGACCTCACGCTTATCAGGCGTGCGCTCTAAACCAGCTGAGCTATAGGCCCGAAATGCGCCCGGTAGGCCTCTCAAAACTAAACAAAGTTTTAACGTTGTGTATTTCCGTTGGTGCTAAAGCACCATATCCTTAGAAAGGAGGTGATCCAGCCGCAGGTTCTCCTACGGCTACCTTGTTACGACTTCACCCTAATCATTTGTCCCACCTTAGGCGGCTAGTTCCCCGAAGGGTTACCCCACCGACTTTGGGTGTTACAAACTCTCATGGTGTGACGGGCGGTGTGTACAAGGCCCGGGAACGTATTCACCGCGGCATGCTGATCCGCGATTACTAGCGATTCCAGCTTCATGCAGGCGAGTTGCAGCCTGCAATCCGAACTGAGATCGGTTTTAAGTGATTTGCTTGCCCTCGCGAGTTCGCAACACGTTGTACCGACCATTGTAGCACGTGTGTAGCCCAGGTCATAAGGGGCATGATGATTTGACGTCGTCCCCACCTTCCTCCGGTTTGTCACCGGCAGTCTCACCAGAGTGCCCAACTGAATGCTGGCAACTGATAATAAGGGTTGCGCTCGTTGCGGGACTTAACCCAACATCTCACGACACGAGCTGACGACAACCATGCACCACCTGTATCCATGTCCCCGAAGGGAAAGACTAATCTCTTAGTTTGTCATGGTATGTCAAGACCTGGTAAGGTTCTTCGCGTTGCTTCGAATTAAACCACATGCTCCACCGCTTGTGCGGGCCCCCGTCAATTCCTTTGAGTTTCAATCTTGCGATCGTACTCCCCAGGCGGAGTGCTTAATGCGTTAGCTGCAGCACTGAAGGGCGGAAACCCTCCAACACTTAGCACTCATCGTTTACGGCATGGACTACCAGGGTATCTAATCCTGTTTGCTACCCATGCTTTCGAATCTCAGCGTCAGTTACAGACCAGAAAGCCGCCTTCGCCACTGGTGTTCTTCCATATATCTACGCATTCCACCGCTACACATGGAGTTCCACTTTCCTCTTCTGCACTCAAGTTTACCAGTTTTCGAAGCACTTCCTCGGTTGAGCCGAGGGCTTTCACTTCAAACTTAATAAACCGCCTACATTCTCTTTACGCCCAATAAATCCGGACAACGCTTGCCACCTACGTATTACCGCGGCTGCTGGCACGTAGTTAGCCGTGGCTTTCTGGTTGAATACCGTCAGTACGTGAACAGTTACTCTCACGCATGTTCTTCTTCAACAACAGAGTTTTACGATCCGAAAACCTTCTTCACTCACGCGGCATTGCTCCATCAGGCTTTCGCCCATTGTGGAAGATTCCCTACTGCTGCCTCCCGTAGGAGTTTGGGCCGTGTCTCAGTCCCAATGTGGCCGATTACCCTCTCAGGTCGGCTACGTATCATTGCCTTGGTGAGCTATTACCTCACCAACTAGCTAATACGCCGCGGGTCCATCCAAAAGCGATAGCAGAGCCATCTTTCAAGCTACGATCATGTGAAAGTAGTTGTTATGCGGTATTAGCACTTGTTTCCAAATGTTATCCCCCACTTTTGGGCAGGTTACCCACGTGTTACTCACCCGTCCGCCACTCACCAAGGTCTGAATCATGAAGCAAGCTTCAATCTTCAGGATGGTTCGTTCGACTTGCATGTATTAGGCATGCCGCCAGCGTTCGTCCTGAGCCAGGATCAAACTCTCATATTAAAAGTTTGTGACTCATAAAAAATTATACTAGCGAATTGACTTCGTTGTAAATCCAACAAATAAATGTTGGCCTACACAATTTAGTGTTAAAACTTTGTTCAGTTTTCAAAGGTCTACCAGCTGATTAAGCGCTTACGCTCATCAGCGACTTAATTATTTTATCAAGCTGACAATTTAATGTCAAGAACTTTTTAAAATAATTTTTCTAACAAATCATCAAGTAAATGACAATTTGTTAGGTGATGTCTAACAGACAACTTAATTATCTTATCGAAGATACAAGAGCAAGTCAAGCACTTTTTTAAAATAATTTTTGACGTCTTGGATAAGCTGTAAGGCTTGAATCCGTTGACGTCATTGCCTCTGTCGTGACAACAGGTAATATCTTACCGTTAATAATAAGTCGTTGCAAGTACTTTTTATTATTTTTTTCAATTTCTTTTGCAAAATTGACTAATTGAATAGTTTCTTCCTAATTAGTTACCAAATAACAAATTATTTTAAAAATCTACAACATGACTTTATTGACTAATACTATATCACGATTTCAGACAAATGAAACCCCTTTTATAAAAAAAGACAGCCGCTAGTTTATAAACTAACGACCGTCTTTCAATTAAAAGAAGCTCTTACTTACGACAATAGCGAAGATCAATAAAATTACTGATGACGATAGTGCGGCTAATACAGCATTCTTACCACTACTGATAAAGGCTTTAAAATTAACGCTCATTCCTAAAGCAGCCATGGCCATCCCTAATACAATATAAGCCAACTTAACTAGAGCATTTAAAACACTAGCTGGCATGGGAATAAATGTTCCAATCACACTAGCTAATAAGAAGCCAGCCATAAACCAAGGGATAGGCAGTTTACCTTTAGCTCCATCCGTAACTTGTTCTTGCTTTTGATACCAAATACCTATTACTAAAGCAGCCGGAGCTAATAATAAAACTCGTGATAGTTTAGTAATAATAGCGGCACTTAAACTGACTGATCCGCCAGCACCACCCGTAGCAATAGCATGGGCAATTTCGTGAAGTGAACCACCAGCCATTACTCCAAATTGAGTTGGTGACATATGTAATAGTGGCTTAATAGCAATTTCAATCAAAGTAAAGACCGTTCCTAAGATTGCGACGATTGCGACAGCTAATACCTCATCATTGTGCTTAGCCTCTTCTTCATCTTTTGAAACTTTGATTTGTGGCGAGATACCCATAACTGCGGCTGCCCCACAAATTCCTGTTCCACTAGCAGTCAAAATCGCCAATCTTTTACTGACACCGAACTTTCGGGCAATGTTATAAGTCAAGAAGATCACTCCGCTGACAATGAACATCGCAAACAGAATGGTTTTAACCCCAGCATGAGCTAAGTCAATCAAATTCAATTTGAATCCTAATAAAATAATTCCTAAACGTAAAAATTTATTGGAAATAAAACCAATACCCACTTTAGACTTTTGTACCAATGGTTGATTGATCTGAAACATCATTCCTAAAATCAGCGAAATAACCAAAGCACCAATAATCGTTAAATATGGTAATCCTCCTAATAGAGTTCCCACAATTGAGCAGAGAAGCGTTATCCCAAATGCATATAGGAAACTTCTCTCAAAAAATTTTGCATACATACTTAATTCCTCCGTGACTAAGATGATAATATATAATCATCATAAGTAGAAATTAGTATTTATTTGATATCCATAAGTACTGCTTATAAGGAGAACAACTATGTTAGATCGACGTTATCAAACACTCATTGCTTTAGCAAAATATCACTCATTCACCAAAACTGCCCAAAAACTCTATATAACTCAACCGGCAGTATCCCAACAAATCGCATCATTGGAAGAAGAACTAGACTTTGCTCTAGTCATCAGAGATCATGGCAAAATTCATCTAACTCCTGCTGGCGAGAAATTGGCACAGTTTGCTACTCAAATTGAATTCGAAGGAACTAAAGTAATCGATAGTCTACGCAACAATGTGGAACATCTAAAAATGGGTTGTACCCTATCACTCAGTTCCACTATCCTACCCAAATTTGTTCAGCAACTGTCTACTAGAACTAATATTGTCACGACAAAAATTAACAATACCCAACACATCTTACAAAACATTCGTGATGGAAAAGTTGACTTTGGATTAATCGAAGGTAATTTCAATAAGAAAGAATTTGATGCCTTCCTATTGCAAAAAGAACATTTCATTGGCGTTGGTCATAATAAATATCGGTGTGACTCAATCGAGAACTTATTTAATCAACCACTATTACTGCGAGAAAAGGGCTCTGGTAGTCGTGAAATTTTTGAAAATTGGTTAGCAACCCAAAACTACAATATTAATGATTTTAAAAATACTATTGAAATAGCCAGTCCTTCTGCCATCATTGAATACCTTAAGCAAAACGACGGTATCAGTTTTATGTATGAATCTTTAGTCGTGAACGAATTAAAAACCGAACAATTAAAAAAACTAGATCTAACAGGATTCCACGTGGAACATCCCATCAATCTAGTTTTTCTCAAAAATTCTTATTTCAAAAATATCTATCAAGAAATAGTTGAATCAGTTTAGTCTGAGATTTCAATACTTTCCATTACGATATCATCGTTAGGCTTGTCATTGCTATTACGTTTAGCACGGGCAATATCACGAACGACATCCATACCGTCAATAACTTGACCAAATACAGTGTGACGGTGATCCAACCAAGGAGTTCCACCATTCTTGTAAGCAGCAATGATCTCTTCTGGATAACCAGCTGAAGCCATTTCCTTGATCATGCGTTTTGGCATATTTTGGTTAGAAACGATGAAGAATTGACTACCATTAGTGTTAGGACCAGCATTTGCCATTGATAAAGCACCGTCTAAATTGAAAAGTTGGTCAGTAAATTCATCCTCAAAACTGTCGCCATAGATGCTTTCACCACCCATACCAGTTCCAGTTGGATCTCCTCCTTGAATCATGAAATCAGGAATAACACGATGGAAGATAACACCATTGTAGTAACCCTTCTTAGCTAGTTCGATAAAGTTCTTCACAGTCTTAGGGACCAATTCATCGAAAAGTTGGATTTTGATAGCTCCATGGTTAGTATTGATAGTTGCGACACTGCCAGAAGCGTTGGCTAAATCTAATTGTGGATATGACATTTTAAAGTTCCCTTCTATATATAAGTAAATTTACTTTACCACAATTAACCAATAAGCCAAATCAAAGAAGATTCTCTTTTTTAGTCAATGTACTAGTTTATAACGAGGAAATAGATAAAATTTTACATTATTAATTTCGTTTGAAACGTTGAACTAGATAAATTACTCCATCAATCAAACCAACCAATAAGAATAAATAGCCAATCGGTACTAAGAAAAATGGCTCTTGCAAATAACCATTACTATCGACAGTACTACCAATCAACCTAAACAATAGGAAACTAATAATACCTGCGAATATCATTGATAAACTGAAATACAAATTCCACTTAGCTCTCTTCATCTCACTACCATCCTTCACTAATTTATTCGTCATGGTAGGATCACCGAGTATCAAATTATCCAACGAGATATTAAAAATCCTGGCAATCAAAACTACCATTTCTAAATCGGGTAAATTACGATTATTTTCCCAACTCGAAATCGTTTGTCGGGAAACATTCAATTTCTGTGCGACTTGTCCCTGAGTCAATCCTCGACTAGTTCGTAACTTCTTCATCTGTGCTCCAAAATCCATGAATTCAGCTCCTTTAACCTTAGTTATACGTGAACTCTTGTAAAAACTAAAGCTAGAGTTACAAGCATCCTTGATTTAATAGGATTTTCAAGCCAATTTTCCATTCAGTACATAACACTGTAAATCACGTTCTTTATATGCTATGTTATATACCCATTCCATTTGAGGAGATTTTAAATTTGGTTACAGAAAACATTCAAGATTACACTTTAGGACAAAACGAGCCTACTTTAGACATTACCGTGACTGGAAATAGTGAAATTGACTATTCACACGATGACTTAAAAATCGCCGCTGCTATTAAATTGATTGAATCGTGCGACAACTTGAACTTCACTTTAATGACTGGCGAACATGAACTATACAAAAAACTATCCGATAAATTATATGTAGCAACAGAAGACTTCGTTCCCAAAAGCTACTTACAATAATTAGAGTCAGAGAAGACCGTTTCTCTGGCTTTTTCTTTTGTGATAGTATTATTTGAGTAATTATTCAGAAAGGACTAACTAATTTGGACTCTTCACTTAACCTCAACACCCTAATCAAAAAACTCTTTCTCAAAGTCGATTGGGAATCAGTTTTACAACACGTCGTTTCAGTTGTTTTTCAGTTGGTACTACTATCTATTGTTTTACTGCTGATCAATTGGATCGGTAAAAAAATCATTCGTCATATTTTTAAAACCGGACTTAGAGGTACTAAACGGTCGATTTCACCTAAAAAACTCGATACTATTTATACCTTAGTCCTCAATATCTTCAAATATATTCTGATGTTCTTTTGGATCTACGCCATTCTTTCAGCCATTGGTATTCCTGTTGGTACATTGATTGCTGGGGCCGGAATCTTCAGTTTGGCAATTGGTCTTGGTGCACAAGGATTCGTTTCCGATATGGTCAATGGTTTCTTCATCTTATTGGAACAACAAATCAGTGTCGGCGATTTGATTCAAGTCAATAACATCGAAGGAGAAGTTACTTACGTTGGTATTAGAACAACTCAAGTCAAAAGTTTCGATGGAACTTTGAACTACATCCCTAATCGCAATATCACCATCGTCAGCAATTTATCGCGTAATAATATGCGGGCTCTAATGGAAATTCCCGTTGCCAGCGACTCTCCTTTTGAAAAAATTACGCAAACTATCGATGAAGTTAATAACAATTTGAATTTAAAAGAACTTCAAATCACCCAAAAGCCTTATATCTTTGGTTTTTCAAATTTAAATGATGGCACTTTATCAATTCAAGTTGCCTGTTATACCACCCCTGGTGCTCAATACAATGCCAGAAATGTATTATTAAAGAAATATTTGAACGCATTAAAAGATGCTGGGATTAATTTACCTAAGTAAAAAAACTATCAAAAAAATGACAAAAATCATATTTTTGGTAGTTTTTTTATGCGCTTAGTACGAACACTTGTTTGCTTTTTGGATATTTATTTTTTATAATAAAAATAATAATACGAAAGGATGATTCTTATGAATGATAAAGAAATTTCGAAAATAATGTTACAAAATAAAGAGCAGTTAGGCATCTATGAACCAAACTATAAGAAAAATGAGAGACCATTCTTTGTTACATTGGAAAATCAATTTGAGCTAGTAGATAGTGACTATAGCAACTTATACCTACATTATTCTGATGACGAAGGAGAATTCGTTTGGAGAAATACTTTAAACAAAAATTGGCCAACTGATATAACAGTATTTACCGATAGTATCGTCGAGGATTTTAATTTATCCAAAGAAGAAGAACTATTATTTTCTAATTTCAGAGTCGACGCATGGAAACATCTAAATAACTTACAAAAATATTGGTCACAAGTACTACGCGAAGAGGAAGATATTTTCGAAGATAAAAAGGAATTGGAATCTTCTGAAGAATATCAGACTCTTACAGATATAAGAAACATAAAAAACGATTTAAGAAAAACATATTTTGGAGATAAATAACTATAAATCGGTTGTTTGGTTTCCTACATTATAAAAGTTATAATTAATCTATTAGAGATTATAAAAAGGAGCTAATTAATAATGGAAAAACGCATTAAAGGTTCTTGTACTTCGATTTTAGTTGGTAAAAAAGCCTCAATTGACGGTTCAACACTTATTTCAAGAAATGATGACGGTCATGAAGCCTTAGATCCACAACGTTTCGTAGTCGTAAACCCAGAGGATCAACCTAGAGATTACACTTCAGTTATCAGTAAGGTAAACGTTAAATTACCTGATGATCCACAACGCTACACTTCAATTCCTAACTCAATTTTGACAAACGGAATTTGGCCCGCTGCTGGTATCAATAGTTCAAACGTTGCCATGTCAGCCACTGAAACCATTACTACTAATTCACGTGTTCAAGGACTTGATCCTTTCGTTGAAAATGGTTTGGGTGAAGAAGATTTAGTTACAGTCGTTCTTCCTTACGTCAAGAGTGCCCGTGAAGGTGTTAAACGTCTAGGTTCTCTATTAGAAGAATACGGAACTTATGAACCAAACGGTATTTCATTTGCCGATAACGAAGAAGTTTGGTGGTTAGAAACTATCGGTGGACACCACTGGGCAGCCGTTCGTATTCCTGACGATGCTTACGTTGTAGCTCCAAACCGTATGAACATTGATCAATTTGATTTCGATTCAGATGACACACTTTGCTCAAGCGATTTGAAAGATTTGATTGACAACAACAACCTCAATCCAGATTTTGAAAACTACAATTTAAGACATATCTTTGGTAGTGCTTCTATTAAAGATACTGTTTACAACAACCCTCGTACTTGGTACGGTCAAAAATTCTTCAGTCCTGACGATACGGCTGACGATCCAATGGAACAAGATTTACCATTCATCTGCCACGCTAACCGCAAGATTTCTGTCGAAGATGTGAAATTTGTCTTGAGTTCTCACTTTGAAAATACTAAGTACGATGTTTACGGCAGTGGTTCTCAAAGTGACAAGACACTCTTTAGACCTATTGGTATTAACAGAAACCACAACGTTCACATTCTTCAAATTAGAAACAACGTTCCAACAGAAATTGCTGGTATCCACTGGTTAGCTTACGGTGCCAATACTTTCAACACAGTTGTTCCATTCTATGCCAACGTTAATGACACACCAGTTCAATACAAGAATGCTACTGGCAAATTCGATTTGAACAACATGTACTGGTTGAGTTGTACAACTGCTTTACTTGGTGATACAGATTATGACTTCTACGTTGATATGAGAAATGATTATGAACTAGATGCCATGAGTGCTTATCGTAAAATCCAAAACGATACCGATGCCGATATTTCCGGACAAAAAGATATTGAAAAATACCTCGAAAATGCCAACAAGAAATTAGCTGACGTAGCCTTTGAAAAACAAAATAAATTGCTCGGAGACATGGTAACAACGGGTTCTAACAACATGAAACTTCGTTACAATTTGAATGATTAATTACCAAAAGTCGATAATTATTTTATCGGCTTTTTTTTGCAGTTTTAACGAACATATGTTCTAAACTAATGATATACTTTATTTAAATCCTGATTCTCAAAAATTACGATACAATAAACTCAAATGGAGGGTTGAATATGAAACTATTACACACTGCTGACTGGCACATTGGACGAACTTTGAACGGTTACCCCTTATTAGATGAACAAAGGGAAACCTTCAAACAAATCTTAGATATTGCCAAGCAAGAACAAGTTGACGGAATCGTTATCGCTGGAGATATTTACGATCGAGCTATTCCCAATCCTGAAGCTGTTACAACTTTGGATGAAATGTTCCGCAAAATCAATTTAGAAAATCACTTACCTATTTATGCTATCTCTGGTAATCACGATAGCGCCAAACGTCTTAATTATGGTCGAGCTTGGATGAAACAATCCGATTTCTATCTCAATACGTTCATAGAAGAAGCTTTCACCCCAATCGAGACACCCCAAGCACAAATATTTTTATTGCCATTCTTTGATCCAATGGATGCTAGAACTTACTACGGTCATCACGATATGCCTAACGAACAAGTCCAAGAAATAAAAACTATTTCTCAAGCAATGAATTTAGTCGTTGCCGATATGAAAAAGAACTTCGATCCTAATAAAAAGCACTTACTAGTAACCCATTTTGCCGTAACCCCTAATCAAGATACCGAACTGGAACTAACTAGTGAAACCAATTCAAAAGTCGGTGGCTTAGCAACTTTAACTAGCGACGAATTCAGTGATTTTGATTACGTCATGCTGGGACACATTCATACCCGCTTCGCTTCTCCGACTGACAATATTCGTTATTCCGGCAGTCCGGTCAAATTCAACGTCAAAGAAGCTCGTATCAAAAACAAAGGCAAAGGTGTCGACATTGTAACGATTGACGACAATGGTATTAATCGTGAATTCAAACCTTTAACACCTAAAACTGACTTAATTGTCTTGGAAGAAGATTGGGATACCCTTTGTGACGAGAAATTTTACAGCCAACAGCCACTTGATTCAGCTTGGTTCGCTATCACAATTAAGAACTTCGACCCAAGTGAACACGTTCATACCAATATCCGGGCCAAATTACAAAAGCACTATAAGACTATCGTCGAACTGGACTATCAAGTAAAAGCAAGCGACAACCAAATCCAAACTATCAACACCAACATCAACGACCTCAGTCCTGAAGAAACCGTCGATCAATTTTTCAAAACTATCACTGGTAAAGACTTATCCAACCAACAAAAAACACTTGTTGAAAACATCTTCAACGAAGTAGAAAGAGCGCGCAAATGAAACCAATATATTTAGATATCAACTTCTTTGGACCACATGAACATTCAATTATTGATTTTAGAAAACTCGATGAATCACCTATCTTTCTAATTGGTGGTGATACCGGAGCTGGTAAGTCTACTATCTTTGATGCCATGACCTTTGCCCTCTTTGGTAGTACAACTAGTGAACGTGAAGCTAAAGAAATGCGTAGTCAATTCGCTGAAGGCACCGATACGACCAAAGTAGTTTTCTACTTCGAACAAAATGGCAAAATTTTTAAAGTCGAACGAACACCTGAACAATTCCTAGCTAGAAAAAGAGGTACCGGTTTTACTAAAAAAGCACCTACTGCAAATCTGTCAATCGTTGACGAAGTTAATGGTGTTGAGGTAGAAAGTATCGCGACTAAACCAGTTGACGTCGGTAATGCTATCTCCGAGATTCTTAATTTAACCGCCGATCAATTTAAGAAAATCATTCTTTTACCACAAAATGATTTTTCAGAGTTTTTGAAATCAAATACTGCTGATAAAGAAAAAATCCTCAAAAAGATTTTCGGAACTCAATTATTCACTGACTTCACAGTTAAGCTAAAAGATCACTATGACCAGGCCACTTCTAAGGCTCAAGATTTTGAAACCAAAATTCAAAATCAACTATCCTCTCCCATTTGGAACGACGAAGAAAAAACTCAATTAAAAGAGATCGACAATGATCAATTGAACGACACTTTGGGAAAATTTGTTGCCAACCGTCAGGCTACTTTAAATGAAGCAAAAAAGACTGAACAAGCCAAATTTGCTGCCAAGAAAAAGACCGAAGCTACCTATCAAGTAGCTTTAGATATCAGCAAAAAATTTGACCAGTTGAATGAATATCAAACACAATATCAAAGTCACATTACCAATCAAGCCGACAATATCAGTCAAAAGCAAATTCACATTTCTGAATTGCAATGGGCACAACCTCTTCAGGAAACAGTTCGTGATTTAGAGCGCCTGGAGAAAGATCAAACTGATACTTTAAACAGCAAAAAAGATCTCGAACAAAAGCTACAACTCGCCCATAAGAATTTGGCCGCTGCCCAAGCTAAAACTACGGAATTAACTAGTCAACAGGCAAATTTTGACGAAAAGAACCAGCAAGCTCAAAAACTGACTGTTCTAATTGCCAAAGTTCAAGAAATTGAAGCCATTAAAAAGTCACTATCCCAATTACAACCGCGCTTAGAGCAAATTACTAAGACTGTCCAAACAAAATCTCAAGAATTAACTACCATTAACGATTCAATTCAAGCTAAGAACGAAGAACTGTCTAAATACCAGGACTTCCCTAGTCAAAAAGATAAATTAGTTCAGGAAAGAGCCGATTTCATCGACCAATTCTCACCTCTTGAAACTGATCGTCAAAATGCTGCCGACGCCGTAGCCAAAACACAAAAGAAGCTCAAACAATTGCACGCTGACTTGGATCAAAAGACTAAGGTATTTGAGAATGCTAAAAAAGATTATCAAGAAAAGATAAAAACTAGACAATCACTAATGATTGCCCAGCTTCGTCAAGAACTAGTCGAAGGAGAAGCCTGCGCTGTCTGTGGTTCAACTGAACATCCCTATGCCAAAGAAGCCGCCGTCGCAAATGAAAAAGAACTCCGCAAATCAATGGATGCTGTCGATAATTCTCAAAAAATCTTTGCTGCTAAAGAAACAGATTTAAAGAATATCCAACAAACAATTCAAGAAGTTTCAGACGAGTTTGATCAACAACAACAAAAGGCTGTTTCTACTCAAATTGCCTTATCAACTCACTACACTCAAGTTGTCGCTAACACTTCAATCGAGTTGCCACAACAATTTGATCTAGTAGCCATCAAAGACACTTTCAAAAAGAGTATTGATCAGTTAAATGAACAGATTCAAATTTCTCAAAAACTGGCACAAGAAATTAAAGACCTAGAGAATAATCTCAACCGTCAACAACAGTCGCTAAGCCAAGATAAATCAGAACTAGACAAATTGACTGCTCAAATCCAAACTCGAGAAAACGACTTGCAAACTAAATCCGCTGACTTATCCGATTCAACCACTACTAGCCAACAATTAATTACCAAAAAGAACGAATTAGTTTCAGCATATGAGAAGTTCCAAAAGGATTTGAAAGTTGCTCAAGATGCTGCCCACAAAAACGAAATTAACTATAGTAACAATCAAACTAAACTAACAGATACTCAAACACAACTAGACAAGTTAACAACTAGTTTGAGAAATCTCTCTGATAAATTGCATCAAGCACTTAATGCCGACAACGCTAAAACTAATGATCGTAATTTACTAGACAGATGGATTTTAGAAATTTCTCAAAATCAACTAAGCAAACTTCAAAACGATGTCACTAGCTATCAAAAAGAAAAAGAAATTTTAACTGACAATATTTCTAAAGTAACAGCTCAGCTAAAAGATCAAACTAAGCCTGATATTGTCGCCTTAAAGCAAGCTAAAGTTGAAGCTGAACAAACTCACTTGATTGCTGCCAAACAAACTAATTCATTCAGTCATGATTTAAAAGAAGCTACCCAAAACTTCGAACAAGTTCAAAAAATTCTTCAAGCTCAAGGCAACTTTACCAAGGAATTAGCTGCTATCACTAGCCTTTACAACATTGTCACTGGTAAAGACGGCAATGAAAATAAATTAAAGCTAGAAACTTATGTCGTTCAAAACTACTTATTAAAGATTTTGAATTACGCTAACCGCAAATTCTTAAGTATCCTTTCTAACGACCGTTATTATTTCCAACTATCGACCGAAAGTACTAATAAGCAACGTGATCACGGTCTGGATATCAATATTTATGACCGTCAAACGAATGCTACCCGTTCTTCCGACACACTTTCTGGTGGTGAAACTTTCATTGCCGCCTTATCGATTGCTCTGTCATTGAGTGAAGTCGTTCAATCATCAGCTAACGGAGTTCAAATCGATGCGCTATTCATTGATGAGGGCTTTGGCTCATTGGATGAAGAAACACTTAACGAAGCAATGAAAGCTCTGACTGAAATCGGTCAAAACCGGATGGTCGGCGTTATCAGTCATATCGAATCAATGAAACAAAGTATCGGTCAACAACTCTTAGTCCAAAAAGTCGGTAATGGTAAGAGTACGATCAAAATAATTACTAAGTAAAAGAAAAAAACATCCCCAATTTGAGGATGTTTTTCTTATCTATAATGGATTTACACTAATAAAACGTTTTTCGAGTACTTTCAAAATTGCATTAGCTGTATCGAGTGAAGTATAAAGTGGCACAGCATTCAAGACTGCATTTTGACGAATGATATAGCCATCTGAATGGTGACTTCTACTCTCGCCTAAAGTATTGATCAACAACTGAATCTTGTTATGACTCAAGTAGTAAACAATATCTTTTTCTGCTTGTCCTACTTCTGGAACAACTTTAGCCTCGATGCCGTGTTCGTTGAAGTATTTGGCAGTTCCCTTAGTAGCTAAGACTTGGAAACCAACTTCATGGAAACGACGAGCTAAACCGCAGGCTTCAGCTTTGTCATTGTCATTAACTGTTATCAAAACATTACCAGCATCTTTGATATGTTGGTTAGTAGCTTCAAAAGCTTTGTACAAGGCTTCAGTATAGTCAGTTCCTGAACCCATTACTTCACCAGTCGACTTCATTTCAGGTCCTAAAGCACTATCAACATTGTTTAATTTATTGAAAGAGAATGTTGGTGCTTTGACGTGAATCAAACGTGATTCTGGTGCTAATCCTGGTTCGAGACCGAGTGTGGCAAAATCAGCTCCTAAAATTAACTTCGAAGCAATTCTAGCCATTTGAATTCCAGTGACTTTGCTCAAATATGGCACTGTCCGACTAGCTCTTGGGTTAACTTCAATAACGTAAGCCTGATTTTCATGGATAACGAACTGAACGTTCATGATACCAACACATTTGAGTTCTTTAGCCAAAAGTTTCGCATATTTAACGATTTGGTTTTGAACTTCTTCAGGGATATTTTGTGGAGGATAAACTGCCATTGAATCTCCTGAGTGCACACCTGATCTTTCGATGTGTTCGATGATACCTGGCAACAAGACATTTTCCCCATCGCTCAAGGCATCGATTTCACATTCACGACCAGTCAAGTAAGTATCAATCAAAACTGGATGATCATTAGAAACGTGAACTGCTTCGTGCATGTATTTGTCGAGTTCTTCATCAGATCTAACGATCTCCATCGCACGACCACCTAAAACATAACTAGGACGAATCAAAACTGGATAACCAATCTTATGAGCAACTTCAACCGCACCTTCTTGAGAAGTAGCCGTACCACCAGCTGGTTGAGGAATATTTAATTTTTTGATGATTTGGTCAAATAAATCACGATCTTCGGCACGATTAATATCTTCAACTTGTGTACCCAAGATCTTAATACCATTTTCCTTGAGTGGTTCAGCCAAGTTAACTGAAGTTTGTCCACCAAATTGAACGATGGCTCCGACTGGTTGTTCCAAATCGCAGACATTCAAAACATCTTCCAATGTCAAAGGCTCAAAGTATAATTTGTCGGCAACTGAATAATCAGTTGAAACAGTTTCTGGATTGTTATTGATAACAATAGCTTTGTAACCCATCTGTTGAACCGCTCTGACACAGTGTACCGTTGAATAATCAAATTCGATACCTTGCCCGATACGGATAGGGCCAGAGCCTAAAATCAAGACAGATTTTTCTGAAGCCTTTTGTGATTCATTTTCGGTTTCATAAGTACTGTAAAAATAAGGAGCTTGAGCTTCAAATTCACCAGCACAAGTATCAACCATCTTGTAAGTTGGTAAAATTTCACTTTGCTTTCTGAAGTGACGAATAATATCTTCATCCAACCCGTTCAAACGAGCAATCGTCTTATCAGAATAACCGAGTTGCTTAGCTTCCAAAATGATATCTTTATCCAAAGTTCCATTAGTTAAAACTTTTTCGTAGTTGATAATATTCTTCAATTTAGCCAAGAAGAAAGGATTGATAGCTGTTAGTTGGTTAATTGTTTCATAGGAAACATCTCGTCTCAACAATTCAGCGATATAGAATAAACGGTCATCAGTTGGTGTTTGGACGTATTTTTCAAGTTCTTCTAGAGGTTTATCAGCAAGTGAATCCATGATTAAATCGTGTTGATCGATTTCTAGTGAACGAACCGCCTTTTGGAAAGCTTCTTCGATATTTCTACCAAGCGCCATTACTTCACCGGTAGCTTTCATTTGAGTACCGATAGTTCTGTCAGCTTTGGAGAATTTATCAAAAGGCCAACGAGGAATCTTGCAGACAACATAATCTAAGGCCGGTTCAAATTGAGCAAACGTCTTACCTGTGATTGGATTGATGATTTCGTCCAAAGTCAAACCGACAGCAATCTTAGCAGCAATTTTGGCAATTGGATAACCAGTAGCTTTGGAAGCTAAGGCTGATGAACGGCTGACACGAGGATTTACCTCAATGATGAAATAATTACTTGTTTTAGTATCGATGGCGAGTTGAACGTTACAACCACCTTCTATTTTTAGTGCACGAATAATTTTTAGAGAAACATCACGTAACTTTTGAACTTCATCGTCAGTCAAAGTTTGAATTGGTGAAATAACGATTGAATCTCCCGTATGAATACCGACCGGGTCAACGTTTTCCATGTGACAAACGGCCAAGGCATTATCAGCACTATCACGCATAACTTCAAATTCAATTTCTTTGAAACCGGCAATACTTTGTTCAATCAAAACTTCAGTTGATGGTGAAGCTTTCAAACCACGACCAACGATTTCTTCTAGTTCGTCATAGTTGTGAGCAACACCTCCACCAGTTCCCCCCATGGTAAAAGCGGGACGGATGATGACCGGAAAACCGATTCCGTCAACGAATTTCTTAGCTTCACGATAGTTGTGAGTCGATTTAGAAGCTGGTACTGGTTCATGAAGTCTATTCATTAATTCTTTGAACTCTTCACGATCTTCAGCTTCATTGATAGTGTCGAGCTTGGTTCCAATAATTTCAATTCCTAATTGGTTCAAAATACCTGATTCTTGTAATTGAACCGCCATGTTCAAACCCGTTTGGCCACCTAGTGTTGGGATGATGGCATCGGGATGTTCTTTGACCAATACTTTTTCAACGAATTCCAAAGTGATTGGTTCAATATAAACTTTGTCCGCAATGTGTTTGTCAGTCATGATTGTAGCTGGATTGGAATTGATCAAAACAGTTTCATAACCTTCTTCTTTCAAAGCTAGACAAGCTTGTGTTCCTGAGTAGTCAAATTCGGCAGCCTGACCAATAATAATTGGACCGGAACCGATAATCATAATTTTTTTTAGGTCTGTTCTTTTTGGCATTTAATTCCCCTCCAGCTATTTGTTAATCGCATTCCAGAATCTGTTAAATAAGAAATCAGCATCATGTGGACCAGGTTTTGCATCCGGGTGGAATTGCACAGAAAAGGCATTATATTTAGTGTGCTCTACTCCTTCAACTGTTTGGTCGTTTAATTCTACTTGTGTAACCTTCAAATCAGTATCTTCAACTGATTCAGCGTCAACGGCGTAACCGTGATTTTGTGAAGTGAAGTAGATACGACCAGTTTCTAAGTCCTTAACTGGATGGTTAAATCCACGGTGACCGAATTTCATCTTGAAAGTCTTAGCACCGTTAGCTAGGCACAATAATTGGTGACCCATGCAGATTCCAAAGACTGGATAAAGTTTTTCCAATTCCACAATGGTTGGCAAAATATCCGTATGTCTAGTTGGATCTCCAGGTCCATTACTTAACAAAATTCCATCTGGTTTGAGATTCTTAATTGCTTCTAGTGAAGTATTGCCTGGTACGATAGTGACTTTCAAACAACGCTTCTTTAGTTCGGAAATGATGCTTTCTTTATATCCGAAATCTAGTACAACGACGTGTTTGCCGCTGCCTGCAAATTCTGCTGGTGTAGGGGTGATGCTCTTTTGTAACTGTGAATCGTCTAATTTCCAAGTACTGATTTGGTCAATAAGTCCTGAGTCTAAATCGTCAACAATAGCTGCTTTTAGTGAGCCAGCTTTTCTAATCTTTAAAGTAATTGCACGTGTATCAATTCGTCGGATACCGGGGACATTCTCTTGCTTTAGGAATTCATCGATAGTCATTTCGCTTTGATAGTTTCCTGTGACATCGGTTATTTCTCGGGCTAGTACGCCCTTTATAGTAGGCTTTTTGGATTCATTAAATTTCTTGGCGACACCATAATTACCGATCATTGGTGCACAAAAGTTAATAATTTGTCCATTGTAGGATTGATCAGTAATTGCTTCTTGATATCCGCTCATCCCTGTTGTAAAAACAAGTTCGCCGATCGTTTCTGTGTCGCTTCCAAAAGCCGTACCTTCAAAGTATGTTCCATCTTCAAAAACTAGGTATCTTTTCATATTTGTCCTCCGAATTGATAAAAATTTGGTACATAAAAAGGGATGCTGATAAGGCATCCCTAAAGTTAGTCCTAGACGATTGATTAGACTGAACTTTTGGGACCTCTCTGGATCCAATTAAAAATTCAAATTTAAAGACTTTTCACCAGTACGAATTGCTCAGAGAATCCTCTCTGTGGTTCTTTCGCCTTCAAGATCTCGCAGGGTCCCATTAAAAGTTATTGTTCCCATAATACAAACATCTTCGTGAATCGTCAATAGTTTTATTAAAATTATTTTAATTTAAATCATAGTTTTATTAGATATTTTTAAATATATTAAATCTAAAGCAATAAAAAAACTTTCTCTGCCAACAGACAAAGAAAGTTTAGTTTGAGAAGGTTCCCCTCCTAATTGTTACTTTCTAAGCCTCTCTGGACTTAATTAAAAGTTGTTGTAATTATAATACAAATCACTTGTTGATTAGTCAATAGCTATTAACGCTTAAAAATGTGCTCACGGTGGTATTGTAAATAATTTTTATTAGGAGAATATTCCCTATTCATATGTATTTTTCTATTTTTGTATTTATTTAGTGTTTTATTGAGCTCTGGGTCGTTTGAATTTAGATTGGATAAGATTATGTGTCCTTGATCAGAAAGCGTGAAATAGCCTTGTGTGAAAGCTTTTTTCAGTATCTTGGTTAGGCAAATACCATTGCGATAATCTAGGCGCGTGGTTTTGTTGTCTTTCCATGGGATTATTCTAGTCGCTACCAATTTGTCTTCATCAGAGGTTCCAGTTAGAGCTGATTTATAATGATAATTAAATTTTACTTGGTCGGAGAAATATTTATCTGCAGCTCTGCGTGTTGGAACTCCTTTGGCAGTATCTTCAATTGTATACAATTCGTGCCTTTGAGCTTGGTAACATTTGACTGCCAATGATTCTTCAGCACTAGACAAGCCGTCAAATTCTGGAGATAAGTTGCTTTGTCGATCCAATAAGCCAAGAAAATCTTCTTTGGTAATTTGGGTGATGCCGTTCATGTTGAAGAAATTAGACCACTTGCCTTTAAATTTGCGGAACTTCCAGTCAAAGGTCCGTAAGTTTTGTTTCATTAGACGATGAGAGAAAAGATAAGGATTCTTCACTTCGAGTAGACTGTTGCCTGTTGTTGGATCCACTTGGACTACATCCCCTAGTTGGGCTGCTCCGTATAGGTAAAACTCGTTGCCCCATTCAGATGCACTGCCAGACCTGCGGTAGATTATTAGGTCTCCAGTGTGGAGTTGTTTGTTAGTTTGATTTTGGTAGCTGTAATATTTGAAATCTACGTCGTTGTGGTTAGGACTGGAGCTAGAGTCTATTATGAAATAGTTGGTTTGGGGATTGGTTGTTTGAGATTGATACATTTGCATTTTTATATTACTTTCCAAACATATTTAGAATTTAGTTACACTATTAAGTTAATATTATTCTTACTATTATCAACATGAAGTACTTCTAAATAATTCTGTCTTAAATTCTTTCTTATTTCATCATCAAGCCTATCACCATTCAATATCATATTGAATAATCTTTCCTCTAGATCACTTGCATTTCTTCTTTCACTAATATTATTAGTTTTACACATATTCATTTTTCGAAATAGATCATTAGTATATTCATATGATATGTTTTCTTCACCTCTTTTATTTATTCTTATGATCTTATTTGCAAATAGAATTATAAATGTCCCTCGTAAAACATTATTTGAATTTTCAATAGTACCTCCATCAAAAACAAAACTCTTTTTATTTTTGGTTTTCACGAACTCTATCATATCTTACCCCTCAATTTCATTTTGCCTATCGTTTAACATATCCAGAAAAACTGATTCATTTATTACTTTTAAATTACTTCCTTTTCCAATTAAATCATATGCTTTTTTCATTTTCGTAGTCATAGTACCTTTATTGTGTAAACTATATGCTGTATCACCTAATATTAAATAGTCCGTTTTTAATGTTATCCCGTTTTGGGCTATTCCACCTAAATTAACAACTAATTGTGCCGCTTGCTTTCTTAACAAACCATCTAATTTACCTGTAAAACACACATTACATCCATAAAATGGATTATCTTCATCAATCATTACACTTTCCGGTTTTAATTGTTTCAAATCAATTTTATTATGATGATAATGTCTTTTTTCATTTAATAGATTTAAATCAATATTTTCCTCAAAAAAGTCAAATATTAATTTCGTATCATAACAATCATCTAGTCCTCTGTGAGACTGCTCTTTTTTGGGTTCTATTCGTTTTATACAATCAGCCAATCTATTATGACGTTCTTCTGGGTAAAATTTTCTAGCAATTCTTAGCACATCAACAAAATCATTTTTTACCTTCTGGCCAAAATACTTATTTGCAAAATCATAAAGAAAATTAATATCAAAATTGACATTAAATCCAACGATCACATCATTGTCTATAAAATCTACTAAGTTTCTCATTGCTATTTCTGCGGTAACGCCATCTTTTTCAATCATTTCACTGGTAATTCCCGTCATGCCTTCCACCATCGCAGGAACGGTATTATCATCTTCATACTTAACAAGATTATCAATTTTATCTACAACATTATTATCCTTTACTTTTAACGCTCCAATATCAATAATACGATCCCATCTAGGATCATATCCCGTCGTTTCAAAATCCAGCAAGGTATAATCCTTTGGAAAAAATAATCTACTTTTTCCCTTTTCTCTTTCTATTTTTTTCTTTTTACCTTTATCTATATCTAAAAAGTATGAACCAACAATAATTTTCATAAGTTTCACCTACCATGAGCATATTTAGAAGACAGCGCTTACTTTTATAATACCCTTTATAGATGTTGTGAAACAGTAGCTTTTGATGTTAAAAAAATATTATTATTTATATCTGAAATGTGACAAATTTTAATTAAACAAATTCATTTTTTCCTTTTTTTAAAATTTTCATTCTAATACATCAATTACAAATAAAATCTTTTGGAAGAAGCAGATAAAATGTTATTGCTTTTCAAAAAGCCTTATTTATTTTCATTTTGATATACTAGATCTATTGAAATAACTATTAATAGGAGTGGTCATATGAGTAAAATTCAAGTTGTAGGAGCAATCATTATTAAAGATCACAAGTTACTTGCTGCACAACGTGCATCTAATCGAGTTCTTGGAGGGTATTGGGAATTTCCCGGTGGAAAAATCGAACCTTCAGAAACGCCAGAAGCTGCTATGTCACGAGAATTAAAAGAAGAATTCGGTGCAAAAGCAACCGTTTTTGAAAAGTTTTCTATTGATGGAATTGCAGAATTAGAATTTGGAGAAGTAATACTTCATTGTTATTACGTCAGATTAGACAGTAATATTTCTAAAACTATCGCGCATGATGAATTACGTTGGGTTACTCCAGATGAAGCTCTTGCATTAGACTGGGCCCCTAGTGATGTC
The DNA here is from genome assembly GCF_002706745.1 of Companilactobacillus farciminis KCTC 3681 = DSM 20184. NCBI lineage: Bacteria > Bacillati > Bacillota > Bacilli > Lactobacillales > Lactobacillaceae > Companilactobacillus > Companilactobacillus farciminis. The sequence goes on along the minus strand of NZ_CP017702.1, from coordinate 300,456 downwards.
GCCGTAATTAAAGCCCTAGCAAAGACTGGATTCAATTATGAATACTGATTACGAAAACAACATAAGAAAAGGGATAGATTTTGGCTTTATTGATAATTCGATCGAATCACTAGATCGTTATCAACCCTCGCTTGTAACCAACCATAATGGAACTGTCCTTGATACATTAGAAGAGGAATTACGTAGTACCAAATCGTTTACCATTGCAGTAGCATTTGTCACATCTGACGGCCTATTAGATTTAAAAAGTACTTTGGCCGACATCGCATCCCATGGTATACGAGGTAGATTAATTACATCGACCTATTTAAAATTTAATAATCCAAATATGTTTGAAGATTTATCTTACATTCCTAATCTAGATGTCAGAGTTTTACATCAAGACGGATTTCATACAAAAGCTTACTATTTTAATCATGGTAATTATGAAAGTATTCTAGTTGGAAGCGCCAATTTAACTCAGAATGCTCTGAAGAAAAACTTTGAATGGAATCTAAGAGTGACTTCCACTGAACGTGGAGATATTGTTCAAAGTGTCAAAAGAGAACTGGACGACCTCTGGCAAAAGGCGACTCCTCTTACTAACTCTTGGATAGAAAAATATCGACAAAACTGGGAACCACCAGCTCTTTCAGTATCAGAACCTTCTCAAAAAGATCAAGCACCTGGAACAATTTCACCTAATGAAATGCAAAATAATGCTTTAATGTCGCTAAAAGATTTAAGAGAAAAAGAACATGCAAAAAAGGCCCTAGTGGTCGCAGCAACAGGAACAGGAAAAACGTATTTAGCAGCCTTTGACGTTAAAAACGTTAAGCCTAAAAGAGTTTTATTCGTTGTACACCGTGAACAAATTCTGGAACAAGCAAAAGAAAGTTTCCAAAAAATCTTGGGTGGTCCTGATAAAGACTACGGCATACTTAGTGGAAGTAAAAAACAAATTGATGCTCGTTATCTCTTTGCTACAGTAAATATGGCTTCTAACGAAAATGTTTGTAAGCAACTAGGTTCAAAAAGATTTGATTACATAATTATCGACGAAGCTCACCGAGTCAGTGAAAATCAAGCCACTGAAAAACAAACCATGTATCAAAAACTAATGAATTTTTATGAGCCAAAATTTATGCTTGGCATGACCGCCACACCAGAACGTACCGATGGTACAAATGTCTATGCATATTTTGACTACCATCTGGCCTATGAAATTTCTCTTTTGGATGCATTAGACCATAATTTTCTTACTCCATTTCACTATATTGGGGTAACAGATTATGAAATAAACGGTCATATTATTGATGATAAAACTAGTCTAAAGTATTTAGTATCTGATGAACGGGTTAATTATATAGTAGACAAAACTAAATACTATGGACCACGTGGAGAAAACGTTCATGGCTTAATTTTTGTTAGTCGTATGGAAGAAGGCCGTGATTTAGTAGCCAAATTAAAACTAAAAGATATAAATGCTCAATTTGTTTCAGCAATTGATTCAATTGATACTAGAGAAAAAGCGGTTCGGAAACTAATCAAGGGTGAAATCCAATATATTGTAACTATTGATATCTTTAATGAAGGTGTAGATATTCCCTGCCTAAATCAAATTGTTATGATGCGTCCTACTAAGTCCAGCATTATATTTTTACAACAACTTGGACGAGGATTACGTAAATTCCCTGGTAAAACATCAGTTACCGTATTAGATTTCATTGGGAATTATGACGAAAATTATATGATCCCAATGGCCTTTGACCAATCTAACACCAGTAATAAGGAAAAAATACGCAAACAAATTATTAGTCCTAGCATTTCCGGAGTCTCTACCATTCATTTTGAAGAAGTAGCCCGTAATCGAGTACTCAAAGCTGTCTCAAAAGCTTCATTAGAAAGTATGAAAAGATTCAGAGATGCCTACAACAATCTAAAAGATAAAATTGGCCTTCGACCACCTATGTTTATGGATTTTGCTAAGCTAGGAACTATTACTGTTTCTGATATAGTGCATAAATTTAACACCGTATACGATATGCAACTAAAATTCGAAAAAGAATTTTCTCAATCATTCGACGCCAAGCAATATGCATTTTTAGATTTCATTTCCAGAGAGATCACTGTTTCAAAACGGCCAATTGAAGCTTGGATTTTAAAACAATTATCAATTAAAAAAACACTAACCGATAATGAAATTTTGTCTGGACTTCGAGCCGCAAATATCTTTTATGATGATGACTCTATAAAAAACGTCGCTTCTATATTAGATCTGAGTTACTTCATGGATAAAAATCGGCAAAAATATGGCGACACTCCTTTGATTAATCATTTTGATAACAAATGGGAATTAACTCCCGAATTCAAATCGGCTTTAAGTTCAAAAGAATTCAAACGATATTTTGAAGATGCCATTAATGTGAACTTATTAAAGCTCCAAAATCACCCAATGAATTTCAATACTCGATTTACTATTGGTAAGAAGTATTATCGTACCGATGTTATTAAATTACTAAATTGGTCAAAAGAACAAACTGGTCAAAACGTTGGCGGTTATATTATGAGACCTGACTCTAAATTTCTACCTGTTTTTATAGCTCTAGAAAAGACTGAGAATTTTCAAAATAAAATGGCCTATGAGGATGAATTCTTAGACCGTTCAACAATGAGATGGTTCTCAAAAAGTGGTCGTTCAACTACTAGTAAAACTGAGAGTAAAATTATTAGTAATAAAGATTTTGGAATGATTCAGTTATTTGTCAAAAAATCTGATGATGACAAGCGTGAAGGTAAAGATTTTTACTATTTAGGATCTGCACGTGTTATAAATGCTGAAGATAAAATTGCCAAAAACTCGGATAATAAAAAAACAAAATTAATTGATTTTACTCTCCGATTACAACGTGAAGTAGATCTTAGTTTATATCGTGCCCTAATAGAAAGCTAACAAGAATTATAATTTTTAGACTCCTTTTAATAGGGAGTCTATTTTTATATAAAGATTCTACTCACTCCACCACAATCCCACATCTGCTATACTTATCCCAAAATCATTCACAACTAGGAGCTCATTAATGAATACCAACCAAGAAATCAACAAAGGCGTAAACTTTGGTTTTATCGACAATTCAATCCAGTCGCTATCCCGCTACCAACCAGCCCTAGTGACCAACCAAAATGGTACAGTTCTCGATACGATTGAAGATGAACTGCGCAATGCCACAACATTTACGATTGCAGTTGCCTTTGTTACTTCGGGTGGTTTGTTAGATCTAAAGAGTACCCTAGCTGACATTGCGACCCACGGTGTTCATGGAAAATTAATCACTTCAACTTACCTTGGCTTCAACAATCCTAGAGTATTTGAAGATTTACTCCAAATTCCCAATCTCGACGTCAGAGTTTTAGACCAAGATGGATTTCACACTAAGGCCTACTATTTCAACCATGATGACTACGAAAGTTTAGTAATCGGAAGTGCCAATTTAACTCAAAATGCTTTGAAAAATAACTTCGAATGGAATCTACGCATCACTTCAACTGAGCGTGGCGAGATCGTTCGTAATGCTAAATCCGAACTGGAGAAACTTTGGCAACAGGCTACTCCACTGACCCAAGCATGGATTGACGAGTACAAAGAAGATTGGCAACCAAACTACTCATCGTTTTCTCGAAAGAAAAAAGTTAATAAATCTGGCAAAATCGTTCCCAATCAGATGCAAAAACCGGCTTTAGAAGCTCTGAAACACCTTCGAGATGCCCAGCATGCCAAAAGAGGTCTAGTTGTTGCGGCCACTGGAACCGGAAAAACTTATCTGGCAGCTTTTGATGTCCAACAATTTCAACCTAAGCGGCTATTATTCGTCGTCCATCGAGAACAAATTTTGCGTAAAGCAATGTCTAGTTTCCGAGAAATCTTAGGTGGTTCTGACAGTGATTACGGCATTCTCAGCGGCAGTCAAAAGAACCTCAACGCACGCTATCTTTTCGCCACCGTCAACATGGTTTCTAAAAAATCAATTTGCGAACAACTCGGCTCCAAGGATTTTGACTACATAATCATCGACGAAGCTCATCGAGTTGGTCAAAATAATCATGGTGAAAAAGAAACCATGTATCAGCGTTTGATGAATTTTTACAAACCACAATTCATGTTGGGAATGACTGCCACTCCCGAACGAACTGATGGAACAAATGTCTACGAATATTTTGATTACAATTTGACTTATGAAATATCTTTGCTAGATTCATTGGACCACAACTTGTTGACGCCTTTTCACTATATCGGTGTCACTGACTATGAAAAAGATGGCGAAGTGATCGACGACAAGACTAGTCTCAAATACCTCGTATCCGACGAACGGGTCAATCATCTAATTGATAAAACTAACTATTATGGTCCTAGAAAAGATACCGTCCACGGTTTAATTTTTGTCAGTCGCATCGCTGAGGGTCGTGAATTGGCCATCAAACTGACTAACAAAGGTATCAATGCTCAATTCGTTTCCGCTGAAGATACTGTTGAAGCACGCGAAAAAGCAGTTCACCAACTAACTAAAGGTGAACTGCAATATATCATCACGGTCGATATTTTTAATGAGGGTGTCGACATTCCGATTCTCAATCAAATTGTCATGATGCGTCCTACCAAATCTAGCATCATCTTCCTTCAACAATTAGGTCGTGGCTTGCGTAAATTTGCCCACAAAGAATACGTCACTATCTTAGATTTTATCGGTAATTATGACGAGAATTATATGATTCCGATGGCTTTTGACCGTTCGCACACTAATAATAAAGAAAAGATTCGCAAACAAATTATCAGTCCCAGCATCTCCGGCGTTTCCACGATTCATTTTGAAGAAGTCGCCCGACAAAAAATTCTTGCTTCCATTTCTAAAGCTCGCTTGAACGACATGAAACGATTCAAAAATGCTTATCAAAATCTCAAAGAAAAAATTGGCCTACGTCAACCAATGCTCTTGGATTTTGCCAAAATGGGTAGCATCGAAGTTTCCGATATAATTGATAAATTCGACACCCTCTACGATATGCAAAACAAATTTGAAATTGATTTTTCAAACGTCCTCACTGAGAAACAATATGCATTTTTAAAATTCATCTCTGCAGAAATCACCGTTTCCAAACGTCCTGTCGAAGCTTGGATCTTGAAAAAATTATTAGACCAACCAGTCTTAACCGACGAAGAAATTTTATCAGGCTTAAAAGTCCAAAATATTTTTTGCGATAAAGAAACTTTGGACAACGTAGCATCAGTTTTGTGCTTCACCTACTTCTCAAAAGTAAAACAGAAGAAATACGGTCAAATGGTTCTTATTAAACGCACTAACAACAAGTGGGCCTTCACTTCTGAATTCCAGCAACTGCTGCAATCGCTAATTTTTAAAAATTATTTTGAAGATGCCCTTGATGCAAACCTCTGGAATGTATCGCAAAACCCAGAAATTTACCAAAATAGATTTACTATCGGTGAAAAATACTACCGTCCGGATATTATCAAGATGCTAAATTGGCCAAAGGAACCCAATTACATAAATATCGGTGGTTATGCTCTAAGAGATGATGAACGTTTTCTTCCCGTCTTCATTTCTCTCCAAAAAAATAAAAAGGTTCAAAATAAGCTAGTTTATGATAATACTTTCCTTGATCGTTCAACGATTCCCCTATTCTCTAAGAGTGGACGCACAACTTCTAGCACAGTAGAAAGCAAACTCCTTAAACACAAAGATTTCGGCATGATTCAACTATTCATCAGAAAATCCAACGATGACCGGATCGATGGCAAAGATTTCTACTATCTTGGATCCGCAAAAACGCTCAGTGCTAAAGATGTCATCAAAGAAAATGTCGACGGTAAACCAACGAAGTTAGTCGAATTTATCTTGCGCTTGGAACATGAAGTCGACCTAGGCTTATACAGATTTTTAGCCGAGGATTAAATCGACAATCTTTTTCATAGCATCGTTGAATTCTTTTTCGGTCACGTAGGCAAATGAAATCCGCAACGAACGATTGTGTCGAAAGTCATAAATATCACCAGGATTCAAAAGTATCCCTTTATCCAAGGCTTTCTCAAACAAATCATCCACTTCTACATCAGAATTGAAGGTTAGCCAAATATAAAAACCACCGACTGGCACGTCCCATGTGGCAATATCCTTAAAATATTTTCCCAAAGTTTCCAAGGCATTATCACGGCGTTTCTTCAGAGTAATCTTCAAATCAGCCAAGTACTGATCATACATACCACTTTCCAAAAACTCCGCAAACACTAGTTGTGACAAGGAACTTGCTCCATAGTCCATTTGCATTTTGGCATCTCCTAGTCGCTTGATTACTGCTTCTGGGGCAATCACCCAACCAATTCTCAGCCCTGGTGCCAAAGCTTTTGAAGCACTGCCCAAATACATCACCATACCATTTTCATCGATTGCTTTGAGTGGCAACGGTGCTTTTTCAAAACACAATTCTTGGTAGACTCCATCTTCTATGATTGGTAGTCTATTTTTTATGCAAAAATTCATCAATTCTTGACGGCGAACGGAACTCATCGTAATACCAGTGGGATTTTGATTAGTCGGTATCGTATAAAGAATTGCCGGCTGGTTTTCTTTTAAATATTTCTCCATCTGCCAATATTCCAAACCGTCATGATCCATAGAAATACCCTTCAAATTCAATCCGGTCGACTGAAACATCTGAATCGATTTCAAATAAGTCGGCGCTTCAGTAAAAACAGTGCTGCCTTCTTCCAACATGCACGACGAAATCAATTGCAAACCTTGCAGCGCACCCGAAGTTATCAAGATATTTTCTACCGATACTTTTACTCCAATTTTTTTCATGTGCTCAACTATCGCCAAACGCAAATTCATCATTCCCAAAGGTTCAGCGTATCCTAAAGAAGTAACTTTAGTACTCAATTTTTGCATAATTTTTGACCACATTTTTTGTGGAAATAATCGTAGATCCAATTCACCAGTTCCTAAACGAATGATATCTGGTGAAAATTCCAGCTGATTTATTTGTTGCAGCCGACGGTCACTTTCTTTTAAGTATCCGGCTGAGATAAATTTTTTCCAACTTGGTTTGGTTGGCAACATCACCGACCAGGTATTACTGACAATTCTCGTCCCCGCACCGTGTTGACCAGAAATAATTCCATAAGAGGTCAGTTCATCGATAGCTGTTGAAATGGTGCTGCGATTGACTTTGAACATCAACGCTAAAGCCCGCTGTGACGGCAATCTTGAGTTGATAGGCCAAGCTCCACTAGCGACTTGATCACAGACGTATTGCACGATTTGGCGGTAAACTGGAATTTTAGCTTTTTTATCAGGTTGCCAAGTAATTTGTAGTGGTATATTTTTTTGCATGATTAACTCCTTTTGGTTGGGTAAAGTTAATCAGTTTGGATGGTTACTTTACTCTCTAACACTTATATAATCGTTAATGTTGGTAAAAATCAATACAATTTGGTTGGTAAAGGGGGACTAATCATGAACTTTTTCTTACAAGGATTAACTATGGGGATTGCTTACGATGCGCCAATCGGCTTAGCAAATTTATTCGTCATCAATTCTGCTCTGACCCAATCGCGAAGAAAGTCACTGTTGACGGCAATTATCATCATTATTTTTGACGTGAGTCTTGCATTTGCCTGCTTCTTTGGTATTGGTGCTATCATGAAAAAATTCGAATGGCTACAATTGATCATCTTGTTGGTCGGCAGTTTGATCGTAATTTATATGGGGATAAATCTTCTGCGCTCACAAACGACTGATATTAGTGCCGAAGCTACAACTGAAATGACGCTTTTCAAAACTATTTCTTCAGCTTTTGTAGTTATTTGGTTCAATCCACAAGCAATTATCGACGGCTCAATGATGTTGGGAGCTTTTCAAGTAACCTTGCCTAGTTACAGCCACCCCATTTTCATCGCCGGTGTGGGAATTGCTTCAGCTCTCTGGTTCATTTTATTGAGCATTATTGTTTCCAAATTTAAAGACAAGTTCAATGCTAAAGTATTAAGAATTATCAATCTAGTTTGTGGATTTATTATTATTCTTTATGGTGGCAAACTATTTTGGAATTTCATTACTTTGTTATTGGCATAAAAAGAGCCTCAAGTTCTCAATCGAACTTGAGGTTTTATTTATTCTTTTTTGTTATATATTCTGAAAAATCAAATAATTTATCATTATTTGTAATAAATATTTGATTATAAACTCTATTAATGTCTCTTTCAGTAGAAGCATATTTCACAAAATTGTCTTTTATTTTTTCCTTTTCGGATATATACCTTACTGCATTAATTTTTTCTTCTTCATTAAATCCGTATTGATCAATTACTAAAACCCTTTCAGAACTGGCATGAAGCCAATTTAATATTTGTATCCACCAGGTTCTATCTGTATCCCCCAATGAAGAACCAAAAATATATATCACATCGCTTTTCTCAATAATTTCTTTTGTCTTATCATATGCACCATAACCTATCTTTTTTATTATTTCGGGTTTTAACATGTTCTCTACCGCGTGATATCCCAACCAAGATTCATTTATTTGATTTCTATTGTCTACCCCAACTATAGGATATGAATCTACAGTTCCATGTATATGAACATTTGTTTTTAAATAATAATTTTTATCATCTTTTCTAAAATTATGTTTATTTCCAATACATTTATCCAGAAGACTCGTATAATTAAAATCAATAAAATTTATATTAATTCCCGCTCCTAGACCCATCAATATTTGAATTCTATTTTTCCCTGTTGGTTTTAAATTTTGAAAAACCTTAGTGATATCATTCAAAAAAGAATTATTCAATTTTACCGCATCTACTACAGAAATCATGTCTTCACATTTCTTTATATATTTATCTAAATCATCCAGCACTTCATTGTAAGATTCTATGAATTCCTCTATATCAGTATTTACTTTTTTAGAAATGGTTAATTTACCTAATCCTAATTCAAAATCACTCCAGTTTTCTTTATTAGATTCAATATCTTTGTAAATCATATTTCCAGATTTATTATTAATTTCTTTATAGAAATCACTATATCTGGTTGGTAATCCGTTTCTTATGTCGAAACCATTGCCAATAAAAAAAGTTAAGTTCAAATTTTTTCCCCCTCGCTTATTAATATATATAATATCACACAAATCAAACATATGTTCGTGCGAGTTCATTAATTATCCTCTAATAATTCATGCCAAAATTAATAAAAATCAAATTTACTTGTTTACATTTTCAAAAAAGATGCTAATATTAGTGTCACAAGATAAAAAACGACAAGAAAGAGGAGTAGAATCTTCCACACTAACAGTGAGTTGGGAATGGTGAGAACCCAATTAGTAAATGGACTTTTCGAATAACACTTTCTTAATGTTTCTGGCTAAAATGAGCAATCAAAGTAAGTACAGACGTTAACCGGTACGTTACCATCGGTGGAACATGTTAGTGTTCTTATTGAGCTGGTCTATTTTATATAGGCAACTTGGGTGGTACCGCGAAGTCTTTCGTCCCAGTTATTATTAATTTAATAACTGCGATGAAAGACTTTTTTATTTTGCAAAGAATAAGGTTGGCCAATCGGCAACTAATTGGAGGAAAACTACATGAACTTAATTATACCTAAGGATTATGATCCAAAATTATCTGTTAAAGAAACACAAAAAGCTATTCAATACATCCGTGAAACATTCCAAGATGAATTTGGTAAAGAATTGAATTTGTCACGTTTATCAGCACCTATGATGGTTGAAAAAGGTACTGGTTTGAATGATAACCTTAACGGTGTGGAATCTCCTGTTTCCTTCACTATGAAAGGTCTACCTGGCGAAACTATCGAAATCGTCCACTCTTTGGCTAAATGGAAACGTCTAGCTTTGAAACGCTACGGCTTTGGTATGCACGAAGGTATCTACACTAATATGAATGCTATCAGAAAAGACGAAGATCTTGATAACATCCACTCAATCTACGTTGACCAATGGGACTGGGAAAAAGTCATCGCTAAGGATGAACGTAACACAGCTGCTTTGAAGCACACAGTTCGTCAAATTTTCAAAGTTATCAAGCACATGGAACACGAGGTTTGGTACAAATTCCCTAAGGCTGTTCACCACTTGCCTGACGAAATTCACTTCGTAACAACTCAAGAACTAGAAGACAGATGGCCTGACAAGACACCTAAAGAACGTGAAGATGCTATTTGTAAAGAACTTGGCTGTGTCTTCTTAATGCAAATCGGTGGACCTATGAAGAGTGGTAAACGCCATGACGGTCGTGCCCCTGACTATGATGACTGGAAACTAAACGGTGATATTTTATTCTGGTATGAACCTTTACAGCACGCCCTAGAAATCTCAAGTATGGGTATCCGTGTTAGTGAAGAATCAATGCTTGAACAATTAAAGATTGCTCATGAAGAAGATCGTGAAAAGCTCCCATTCCACCAAATGTTACTAAACGGCGAACTACCATACACAATCGGTGGTGGTATCGGACAATCTCGTCTATGTATGTTACTTCTTGGCAAAGCTCACGTTGGTGAAGTCCAAGCTGCTGTTTGGCCAGAAGACTTACGTCAAAAATGTGAAGAAAACGACATTCACTTGCTATAAAACAAAAAGTCACTGATTAATTTCAGCGACTTTTTTTAGTTAATATCGAATAATTCTTTCATAGCTTCAAAGTTATCAGGATACTTGTTGGAACCAAAAATTTCTTTATTCTTACCATTATCAAAAGAAATCTTTAAACTCCATTGAGTACCGTCCAAAATGTCATTATCACTATATTCAGTTTGCCAATCTTCCAAATGTAAATCGGCGATTCTTTTTTGTAACGATTCGATTTGTTCTTCACTCAAATCATTTTTTACGGCCGACCCAGAACGTTCAGAATCCAGAATTCCCTTGCTATATTTCAATGTTTTATTCAGCAGATCTATTTCACCAAATTCTGGTACGCCAAAAAATCCGCCTTCTTCAAAGAATAATTTAGTGATTTTCATAGTCTCACCTCTGGCTAATTTTTCTTCATTATATCAGCGCTAGCTTAATATAAAAATAAACAGCCCTTCTCGACAAAAGAGGGACTGTTTTTAATTACAAATTGTAAAGTTGATGGTACTGCGTTGACATACCTTCTTCTAACCAATTATGAGTTTGTTGTTCCGGTGACCAGTAAATATTATCGTCATCACCCAAGAAGTATTTCTCAGATCCACCGACTGGGTTATTGACGTGCAAAGTATATTTAGCTTTGATTGTTTTTTGTGGTGTATCACTAGTAGTATCGCCTGAATCATAAATATCATAATCCTTGCCATCGTTAGCAACAGACGTCAATTCCAAATCGGGATTAGGATTATCCATATTGTGTACGATGAAATCTTGAAATTCTGCTGCACTACTGATGCCCTTTTTGACTTGTTGCATCGAACTATCGACTTTTTGCACGCTATACTTGCTGATAACATTGTCATAAGTCAAATTAGGATCATCTTTACCATTCTTATTAGCCTCTGCAATCTCATTTCCAAGACTCTTACTCATCGGTTGCAAGACTGTAGTTCCAGATTCATCACTAACTTTAAATTGTAAAGTCGAAGCTATTGCTGGTGCAGAGACACTTTGATATTGATACTTATCTAGTTGTAAAGCTTTTCCGGTATAAGTCTTCGATTGATTGTTAATATTTAATGTTAAAATTTTTGAACTAGCCAAATACTTGTAAGTTCCTTGCAAAATAAAGAACTTGTCATCATTACTAGAGCTGCCATCGCTATTAGTTGTTGTTGGAGCAGTATATTTCCAGATAAATTGATTGCCCTTGAAGAACACTCCTGAATAAAATTCTCCCGCTGAAGCAATAAATTGACGGTTTGAAAAAGCTGTACTAGTGGCACTAGCAGTTGTTTTCTTGGTAGTCTTTTTAGCTTTCTTTTTATGACTAGTCTTGGCTACTTTATGCGTCGTAACTTTCTTAGTGTCACTTGATTTTGATTGATTGTGATTGCCACATCCGGTCAAGGTGACTGCCACCAAAATAGCACTTAAAATTCCCCAATATTTTTTCACTATTATCCCCTAACTTCCTTTAAGTAGTCGCTGATTTCGTCATACTCGCCTAACTTCATAACTTTGTGAATATTTTCTTTCGTAATAGCCGAGTCGTTGGAAGAAAATTCATAGAAGTAATCAGTTAATAAGTTAAATTTGGCGACTAACTCTTCATCCTCTAAATCAGTTCTTTCACGTAAGGCTTGCATGATAACTTGAGCCCACTGATCATAATTCTTAAAAATGAAAACTGGTTTGGCACTGATTGAAAAGTCCAAAATCCGATCAATAATCAACGAGGAAACATATTTAGCTGACTTCAAATCTGCATAGCTTTTATCAGCTTTTAAAGTGGCATCTTGATAGGCTAACAAGCGCAAATCACAAATCCTCAAGTTATCAAAATAAGTTTCATCAGCATCATTTTTCAAGAAATCATAGTAGACAACTTTTGAATCTTGACGCAACAAATAAAAATAATACGAATCTAAATAATAATGTTCACTCTTGCCTGCTTTTAAATTACGCAATTCTTGTCCCAAAATATTAGTATCCGTCGAAATAACTTTTTGAGAATAATTATTTACTTCCGGCTTCAACAGGCACAAAAATAAATTGGCTGTCTGCGGATTGCCAACAACTTGACTTGGATTGACGTCCGTTTTACTAAAATCCAAAGCTTCTTTATCCTCATCTAAAATTTTTTCATCCGTTTTAGCCCATGGGTTAACATTTACTTTTAATCCCATAATTCCCTCCTATTTAATAAAAAATCGTTCTGCTTGTTGAAAATCATCTGGTAACCCTGTCACTATGTCCCCAATACGACCAAAATCTAATAAACTATGTTGGTATAAATTATTGCGATAAATACTAGTCACGACAAATTGACCATCGCTGTTTTTCCAAACTCCGACGACATATTCATCAGTCTTGATATCTTTTAATGAACCCAAAGTAGCTTTCTTTAAAGCTTGAAATTCTTGTGGCTCCAAAAAGAAATAAGCCGTACTTTTCATAATGATTCTCTGCAACTCGGATTGCTTTTCTACCATTAAAGGTACAAACAATACCGGGCTCAGGGGCGAGTCTTTATCATTTCCAATCTGCATAGCGACCTCCTGTGTTGATATCTACATTGTATAAAATAGGTACGACACATTATGTCGTTTTGGTCGCTTAGGACAAAAAAATAAATATTGATTTATATCAAAGTAAATTAACTACACAAATTAGATAATAAACTCAAGCGGTTTCTTAATTTTACGAGAAATGTTATCCTATTGTACAATTGTTATAATAGTTAAAATAGAGGTGGATTATATGCAAACAATAGACAAAGTAAAATCCGCTGGTTTGGCTAAATTCACATCCCTAGTATATTTATATACTGGGTTGGGAATCGCCTTTTGGATGATCAGCGCGCAAGCCATTGCTAATAACCAAGCATTCTCAATGGCAATATTCCAAGGAATGGCACAACATCGAATTATTTCCATGATTTTGATGATTGGTATACCGATTGCTTTCATTAGCTTATGTGGGTATTTTGCAACGAGATCATACTTCTTAACTTTCATTAGTTACTTAGCTTTCTTGTTCACACTATCCTTTATCGGAGTTCCAATTTTCTACATTTACTCAGCTAGAAGTATTATTCAAATGTTATCTCTTACTTCAGTTGTTTTCGTTGTTTCAGCCGCTATTGGTTTCTTTACTAAAAAGGACCTTATGAAGTGGAACCGAACTTTGATGATTGGAATTATCTCAATTATCGCAATCGAAGCTATCAACTTGTTAATTTTCAGAAGTACTCCATTGATGATGTTAGTCAGTGCAGCGATAGTTATTCTCTTCTTGTTCTACATCGCTTTTGATTCTCAAAACATCAAACGTATTTATCAAAGTAACTCAACTTCAAGTAGTCTTGGTGCAATTGCCTTACTTGCTTCAGTCACTTTGGTAATGGACTTCATCAACGTCTTCTTGAGCTTGTTACAACTATTTGGAGACAACAACTAGAACTATTTACGAAACGTATCCTTTGCCTTTTAAAAAATAAGGTAGTATTATATGAAATCTACAAAAAGACTCGAAAACATTTAGCCCTCAGCTATGATTTCGAGTCTTTTTGCTTTTTATTATTTAAATTGTGTCGGATAAAACCCAGTCCATTTTTCCGGAGTAATTTCCGATGGTATTTTGTCCAGTAGTTTTTAACATGATTCCTTCAGAGTCATTCCAATTTTGCCCTACATTAGTAACTTCACGTCCGCTACCTTGCTTGTAACCTGTAGCAATCGGTACATTATCATTGTTGAAAAGATTGGTTATCACGCCACTGGAACTTTTGAAAATAACATTACCCTTAAACGATGTATCTCCATTTGATAAACCTTCATTAGAAGCTGATAACTTCCAAGGCGATGTTGTTCCATCTTTTCGACTATCTTCAACTAAAATATTCCAAGTACCTTTTCGAGGAATCAACATTGATGGTGTAGCTTGGTTAATATTTCCAAAGGAATAATCATCTACACTCAAAGCTAATCCACCGGTCTTCGTTATTACAACCGTTGAAGTTGTGGAGACATTACCTTTTTTGTCCATGACATGAACTTTTAAAGTATTAGTTGGTTGCGTCAATTTATTGTAAGGAATATCAAAATTCAATTTTCCACTAGTTGTATTCGCAATATTAGTACTATCAGCCAAAGTAAATTTGTCCAATGAATCGTCATTTAACGTAGCATAAACTGTAACATCAGAATTATTTACCGTTGTTTGATCCGCATAAGATACGACACCAGTTATATTGGCATTCTTACCAACGCCGACTGAAATATTGCTTTGATCCAAACTAAGATTGATTGGCTTACTTTTTTGAATAACAAATTCTGGGGTATCTGTATCTTGAATTAAATTGGGACTACTAAAATTAGCATGAGCTGAAGCCACCAATGTATTAGCATACACCGTGTTAGCTACCCCATAAAGTGTGATTGTTGCATTTTTATTAGTATCATTTAATCCTTGACCAAGAGTGTGCGTAACAACTTGAGTAGTACTATTTTCTTTTGTCGTTATTTCACTAGCATAGATTGGTTCACTTTTATCATCAGTCGCATTATTGTAAGTCACATAACCGATAATTCCATTTGAGAAAGTCACATTCGATGGCAAATCAATCTTGGCGACATTCTCGGTCCAATCCTCACTACCACTCTTATAGCTTAAATTATAGTTAAAAGCTAAATCATCACCAGAATTAACTGTATTATCAGTACTATCATCTTTGATAGCTTTATTCTGCGTTTGATCGACAATATTTGAGGAAACTTCACCTTCAATTTCAGAAGGGATAGATTCAAAAGCAATCAAATTAGCTTCATAGGCATCCCCGTTACTAGAGACGAATCCCCAACGCAATTTTCCACCGATTTTATTCAAAGCATCGTGTCCACCAAATTCGTTCGCTTGAACTGCAGAAGTGGTCGCTATTAAAGGATTAGCTCCTTTAGAACCATCAAGATTTTTATCATTGAATTTATACGTGATAGTGAAATCATTAGGATGCCAAGTCAAAGTCAGATGATGCCATTTTCCATCATGCAACTCGATGTAATTAATACCTTGATACAACATGGAGAAATAATTTTCTTTAAAAATCAATCCAGAAGTATTTCTTATATACGTATTTGAACTACCAGGATAACCATAGGCAATGTGTTGGCCTGAAATATTATAATCAAAGTCATCATAGGAACTCTTTGAAGAGTTTGAGTTAGTATCAAATTCCAAAGCCCAACTCTTTTGAATAGCAGTATTAGCTATCTGAAGTGGATCAGTTACTGAGGTATCATTATCAATTCCCCAAACACCCATACTTTCACCTCTACCTATTTCAGTTCCCTTATGAGCAAAAGCTTTTATTCCATCGTCAGAATTCTGTAAAACAAAGGCCATCCCATCACCAAAACCGTCACTACTATTTTTGTGCGTTTTGGGTCCAAAATACATCCATAAAGATAGGGTCTGTTGCTTAGTTATATCAACATAGTTCCCACCTTCGACGTTAGACCAGATAGCTCCCGCTTGATTCTTATAGGTGTTTACTCTAATAGCACGAAATGGATCATAAGAAGCGGCCGTTGGTCGTCCCATAGCAGTTTCCAAGATAGCATAATTTTTTGTTCCATTGTATCCACTTAAATCCCCTGGCGTAAACTGTGTCGAATCTAATCCTAAATTATTCGGCGCATCGTTTAATCCTTCCATTGATTCATTCAAAGCATCCGTTTGTGAAGTTGCAAGAGAAGTCACTGGACTGTTTAGAATAATTATTAAATTAAAAAATATTGCTAAAAAAGTTAAAAATAATAATCGTTTTTTCCCACTCATAGCAACCCCCATAAAGTACGTTATATTAATCACAATATCTGATTAATATAAATTTTATACCCATTAACAATAATTACAAGCAATAAATAAAATATCATTTTTAAAATAATAATTTATGATTTAATGAAAAAAGTTCCCACAATTAAATGTGAGAACTTTTTATTTTAATCCGTCGTAAATATGATCAATATTCCACTTCATCATTGAATAATAAGTATCTCCATCACTACCTTCTTTGGCTAAAGAGTCAGTAAACAATTTAGAATAAATTTCTAAACCAGATTCCTTCGATACTTTTTCCATCGATTTAGGTGAAACAGAAGATTCAACGAACAAGTTTTTAACGTCAGACTTTCTAATTTTACCCAAAACCCGTTGCATTTGTTCAGGCGTTCCTTGCGATTCGGTATTAATTTCCCAAATATAGGCTGGTGTTACGTGATAAGCCTTACCGAAATACTTGAACGCACCTTCTGAAGTTACTAGCAGACGTTGTTTTTCAGGAATTTCTAAGTATTTTGATTGTGCTTGATGATGCAATTTTTCTAACTTAGCGATATATTTATCAGCGTTTGCTTGATAGTAATTGGCATTCTTCTTATCTTTTTCCTTCAAAACTTTGGTAATAACTTGAACGTATTTGACCCCGTTGGCTAAATCTAACCAAGCATGTGGATCTTCTTCATTCACGTTGGTCGTCAAATGTTCTGGTGTTACTTCACTACTAGCTGAGAAAACATCTTCATTGAATTTCTTATGCGAAGTCTCGACTAGTTTGTTGAACCAACCATTCCCACCAGTTTCTAAATTCAAACCGTTGTGGAAAATCACATTAGCTTCAGTTGCGGCTGAAACATCACTTGGTTGTGGTTCGTATTCGTGCGGATCAGTTCCTCGTTTGACGATACTGTACAATTCAATTCGGTCGCCACCAACGTTTCTGACCATATCTTCCAAAATTGAATTAGTCGTCACGACTTGTAATTTATCGCCGGCAGTTAAATCAGCAGAATGATTATCGCGACTATTTAAGAAGAAGTAAACTCCACTGATCATCGCAATCACAGCGACTAGAGTTATCCAAATTCTCTTCATCGAGCCACACTCCTTTTCAATTTAAAGAAGTTCTGCTTTGGTGAAAAGATAAACGATAAGGCGAACAAACTAGCTGCCACGATAACGATTGCCGGACCTGATGCCCAGTTGAATGTGTAACTAAAGTACAGGCCGGTTATCGCTGAAATTATTCCTACGACTGCCGACAAAACTAACATAATGTTTAATTTGTCAGTCCATAAAAAGGCTGTTGCGGCTGGCGTGATCAACATTGCTACCACTAAAATAATTCCGACCGTTTGTAAGGCGGAGACAGTAACCAAAGTTAACACCAGCATCAAAGCGTAGTGAATAACTTGGACTTTCAAGCCGTACGTTCTAGCGTAAGTTTCATCAAATGACGTTACCAACAATTCTTTATAGAACACGACTACGAACAAGATTACTAAACCTAATACAACCGCTGTAGTCATAATGTCGCTGTCACTAACTGCCAAGATATTTCCAAATAAAATATGATGCAAGTTAGTGGAACTTTCGGCCATTGAAATCAAAATAAATCCTAAAGCGTAAAAGGCACTAAAAACGACCCCAATTGACGTATCAGTTTTAATTTTACTTCGTGAGGCGACAAAACCAATCAACAAAGCCGCCAGAACACCAAAGACTGATGCTCCTAATAAAATGTTGATACCTAACATGTAAGCCACAGCAACTCCGGGTAAAACCGCATGCGAGATGGCATCTCCCATCAGGGACATCCCTCGTAAAATAATGAAACTACCGATTATCCCTGACATAATTCCGACCATAACTGCTGTTAATAAAGCACTTTGCAGAAAGTCGTATTTGGTTAAAGCATTAAAAAATTCTACTATTGATGCCATCACTGCACACCTTCCTTTTCCGCAAACAAGACTGAAGAAAGATCTGCACTAAAAGCTCGTTCGATATTTTTTGGATTATAAACTTCATTAGTAGGTCCAAAATCCACGATACCGTGATTCAAAATCACCAAATCATCAAAATAAGCGTGAACTTTATTCAAATCGTGGTGAATGACGATAATTGTCTTACCAGCATCTCGCCACTGTTTCAAAATTCTCATAATAGCTGTTTCACTCTGCAAGTCGATTCCAACAAAGGGTTCATCTAAAATGATAATTTCTGCTTGTTGAACGATTGCTCGAGCCACGAAAACTCGCTGCAACTGTCCACCGGATAAATTCCCAATTTGACGTTTAGCAAACTCCGTCAGTGAGACTTGTGCCAAAGCATCTTGTGAAAGTTTCTTCTCGGCTTTGCCCGGATTTTTAAACAAGCCTAATTTTCCATAAGTCCCAGTAAGGACGACATCAAAGACATCGATTGGAAAAGTTAAATCTAAATCCTTTCTTTGTTCAACGTAAGCAACTTGCTTTTGAACTGATTTCATTGTCTGACCATCATAGTCAATATGACCATCTTTTATTTTGATCAGATTTAAAATTGCCTTAATGAGTGTAGATTTCCCTGCACCGTTCGGTCCAATGATTCCAGTGATTTTACCTGCGTTAAAGTTAACGGCAACATCAGAAAATACTGGTGTGTCATCGTAAGCGACAGTGAGGTTCTTAACAGTTAACATAAAGAGCCTCCATTCTTAGGCGGATTACCCGCTCTATCCAAAGAGTAACATATACCTTATGGCGTTTCAAGAAAATTATTAGGTTTGCTTAACTTGAATTTTAAATACGGTTTAATTTTAAAGAGAGGGAATAAATATGCCGTCGTCCGCAAAAGCCCTGTGATTGGCTGGAACGCTGCCGGCACTATTTTGAGCTTTTGCATGGTCCCAAAGACGCAAAATCTCAAAACTAGGCCTTCTTGTAAGTGCTAAAGCACTAACAAGAATCTGGCGGCTGAGCCATCACAGGGCTTTTGCTCCCGACTAAATTTCAATTTCTACTTTAATAGAATTAGACACATACTTTCTAAACAACCACTCTATTTCTTTGTAGCATCATAAAAAAAGAAGATATTACTAAAACCACAGCACTACACTGCAATTCTAATAATATCTTCTATTAATTTTCTGAAGTAATTTATATAAAGATAGAAATCACTATCTAGTCGGGAGCGAGGTACTGGAAAATGCTCAGCCGTGAAATCCCACTTAGCGATTTATCGCTTAGTGGAAGCCCAATCTTGAAGACTTTGCCCGAACCTGGGCTTAGCAAAGGCTCCAAGTTGTGGCCACCGCGTTCCAGCATTTTTCAGGGCCGAACGGACAACGGCAGCTTAATCTTAAAAAGATTATTTATTTTCAGCAACTGCCTTATTAACGGCATCCTTTTCGCTTTCAACTAATTGAACCTTAGTTTCAACAATCTTAATATCCATCTTGATTTCACGTGTCAAACCTGGTGTATTAACCTTTGGTTCGAAGAAGGCTTTAAATTCAGCCAAACGTTCTGGTGTATGGAAAATCATTGAAGTAACGGTGATGTAAGTTGAGAATTCCATGTCTCCACCAACAGTCTTTTCTAGCCAGTTCCAGTCATTTCTGATCCAGTCCCAAGCATCTTGTTGAGCGTATTCGTTAGCCAAAGTTCCACGATACCATGCACGTAAGTCTTGTGGCTTGATGACATCAGCATTTTCAAATTGTTTAACGAGTTTTTGAATCAAGTTAGCATCTGGTGTACTTGTGATAGCTACTGCCAAGTCAGCTTTGTAACTAGGGTCACTTGATTTAACGTAATCATTCAACAAATTGTCGAATAGTTCTGCACTACCGTAATTCTTAACTTCATTTCTCAAAACTAACAAACGAATATCAGCTGATAATGCACCTAAGTTATCTTTATTATTAGTAAAAATCTCGTGAGCTTGAGCTACAGCATCTTTGTTCTTAGCGTACAAAGCGGCATTGAGAACGTAAGGACGAGTCAATTGATCATCATTTGATTCGTCTTCTTTTGGTTCCCAACCTAAACGAGCAACTTGGTTAGCACTCAATTTGTTGAAGAACGCCTTCAAGTTTTCTTCGGCTTCTGAACCTGGTGTGACGAATTTCTTCAAATTGTTGGCTGTACGATACAAAGCAGCGTTAACAACATTTGACTTACTGTCAGAAACTTTTGTCAACAATGGCACGATTGAAGCGTAAGAAATTTGATGTGCATCGGCTAATAATTGTAGGTCTTGAATGATACCGAGTTGTGAAATGGCATCGATTGAGTCAATGTTTGCCAAAATATCATTCAAGAGAGTTTCATCATATTTAACGATGAAGTGAGAATTGTTACCGACATTTAGACGGAATGGCACACCGGCATCTTTATGCAATGTTTCGTAGTCGCCAATTGTGATTGTTTGGTCAGCCATAATCTTAGGAGCAGCACCGTAGTTACTGTTCAAAGGAATTTGCCATAGACGGCCTTCATCTTTACCAGCACCGATAAAGAATTGTTGTTGTGACAATTGAATTTTACCGTCAACGACACTAGCTGAAACTACTGGATAACCTGGTTGTTGGAGCCATGAGTGCATAATCTTACCAACATCGATTCCAGAAGCATCGCCTAAAGCATTCCAAAGGTCATCCCCTTGAGCGTTACCGTACTTGTGAGCTTCAAAGTACTTCTTCAAACCAGCGCGTAAGTTATCGTCACCTAACAATGAACGTACCATAACTAGCATACGAGCACCTTTGGCATAAACGATAGCTGAGTCAAATAAAGCGTCGATTTCAGCTGGATTGTTGACTTGAACGTGAACTGATTGAACACCGTCAGTCGCATCACGTTGTAAAGCAGCTGGAACATCAGATGTTTGGAATAATTCCCAGACATTCCAATCAGGTTCGATAGCGTCAACAGCAACGTATTCCATCATGTTGGCAAAACTTTCGTTTAACCATAAGTCATCCCACCACTTCATAGTTACCAAGTCACCGAACCATTGGTGAGCTAGTTCGTGGGTAATAACAGTAGCGACTAATTGCTTAGTATCAAGTGAAGTATTGTCAGGATCAACCATCAAGTAAGCTTCACGATAAGTTACTAGTCCCCAGTTCTCCATTGCACCGGCAGAGAAATCAGGAAGTGCCAATTGCCATGAATGTGGAAGTGGATAAGGTGTTTGATAAAAGTCTTCGTAAAATTCGATGGCACGTTTAGCAATACTTAAGGCAAAATCTAATTCGTTAGCTTTGTGAGCTTTAGTTGCGAAAACGCCGACTTCAACGCCACTCTTAGTTGTCGTAACTTTACTTTGAAGATCACCAAAGGCAAAGGCAATCAAGTAAGTTGACATCTTAACCATTGTATCGAAGTAGTGAATGCCATTTTCAGTTCTGATTTCAGGCATGTTAGCTAAAATTGTTTCGCCAGGTTTTTCATCGAACTTGATAGCCATGTCAAATTTAGCTTTGGCTTCAGGTTCATCGACACATGGGAAAGCTTGACGAGCAAAAGTAGTTTCAAATTGTGTACCGATAATTTGTTTCTTTTCGCCATTTACTTCGTAATATGAAGGATAGATACCCATCATTGAATCAGTAAGCTTGGCATTGTATGTGATAGTTAAAGTTGTTTCACCAGCTTGTGGTAAATCGATATTGATTGCATCATTGTTATCGTCAGTAGTGAATGGAACATCTTTACCATCAGCTTGAACAGATTCAATATTCAAATACTTTTGGTGGATAGAAATTGATGGCACTTTAGCTTCACCATCAATAACAGTCTTACCAGAAAATTGTTTTGTACCACGGTTGATATCGATAAAGACATCATAGCGGCTAGGTTGAAATTTATCATAAAAACGTGTTATTTCAGTCATAAGTTCCCCTTTAATCTTTTTTTAATACACTTCTAATTAATTATAATCTTTAGTTTAGATGAGTTTCAACATATTTGAAATGATTTGAATCAAAATAGTATTACGCTGCCGTCGTCCGTTCGGCCCTGGAAAACGCTGGAACGCTGTGGCCACCACTTGGAGCCTTTGCTAAGACCAAGTACGGGCAAAGTCTTCAAGATGGGGCTTTTACATAAACGATAAATCGCTAAGTAAAAATTTCACGGCTGAGCATTTTCCAGGACTCTCGCTCCCGACTAGATAAACTGTTTCTAAATTTGACTCATATGTTTCAAAAAATATATCTATTCTAATCGACTACTTTAACCAAGTTATACCAAGTCTCACCGGCATGTTCTGAATCAGCTACTCCGAGATTCTTAAAACCATTCTTCAAATAAAATGGTAGATTCTTTTCCAAACTAGTTAGAGAGATACTTTCTCGTTGAGCTTTTTTAGCGTTATCTTCCATTGCCTTCAACAACTTACTCCCAATACTGTGTCCTCTAAATTTGGGATCAACGGCGATGGTAAAGATAATTTGATTGCCACCGGTCGGTAAATTCTTGGGCGTGTTCTCGTACATCCAGTCTTCCACGAATTTTTCTTTGACAGCCGGTCCTACTACAAAACCTGCTATTTGTTCATCGATACGAGCTACTAAAAAAGTATCCTGTAATTTTTCGATTCGATCTTGGTACTGTTCTTTCGTTCCCGCTTCTTCGGGTGTGAAACCTAAATTCTCTATTCTAACGATTTCTGGTAAGTCTTTTAATGTTACTTTAGTAATTTCCATGTGTGACCTCAATTTAAATGATTAATATTTTGATTAATTTATACTATCATAATCATAGAGTTAAAAGAGGAGTGTTGATGTTATGGAAACTGAAAAAATGATTAGTTCTCGTAAAGCTGTTCGCCAATATAACGGTCAAATTACTGACGAACAACTCCACAAAATTTTACTAGCTGGTAACGCTGGACCTGTTGGTATGGGTGAATATGACAATTATCGCTTAACAGTTATTCAAAAACCTGAGGTCCTTAACAAAATGAGCGGAATTTACGATGCTCCAACTGTTATCGTCGTTTCAGCCAAGAATCCCGATACTATGGAAGATATTTCTGCCGGTGCCATTGTTCACAACATGGAATTAGCCGCTGAAGACCAAGGATTGGGTGCCAATTACAATATGGCGAGCGTTGGCTCAATTCCTAGTGATGTTTTGCCTGATGGTTTCAAAGCAGTCTTTGCTTTAACCGTTGGTCAAACTTCTGAAAAATTTGTTCCACGTGAAATATCGATGGATAGAATTAAAACTAATATCGTTAAATAGAAAAAGTGAGTTGAAATGAACCCCTTAGTTTGGACAGAAAACAAACTAAGGGGTTTACTTCACGTTGGCAAATAAACAGCGATAATTCTTTTGTATGCTAGTTTTATTCAAAACATCCCTATATACTTAAATTATAAATATTTCTATTAAAGGAGCGATAGTATGCGTAAATTCACTTCTCTTTTAACCATGGCACTATGGGCGTTAGTCGTTGCATTCATAATTAAAAATACGTCGATTGAACACAGTCCTAATAATTTTAATTTGAGCATTTCCATCCATCAAGACTCTTTTGGTTATCTTTTAGTCAGCACTTTACTCGTTACCGTTTTTAATTATATTTACTATCATTTAATTCGTACTAGAAAATAAAAAAGAACGCTTATTCAGCGTCCTAATTTTAGATTAAACTTCTTCTTCAACGATTTCTTCTGCTTCAGCTTTCTTAGCAGCAGCACTTTGCATCTTACCCAAAACTCCACGAGCAATAGGTCCAACGATGATCAATTGCAATGGTAGAGCAACAATCAAGTTAAAGATCCAAGTATGACCATAAGTAGCCAAGATGTGTCCTTGAGCTAGCTTTCCTTCAACAGCGATTCCGAAGAATGACATGAATGTTACCATTCCAAGAACCATCATAACTGAGATTGTAATACCGATCAAAACGGTATTTTTCTTCATATAATCATTAATAATGTATTTGAAAGCCAATCCTTTAGCAATTGGTCCAACAATCAATAAATCTAAGATAATCGCAACGATCAAACCTAGTGGATAACCCTTTAAGATTTCCATAACTAGTCCACTACTTAATCCCTGTGCCATTGCGACGTTGTAACCTGTCATTACTAACACCATCAATCCGGCCATAATGGCTGTGAATACAACTTCTTCTTTTAAATTACGTGGCATATATTTTCCCACACTCCTATTTTTTTATCAGCGAAATTAAATATACCACGTTAAAAATTTTTTCATAAGTTACAGTTTGATTACAATTTCAAAAAATCGCTTGCATTTTTAAATGAAAACGTACTCATTCTAATTAGATTGACAAACAGCCCTTTCCAACTCAAACTAAGTATAAATAGAAGAAACGTAGGTACGAAAATGGACAAACAAACTAAGTTCGTCAAATTATCAAATATCGGCTTGGATAACTTGGAATTATATAAGAAAGTAGAAACTGGTTATTTAGACAACGTTTGTTATTTATACACTAACAAAAACAGTCGCAGCGCTTTTGTTGCCATGAACTCAACTCAAAAGGTTTTGGATTTTTATAAATTCCACACTTCAATGGATAAAGATGATATCGTCGACAAGATCAAAGCTATTTTCAGCAATGACGAAGCAACTGATTTCAAAAAAGAATTCGAAAACACTAAAGAATTCACTTTAACAGACAATGTTGTCGTTGAATTGCCTTTTGACAATGGCGTATTCAAAATATAGTAAATAAGCTCAGTTAGAAATTAAATCTAGCTGGGCTTATTTTTTTAATTATAAAATTTAGTGAACTTATCATCTAACTCATTAACCGCTTGAGCCATTGCTTCATCGATGTTGACACCATCTGTCTGCAAGCCTTGAACTCTCACGATTGAAAAGTCATCAAAGCCCATCAATTCACGAAAAATCCCGTTCAAATACATGCGTGAAAACTCTAGCGGCGTATAACGATCATTATTCGTATAGATCGAACCACTTGCTTGCAACAACATCATTTTGTAATCGTCAGTCATCAAACCAACTGAACCCGCTGGTGTATATTTGAAGGTTTCGTGAGCTACCAAAACATTGTCGATATAGTCTTTCATCTTCGAAGTAACGTTAAAGTTATGCAATGGTGATACGATAACGATTCGATGATGTGATTTAAATTGATTAATCAGTTTTTGATTGATCTGGTAGATTTGCTCTTGATCAGGAGTTAAACTGATGTGCTTAGCTTGTTTTTCCCAAATTCCTAACAATTCTGAAGTAGTTAACTGAGGGATTTTTTCTTCATATAAATTAATCAAATCGACTGTTTCATCAGGAAAGTTCTCGTTGAATTTTTTCAAAAATAAATTCTGAAGTTTGATTGAATAGTGACTGTTATTTCTAAAATCTGGTTGTGCGTTAATAATTAATGTTTTCATTCTTAATTTGCCCCTGTCTTAATTGATAAATTAATACTACAATTCAATTATGACAAAGTATGGCACTATTGGAGAAAAAGATGGATAAAGCAAATCGACTCAATCAAGAATTAATCTTTCTCAGCAATAAGAATATTTTCCACGTGACTGATTTAGTAGAAGAATTTCATATTTCTAAACGAACAGCTTTGCGAGATATATCTGACTTAGAACAAATGGGACTAAGTTTTTACACCGAAAATGGCCGCTACGGTGGTTACCATTTAATCAGTAAGGAATTGTTGATTCCAATTACTTTTAACTTGGAAGAGATCAACGCTATTTTCTTTGCCTTGAATGCTCTGACTTCCCTTTCCGCCACCCCATTTGCGAAGTCTTACAAACACATTTATGACAAGTTAATGGCGACTCTGCCAAATATCAACAAGATGCAGTCACAAAGTTACAAAACTCAGTCCACTATTACAAGACGCCTTCTATCTCGACACCACAATTTTTAGATTCCATTCTCAACTCAATTTTAGAAGGAAAAGCTCTCGATATCGTTTACCAATCGCAAGAACAGACCATTCAAGCTTTTGATTTACTTTATCGTCATGGAATCTGGTTTTGTAATATTTATAATTTTAGTACAAAAAAATGGGCGACTTATCGTTGCGATAACATCACCCACTGCCAATTCAATTCTACTCAAGAAACTTTGACCCACGATCAAATGCAAAAAATCCAAAATGATTATGAAAAAAATTACCACGATATAAAATTCGAATGCACTTTGACCAAACTTGGTGTGGAACTGTTTTACAAGAACAATTATCCCAACATGTATCTCAAAAAAGTGAACAAAGTCTACTATTTATATGGTGGCTACAATCAGGAAGAATTTGATTACATGGTCCAGTATTTAATTACTCTTGGAAACAACGTCAAAATCAACTATCCGCAAGAACTCAAAGATGCCTATTTAGCTGAATTGAAACGGATAATCGCACAATATTGATTTTTTCGACATCATTTAATCCCAAATGATGTCGAATAGCTATGCTGATGTTAAAAGCTCTTGATTATGACTGTTTAAAAATGAATTTAATCAAGAATTTCTTTCCCAACTAGTGGGCCACTGAATGCTTCCTTTTGTGTAAGATCATGAGTACTAAGAAATTTCTCGTCTTCAAAAGGATTAGCGATTTTCTTTAAATAAACCAATTCCCCAAACCGTCCTTGGAAAACATCGTATTCTAAATCTTCAGCTTTTATGCTTTTGGGAACCGAAATTTTTCTCATTTTACAAATCCTCCACGACGAAAAAATCATGCTAATAACTTTATTAACATGATTTTTTGCTTATTTTAATTTTCCAACTTCATTTAACTTAGCTAAAACTGAATGCTTATGTGGTGCGTGATTAATTACTTCTGAGAGATCCTGACCGGCGACATTTCCATGGTGCTTTCCACCTTGCCAAGGACCAACATCAGTAACATCATAGATAATCCCATCAATTGCAACATAGGCAGGTCGACCTTCCTTTCCATCAAACTTCTTTAATTCGTCTAACGTCATTTGCTTATCTGGCACATCTACAACCTCACTTTCCTTCTATTTACATCCTTATTATTACACGTTCCTATACAAGCAACATGTTATATGCTCATTCAAATTCAGAATGGGAAACGTGTTCTGGATAGAAGGCTTCCACTTGATCACGTTTTTCCAACAAATCCCAATACGTTTGAGCAACTTTGTCCGGAGCCATTTTGTCTGATGAACCGATGATTCCTTGAATAGTCACTAAACCGACAAAGATATCATCAGTAGCGACTTCTTTGTGCAAAGTATAGGCGTAACTTCTCAAAGCGGCTTTAGTCAAAGACAACGTTGAAGCTTTATCAGATGGACGAATTCCTGCTCCACCACCAGTGAAAATAATTGAACGTGGCAAATTGGGATTAGTACTCTCAATAAAGGATTTAGCCGCATTGATAGCACTCAAAACGTTAGTTTCAAAAATATCCCCAATCAAACCGACGGTACTGGACAATGCATTATCCAAGTGCTTATTTCCAACGTTAAAGACTAAATTATTAATTTTTCCATCTCGCATAATTAGTTCTTGAATCATTTTATCTGTGCCCGCAAAATCATTGACGTCGCAAGCATAGTTGGCGGCCGCAATATGTTCTTTGCGCAATTCTTTAGTAGCAGCGTTCAACTTCTTTTGGTCACGTGATACCAAAATTATCTTTTGACCGTGTTGTCCGTATGATTTAGCGACTTCCAAGCCGACACCACTATCTGCACCGATTACTATTGTTGTCATAATATTGCCCCCTCACTTCGATTATAATTATAAAACAAAAAAACGGCACCATTACGATGTCATTTTCTTGATTATGCCCATTTATTCAAAATTAATTGACCAATTTCTTGATAATGTGTTTCCAAAACGAAGTGACCACCATCTAACAAATGAACTTCTGTATTCTTATCATCCTTTGTAAAAGATTGAGCTCCTTGATAAACAAAACTGGGATCATTTTTACCCCAAGCAGCGATAATTTCTGGTTGATACTCACGGACATATTTTTGATATTTAGGATAATTAGCAACGTTGCTTTGATAATCGAAAATCAAATCTGACTGTCTCTCTGCATAATCAGGTGATTCAGTATAGTGAATATCTAATGTGTAGCCATCTGGAGAAACGCTGCCTGCTTTTTCACCACCAGTGTATTGACCGATAATTGTCTCCGGTTTAAAGGCTGATTTATAATTTTCTCGTAATTCTTCAGTAGGATTTGCCCAATAACTCCTGCGACCTTCCCATTTCGAACCGAGACCTTCTTGATAAATATTGCCGTTTTGACTGACGATACCAAGAATTCTATCTGGATATTTCACAGCTAAATTAAAACCAATCGGTGCTCCATAGTCGAAAACGTACATGTAGAATTTATCAATCTTCATTGCATCTAAGAAACCATCAACGTAATTCGTCAAATTGACAAATGTGTACTTGAATTCTGTATGAACTGGCGCATCTGATTGACCAAAGCCGATGAAATCTGGAGCGATGACGTGAAAATCATTCTCTAAGATTGGCATCAAATTTCTAAACATGTGACTAGCCGTAGGAAAACCGTGTAGTAGTAGAAATGTTGGTTTATTACTGTCGCCACTTTCACGATAAAAGACGTTCAATCCATTTACTTTAACTGTTGAATATTTCATCTTTAATGACCTCGTTTATTTGAATTAACTTACAAGTTCAGTATATGGTCATTTGGATATATAATAAACTACGATAATGAGAACTTTGATATATCAAAAACAGATATCAGGAGCAAATTATGAATACCAATACTTTAGAAATGTTCATTACAATTGCACAAACTGGCAGTATTTCCGGTGCTGCTGAAAAATTAGGCTATGCTCAATCTAATATTTCCACTAAACTTCGCCAATTAGAAGCTGACTTAAATACACAATTATTTTATCGAAATAACCGTGGTATCACGTTAACTGATGCCGGCAAAGAATTTTACACCCGAGCTATCAAAATTATCAGTTTGACTAATGATGCAATCGATCAATTAAAACATCCCAAAAACATTCAGGGAAATCTCAAAATTGGCACCCTTCAGACTGCCGCTTCAACTTTTTTGCCAGAAATACTTTCCAAATTTCACCAACAAAATCCGCAAGTTGAACTGTCGATTGCCACGGGGACAACTTTGTTAAGTGCCAAGAGGGTTCTCAATTATGAATTAGACGGTGCTATCATTGGGGGCCGCGTTAGTGAAAATAAGCTCGCTACTATTCCTTTAATGGATGAACAATTATCATTAGTCGCTCCAAATACGGAAATGGATATCGACAATGCGCCCCTGTTAGTATTTCCAGTCGGTTGTGCCTATCGTAAAACTTTGGAAAGTTATCTCGATTCTAAGCAAATCATGATTCATCATCCAATTGAGTTTAATTATCTCAACGCCATTGTCGCCAGTGTCAGTGCGGGATTGGGCATTAGTTTATTGCCTACAAAAGTAGTTCAACCTTATTTGGATCAAGGAACTATCAAAGAAATTCCACTACCCAAAGATTTTTCAACTTTGCCAGTTTCTTTTACTTATCGAAAAGACCACATTATGACACAATCATTTCAAGAATTTATTAAAATACTAGATAAAAAGGATTGAATCTTAGTACAGATTCAATCCTTTTTTATATAACATTATTAATTTCTAGTTATAACAATCAAAATAACACCAATCACAAGTGCAATCGCACCAAAAATTCCAAATGGTACGGTAATTCCACCCCAAGCTCTCTTATTAGCGATAGCTCTGATTTTGAAACTGATAGTCGCAATACCCGCTAGAATTACACCAATCGCGAAAAACACGATACCTGCATTTAACATTTCCCTTTTCCTCCAACTCTAATTATCTGGTAAGACTTTTCTAAAAATAGTCTTCCGATATTCCAAAGGCGACATCCCTACTTTTCTTTTAAATTGCTTAGAGAAATCATTCAAATCATAGAATTTTAATTTCTCAGCAATCTTCTTAACTGTACTATCCGTACTTCTCAACAATTCTTGTGCCGCTCGCATTTTTTGAACGCCGATAAATTCACTGATAGACATCTGCATTTCATCCCTGAAATCTCGTTGTGCTTTTGCTGGGTTGCAATATTGATTTGCATGTATCAGGACATCTTTTACCGTTACCTTATGATAAACATTCGTATTAATATAATAAATAATATCCAAAGTCGATTCCAGTCTACTAGAAAAAGATAGGTTATCCACTTTCATCAAAGAACTAAAACTATTAATGACCCGTTGTACCCATTCTAAGTAATCGTCTACTGGTTGATCACGCAGGAGATTGTGATACCTTTGTTGTAACTCTAAGAAAGGATAAATTTCCACATGATTTTGAATCCCTTCGTGAGCTAAATCATCGATAAAACTGTGCATTTGTGAAGTCTTTTGTGCAGCGGTCAAAGATCTTATTAAATCTTTATTTTTATCTATATTATTTTTGATAAATTCAAATCCTTCTACCAACATACCCCGACGATAATAGCGTAAAAAATCTCTTTGAATATATCCCAACAAAATCAGTGCTTTTTTCTCAGGTTGTTGGTGAACATACGATTTAAGATGATTTAAATATCGCGTATAAAACAAATCATCCATCTTCGTACCCTCCTTTTTACATTAATATAAATTTACTTATGATTAAATCATCATAACAATTTTCTGAACAAGTACGCCATTTTTTGGCCCAATGCCATCATTCAAAAAGTGTCGCTTGTAAAAAGGAATTATACATAATTAAAGTATTAAAAAACTTGATTTAGTATCAAATAGAAAAAAGATAATTGAATTTTTACTAATAATAAAAAAGGCATGCTTCTGTTTGAATACAAGAAACACGCCTTAATATTTAATTACACCCAATAATAAGGAACTTGCTGAGATAATGCTGACAAAACGCTCATACCTCCCCCTCCTATTGAATTTAAGCAACATATATCAATTTTTTTACAAGAAGATATTAGGTATTGAAATACTGGAGCAATGAAAAATCGCATAATCGAAATTGATTATACGATATTCCTTACTTAGAATTTTTTATGGTCCTTGAACTAAATCCCAATTAATCGTTCCCTTATATTTTCCTCCTTGTTTAGTTTTTCCATTAGATTGTAGTAATATCCCTTCACTTGGCAACCAATTTTGTCCAATAATGGTTGTTCCTGTTTCAGAATCACCATCCGATCGAGCAATTTCAATTGGTTCACCCATAGCTTCAATATTTTGATTTGATTTATATACTATATTGCCATTAAATGTATCAATTGTCTTATCAAAACTATTTTCTTGAGTTAACAAACTGGCGCTAGCAGTCAAATTCCAATTAGTATTTACCGAATTAACATTAACTTTCCAATCACCTTTTCGGCCCACTAATCCTTTATAAAAAGCATTAATATTTTTAAAAGAATACCCTTCAGTATTTAATTGCAAAACGGCTGATTTATTTACTACATCAATCGTAAAAGTAAGGGTATTTGACTTATTTCCCAATGAATCCCTAGCATAAATTGTTAAAGTGTTATTTCCCGTATTTAACTGATCATTTTGTAATTCACTGGTCAATTCTTTAGAGATAGCATCCGAAATATCTAACTCGGTATCACCAATATTTTTTATTGGAACATTGATTTGTTTAGCCGTTTGATTATTGATCGATAGATAAACCTCTGCCCCAGGATTAACAAATGTCGATTTATCTTTATATTTTAAAGAACCGTTAATCTCTACATTGCCACTAGGGAAAGCTTTGATTGGATCAGACGTAGTAGAAGATAATTGTAAATCTTTAACTTGTTTGCCTCGAATAATAAAACTTTTAGATGTCGTTCTTCCAATATAATAATCACCATTGAAATAACTACTGATACCAGGGACCTTAATTTCAGTATTATCGGCTGCTTGAGCGGTCATGTTAACATCTACAACTGCCTTTGAAGCGGTGGTTGCTGTATCAGAAGCAGCGATTCCTTTTGTTAATTTATATTGCAAATAATTGTCGGAGACTGTCGGTTTATTAATAGCAACAGTTGTTGGACTAGTTTTGCCATAAGTAACTGAACCATAATCAGTTGTATTTAAATTTGTACCAGTAGGTACTCCGACAACCGCACTAATATTAGTCCAATCAGTAACTCCTCGGTTATAACTGAGAGTATTTCTAAAAATCAACTTATCACCAGAGTTGACATAATCATTGTCTTCAGTCAGAACTCGATTATCTTGTGTTACATCAATTACTTCTGGATCAACAGAAACATTCATAACCGGAGAAGCATTTTCAATAACCATATCACTGCTGCCTTTGCTACTATCAACGCGATAAGTAATACCCCATCTAGCCAATCGTTTGCCATCAGCATTTTTAGTTAAATCCAATTTATTTAAATCGATTGAAACCGTACGTTCTATTCGTCTAGGATTAGCCTGAGTATCTACTGAATCTGTTCCAGAATTAGTGTTAGAACTACCATCTTCATAAATGTCATTAAACCAATATGTCATAGTACCTTTATCGCCATCATCTTTAGGAGCTTGATAAAGTAATCTTAAATGATGCCACATTCCTACTCCATTAGCATAACTTATATTACTAATATCAACTTGATTACGAGCTAAAGTATACGCAGTAGTTCCTATCGAAGTAGTGGTTGGCAAATAACTACTGCTATCACCGGGATAACTAGTAGAAATATAAATTTGACCCGTAGTTGGAACCCCTTGATAAACACCTTTGTCAAAAGAATCATTGATTTGGCCACTACTATTAATCCGATTATCCAAGTTTAAAGACCAACTATTTTGTACTACATTACCTAGATGTGGCGCATTGTCATCTGCAGCATACATACCAAAGGTTTCATCAGGAGCCAATTTGATACTATCATTACTATTTAAAGTTCCCGAAACATTATCATATGAATAAGCATTTTGCTGACGAGGATCATTTTGAATTGAAAAAGTTAGACCCCCCGTAGAGTAATTAGATGTCGTATCTGTATCTCCTCCCCAAATCCAGAAAGAAAAATACTGATCTTTATCCAAATCCATCTTATAGGCATCATTGCTCCATAAAACACCAGCTTTAGCACTTTTACCCCATAAACTAATATAACTGCCACCATGATTTATGGGACTACTGGAAAAGCCATTGTTAATTGGACTGATAGAATTTTTATCTTTATTTATAAATAAATTGTTATTACCTTTATTATTTCCATCATCGTAAGTAAGTGGACGAAAGACCGTTGTTGTTTTTAGGTCATATGGATCTAATAATTTATCTCCTGCTATACCACTAGGAACAAGGTTAGAATCAAATGGATGTAATGTCGTAGGACTAGCTGAAGCATCATCCGTCTTCAAAAAAAATATTATAAAAAGACTCATACCTAATACTATGTAAAAAAATTGCTTTTTTGCCCTCATATAGTTCATCCCCCAACGACCACATGTTATTAAACTGGCTTTATTATAAAACTTTTTAATATTTTTAATTAATATTTAGCATATCAATCAACAAAATCTCTATTAAAATAACTTACTTTTATAATTTATATATGCTTGTGTTATTCACTACTTAGTATTACTATATACATATACTTAGTAACACTAAGTACCATAAAAACGAGGTAACAAAATGAAAGGTTTTACCGAATTACTCAAAGGTTCACTCGAAGGTATCGTCTTGCAACACATCAGTAAAGGCGAAACCTACGGATACGAAATCACCAGCTACTTGATCGACCTAGGATTTGAAGACATCGTTGAAGGAACCGTCTATACTGTCCTCTTACGGCTTCAAAAAAATGGCTACATCACTAGTGAAAAACGTAAATCAGAAGTCGGTCCACCTAGAAAATTCTATCGTCTAACTACTGATGGCGAAAAATATCTAAAAACATTCTGGGAAAAATGGGCTTTCCTAGCTGAGAAAATGGAACAATTAAAGGAGAACTAACTAACATGGAAAATTTTTTTAAAAAGATTATCGGCGACAAAAAAGAATATAAAGCTTTTAAGAAACAAGCTGCTGAACTACCCTCCCCTTACAAAGAAACTTTTGAAGCACTTGAAAAATATATGTGGAACTTTGCCAAGGGTGATGGCTTTTTGAAAGTACAACAAGAAATGCTCGAAATATTCCAAGAAAATGCTGAAGAGCAGGTACCTGTTAAAAATATCATCGGAGACGATCCAGTGAAATTCTGTGACGACATCATGTCGCAATATCCCGATGACTTATGGTTAATTACTAGTCAAAATAAATTACGCAACCAAATCAAAACTTTAATTTAACTCAAAAAATCCTACTAGATTAATTTCTAGCAGGATTTTTAATTACTTCAATTTAGCTAAACTTGAACCAAAGATTTGTTCAATCGTAACCGGATCACGGTGATCGAAGAATTGACTTTCGTTTTTGTCCAAACTACTCATAACTTTTATATCGTCAGCACTCAATTCAAAATCAAAGACATCGATGTTTTCTTTAATTCTAGCTTCGTGAACTGACTTAGGAATGACCACGATACCACGTTGCAAGAGCCATCTAAGGATTACTTGACCATTAGTCTTATTGTATTTCTTGGCAATTCTAGCAATCGTTTCGTTAGTAAAAATATCATGTTTTCCTTCAGCAAATGGTGCCCAAGCTTCAACGCGGATATCTTCTCGGTTGGCGAAATCTACTTCTGAAGGTTGTTGATACCAAGGATTGACTTCGATTTGGTTAACGACTGGTTTGATGCTAGTTGTCAATTCCAAATCCTTCAATTGATCGGCATAGAAGTTTGAAACCCCGATAGCACGAATCTTACCTTCTTTTTGGGCCTCTTCCAAAGCTCTCCATGCACCAACAGTATCGCCATATGGTTGATGTAATAAATACATATCAAGGTAATCTAAGCCAAGATTTTTTAAAGAAGTATCGATTCCCTTTTTGGCACGGTCATAAGTGAAGTCTGAAACCCACAATTTTGAAGTGATGAATAAGTCTTCACGATTAACGCCAGATTCTTTGATAGCTTCCCCAACGGCGGTTTCATTTTGATAAGCAGCGGCTGTATCAATCAAACGATAACCATTTTTGATAGCTGTTAAAACTGCTTGTTTACATTGTTCCAAGTCAGTTATTTGGAAAACTCCAAAACCTAATTGGGGCATTTCCATTTCATTGTTTAATTTAACGTTTTGCATTTTACTACCTCTTCTTTTAGCTGATGACTACATTTTATAATCATGGTTATCATTTGAAAATTACTTGTTTGATATGCTACCATACGTTCAATGTATACTGTGAGGTGCAAAATGATAGATAACTACTTATTAGAAGAACTCGTTGCTTTAAAAAAATACGGTACTCTAGCTGCTACAGCTCAACACTTATTGGTGACTCAACCGACAGTTACTCGAGGGATGCAAAAATTAGAAGATGAACTAGGCGTACAAATCTTTGATCGGCAACCTAATCGAATTACTTTGACCAAAACTGGTGAATTGGCTGCTAAAGAAGCTCAAAAGGTCATCGATCGAAATAACCAATTAATCGAAACAGTTCAAAAATATGATTACAATCACAAAAATATCAAGGTCGGTTCAGTTGCTCCTGGTCCTTTGATTTTATTGAAAAAGTTACAATCATCCAAACTAGCTGATGCCAATCTCGACTTAGATCACAAGTTAATGGATACAAAGGATGTTTCCGGAAAGCTTTTGAATCACGACCACTCATTCATTTTGACTAATCAAGAACTCATGACTGACGAAATTGAATCATTATACATTGGAACTGAACGTTTATCCGTCAACCTTAACCAGTTCACACTCTTAGCTAATAAGAAATCAGTTTCATTTGATGATTTGAAAGGTTTGAGTTTCATCGTCCTATCAGATATTGGTGTTTGGAAAAAAGTCGCTGAAGGCAAGATTCCTGATGCTAAGTTTCTTTATCAAGAACAACGTGAGGCTTTTTCTGAAATTACTAAGTATTCCGATTTCCCTTACTTCACAACTAATATTTCTAAAATTGATCCCGATGATACTTTCTCCGACCACGACCAAATCAACGTTCCTATCAGCGATGAAGCTAGTAAAATGGATTTTTACGCTGCTTATTTAAAAACCAACAAAAGGCAAGTTGCACCTGTTCTTAAGACAATGTCTGCTTCTTGGAGTAAATATTTAAGCTAGTCTTTTGAAATTGTGACATTCTATGTTTTAGATTAGATTTATTTTAAGCGGAAATGACTTTCATGTTAAATACTTATGTCCTATTACATTTTATTATGAATATAAAAGAGCCTTGCATTTTCAACTGCACGGCTCTTTTAGTTACTTGTTAATTTAGATTCTGGGATGATTTGCATTCTTATTTCTAAGCCTAGTCCATGTGCATATCGATTTAAAGTTGTTAGTGAGGGAACTGATTCCATCCTTTCAATTTTTGCTAATTGTGGCTGTTTCATGCCAATTTTTTCTGCTAAATATTTTTGACTTATACCTCTTCTAATTCTCTCTGATTGCAAATAGCTTAAGGTATCTATAATTGTCATTTCATCTTCTGGAATAGAGGTGATTGATTTCTTGAATTTTTTCCATGTGGTCATATTATCTTCCTTTCCGATTATACCAATCATCAAGTTTTCTTAATGCTTTTTCTATCTCTTTAGTACTAGTCTTATTCTGTTTTTTAGTGTAATGATGTAGTAAAACAAACTTATTTCCATTCCAAATAGCGTAAAATATACGTTCTGGCATCGGACGCAGTTCCATAATTGGATATCTATATCCCTTTAAGAATTTGGATTGTGGTTCTTTTAATTGATTTCCAAGTAATTCCAACATATTCATTTGATGAATAATTTTTCTCAACAGAATTTTATCATTTTTCTGATTACTCTTATCTAATTGCCGTAGATAATCATCTATTTCACTGAAACCATTTTCATCTTCATAGAAAACTATTTCATATGCCACAAGTTTGCTCTCTTTCTACGTCTATGTTTGAACTAATTTACATTCATAATATAACACATTTGCTAATTGATTCGAAACTGCTTGATTTGACGATAATCATCACCCTTAGTTTCTTCAGCATTTCGCAAATCAATATCATTTTGTAAATTTAAAAAGTATTTATCAGATACTCCAAAAAATCTTCCTAATCTAATGGAAGTATCAACGGTTATTTGTCTCCGGTCATGAAGGATGTCTTGTATTCTAGAAGTCGGTACATTAATATTCTTGGCCAGTGCATATGCAGAAAGATTCAAAGGATTCATAAATTCCTCTTTCAGGATTTCACTAATTTTAGGTGTTGTAATTTTATCCATACACATCTCCTACATTTTTAATTATTTTTATTATACACGTATCTCATGTACATTCAATTTTTTTATACAAAATAAGAGCTCCCAGACATAAAAATCTGAGAGCTCTCTTCTTATCTATTACTAATCATTAGCGTGGACATCAAAAGCATTCAACAACATATCTTCAACACCGGGTGCATCAGGATTGTGCATACCTTTACCATTACGGTCTAAGGCTCTGATTGCATCCATTTCATCTGAAGTTAATTCAAAATCAAAGATATCCTTGTTAGATTTAATTCTTGCTTCGTGAACTGACTTAGGAAAGACGATCACACCTTCTTGATGTTCAAAACGTAGGATAATTTGTCCAACATCCTTACCATATTTCTTAGCTAGGTCATTCAACAATGGTTCGCTGAACAATTCCTTACTACCTTGACCAAGTGGACCCCATGCTTCTAGAGTCACGTGTGCTTTTGCCATAATTTGGCGTAGTTCCTTTTGTTGGAAGTATGGGTCAAATTCAACTTGGTTAACACTAGGCATGTCGCAAATTTAGGAACAAATTCATTCCAAATCTTAGGAGTCATGTTGGAAACACCGATTGAACGAATTTTGCCGGCTTCTTTAGCTTCTTCCATAGCCTTCCAAGCTTCATCAACTTTGCCATATGGTTGGTGAATCAAATATAAATCAATATAGTCTAAGCCTAATTTTTTAAGTGAAAGATCAATCGCCTTTTTAGCATCTTCATAGGCATAATCTTGGAGCCACATTTTGGAAGTTACCCAAATTTGGTCACGAGGGATGCCGCTGTCTTTGATAGCTTTGCCGACTTCTTGTTCATTGAAGTAAGCGACTGCTGTATCAATGTGACGATAACCAAGTTTCAAAGCATCGCTGACTGCCTTATAAGTAGTTCCGTCTGCAGGAATTTGGAAAACACCGAAACCAAATGATGGAATTTCTGTACCGTCATTTAATTTGAATGTAGGAATATTTGTCATGTAATTACCTCTTCTTGTTTATTCGTTGTGACTAGTATAAGACGTAATTCATGATTAAAAAATTACTAAAATAACATAGTAGTATGCATTCACTGTATACTACTTTTCAGCAAAAAGATTCAAAATCTGATTTGCTAATATTTGATCAATAACTCTTTCATCTGCTTTAAATTGAACTAGCGCTCTTACGATAGTTTTTTCTTTTACCATTCCAGAATCAAAGGAACCAGCAATCATTTGCCAAGTTTCTATCGACCAATTTTTCGGTATTTCTAAA
Organism: Companilactobacillus farciminis KCTC 3681 = DSM 20184; assembly: GCF_002706745.1. NCBI lineage: Bacteria > Bacillati > Bacillota > Bacilli > Lactobacillales > Lactobacillaceae > Companilactobacillus > Companilactobacillus farciminis. The sequence continues at coordinate 261,380 of NZ_CP017702.1, read as the reverse complement.
GTTCTTGCATATATTCTTGTTTCTAGTGAAACGACGTATGCCATAGCATCAATAGCTTTCATATATTTAGGTAATTTATATTTATCCTTATCAAGCCATAATTTTATGCCATCTTTTATACCATTACGCTCAATTCGTTCAAATTGCTTTCTGCTCCAACGATGATTGTTGTGTACACTAATATGCTCATCTGCAATTTCTTCTAAACCAACTGAAAACCTATCAATGATACTATCCAGATGTTCCGGATGATTCAAAACAAAACGCATTTCTTCTTCAGTAAAGTTATGCTTATCAACTATCTCTTTTGGCAAAAGGCTGTCAATGCCGCCATTATCATTTACTTCTTGAATGAATTTTTCAACTTCAGCCCTATTGTCAATATCAAGGCCACGACGCTGCATTTCTTGATAAACCAATTTGCTAGCACCATAATTTCCCGGGTCCTTAGCGGCTTCCAACATGTCAGCTTCACCAGCTGCTAAATATCTTTTATAACTTTCAACCTTTTTAGAATTAAGTAATGCTCTTTCACCAAGATAATCTAACATTGAAGACATCGCGGGAACAATCAATTTATACTCATCAACACTCAAATCTAACTTCTCTACAAATTGATTTCTCATTACCTCACAAATAACAAATTTGGTCCAAGTTTTGGGAGTTTTCCGGTAAACATTATAGGCACTCTCCGCCATCAACTTCATTAAAATTTCTATCATGCCTTTATCTACACCTTTAGGACGTTTATTCCAAGCTGAGCTTTCTTCATAAAGTTTCAACCATTGTGAAACATAAGTAGAAATGTCATCTGCCACGTGAGGTGTCCATTGTGGTAAATATGGATCTTGATATTCTGGCTCTAAGATAAATCCATCGGTTTCTTCAAACAGAGTTTGTGATTCAATAAGTTGAAGTAAATTATCCATCTTAACAGCTGATATTTTCACCTGTTTAGTTCTGGCCAAAAATTTCAAAACTGCTTTTAAAATCTCATAAGTCATATTGAACCATTCTAAAGAATATTGAGTTTCATCACTTAAATTCTTTATCAATCCCAACGTAAAAGGAGCAATAAAATCAGCATCCCATTTCGTATAATCTCCATGGCCAGTATATTCTGCTGTATCTCCAATACCCTTCACTAAAGCTCGAGCATTTTCTTTGGATTGACTACTCAATCTAAAATATTCTTCACTTTTTAAAAAATCTGATGTTATATCTGATAAATGTCTTTTTTTCATATTTTTTCTCCTAGTGATAGGATACCGAAAGATATCAAAAAGAGATGAAATTTAACTTAAAAATTCCATCTCTTCCCGTTTAATTCTCTATTTTAGAAAAATTACATCCACTATCTTTTTGTTCTAATTTGATTTGTTTAAGATCATCACGATATTGGGCTTCCATATTAAGCCAAAAAGTAGTTGGTATACCTAAAATTTTGGTCAATTTGTTTGCAATCTCAGGCGTAATTTCTATTTTCCCAGTAAATAGTTGCTCGGTATCTTTTTTGTTCATACCTATTTTTTGAGAAAAGTCACTAATTGTGATTTTTCGGTCTACTATTTGTTCGTAAATTGTCGCCCCCGGTGCTACGGCAATTGTGTCTTTCCCATATGAAAACATCCTGATACCTCCGACTAATGATAATCTACTATTTCTATGATACATACAGTCTTACTCACACCATTAACTTTTGTAAAAACCATTCTGAATGGATGTACTAAATCAACTGCGTATTCTCCCATTCTGCTTCCATGCAAAGGATGACATCTTCCAATAGAAAATTCAACTAATTGCTCTACCGTATCCGCTGCTCTAATTTCAACAATTCTTTGCTTAATTTTTAAAGACATTTTGACACCATATCTTCGCGTTGTAATTTTTGGATTCAAACACTCATTTTCTAGTTTCCGGTTCTTAAAAATAATTTTCATCTTTAAACCTATCACATTTAGTCTTCATAACTAAATTACGATATATTTAATTGAATCATTTTTAAACTCTCAAAATACTATCCCAATTCCACATCCTGCGACTCAATCAACTTCTGAAAATGTAATTGTGAAGCATTATTAGTCACTTTTTCTTTGAAAGGAAATTGTGCATCAAAGGCATCCACTTCGGCTTGGTTCACACCATAAACTTTATCTTCAACGTATCTACCCGCACAATCTTTTAAAGCATCTTGATACAATGGAACAACTTGTAGAACTGTCGCAAATTTGTCGTTAGCCATTCTAATATTGTAATTCTTAGCTGGTTCAAATCCTTTTCTACTATAATAATTAGGATCTCCGTACAAAATAATCCCGTTGTAACCTAATTCCAAAGCTAGTTTTTTCGAATGCTCAATCAATCGTCCACCGAGGCCATTTTGTTGATACTCCGGTGCCACTGCCAAAGGTCCCAAGCACAAAATAGAATGTGTTTTGCCATCGTCACCTTGGATTTTATCTTCCAAAAAGGCGGCACAACCGACAATTTCATCATCTACTACTGCGACCGTGTCCAATTCCGATACAAAACGAGGATGTTTTCTAATTTTATTCATCAAATAATGTTCGACACAGCCTGGTTGAAATTCATTCCAAAAAGCGTTGTGCAACATGATTTCTGTTTTCTTATAATCTGATTTTGTTTCTAGTCTTAATTTAATTTGTTTAGTCAATTTTTTATATTCCTTTTTAATTAGTAAATCGCCTCTCAGAATACAAAAAAAGTGCAGTCGACAAACTGCACTTAAGGACTTTTATCAAAATACTTTGATAATATCTGTAAGGCAATTTGGGTACAACAAAGAAAGCTATTTTTCTTTGTTCAAATTTTATAATCCTTACTTAGATACAATCATCAAGCATTTCTCCTGAATTTTTATTATCTTAAAGATAACACGTTGCTCTAGATTTTACCACCGAATACTGGATAAGCACTGGCATCTCCATAGTTCATTTGGTCAATCTTTGCCAAAGTCTTCATATCTTCAGCTGAAATTTCAAAGTCGATATCAGCATTTGACTTCATGTGATCTGGGTTAGCTGTCTTTGGTAGAACGACAACATTTAATTGCCAATCATAGCGAATGCACAATTGTGGAACAGAAACATTGTATTTGGCAGCCATTTGTTTGATTGTTTCATCATTCATAGCAGCACCGTGAGCAATTGGTGAGAAGGCTTCAACAACAATACCGTTATCTTGAGAATACTTAATCAAATCACTTGGTGTATCACCGATATGAATTTGGACTTGGTTAACAGCGGGTTTAGTGTCAGAATTCTTGATCAAATTGTCCAAGTCTTCTTTTTGGAAGCTAGAAACACCGATAGTCTTTAATTTACCAGCTTTAACAGCATCTTCCATAGCACGCCAAGTTTCCAAATTTCCCTCAAAGTGACGGTCATTGCCTTGATTTACTTCTTTCCAAGGTTGAGGATTGTGGATAATCATCATATCCAAATAATCCAAGCCCATCTTTTCCAAAGTTTCATCGATAGACTTCTTAGCTTCATCATAGTTCTTAATTTCAGCCGCAACTTTAGAATTAACGAATAACTTATCACGTGAAATCCCAGCGTTTTTAACACCTTCACCAACACCACGTTCATTGCCATAAGCTTGAGCAGTATCGATGTGACGATAACCGATTTCAACAGCAGATTTAACGGCGTCAGCTACCTTATCATCAGGAATTTCCCAAACTCCTAAAGCTAGTTTTGGAATCTTAACTCCATTGTTCATTGTGAATGTTTCATCAAAAATTGACATAAAATTTCTCCTCTTTGTATCATTTGTATTATATATTTTTATTAAACTTCTTGTCCTGTAGGACGAATTACCATTTCATTAACAGCCATATTCTTTGGTGTATCAATGACAAAAGCTACCGCTTGAGCAATTTCTTCTGGATCTAATGATGTCATTTGTGTTCCTGAAGCTTGCATAACTTTTTCCAAACCGTCATGAACCGCCCCATTATTAACAGACTTATACAATTCTGTCTTAACAGATCCTGGAGCAATAATAGTAGTCTTGATATTATTTTGATGTTCTTCTTGGCGAAGTCCTTCCATGATTGCTCGAACAGCATACTTAGTTCCTGAATAAGCAGCGTAACCTGGCAATACTTCATAACCTAAAACTGAAGATGTTGTAATGATATGACCACTCTTTTGCTTTTTCATAACTGGTAAAGCAGCTGCGATTCCATTGAGAACACCTTTAACATTAATATCGAGCATGTTTTGCCATTCATCTTGTGCAATTTGGTCTAAGTTATTTACCGGCATGATTCCAGCATTGTTGTAAAGAGCATCGACACGTCCAAATTTAGCAACAGTTTGATCGACGACATTTTGAACTTCTTCAGCCTTAGTAACATCAGCTTCAACTGCCAAAATATCACTATCAGGATTTGCTTGTTTGATTTCTTCCAAACGATTCATTCTTCTAGCTGCGATTGTAACCTTAGCACCTTTTGAAGCTAACAATTTAGCTGTGGCAGCACCAATTCCACTTGAAGCACCCATAATTACTACTACTTTATTTTGTAAACTCATTAATTTTCTCCTTTAATAGTTCTAATAATTTGTGCCGGTACACCACCGACGATGGTATTAGCGGGAACATTTTTAGTGACCACTGCCCCAGCACCAACGATAGAATTTTCACCAATAACGACACCTGGTATAACTGTGACATTACTGCCAATCCAAGCGTTGTCGTGAATGTAAACTGACTTTAAATCCAAATGACGTCTCTGCTCAGGATCAATGCGATGATTGACTGAAGCAATCGTGACATTAGGTCCAATCAAGACGTTGTCTCCCAAGTAAATGCCACCCATATCAGTGAACATCGAACCTGAATTGATAAAAACATTTTTTCCAATGTGTAAGTTGCGACCAAAATCAGTCCAAAATGGTAATCTAATTTCAGTCGATGGGTCTATTTTTTCATTAATGATTTGGCTAACAGTTTGACGAACTTCATCACCACTGTGAACACCAGTATTTAGTTCTTGGACTAATTTCTGATTAATCGGAACAATCTTTTCAATCTGTTCATAGGCTTTTGTACCTAGATTCATTTGTGATTTCAACAAAATACCTCGTTTCTCTTAACGGTTGAATTTATTATACGAACTGATTATTATAATGTTAAATACTCATTAATAATGGTTATCTATAACATTTAATTATAATAGAGGTGTGACAATGGATATTAGAGTTTTGAGATACTTTATCAAGATTGCTCAAGAACAAAATATGTCAAAAGCTGCTCGAATGTTGCACGTTTCTCAACCGGCTTTGTCCAGACAGATCAACGAATTAGAAACAAGACTGGGAACCAAGCTCTTCATCCGTGGCAAAAGGCAACTGCAATTGACGCCTGATGGATATTACTTGTTCGAACGAGCTCAAGAAATTTTGGCGTTAGTAAATAAGACCACCTATAATCTTCAAAAACAAGATGTCGTCAGTGGCACACTTGATATCGGTGCTGGTGAAAGTATGGCGCTAAATTGTGTCATGGAAACTATCAAAGATATCATGCACAAGTATCCTGAAGTTCACATTAACTTTAGAAGTGGCGACGCTGAAACGATTCAAGCCGATTTGAGTAGTGGTATCTTAGAATTTGGTATCATCATGGGACACCGTCAACTCGATAATTACAATACTTTACAATTACCTGCCGAAGACCGTTGGGGAATTATTATGAAACGAGATGAACCACTAGCCAGTCATGAAAGTATCTCGCCAAGTCCAAGGTAAAAAAACTTTCCAAGATTGGAGTAACGGCTTGATTGAGCAGTTCAACTTTGTCGGAACTTATAATTTGATCTTCAACGCTGCTTTATTAGTCAAAACTGGTGCTTGTATGGCACTGACTTACGACAAATTAACCGACACGACTTCAATCGATGGACTAGTTTTTCGTCCGTTGAAACCACAATTAACCGAACCTAATACAATTATTTGGAACAAAAGCCGTAACTTACCAACTGTTGGTAAACTATTCTTAGAAACATTACGCAAAAATATCGCTAAAAAGGAAGTTTAATATGGATTTTAAAAAAGTACTCAACAATCGTCATTCTGTCCGTGATTTCAAAGACACACCGGTCAAAATTGATTTAATCAAAGAAATTGTTCAAGAAGCTCAAAAAGCTCCTTCATGGGTCAACTCCCAACCTTGGAAAGTCTACGCTGCTACTGGTAAAACTTTGGAAAATATTAAGCAAGCTTATTTAGACAAAGACTCTCAAAAGGGATATCCTGATTTCCCCGTCATGCACCGAGAAGATTGGAGTAAAGCCGCTCAAACTAATATGAAACAATGGCGTCACGAAATAGTGCACCACTTTGACGACTTTGATCAAGCTCACGAGAAAATGAGTTTTGCTAGTTCTCACTTATACAGCGCTCCGGCTATGCTTTTCATTACGATTCCGAAAAATTCATCAAAATGGTCAATTTTCGATGCTGGAGCTTTCAGCCAAACTTTGATGTTATCCGCTCAAGACAAAGGCCTCGACACGATTCCTAATTACACTAGCGTTCGTTTCCCTGATGTCGTTAGAAAATTTACCGATATTCCTGATGATGAAACTTTGGTTGTCGGTATCGCAATTGGCTACGCACAAGATTCAATCATCAATACTTATCGCTCAAAACGTGTGCCCGTAGATGATATTTTGAAAATTAAAGACTAAAAAAACCTTGCTAGATTGTAGAAAATACTACATTCTAACAAGGCTTATTTTTTTAATCCAACATGAATTTTGTCGCAATATCCAAAGCTTCTTGACGAGAGTTATTAATTTCAAATCCGTGATCTGCATCATCTAACAAATGCAATTTATCATTGGTATAACAGTCATCGTAACGCTTTGAAGCAATATTATTTACTACAGTGTCCTTCAAACCATGAACTAAACAGACTGGTCCGTGATATTGACTGGCAATTTCATAAATCGGCAAAGTTTGAGCTGTTCGTAAGTAAAAACCACCCAATATCAAACCCTTTTTGATAGGTAAAGTATCAGGAATACTTTTTGGATCATAAGTATAGCCTTGAGTGTCACCTTTTAGAGCATCATCTTTTAAAGTTGCGGCTGGAGCCAACAAAGCTAACTTAGCAATTTTTTCAGGATAGTAACCAGCCAACATACTAGCCACAACTCCACCTTGAGAATGGCCCAACAAGTAAATATTTTCGACACCTTCAAGGCTGCGAGCATAATCCAAAATAGCTTTACTGTCAGAAATTTCATTCAAGACTGTCATATCTTGAAAGCGTCCGTCACTTTCGCCATGACCATTGAAATCAAAACGTAATGTCGCTAATCCCTCGGCCACAAAGCGTTGAGATAGTTGATACAATAGTTGACTAGGTTCCATCCCCCGATTAGAAGTAAAGCCATGCATCAAAATAACCAAATTAAATTTATCTGTTTGTGGTTTAACGAAATCCCCTCGTAAAGTTAATCCATCCCGTTTAATTTCTACTTTCATTTTTCCAACTCCTTTTGATTATTCTAATACTAAAAGATATATGATAGAGATAAAAATAATTGTATTGAGGTGGGATAATGGAAAAATTTTTAATCATCGGGGGAACTGGAAATATCGGTTTTCCATTGATAGAGTTCTTAAACAAACAAGCAAATATTCAAATCGTAGCTGGATCACACAATCCTGACAAGGCTCAAGAAAAATTCCAAGGTATGAAAAATGTTGTAGTTAAGAAGTTTGATTTTTTGGACAGCACTACATTTGCTGATGCTTTTGACGGTGTATCAAAGGTTTTCTTCGTACGTCCACCACAATTGGGACATCCTAAACAAGACATGTTGCCATTCTTGCGTTATGTTCAAAGCCAAGCTATCGATCAAATCGTCTTCGTTTCACTATTAGGTGTTGAGAAAAATCCTATGACACCGCACCATCAAATTGAGCAGATGATTCTCAAACTAAATATTCCTTACACATTCATTCGTCCAAGTTTCTTCATGCAAAATCTCGACACGACTCATCTATTTGACATCAAAAATAACCATGACCTCTTCATTCCAGCCGGAAATTCTCGAACAAGTTTCATCGATACTCGTGACATCGGTGAAATTGCTGGTATCACAATGCTCGACGACAAATATCTCTTCCAAAAACTCAATATCACTGGTCCTCAAACCTTGAATTACCAAGAAATTGCCCAAGTTATGACCCAAGTTTTAGGAGTTAACATTACTTATAGCAAACCTAGTCTATTAAAATTTCGCCAAACAATGCTAAAACGCGGCCTCAAAAAAGATTTTGTCAACGTGATGGTGATGCTCTACTTAATTACCCAACTAGGTAACGCCAAAGAAGTCACCGATACCGCAAAAAAGGTCCTCGGACACAAACCTAGAAATATCAAGGATTACGTCGAAGATTATCGTAATTATTTTATCTAAAATCGTATTGAAATATTTATAAAATCAACCTATGATTAAATCATCCTATACTTAGGAAAAAATTATAGGGGGATTTTTTTTATGAAATTTGGAAAATCAGCTACAATCATTGCTGCCTTGGCAATGGCTACTACTGGAGCTTTGGTAATGTCTCAAAAAGATGCCGAGGCTGCCGGAGTTGCCACAGTCTCAGCAAACAAGATAGCTAATTTATACACTGCTAACGGGGCCTTGATCCACAATCGAGCTTTAGCAGCTAATTCAGCATGGGCTGTCGGCAAAATCGTCGATATCAATGATGAAATGTACTATCAAGTAGCTACAAACGAATACTTAAACGCTGCGGATGCTTCATACACTGTTAACGTTCCAACAGTTCAAAAATCATTAGCTGGTAAGATCATTGGTGGTAACGCTCAATTGTATCGTGATGATACTAATTCAATGTCCAACCGTGTTTTAGCTAACGGTTCTTCATGGCTAGTCGGTAAAATCATCGTCAACAAACTAGGCCAATACTTTGCTCAAGTTTCCACACACGAATACGCCGACGGTTTAAATATGGCTTTCAACATGCCAGTTCCTCAAGCTACTTATGTGGCTGACTTTGGTATCAATACTCAAGGCAACACAAATACGAATACAAACACTGATACCAATACAAATACAAATAATAATAACAACACTTCAACTAATGTTGACATTAACAACGATAACAACACTAGTTCCAACCAAAATACTTCTGACTATCAACCTAATCTAAGTCAAATCAACAAGTACTTCGTTGCCTATCTAAATGCCCTTCACAAGGCTAACGGCACAGCTCCAGTCCAACTATCTCAAGACTTGATGAGCTACGCTACACAACGTGCTCAACAACAAGATGGTCTTAACCTTGATCACTCAACAGCTGACAGAGATATGTCTGAAAACCTCGAAGGTGGTGGCTTCGACTACATGAAATATGCTGGTGTTAAATCTGACAAAGATGCTGCCTACTTCATGCTCAAGAGTTGGTACGATGAAGATAATAACTACTCCACACCAGGACAATCCGGACATTTCGGTCACCGTGCTGCTTTGATTTACAGTGGTCCAAATGTTGGTCTTGGAATTACTAACAAAGATGCTGCCTTTGAAGCTGACTGGAATTACGATACATTGAGTTCTTTCCAACAACTTTATAACTTCACGGGAACAGATCCTAATACCAAATTTATTTCTAAAGATGCTATCTAGCAAACACCTGATTGGCGTGTTTTTTAAATAAATGATACAATTGTCTTATAGATAAATATAACTAGGTTGAGCGCAAGCTTTCAAGATAACACTTCCGAGGGTAAGGAAGTTTCTTGAAGTTTGCGCTTTTTTTCGGCCTAAAATTGAAAGGACTGAATTTATGAAGAAGTTTTACCAACAAACTAAAGATGAAGTGTTAAACAAACTCCTAGTTGATGAAAACACTGGTTTAATCAACGACCAAGTCCAACAAAATCGAAAACTCTATGGAGAAAACAAGCTACCCGAAAAGCAAAATGACCCCTATTGGAAGATTTTTTTGCGTAGTTTTAAAGAACCCATCGTTATTGTTTTGTTAGGTGCCGTCATCTTATCGTTTGCTAGTTCCATCTATGCTTTTCAAACCCAACCTAATCCCCAACACGGTTTTGAGTCTCTATATGAAGCTATCGCAATTTTAATTTTAATCATCATCAATGCCTTTTTAGGCTTTTGGCAAGAAATCAGCGCTCAAAAAAGTCTCGATGCCCTGAAAGAAATGAATGACCGTTCAGCGACTGTCTTTCGAGATGGTGAATGGCAAAGTATTTCGACTAGTGAAATTGTCGTCGGCGATTTATTAAAAGTTCAATTGGGCGATTTCGTTGAAGCTGATGTTCGTTGGCTCCAAACTGACGAGCTCCAAGTTATCGAATCCCATCTGACTGGTGAAGCCGATGCCATTCAAAAAAGTACTGACGTCATTAATCAAGATGCTCAACTCGGCGACCGCTCCAATATGGGTTACTCCGGATCAACAGTTGTCAATGGTCAAGGTGTCGGGATCGTCGTGGGAATTGGCGCCAACACTGAATTAGGTAACATCGCCAAATTGATTGAATCGGTCGATGACAAAGTTTCCCCACTACAAAATACTATTAATAAATTAACTAAAACTTTGATGAAAGTTTCTGGTGGAATCGTAATTTTAACTTTTATCATCGGCATCATTCGTGCTGGAGAATTGAGTATCAACTCTATTACCTCAGTATTATCAACTTCAATTGCCCTAGCAGTGGCATCTATTCCTGATGCTTTACCTGCTGTTTTATCAATTGTTTTAACTATCGGTGCCAGTAAAATGGCCAAGAATAAAGGTCTCATCAAATCACTCGACAGTGTAGAAACGCTCGGTAGTACTTCCTACATCTGTTCCGACAAAACTGGGACTTTAACTCAAAATGAAATGACTGCTACGAAATTTTACGATGGAAATGCCGTCTTCGATGTTTCCGGATTAGGTTACGCTCCAACTGGACAGATCACTAATCCGGACGGTATTAAACCTAAGAATTCAGTTTTCTTGACTGGTGCAGTTCTTTGTAACGAAGCCGTGATTAAAGAAGAAGACGGCGAATTCAAACCTTTTGGTAATCCAACCGAAATTGCCTTGAACGTCTTAGGACAAAAAGCTGGTATCACTAAAGATCAGTTATTAGAAAATAGTGAAATTGTTCGGACACTGCCTTTTACTAGCGACCGTAAAATGATGAGTGTGATTGTTAAAAATAGCGACGGTTATCAACTTTATACTAAAGGTGCCCCCGATGTGTTATTGAAAAACAGCCAAGATATCATTTTGAATGGCGAAAAGGTTGCTGGACTCGATGCCCAAAATAATTTTATGGAAATCGTGAATTCCTTTGCCCATCAAGCCTTACGAACTCTGGCCGTTGGAGTTAAACCTCTGTCGAAGAAGCAAGCTCTAGCTAGTACTACTGAGGAATTAGAAACTGACTTAACTATCGTCGGAGTGGCCGGTATCATCGATCCTCCACGTCCTGAAGTTAAACAATCCGTCAAAGAATTGCACGATGCTAATATCGAAGTCGTGATGATTACTGGAGACCATGCCAATACTGCCCGTGCTATCGCTTTTGACCTCGGCATCATCAAATCAAAAAACGCACCAGTCATTAATGGTAGTGAAATCGAAAAAATGTCTGATGATGAACTGTTCAAGAAAGTTCCACAGACTAACATTTACGCTCGCGTTTCTCCAGAACACAAACAACGTATTATCAAACAACTTCAAAAACACCACCAAGTTGTAGCCATGACTGGTGATGGTGTCAATGATGCACCAGCTTTACGAGTAGCTGATATCGGTATCGCTATGGGAATCAACGGTACTGAAGTTACTAAAGACTCAGCCGACTTAATTCTTTTAGATGATAAATTCACTACGATTGAGAAATCAGTCAAAAGTGGTCGAACAATTTATGCTAATATCAAGAATTTCATGCGACATGAATTAACGACTAACGTAGCTGAAGTTTTGGCTTTATTGTTAGGCTTACTTTTATTCGGCCAAACAGTCGGGCAAGTTCCTGCCGATACACCAACTTTGACTGCTTTAATGGTCTTGTGGGTCAACATGGTCAGTGACGCCCTACCTTCATTTGCTTTAGGATACGACGTGGCCGAATCGGATATCATGAAAGAAAATCCCCGCGATCCTAATGAATCCGTCTTAGCTAATCACACTTGGTCTCGAGTATTGATTCGAGGAACCATCATGGGGGCTATGGTCTATCTTGGTTTCTTATGGGCTGCTAACTTCGGCTTAAACAGCGACGAGGCTCAAACAGTTGCCTTCTTAACACTAGTTTTCGGTCAATTGTGGCACGTCTTCGATGCTAGAAGTTCTCACACTTTATTCAGAAGAAATCCTTTCAGCAACCCCCGTCTTCTTGTAGCAGTGTTGTTTGCTGGAGTGACTTCTATTTTGGTAACTATTTTGCCATTCTTCAATTTAGTTATGGGAACCGCTACTTTGCCAGTTTGGATCTATTTAGCAGTAATCTTCGTTCCTGCTTTACCAACGTTGATTTTGTCCGGTTTGAAAGAGATTTTTAAGATTAAAATTTGGTAAAAATAAGCTGATAGATAAATTTCTATCGGCTTTTTTGTGTAAAAAAGAACCATACCATTGAGGCATGATTCTTAAAAATTAATTTTTATACCAAACAGATGTGTCTAGATGAACACCATTTTCTTGTTTGAACCATTCATTTGTAGCGACACGGTAATACGTTGAATCATCGTAATCGATTGCTACTTTATCACTGAGCCATGAGGTCTTCTTTTCTAGTGCACGATTGCTGTTAGTGTTTTTTTGAATGTCATAAAGGTTGTAGTAATCTTTTGTTTCATCAACATTCACAATCATTTGTACATCCTTAACGAAAATAACATCATGTGAATCGATCCATTCGCCAGTCGCAACTCGGTATTGTTTGACACCGGTACGATTGTTGACACGATATTGATCAGTTATCCAACCAGAATCTTCAGACAATGCACGGTTTTGAATCGTTTCGTTAGCGTGGTTATTCAAAGAATAATACTCTTGTGTTTCTTTAGTAAGAACTACACCAGGGTCTTTGTAATAAGTCCACTCATCTTCGGTATCATTGCCGTTGTCGCGGAAATAGACATCATTAGCATCAATCCATTCACCTGTCGCAACTCGATATTGTTTGACACCGGTACGATTGTTGACACGATATTGATCCGTTACCCAACTAGAATCTTCAGACAATGCACGGTTTTGAATCGTCTCATTAGCGTGATTGTTCAAAGAATATGTTGGCTCTGTTGTCTTAGTTGTTACCACACCGGCATCTTGATAGTAGGTCCATTCGTCTTCGGTACCAGTATTATTACCCGTATTTGTTGATGAACCACCACTACTATGATGTTGGTTAACTGTTATTGCACGCATAAAGGTAACTGTCGGATTTTCAGCATCATGATTTACTGTTCCATTCAATGAATCAAAATTATAAGCGTAGTCAGCATTATCCGTTAATGGAATCGTAACTTTTTGATAGTAAGTTCCCGCTTTAGCAAAGTTACCATTCTTATCTACAACGTCAGATAACTTATTGCCTTCCTTATCATAAAAGCCATCAAAAGTTGGATCTGATTTAATAAGGGATACTTTATCTTTACCCGTTAAAGTAATATCAGCTGGATTCTCAACGGATTTAGCTGTCGATGAGGTTCCCGTAGTCGTTGAAGCATCCTTAATATTATCTCTTGGAGTTAAAACTTTAGCGGTGATTTTTTGATTAACAGTTACCGAATTTTTATCCGAACTTACATAGCCTGGTAATTTACTAAAATCATAATATTCAGATACACCTGCTAATAAACTAAATGTAACCTGACGATAATAAGTCCCTGGTCTCATAATCTTGAACCCAGAAGCATAATCTGATTTTTCACCAGCAGTTCCATCTACATTTACATTGTAATATTCGGAAGAGAATGAAATACCATTATTGTTTTCTTTATCAACTAAACTGTTTGGATTAGTATCTGTTAAATCATAATCTTCAGTATTAGATAAAGCACTGTCCTTGTCACCAACTGTTACATCTACGTTCAAATCTTGAATATTATTACCCTTATTTGAATCGTCCGTCCAGTTTACCGTACTACCATCATTTTTATTAACCGTAATCGGTTGAACATAAGTAATAGTACCATCTGAATTTTTAGTAATATTAGGGTCATTAAACTCATAGCTTTCAGCAGATAAATCCGTTGGCTTAAATGTTATAGCACGGTAATAAGTTTTTGCTTTATCAAAAATACCGTTTTTAACAGGAGTATTTAAATTGCTATCTTCATATACGGTATCAGATTTAACTTCTGTAGGGATAACTTCTGTATCAGTCTTCAAAACATAACTAGAACTATCAGGTAACTTATTGATAGAATCCCTTACCGTAATCTCTGGTACAGTTACTGAATCTACTTTAGCAGCAATTGGATCAACAGTGATTTTTTGAATATATGTGACTTCATCATTTTCTGCGTCTATTTTTTCAGCATTTGGAAAACTATATTTATATCCGTCACCTTCGTTGAGTTTGAAAGTAATAGTTCTGAAGTAGGCGCTCTTAGTCAATCCATTAGTAGTATCAGCAATCTTGGATTCATCACCCTCTAAAGCATCTTTTTCTGATTCATAATAGTCTCCAATTGTTACATTAGATACAATTGAATTAGGATTATCCGAATCAGAGACATCTTTTATATCATAAATTGTAGAATCATTTAATTTTGTTCCATCAATAGAAGCACCATCACTTGGTGTCCCAGCTATTACGGTCAGATCATTAACATTTTCTGATGTTTCTTTGGGTTCAGAAACTATTACTGGTTGTGCATAATAATAATAATAAATGGCTGTTCCATTTATGTGAGCCTTAATATTTTTTGATACTAATTGATATCCTACAGGCAATAAATTACCTAATACCATTCCTCTTGTGCGTAGAATACGATAATATGCTCCCGGCTTTACAAATTTTCCGTCCGTTATAATATCGTCATTAATTCTAATCTTATTAATTGTTTCATCGTCCGGGATAGTTTTATCAACTTTAAATTCGGCTGCATTTAAAGCATCAGAAATACTTCTGAAATAGCTTATTGTTTTATCAGCATTTCTATATATAGTAAATGACATTGGTGAATCCCCCAACTTTACTTCTTCCTCAGTGTCGGCTTTAACAGAATATGGAATATTGTTTTCATTAGTTACTAACTCATCACTTACATCTGTACCTAGAGGTACATTAAGAGAATCCACATAAATATCAACATCATGACGGTGAACTGTAACCTTTTGCACATAAGTTACACTATTTCCATTGCTATTATATCCAACAGCATTCTCTAATTCAGGAAGATTATAAAAACTCGGATTTTTTGGCAAAGTGTAGGTTACCGTTCTATAACTATCTCCATTATTTGTATATAATCCATTCTTAACTACTAGTGAATTGGGATTGGATCCCTTCAAAGCATCTTCAGCCTTACCATAATAAGAAGTTCCTATTTCCACATTACTACTAATTATATCTCCACTCTTTGTACTAATTTTTAATTCATCAGTATTAGTATTGACGGGATCCATATAATAAACATTAACATCAGGGATATCTACAGTTACATCTATTTTTTGTGTAGGATCACCTATATGAACTTTTTGAATATAAGTAACTGTATTATTATCAGTATTCAACACATAATCTTTATTTTCTTCCGTACCAAACTTATTAGTATCAACAGAACCAGCAATTAAATGAAATGTTATTGTACGAAGATAATTCCCTGATTGAATAAAGTTTCCGTCACTATCAGTTACATTAACTGAACTATCTTTATCATTATTTAAAACTTTACTTGAATCAGTATCTTCGGAATAATAATTATCACCAAAGGTAATTCCTTTATTGGCGTCAGAATCATTTATTAATGAATTTCCATTCTTATCATTTAATGTATTAGTGTTATTTTCTCTTTCTGAATCTTCTTCAGATTTTGCTGAACTATTAAAATCTGCATTAGCAGTCGAAATATTCTTAGTGACGTCTGGTCTATTATCTTCTGAAACTGAAACTAATCTAGTAAGGGTCAATAGTCCTTTTGACTTATTTATAACAAAATCTTCATTCTCTGTAGTTTCATTACCATTTATTGTAGTTTTATATACTGGTACAGGTTGATTTGTATTAGGATCATTCTCACCGCTTAACATTGCAGAAATTGCGGCATCATCATTTGTACCATTCTCAAGTTTATATGAAATTGTTTGATAATATTCTCCTGGTTCAGATACCGTTCCATCAGAAGAAATTAATCCTGTTTCACCTTGATCAGTCGCATCAGGATTAAAATCTGAGCTTTCTGCATAAGAAATTGCATCTGAACTATTTTTAAACAGATTCTTACCAAAAATAGGTGTTCTTTCTTTAGAATCGCTACTATTTTCCGTAGATTTATCAACTATTGATAAATCATTGCCGGTACCGTCAAAATCTGAAATTGAGGTACCAACTCTTGCTTTAACATCATTCTTATTAATATTGAATTGACTTTGATATAATTTAAATTCAAAGCTTGTTAAACTTGGATCCAATCTATCTAATGTATTTGGAGTATATCTTGTTTCATTCTTATCAGTTGTTAATCTTACATGAAAAGTCAATGGAAACGGAATAGATCCAGCTTCAAAATTACCTATTGCAGTTTGATAATCATCCAAATTTTGAAGCTTAACCGGATTACCATTACCATCCACAACTTCCATGGATACTAAAATATCCCTAAAATAATATTTACTATCATATTCCGTTGAAAAATTATTATCAAATTCTGCCCTACCAGACTGGCTGTTCAACAATTCAATATTTTTATCATCCTGAAAATCTTTAAATTTTGCAGGATTTTCTGGATCTAAGTAAGAAAACATATGACCTGATTCGGCTTCAGAACCGCCAGGCACATAATCTTTTTTCCCTTTTAAAACACTTACAAGTCCTGAATAATCAGACACATACTGATTTTCAAATTGATTTTTAAAAGTTGTAAAATATGCCTTTGTAAAATCATCATCAGAATTGACTATTGAATCCCCTTGTATATCACCATAAAGAGTATTGGGGTTATAAGTTGCGGCAGCCACAATATTACTGGGGATAATTTCTGGAATCACAACCGGAGCTCCAGCAGCTAACAAAGCTACTGCAATTGCACTACCAATATATTTAACATTCTTCTTCATAGAAAAACCCCTCCGTTTTTCAAAAAACTTTAATTAATCTCAATAACATATATAAAAATTAAAAAAGTTACTTCACTTGAGGAATCCGAATGAAATAGCCTAATTAGCATAACAGCGAATCTTAGAAACATTCTAATACCTTGATAATAACACTTATTATGAAAATGGTTGCATCCAATTTATAACTTTATAAATAAAATAAATCATAAATATAATGTACAAATATCACTATGATATATAAAAATTATATTCAACAAAAAACCACTCAATTTTCAAATATCAAAAATTAAGTGGTTTTATTATTTTTCATATGTTAAATATGCGATACCATTTACTTTTTTAGCTGTTACTAAGTTGAATTCTTTAAAATTAGTCTTATCGGAAAACAACGGAATGCCTTTGCCTAAGACAATTGGAACGATGCCAATTTGATAAACGTCAATTAAATCGCTATTAACTAGTGGAGCAATCACGCTGCTGCCACCGACGATCCAAATATCCTTTTTCGATGATTCCTGTTTCAGTCCTCGAATTAAATCTTCAACATCCTCATCAATAAAATGGATATTACCAACATCGTCCCCGGGATGTCTAGTCATAATATAATTTTCAAAACTATCGTACGGATAATTATTGGGAGATAGCTTGTTGGCAACTTGATCATAAGTCTTGCGGCCCATAACTACTGTATCGACATGCTTGACGAGTTTTTCATACTCACGATCTTTCGTTTCCCCTGAAGTAAAATCATTATCAATCAAATAGTCGATATTGCCATTTTCTTCCGCAATATATCCATCTAAAGTTTCCGCAATAAATAGAATAACTTTTCGTGCCATAACCCAATCCTCCAATCAGCTTTCTTAAACATAATTATATAGCCAATCAAAGGATTATCCGATAATTATTTCTTTACATTCCGTATTTTATTCTTTAGTAAAGTGCAACGAATAATCAATATTCAATTTATCAGCTGACGTCTTAACAAATTTCTTAACTGTCGTTTGATTGTCAGGAGTATCATCCTTTAATCTAACCAAAATCAAAGCCTTGTCGCTCTTATTTTTCTCGACTAATTGACCGATATAAACTTTCTCTACAATATCTGGATATTCTTTGGTAATTTGACTCTTTAATTTCAATAGATTCTTATCGCTACTACTTGTTGTCGTTTGAGTAGTACTGCTCTTCTCTTGGTCGACATACTTCTTGAAGGCATTGACACTCAAATAATTACCTTTCGAAAGTTGTTGAAATTGTAATTTGTAATCACCCAATTGATAGTCGCTCAAACGATTATCCAGACTACTGATTTCTGACTTGTTCAAATCATCCCCGATAACGACCAACTTGATTTTTTTATCCTCGAATTGCTTATTGACCACGTACAAACCGGGTAATTCATTATCGATAAAACTCGTTAATTGTAGGTTTGTTTGACCAAAGTCGAAGCTGAAATCAAACTTGGAATCGTAATGACAATCGCCGCAATGATGATCAGTACTTGATTCTTTACAGGAATACCACTAGCACGGTGTTGTTTAAAGTTAAAAATCAGCGTTCCTAACATCGTGGCTAAAGCAATAAAGAATGTGTTGATTAAGAACAAATAACCAGCACTGAAAACTATTGACCATTTAAACTGACTTAGTCCATATCCTACAGTTGACAAAGGTGGGATCAAAGCTGTCGCAATCGCAACTCCGGGTAAAATATTTCCGGGGTCTTTTTTGGCTGAACCGATAATGCCGGCGACACCACCGAAGAACGCTACTAACACGTCCCAAATGGCCGGCTGAGTTCTGGCAATGATTTGTTCACTGGCATCTTTAATCGGCGAAAGTGAAAAATAAATCGTTGCCGCAATCAACCCGACAATCATTTCAATCAAATAAACCATGACGGCTTTTCTCAATAGTTTCGTATCACGAATCCCGACACCATAACCCATTCCGATGATAGGGTCCATAATTGGCGATATCAGCATGGCACCAATAATTACCGCCACCGAATTCATATTCAAGCCAACACAAGCAATTATTGTCGCACAAAATAACACCGCAAAATTCAACCAGCTAAGATTGAGATTTTGTCGGACGTGCTTGTCAATAATATCCGACTTTAGTAGTTGATCTTCTCCATCCATATCCATTGTTATCCCTCACAAATGTTTAGTTAGTTTTATTTTATTACATTTGAGTAGCTTAAAAAACATTTCCCGCACGCACAATCTGAAGATAGCTTTTTTCATCGTAATTTATTATTAATCAAATATTAATAGGAAAATACTATGAAGCAAAAAAAGCGAACCACTTTACAAAAATTAGGCAATGAACAAAGATTCCGTTTTTATGGGGAATTCAAAAAATATGATTTTAAATATACTGATTATTATAAGAAGCATGCCGTACCAACAATCTTATTACTCAATATTAAATTAATTAGTGAAAACACCGAAATATTTATGACTGATCATTTATGGTTCAATTTAACCAAGGGTTTCAAGCAATTAGGTTTATTGCATGTCGGAGATAAAATAAGTTTTAACGGTCGAGTAGCTGAATATACCAAAGGTTATCGAAGAAGTGATAAGGATTACGACATTATCCGTCCTACTAAAGTTAAATTAGAGGAAAATGTCATCAGACCTGAATGGTATTTGAAAGAAAGTTGGGAAATGTGTAACTGCATTTATGATATGTATGCCACCGACTATGAGAGTCGAGGGATTGCTAAACCTTATTCTTTCTAAAAAAATAAGCCTCAACAATCGAGACTTATCAATAATTTTATATTAGCTCATGAAATCTTCAGCCAAATAGTAAGTACCGTTCGAGTTATAAACTCCCAGACCAACATGAGTCATGTGGAAGTCCATTAAATTAGTGTAGTGATTGTACTCACCCGTTTCTTCTCTAAATGATTGCATCAAACTTTCAGCCATTTGTTCAGGTGTTCCCGTATAACCCATAGCAATATTTTCTGCTTCATAACCACCATTAGATGGGAAAGCTGTATAGCACATGGTTCCGTCTGGTCTTTGATGATCAAACTTAGTTGAAATTTCTTTAGCACGAACTTGGGCTGTATCAGTCAAAGCAGCAGTTTGTGTCAAAGGAGCGATTCCCTTAGTAGCACGTTCTTTGTTGATAGAATCTAACAAGGCAGCTTGGATACTAGCAACATCATTAGTTGGAGTAGTAGTCTCTGGTGTTTGATTAGTATCGGTTGATGTGTCAGTCGTATCATCTTTGGCACCTAAGTATCCAGAAAACTTAGAATCAATTGTCATAGTATCAACTGATTTATTAACAGTCATATGATCAGCACTGATAAAGTCACCGAGAGCAACTTCATAATAAACATTCCCATCGACATCTTTAATAGCTCGATCAACTTGCCACTTACTACCATTCTTTAGAACACGATACTTTTGAACGTCACCTTTAGTTTGTGTGAAGTACATTGGAGCATCACCGTTGATGATAGTACCCGTGGCTAATGAGTCATCTGTTGATGTGTTGGTGTTGGTATTGGTATTGGTATTGGTGTTATTGTTAGTATTTTCGCTATTGAAATTTTCGTCCTTAGAAGCATCGTGAACGTTGAAATTACTACTATTACCAAAATCTGCTACATAGGTTGGTTCTGGTAAAGCCATGTTAAATGACATCTTTGTAGCATCAGCGTATTCGTTGGTTGAAACTTGGGCAAATAATTGACCATCTTTGTTGACGATGTATTTACCAACGATCCAACCTGAACCTTTGGCTAAAGCACGACTGGACATGGCACCGTCTTTACTGTTGTATAAATTCAATTGAGTTGTGGTTGTTCCAACTAATTTACTTGATTGAGTCTGACCATTTAAACTCGAATCACTAGCTTTTAAATACTCATCAGTTGCGACCTGGTACATTGTTTCATTGTTGATTGTGACGATTTTACCAACGGCCCAAGCTGAATTGGATGCTAAAGCACGGTTTCTCAAAACTTGACCCTTGCTGTTATAAAGTAATGCGATTGAACTAGAGTGAACAGTTGCGACTGTTGAAGCCTGTGCCTTAGTTTGGTTAAACATTGCTGCTCCAGTAGTAGCTACTGCCAATGCGGCGAGAACTGCTGCTGACTTTCCCATAGAAAATTTCATGAATATAATCCCCCTTATTTTTTAATCATTAAATTAGAACATTATTCACCATCGATATCTGGCATACCATTGGCTATACTCTGAACATATTGTTTTTGATCCGCCGTTGAATAAAATTGTTTCTCCAAATCTTCTATACTCATCGTATGTTCAATTTCATCTGTGTTGTCAGTTTCTTCATTGTAACGTCTAGTCCAGTAATGAACCGTATTGCCATCAATCGTAAATCCAACATTAGAAGCTGAAGTTCCAGTACCAATCCAATATCTGCCACCAGAAGTATAAACGCTTAAAAATTCAAGACTTTGAAGATTAGTATTATGCGTACATAATTCATATACCATAGTTCCAATCATCTTTGGATCAGTAACGGTCTCTTTACTAGCAGAATCATCCGTCTTTGTATCAGAAGTATCCGATGAAGCACCTGAATCAGCTTTATAACTTCCGTCAACAATTGCATTGAAGCTTTCCTTCACTTTAGTATTCTTTGTCTCAAGTAAGTTAGGTGTTCCATCTCGACTTTGATCTACTAAAACAATTGGTTCACCATCGTGAAAGGTGAAGAAATATGTAATGTGATTTGGAAGTGGTGGTCTAGTACCATCATAGTTGTAAATAGCGACCACATTGTATGAGTAATTTCCTTTACCCGTCTTACTCCAGCCAATCGAACTATTTGTTCCTTCGACACTGACTTTTGATAAATCGTCTGGATAAGTCGTTCCTACTGAAGTCTTCAACGAATCAGTTCCATTGTATTTAACGTATGACTGCTTCATTGTTGGTGCCCACTGATTGATAAAACTCTCTAGTTGCTTATCTTTAGTATCATTCCACAATGTCGATTTTTGATCAGTAGTGTTTTTTTTCTTAGTTTTTGTCGACTTACTTTTAGTTGCCTTAACTGTAGTTTTCGGATGTGATTCACTCTTTGAACTATTTTGATTGCCACATCCTGACAACATTAAAGCCCCTAAAAATAAAGTTGCGACTAAACCAAATTGCTTGATTTTCATCTCACCTTTTCCCCCTAGTTCAAGCTTTCACGTTGATTATACATCCATCCTCATTCGTTTAAAAAGTACTAATATAAAAATTTTTATGTTTATTAAGGAATTAATGGTCAAAAAAAATACCTTTGAATTTAATCAAAGATATCTTTTAATTATTTGAGTAATTAACTATTTTTTCTCCGGCATTTTTACCGTAAACAATTTTTTGAACATTCTTAGCAATTTCCGCAATTCTTGAGAAACCACTCAAACCACTTTGATTGTGTCCATTGGTCATGATAACAAGAACGTACTTTTGACCGTTTGGTAAAGTGACAATCGCCGCATCATTGTTAGTATCATCAAGAAAACCGACTTTATCTTGAACAGTCGTACCTGAGTTAGCTTGGGCTACGCCAGTTGGAATCCCGGTTCGATAAATTTGCTTGCCCATTAAATTGAGTAACTTTTGTTGATCAGATGAATTCTCAAACGAACCAGTTCCATTAGCCAAATCTCTTAACAACAGTTCTAAGCTGTAACTAGTAGTTTGGGCTGCTTGACCATCTTCAAAAACATTGTCGTAATAACCTTGCTGCTTCAAGTAAGAACTGATCGTATCAGCTCCATAATTATCAATCTGTTCTTCCGCAAAGTCATTTTCACTATTAACAATCATCTTAGTAAAACCAGTATTATTCTCACTAGTCCAACTAAAATTGCCGTTTTGTTTTTGACCCATCAAAAAGGCTGACAGATACAACTTGTAAGTACTGGCGGCTGTCTTGACTGTCGAAGCATTAGACTCAACTTCCAAACTACCGTCTTGGTAAACTTGATTGTATTCGCTATTAGAATTACTGTCATCATTTCCTAAATTATAAAAACTAACACTCGCCGTTCCGTCAGCAGTCACGGCATTTAAATAATTAGTCAGATTAGTTTTGATAATCTTGCGTTTCTTCTTAATGGCCTTAGTTACTTTAGAATTGTCGTTACTATTCGTCGAAGCCTGTGAATTGCTGTGATAGTAGCTAAATCCGGCAACTAACAAACAAACCACTAAAAATAAACGTAAATATTTTTTGCGTCTTCTCTTTTGAACTCTTATGAGATTACCTCATTTCCTCAATTACAAATCTTTCAGTAATTCCATTATACGAGCCATTTTGAGAAATGATTTATACGTTTTCTTTACGTTATTTTTACATTCGGGCGTTTTGTTATCGATTTGCAATAAATGTAAAAGCTTATTTTACCATCATCTACGATCTTTTTTAAAATGGCAATCTGTCATCCGCTTCTTCATCCCTCGTAGCAAATTTATCAATTTCATACAAAAGTCTTAAAATAAAACCTTCATTTGTAATGCTGAAATCACGAACCTTATCTGCATAACTCATTTCTGGTTCAGAGTCGTCAAAATGCGTCAATGTTTCGCTAGCATCTTTTATACTGGCCTGAAGACTTTGATTAATAATATTAGCTTGTCTTTCTTTCATCCACTGCTGAGAAACAACATAATTCAATAAATTAGCAACTTCTTTATTTCTAGCTAAGCAATAATCTTTTGTCATAACTGGTTGTGAAAGACTACTAATAATTATAGTTTCTTCAATAACTTTACGATTCCAATTATTAGGGGTTAGGCGATAACAATCATAAATTTGCTTTGACAAGTTTCTCATATATTCAAAAAGATTAGCTTGAATGATACGTTCTTTGGACGCTTTATTATACGCATTAATCCACTTATCAATAGTTAGATCAATCTCATAAGCAGTTTGCCAACTCCACTTTTTTAATCCCGTCTGCACATTATTAAATCTTGGCAAAAAATAGAGTTCATTTTCCTTCTCAAAATATTCTAATAAATCTTGCAGTTGTTCTCGTGACATTTCCAATTTATTTTCAGTTACCAAATAATTAAAGTAGGCTTTCACAATATTATATACAGCCAACAAAGCTCCATCTACTTCTGGATTATAACTATATTCAGAAGTATTTTCTAATAATACTAAAAACTTTGAAATACTATCTTCATCCCATGATTGAAGTAATTCAAAATCGTCAATCACCTCAATCGTCATTTTTAATGTTGACTGTGGATAATTATATAGAACTTTATATTCACTACTCTGCGTAAATTCCAAAGTTACTCTCCTATCCTCTCAACAAATTTATCGCCAAAATACATTTTATCTAATAATAATAATCGTCCAATGTATAAGTAATTACAGGAGTTATGTGCAATTTATATTTTTCAACTAAATCGGCTAACGCCTGTCCGTCTATCAAAGTCACGGTATTATTTCCTTGAGTAGCTTTCTTTTTAGCTTGATTCGTAAAATGACTCGTGGTGATAAAAATGCCATATTCTGCATTAAAACCATCCATTACTCCTTTAAACTTATCAATTTCTGGTTCGGAGACCGCTCCTTGAGTATATCTTTTACATTGGACAGCTACTCTACTCGTTCTAAATTCATCAGACGTGAAATACCCAAAACCATCAATACCATGATCCCCTGACCTAACAATTCCCATTTCCTTATCAATAACGACACCCATTTTAGAAATGAGTAATCTAGAAAAGCTCTCAAATTTTGCTGGTTCAAATTCCATTAAACATTTTAATAATTCTGACTTCCAATTAAGATCATCTGTATCTTCTTTTTCGGCAGCATCATTCGTACCAGATGCTTCTTTAGTTTTTCTCTCATTATTTTTCTGTGATTTCTTTTTCCAGAAATCAGCTATAATTTTTTCCTGCTTAGCAGTCGGATAATTATCTAAATTATCAGTTCTTCCCAAATCGGTTAAAGTTATATCTTTTCCACGTTCTAATTTTTCTACATATCCGACACTATACAAACTTTTCATACCAAAATTAAAGTCAAACATAAATGGTGAGTAAGATCCTGTTTTCCCCATCTTTGTTGAATACACATCATTGTACTTTATTCCACAATATTCATTATCAGATATAGTTTTTCTAATAGATTTTCTATTGGCTACTCCACCTAAATCACGTAAAGCCATTATTATTGATTTTTCTACTAAGGTTCTTTTACTTTCCATAAGGTTGCCCCCACCTATTTAAACTTATAATCACTACAATCTTACCAATAATGTTCAGAAATAGTCTAAAATTCTAGCATCATGCTTGTGAGATTTGTACTAAAGCGTAAAAAAAACATCCTCATACGAGAATGTTTTTAAACTATTTTTCTATTTCATCAGAATCTTTAGAATCTTTGATTTTTTTAGACCGTTTTGAATGTGGAACTAACTTTTTAGAAACTTTCAAAACCTTATTAGCTCCTATTGCAGTTCCATGACCAACTTTATTAACTAAGGCTTTAGCGGAATCTTTGCGAGATTGTTTCTTGTGAATAATGTCCGCTAAAATTCTTTTACTTTCTTCTAATCCCTCGTCATCTAGATAATAAACTTTCACAAAACCACCCGCTGGCAAGACGGTTTTGGGCTTAGGGACAGTTTTCATAACCGTATCTGTTTTAGTAGTTGCCAATTTAATATCTGGATCAACCTTTACAAAAGCATATTTAAGGCCTATCGAATCGAATAAATCTTTTGTCTGATCCAAACTTAAACCATTGATATCTGGCAGTTTAATATCAAATTGATGGCGTTTATTACGTTCGTCTATTTGATGATTAGTAACCTCGGCTGTGGAACTGATTATATTACCAGCAATATCTATCGTTTTATTTAAAGTTTTGCCTAGTTTTGAAATTCCTTTGGAATCCGTTAACTTGTCTACTGCTTTAATAAATTTGTCCATTTTACCATCTTTTGCCGACATAACCGTTCCCATCCTTTCAAAAAGATATAGTGTATTTATCTATATTTAATTTTAACAATAATAACCGAAAGCAGAACAAAAAGCATCCCTGAACTTAATCAGAGATGCTTTTAATCTACGGAATATTATTCCCACTCAATAGTTGCGGGCGGCTTAGAAGTAATATCATAAACTACACGGTTGACGTGGTCTACTTCGTTTACGATTCTTACGGAAATCTTTTGCAAGACATCCCAAGGAATTTGAGCGAAGTCAGCTGTCATACCGTCGATTGATGTAACGGCACGGATACCGATTGTATAATCGTAAGTTCTACCATCACCCATAACACCAACTGAACGAATACCTGGTAAGACTGTGAAGTATTGCCAGATTTTTTCGTCTAGGCCGTTTTTAGCGATTTCGTCACGAAGAATCCAGTCACTATCACGAACGATTTGTAACTTATCTTCGGTAACTTCACCGATAACACGAATTCCAAGACCTGGTCCTGGGAATGGTTGACGCCATACTAATTCATGAGGCATGCCTAGTTTTTCACCTAGTTCACGAGTTTCATCTTTGAACAATGTACGAAGAGGCTCGATCAACTTGAAGTGCATGTCTTCTGGAAGTCCACCAACATTGTGATGAGATTTGATTGTTTGAGCAGTACTTGTACCACTTTCGATAACGTCAGTATAAAGTGTACCTTGGGCCAAGAAATCAATTCCATCAAGCTTTTGAGCTTCGTCATTGAAGACTTGGATAAATTCGTTACCGATAATCTTACGTTTCTTTTCTGGATCAGTTACACCAGCAAGTTTGTCTAGGAAACGTTTTTGAGCATCAACTTTAATGATGTTCAAACCAAACTTACCTTCCAAACTGTCCATAACTTGGTCGGCTTCATTCTTTCTTAGAAGACCGTGATCAACGAAGATACTTGTTAATTGTGTACCGATAGCTTTGTGTAGCAAAACGCCAACAACAGAAGAATCAACACCACCTGATAGTCCAAGAAGAACCTTCTTGTCACCAACAGTGTCACGAATCTTTTGAATTTGTTGATCAATGAAATCATCCATTGACCAGTTAGCTTCTGCGCCACAAACGTCAAATGCGAAGTGTTTCAAAATTTCTGAACCGAATTCAGTATTTCTAACTTCGGTATGGAATTGAACACCATACATTTTACGTTCGTCATCAGCGATTGATGAAATAGGTGCATTTTTACTTGTAGCTACTACCTTGAAACCAGTTGGTGCTTCCTTAACAAGGTCACCATGACTCATCCAAACGAATTGCTTTTCTGGCAAGTCTTTGAACAATACAGCATCCTTATCAGTAACTGTAATATCAGCACGTCCGTATTCACGGTTATCAGCTGATTCAACTTTTCCGCCAAGGTTATAAGACATCAATTGCATACCGTAACAAATACCTAAGATAGGAATACCTAGCTTGTAAATGTCTTGGTCGATTGAAAAGGCATCTTTATCGTAGACACTCATTGGTCCACCAGAAAGAATAATACCTTTAGGATTGATTTCTTTAACTTCTGCAGCAGTAATAGTGTTTGGTAGTAATTCAGAGTAAATTCCAATATCTCTGATACGACGAGTAATCAATTGGTTATATTGACTACCGTAGTCTAGAACGATGATGCTATCAGCATCAGGCCATTGCTTGCTCAAATCAATTTCCCCCATTTTTTTATTTATTCTATTGTATACGAAATCACGTTCCATGTCATATATTGTATACGCTTAATATTTTCTTAGATAAATTTTATCGATCTGATGGTCTTCAGATTTGTGCAAAATCAGGTCGGCTCGATTCATTGTCGGCTTAATATAATCGCGCAAATTTGGATAGTTGATTGTATCCCAAACGTTCTTTGCCATATCCATCGCTTCTTTTTCAGGCATCCGGGTAAATTGGTAATAGTAACTGTTAGGATCGTTGTGAGCTAGATCCAATAACGTTTCAAAACGATTCAAGAACCATTCTTCAATATCATTTATTTCAGCGTCAATATAAATTGAAAAATCAAAGAAGTCACTGACATAAATCTGTTCGTTCTGAGGCAATTGTAATACATTGATACCTTCAACGATCAAAATATCTGGATTGTCAGTTTCTTCATACTTTCCTGGAATAATATCGTAAATGTTATGTGAATAAAGTGGATACTTGATGCGACCACCTTTAGTTTTGACGTCGCCTAAGAACTTCAAGAGTTTGCCCATGTCATAAGTCTCTGGGAAACCCTTTTTGTCCATTAAATGACGTTCTTTCAAAATTTTACTAGGATATAAAAATCCGTCGGTCGTCATCTGTGACACTTTATACTGCGGATAAGCCCGCTCCAACATTATTTTTAATAATCGTGCCGTGGTACTCTTCCCAACTGCTACTGAACCGGAAACACCAATAATAAACGGAACTTTTCGAGTGTCTCCACCCAAAAATTCAGTTTTTAATTTGGTCAACTTGCGATAATTCTTCAAATAAATATGAAGTAAATGGCGGATTGGCGCATAAATCGAACGAACGTCATCGATTGAAATTTCATCGTCCAATGACTTGATTTTACGCAATTCTCCATCAGTAATCGCCTGCTTGGTATATTCACCGTGGAAGTTTTCCCATTGCTTTCGAGTAAATTCATCATAGTTAGCTAAACTTTGCATATTGTCAAACCTACTTAATATAATAATTAACTTTTATTAGATTTCTGGTATTCTAGTATAGTATAGAACTTTTTTGAAAAAGGAAACAATATATGAAGAGAATAGTATTATTTGGGGACTCGACCATGATGGGTTTTCGTGATGGCAAAGCTAGTGATATCTTGGCTAAACGCATCCGAAAAGACTTTCCTGGTTATGAAGTCATTAATATGTCGATTTCCGACTATAAGACCAATAATGCTATGACACGTGTTGATCGAGTTAAACGTCTGAATCCTGCCGTAGTAATTTTAGGATTTGGCGTCAACGATATTTCGACAGACGATGAAATCAAACCTGGTAAATTTGCGGCCAATTTGACTAACATAATAGAAACTTTAGGATCAAGTAAAGTTATTTTATTATCTCCTCCTTATATTGACTGGATCAAAGATCCTACCAGACCTTGGACCCGCCAATTACAATTCGAGTTGGTAACGGAACATTTGAGCAAGCAACTAGACGTATCGTATATCGACTTGCTACATGACATGGCAAATTGCGATAATCTTAATGACTTGCTACAAGCAGACGGTTTGCACTTTACCAAGCAAGGTTATAGCCTCTTAGAAGACGAGTTAATACCAGAAATTAAAGCCACATTAACTAATAATCAGTTAGTGTCGAACTAAAGGAGCACTTTATGGATTTAAATATTCCTCAAAAATATTTTATTTTATCGTGTAACGAAAAAGGTAGTATTCGTATTTTTAAGAATACCAGACGTCGTGCTTATTTGGCGGAAAGTTCATTCTTTGATCTAGCGCTAAATGACATTATCGATTTGACTGACAACAGTGTCATCATTAATAAGGTTTTGCCGGATGACAAAAAATATTTGAACGAATTTTTCCAAATTATCAACAAAAATCAAGGTAAAAGCGTCACTCACGTTTTGCGAGCCATGGCTACCAACGAAAAGATCACCCGAGCTATTTATAATGAAATCGGCGATTCTTTAGTTGATCAAGTCGACGTGACAAAGGCTGTGACTGGTTTAGTTTTCAAAACTAACAATTACTTGCCTAATAGAAACGTCAAACGTGATTTAGTTTCTGACTTGCGTAAAGAAATCCTGACGGCGGACAAAATTTCACCAGAGGCTTTCGCATTGTTAGCTACACTTTATGGCAACCACGACTTGAAGTTTTACTTCTCACAATTTGAACAAAAACAACTCAAAGATAAGATGGCTTTGTATAACAATGATCCTACTTACGAGAAATTGTTCGAATTGTCGAAACGTTTGAACCGCGTTACTTTGACACTTTTGAGTTAAGGAAAACTAAGGGCATCCTCTTGTGAGGGTGTCTTTTTTTATAAAAGGAGAAAACTATGAATTTTACTCGTCTACATTATTTTTGCGACGTCGCTCGTCTGCATAGTTTTTCAAAAGCTGCTGATGAAAATTTCATATCTCAAACAGCTATCAGCCAACAAGTTGCAAAATTAGAAAAAGAACTTAATGTCACATTAATCGACCGTAATAAATTGCCAATCGAATTAACTCGAATTGGCGAAGTAGTCAATCGCCGTTCTTTAATAATCCTCGAACAATACGGCGTTTTAAAGGGTGAGATTGCCCAATTACGTCAGACTCAAAATACTTTAACTGTGGCCTACCCTAATGGTGCTGTAGAACCCGTCGAGCAACTAGTTTTACCTAAAATTCAAACTATCGATGATTTAGAGTTGTATTTAGTAAAAAGTGATTTAAACGATATTCAAGATAAACTACTAAATCAAACCGTCGACCTAGCAATTACCTTTGACTCAGAAATCACCGATAAAGACCAATTATCCACGATTAATCTCGCTAAAGGAAATTACGATGTTGTAGTCGGAACCAACCATCCCTGGTATCAAAGAAAGGCCATTAATCCTGAAGAATTGCTCAATGAAAGAGTCATTTACGTCGCCAATCGCCCAAATACTAATTCCTATTTAAAAATGCGCGATCATGCTAAACAAGATAATGTTCCACTTAATATCGTAGCAACTGTTTCTGACATAGATACTGCTTTTTTATTAGTCCAACTGAACAAAGGGATTACTTTCATGCCCGATTATAAAAAAATCTCAAGTGAGTTCAATAATCTTCATCGCATTCAAATAAAAAATACCAAACATACTTATAAAATTTGTTTGGCTTGGCGAAAAAACAATACTAATCCCGATTTACAAAAAGTTATTAGTCTATTTAGAAGATAGAAGCATTCACTTATACCATACTTCAATTCCATGTTGGATATTGTTAATTTATTCACATAAAATGAACTTAACAATTAATCAAAGGTGGTATTGAACTATGGACAAATATATTTTTACTGGTGTAGATGGCAATTTCGGTGGTATAGCTGCAGAAACAGCCATTAAATTGCTCGACAAGTCTCAATTAATTTTCACCGCTCCTACAGAAAAAGGAATCGCAAAATATCGTGATCAAGGCTATGAAACTCGCGTCACTGACTTCAATGACCCTGATGGTTTAGCCAAAGCTTTTCAAGGAGCTAAAAAAGTACTGCTTATTTCCATGCCTTTCGTGGGTGAAAAACGTCGTCAAGCTCACAAAAATGTTGTCGATGCCTGCGTTGCTAGTGGCGTTCAACAAATCGTTTATACTTCTTTAGTTAATTCAACCGACCCAACTAATCCAAGTATCGAAAAATTAGACCATGCTTGGACAGAATCTTACGTTGAAAATACCGAATTGGATTATATTTTCCTACGTAATTCTCAATACGCTGAAGCAATGATTACTAACTACTATACAATGGCAAAAACTGGTGTCCTAGCTAATAACCAAGGTGATGGTAAGATGCTTACATTTCTCGTCAAGACTGTGCTATCGCTGCCGCTTACGCTATGGCCTCAAATTTGGAACACTCAATTTTAAACATCAATGGACCAGAATTAATGACAATTTCTGACTTAGTAAATATCGGAAACAAGGTTACTGGTAACGATGTTAAATACCAAGAAATCACTGATGAACAAGATTATGAAGTCTTCGATAAAATGGGTGTTCCTCGTACTACCGATGGTAAATTCAAAAAAGACAGTTCTGCTCCCTTCTCATCAGATGGTATGGTAACTTTTGGTAAAGCCATTCGTGAAGGTAAAATGGGTACTTTCTCTAAAGACTTCTTCAAGCTAACTGGTCAACAACCACGTACTGTTCTAAACATGTTTGAAAACTCTGATGAATATCAAATCGGTGCACGTCATTCAGTTGATGCATAAAATTTTGTGAGGTAGAAAAATGAATGAATTACAAACAGATATAGTAGTCGTCGGGGCTGGGGCCTCAGGAATTGGAGCTAGTCTTGCCGCATCAGAAAATGGTGGAAAAGTTATTTTACTAGAGAAAGGTGATAAATTCGGTGGTGCCGGCATGTTTGGTGCTCAAGGTTTATTCGCTGCTGGCAGTAAATTGCAAAAGCAAAACGGAATCGACTACTCCCCTAGTGATGCATATAAGGAAATGCTTAATTATACTCATTACCGTTCTAATACCCGTTTGACAAAAGCCATCATCAACAAATCAGCTGATACAATCGACTGGCTAGCAAAAAATGGTCTACAAACAGAATTAGTGAATAATACTCAAGAAGTTCATCAAGAACACCCCCGTGTTTATCATCAATACATTGATAAATTTGACGGTTTCCAAAAACTAATGAATAACTTCACTAATAACGGTGGACAATTACTAACCAAAACTGTTGTTGAATCAATTAATTATTCAGCCGATAATTCAATCAAATTAATCATCAATCAAGATGGCGACAGTAAACAAATAACTTGTTCTAAAGTGATTTTCTCCGATGGTGGTTACGTTGGAAACCAAGAAATGGTCGATAAATATTTAACTATCAACAGTAAAGACCTTTACAGTATGGGCGAACGCAAAGCTACCGGTGATGGTATTAAGATGCTGACGGAATTGGGTGCCGACAACAGTGGCCTAGGTGTTTTTGAAAATCACGCTGCATCAGTCGTTTCTAAAACTGACCCTAAGTGGCACAACAATACTATCTTCTCCTTAACCAATTTACCTTTCTTGTGGTTGAATCGTCGTGGCGAAAGATTCGTCAATGAAGATATTGTCTACGATTTCGCCTTGTGGGGCAATACTACTTACACTAACGGCGGATACTATTATTTCGTACTCGATCAACCAACAATCGACTATTTGAAGAATAACCAATTAAATTGGACTGATTCTTTTGAAAGAACTTTCAAAACCCTTTCACACGATCCGATGACTCATGCCATTGGTCCTTTTGAAAATATTGATTCTGACCTACAAGAAGCTATTGACCAAGGTGCTGCCGTCTGTGGCGAAAGCATTGAAGATCTAGCTGAGAAATTGAATCTTGACCCTACTATTCTTGAAAAGAATTTTGAACAATACAATCATGTCGTATCTGAAAAAACCGATAGTGATTTTGGTAAGGATTCCGAATTTTTGAAATTTAATATTTCGAAAGCTCCATTCTATGCCATAAAAGCTCAATCAACTACTTTAGGTACTATTGGCGGAATATCTGTCGATGATAAACTACACGCTTTAAAGACTGACGGACAAGTTTTGCCTAATTTATTCGTTACTGGAAATAATGCTAGTGGTATGTATGATACTTCTTATCCAACCCTTGAAGGTATCAGTTGTGCCTTTGCTTGGAACTCTGGTCGAATTGCTGGTGAAACAGCCGTTAATGAACTAAAAAAATAAAAATATTCTCTAAGTATCAAAAAAGAGGTTAGTTGCAATCGCAATTAACCTCTTTTATTATGCTTTAAAATCGCCATGGATAACGACTTTCATACCGTATGGTACATTCTCATAGACCCACTTACAATCGGGAACAGACAAGTGAATACAACCGTGTGATGATGGTTCTCTACCCAAAGTCTTGGCAATCGACTCGACATAGTTTCCTTGTTCATCAGTTGGTGTTGTATGGAATAAATACTCGCCGTGATTTAAGAAGGAAACCCAATAATAAGCACCTAATTTCAATGGTTGAGTATAAAAGAATTCCCCACGTTCACCTTGAATGTGATAAGTACCCTTTGGTGTGGCATCCTTTTTACCGGTTGAGGCATACATTTCGTAAAGAACTGTCTTGCCTTCCTTGATGTACATTCTTTGTGTCGCAATATCAACATCGATAAAAGCATCTGGATGTTCTGATAAATTAGGATAGTCCTTCTTTTCTGAAGCTGTATTATAATCAAAATCCTTCAATGGCACCATGTCTTTGTCATCTTTGACGTTTTTAGGTGAAGGAACTTCCTTTTTGGGAGCTTTCTTTACCTTAGCTGAATCTTTAGCTTCAACTTTGACATCTTTAGTCTGACTAGCAACAGCTTGATAGCCCCCGTATCCTAGTGCTGCAATGAAAAGTACGATAATAGCAATTCCTGATATTTTTTTATAATCCATATTTTATCCCCAAACTCGTAATAACATAGTAATCATTATACATGGTATATAAAAGAGTTCAAGGACGTACTAAATTTCACTCAAAAGAAAAAAACATCTACCAGAATATGACTTTAAAATCACATTTTAATAGATGTTTTCGTTAAATTAAGCTTTCTCTTCAATTTGATAATATTTCTCCGGTACGCGTTGCAACAATTGTGACAATTCTCCAATCGAAGTAATCGTCAATCTATGCATAGCACGAGAAGCAATCGTATAAACTAACTGTTGCTCATCTTCATCGAATTTGTCCTTTGAAGCATCCCACATAATGACTGCATCAAATTCCAAACCTTTAGCCAAGAATGATGGCAAGACGATTGTTCCGGTTGCTAAACGTTGGTTTTCAGAACGAATCAAAGTAGATTTAACACCTTGCTCACTTAGCATCTTGTGCAACTGATCGGCATCCGCTAGCGTTTTGGCAATGATAGCTGTTGTATATTTGTGCTCATCATTAGCCTTGATTTGCTTGATAACTTGTTGAACCGATTCTGCTTCCGATTGAGCTTGCAAAAGGTTTGGTAAATCACCATTTCGATTGAACGGTTCAATTTTTTGTCCATTCGTCAACATTGCCTTCGTAAAGTCCGTAATTTGTTTTGTGGAACGATATGAATGAACTAGTTGTACTACTCGAGTCTCATCGGCATCAAATAAACTTTGGGCTTCAGAAAGTAGTGTTTGACTGTTCTTCTTAGTAAAGATTGATTGATTCAAGTCCCCTAGCATTGTGTAACGAGCTCTTGGGAATTTGTATTTCATATAAGCTAGTTGGAATGGAGTGTAATCTTGAATTTCATCAATAAAGACAAACTTCATTTCCAATTCACCGTGCTTACCAGTTACTAAATCATACAAATACAAGTATGGACTGAGGTTATTCATTGAGATCTGTTTATTATTAAAGTTTTGAATAAAGTCTGTGACGTACTTCTTCCACTGTTCATCAGTAATACCATGTTTTTGTAAATCGATAATCTTTGGTACGGCTTTTAAGAAATTCAAATAGTTGGTAGCGACATTCAAGAAGCGCAATTGCTTAATATACTTGTAAACGCCTTGCATCATAGCAGTTACGATCTTGCGAGCTAGGAATTTTCTTTCTTCATCGCCATTTTTGAATTCTTGATCTGCAGTTACATATAGAGCTTGCAGTTGTTCTTTGCTCAAATTTTCGATTCGTTCAGAAACCCACTTCGAGCGCATTTCTGAACCAATTTTACGACGTAGCATTTTAACTAGTCGATCAACTGTCGCATCCAAACGATTTCCCAAGTTGTATTGAGGACCGTAGCTGTAATAAATCTCTTGAATCTTCTCTTTAGGAATGAAGACTTTGTCTTGGAATTTAATATCCTTGAAGGCCATCCCGCTTTGTCCTAATAACTTGCTGTAGTTAGTCATAATCTTGAAAAATTCAAGGTCAGAGACAAATTTACCAACATTCTTGCTCTGTGTATCAACGACAGTTTCAAACTGTTCTGAGAGTGTTTCTACACTTAAATTAGGCAAACGACGAGCTAAGAATTGCTTATAAGTCATTTGAACCATGTTTTGTTCACCCATTTCAGGCAAAACATCTTTGATATAGTCATTAAATAGTGAGTTTGGTGAGAACATAACCACTTGACTAGAAGTTAAAGTTCCACGATATCTATATAGTAAGAATGCGATTCTTTGCAAGATAGCTGAAGTTTTACCAGATCCGGCAGCTCCTTGAACGAACAATAATTTAGACTTAGTATCACGAATGATCTTGTTTTGTTCAGTCTGAATAGTCTTGACGATACCCTTCATGTGAGTCGAAGATTTACCATCCAAAACTTCTAGTAGCATTTGATCCCCAATAGTTTCTTGAGTGTCAAAGTAAGCTTTGATTTTGCCATCTTCAACTAAGAATTGACGTTTTAAGAATAAATCAACCGACTGTTCGCCATCTGGTGTTTGGTAAGTAACTTCGCCCAATTTTCCGTCGTAATAGATTGAAGAAATTGGTGCTCGCCAGTCATAAACTAAGAAATGGTCTTTTTCATCAGTAAAAGAACTCAAACCGATATAAACTGATTCTTTCTTAGGTTCGCCTTTTTCTTGGAAATCTAGTCGTGCGAAGAAAGGTGTCTTTTCCAGTTTCTTTAAAATATCCAAACGTTGACGTGATTGTTGCCAACTGTTATTTCTTTCATCAAGCATTTGTTGTTGTTGATGAATCGAAAGGGCCGCATCCATCGAAATTGAGTCGCCACTGACACCTAAATGAATGTCATCAAAAGCATCATTAATAACTTTTAGATCTTCTTCAGCAACGGTAATGTGTTCTTGAAGTTTAGTTTCAGACTTCTTGATTTTATCAACCACATCATCGAGATGTGCTTGTTCAATTTGTTTTTCATCTAATTCACTAACTTTAGATTTATCTGTCATCATAACAACCTCTTAAATTAAAGTTATATAATGTTACCATTATTGACTAGCGATTTCAAAGAAGAGCTGCTATGACAACAAAAATACCACAATGAATATTCCATCACTGTGGTATTAATTATTACTATTATTTATTTTTTATCAGCATAACTATAGTAATAAAAACCGGCAACAAAAATTAATCCACCGATGATATTACCTAGATATACAGGAATAAAGTTTTGAAGGAACAATCCCCAAGTACTGCCACCCTCAAAAATCGCTGCGGGAATGATAAAGCAATTAGCAATACTATGTTGGAACCCTACTGCCACAAAGATCATGATAGGAAACCAAATTCCCAAAATCTTTCCAGCTGCATCTTTGGCTCCAAAGGACAGCCAAACAGCCAATCCGACTAACCAATTACAGCCAATGCCAGAAATCAAAGCCGACCAAAAACTAGCATCAGTCTTGGCACTCGCGATACTTATCACTGCTTGTTGGAAAGGTCGTGCATGCGTCAATCCCACCACGTGACCAAAGAAGTAGGCGACAAAAATTGCACCGATAAAATTAAACAACGTAATTACCAACAAATTTTTTAAATAATCTAACAAGTGAGCTTTTTTATCGAATAGCGACGTTCCAACTGCCATCATATTTCCAGTCGCCAATTCGCCACCAGCTAACAAAATCACAATCAAACCAATTGGAAAGACTGCCCCACCAACTAAGGCTTTGACACTGGCTAAATCCTTTGGGATCGAAGCCGTCACCCTCACGTAAGCGAGAAATCCTAATGAGATCATCGCCCCACCGATAAAACCTAAAATCATTTTAGCCAACAAAGTTTTTTTCAACTTGTTAGTTCCTGCATTGATACTCTTTTGTAAAATTTCTTCCGGAGTAAACATAATTAATCCCCATATTTAGATTTGGTGAATTAAAAATACAGCATACCACGAACAAGGTCAATGGATTTTTCGTAAATAGTTCGGATAACACGTATACATAAAAATAACGCAAATCGATTATGATTTACGCTATTTTTATTTAATTATTTTTCTTTTTCGATATTTGAATATTCCAAATGCGGCAATAACTACACCAACACCAGCCAAAACATATGGACCTGTGCTACCGCCAACTGCCGTGATAATTTGCATCCCTAATTGCGGCGTCTTCATACTAATATCTTGTCCTGCCATTGATGCAGCATCCAATTCTTCATAAGGAATTCGACATTCCATAACCGCATAGTCATACCCAGGACCAACGAATCGGTGAACGATTGCCGGCGAATTGACTAAATTCCTATCACCATTACTATTGTCCTGCAATAAGACTTTAGTATTTTGATTGGGCTTAATATCCCAAGCATTTTTGATATAAATCACATGTAAACGATTTCCAATTTTTAGTTGGTAGTCAACAGTTTGAAAGCCCAAGTTATCTTTATGACTCTTCGATGTACTGACGTAATAATAAATATATTTATCATCAGCCAATAAAGAGGCCTCTTTCACAGGACCAAAATCATAGTAAACATCATGTTTTGGCTTATCATCCCAATCCGAAAATTTACCATCGATCTTAATATTAAAATCATCCGTTGCGGCTGACACAACTGTTGGTTCTAACGACATCCCCACGCCAAATAAAATCATTAATGTGAAAATTATTTTACGCATATTTACCCCTTTTAGACATGTTTACTAAAATTAATCTATACCAATTACAAGGTACTATATAGGGCGAAAATAAGCAATACAATAAATATATTTATAACAAAAAAAGCCAGCTTTTCAGCTAGCTTCTTTAATCAATCGATCATCATCAACCGATCAGCGTCTAAGATTTTAAATTCATTATTACTAATTTTTTCGATCATACCCTGTTTAGTCAATGATGTGAGTTTACGACTAATCGTCTCAGGGGTCGTTCCTAGATAAGTTGCGATATCTTTTTTCTTGAGAGGCAATTTAAATACCTCTTGATCCAAGCCGGCGCTAGTTTCTAGTAAATAATTAGCTAAGCGGCTTTCAACACTGGCAGTCGTTACTTCAGTTGTTTGTTGTTCCAACTGAGCAATTCTCTTACCTAAAGCGTTGACCATATTAACAGCCATCTCGGGAGTCTTCGTCATCAATCTTTGGAAATCCCCTCGAGAAATTTGGCAAACGTCAGTTTTCATCAAGGCTTGAGCAAAACTATTGTGATCACTATTAGTAAACAACGCTGCCTCACCATCAAAATCACCTGTTTGCAAAATTCTTAGCATCTGTTCTTTGCCACTAGCAGCCATTTGGAAAACTTTTGCCTGACCATGAGCCACGATGATCAATGAATCAGCTTCATCTCCAGCAGAGAATAAATACTCACCAGTCTTATAGTGATGGTGTGTCACCAAAGTTGCTATCGTATTCTTATCATCTTTTGATAAATTGTCAAAAATCGAAACTAATTCAACACAATCCTCAGCTGTGTGGTCATGCGCTAGTTTTGCCATTAATTATCGCTCCTTAGTCAAAGTCCTCATCGTCTTCTTCTTCAAAGCCTTCCTTAGCTGACTTGCCAAGAAGTGCTTGATAGATTCTGATTTGGTGGTTATTGAAACCTAACAATTGAACCAATACTTGTTCCATGAAAGGACGGTCTTCTTTTTGAGCCAACTTGATAGCACGAGTTACGAACATGTTATCAGTTGTGAAGTCGTCAACAACGGTTTGAAGCATATCTTCAGCCTTCAAATACTTGTTCTTACCGTCTTCTTCGATCATAGCGTATTCTGAATATTCTTTCATAGTTGAAGGAGGTAACTCACCCTCGTCCAATAATTCATCGGCTATCTTATCATACCAAGCGTTGTTTTCGTCAATTGTTTGATTCAAAACAGCCTTGTAGTTTTCAGCGTTGGCACCTTTAACGAACCACTTTAGTTGGTGCAATTTGATGTTCAATAGGAAATGGTTAGAAACGATATGTCCTGTCATTGCTCCAGCCGTTGGTTTGTGGTGATCTACGTCGGCTTGTTTTTGTTCTGCCGCAAACTTTTCATCGATTGTTAATTCTGTCATTATGCAAGCTCCTTAGTTTTAACTTTTTTAACTTCGTATCCTAAATCTGTAATTACAGTTGATAGGTCATCCCCTGTAACTTTACTTTGATCAATATCGGCTCTAACTTTACCAGCATTGAAGAGGACCTTAACGTTTGAAACGCCATCTTGATTTTCAACTGCTTTTCTAATCTTTGTCATACATGATGGGCATGTCAATGCGCCTAATTGTAAAATAACTTTTGCCATAATTAAATTCCTCCATATTTACAAAATCTTTGCTAGTGAAGTTCTGAATTACTCACGAGCTGTAAATGTTTCAAATCTTGCAACACTTACAGCTCGCAAGTAACCCGAAGATCACTTGCTCAACTAACTTACAAATACCATTGTAATTAGTTAGCCGGACTAACAACTTGATTTGAATCAAGTTTTGAAGATTTATTTCCAATTAATCTCATTGCGTTGAAGATAACTACCAAAATACTAATTTCGTGAACGAACATTCCACTACCCATATGGATAATACCAACGATCAAACCTAACAATAGTAAGGCAACTGTTCCAACCGCGATGACGATGTTTTCTTTAGTATTAGCAACAGTCTTCTTGGATAAAGTATAGGCATGTGCTAATGCATCAAAACTTGATTTAACCAGGATAATGTCAGATGTTTCAATAGCAACATCAGTACCAGTACCCATTCCAATACCTATATCTGCAGTAGCAAGTGAAGGTGAATCATTGATACCATCACCAACGAAAGCTACGATACTACCTTGTTCTTGGAACTTCTTAACAAATTCAACTTTATCTTCTGGTAATAATTCAGCGTGAACTTCATCGATTGGAAGTCTTTCGGCAACACGTTGTGCAGCAACTTTGTTATCACCTGTCAACATAACTACTCGTCTCAAACCAGCATCCTTAAGAGCTTGAAGTCCTTCTCTAGCATCTGGTCTCAATTGGTCATTAACACCAACGACTAAACGTAATTCTTGATCGATTGCCATCAAAACAACGGAATCTCCATCATTCATACGGCTGTTGATAGCTTTTCTTTGTGCATCAGAAATCTTGACATCGTTGGCTTTCATCAAACGTTCATTACCAACTAAAATCTTGAAATCATCATTTTGACCAACTAATCCTTGGCCTTTAACAGTATCTAATTCAGGCAATTTTGGTGTATCAGTAATTCCTAAATCATTGATATATCTAACAATAGCTTGACCCAATGGGTGATCAGAAGTCTTTTCAACTGCTGAAAGCAAGCCTAAATCTTCGTTCTTATCTTTACCAAAGTTGTCGATATCAGTAACTGACATCTTACCAGTAGTCAAAGTACCAGTCTTATCAAGGACTAGAGTATCAACGTGTGAGAATGTATTAACGGCGTTTCCACCTTTCATCAAAATACCATTCTTAGCACCATTACCAATTCCGGCAACGTTAGAAACTGGAGCACCGATAACTAAAGCACCAGGGCATCCTAGAACTAAAACGGTGATAGCTAGTGGGAAGTTTTGTGTAAAAATCCAAACTAAAATACCAATAACTAAAACTGCAGGTGTGTAATATGTAGCGAACTTATCAATAAAACGAGCGGCAGGTGATTGACTATCTTGAGCTTCTTCGACTAATTCGATGATTTTACCGAAAGTAGTATCTTCACCGACAGAAGTTGTCTCAATAGTGATAGTTCCGTTATCGGCGATTGAACCGGCAAAAACCTTATCGCCATTACTCTTTTGAACGGGTGTTGATTCACCTGTAATTGAAGCTTCATTCATGTAGCCAGTTCCATCAATAATCTTTCCATCAACAGGAATTTGACCACCTGGTTTAACTAAAACGTGGTCTCCTTCGTCCAAATCATCAACGTCAACAGTTTCAGTAGTACCGTCCTCGTTGACCAATTCAGCAGTTGTAGGAGCCATCTTCGTCAAACTCTTAACTGAAGAACGTGTCTTTTCCAAAGTCTTTTGTTCGAGGTAACTACCAAAGAGGAATAAGAATGTAACAACGGCTGATTCTTCATATTCTCCAATGATAAAAGCCCCTATAACAGCAATCGTAACTAGTAATTCAATACTAATAACTTTATTTTGCAAAGCACCGAAGGCATGCAATGCAACTGGGATTGCCCCAATGATACTAGCAACGATCATGAAGACTGTTGCTACAATTTCAAGATGCAACAGATAACTTGAAATCAAACTAAGCGCAATCAATACAGCGATTGATAAGGTCATCTTATTTTGATGTTTTGAAATCCATATATTTAATTTTGTCATTTCGCTTTACCTCTCTCTTAACTTACAAGACATATTCTAAAGGGTAAGCGGGATTAAAAAATTGATGCGGGTCAAGTTTAGGAAAAAGATTCTTAGTTTTAGTTTGGTTTGGTTAAATATTCCGTCGTCCGCAAAAGCCCTGTGATTGGCTGGAACGCTGCCGACGCGATTTTGAGCTTTTGCAT
Source organism: Companilactobacillus farciminis KCTC 3681 = DSM 20184 (assembly GCF_002706745.1). Lineage (NCBI taxonomy): Bacteria > Bacillati > Bacillota > Bacilli > Lactobacillales > Lactobacillaceae > Companilactobacillus > Companilactobacillus farciminis. The sequence continues at coordinate 218,925 of NZ_CP017702.1, read as the reverse complement.
GGCCCCAAAGACGCAAAATCTCAAAACTCGGTCTTTTTGTAAGTGCTAAAGCACTAACAAAAATTTGGCGGCTGAGCCATCACAGGGCTTTTGCTCCCGACTAGATTTCAATTTCTACTTGGATAGAATTAGACACATACTTCTTAAATAACAGTTTCATTTCTTTGCAAAAAAAGAAGATACTACTAAAACCACAGCAATATACTGCAATTCCAATAATATCTTCTATTAATTTTTCTGAAGTTACTTATATAAAGATAGAAAGCACCATCTAGTCCGGAATAGCAAAGAAAATTGGCTCAGCTGTGAAATTTCTCTTGGCAATTTATTGCCTAGTGAAAGACCGAGCTTGAAGACTTTGCCCGGTTCTGGGCTTAGCAAAGGCTCCAAGTCGTATCCACAGCGTTCCAGCCAAATTTTCTTTGCTATGGAGGACGGCATCATAAACAATAGCTAAAGTACATTTTTCCGATGCTTAGGCCCCGGATTAAGATTCCACTTCAACAACCGTCTAACTTGTTGAACCGAAGTCTTCCATTCCAAAGTCGCCAAAATTAAGAACACCGGTATGAACTGAATTAAATAACGACTTCTACCACCTTCAAAGATTAGTAAGAAAATAAAACCACCAACTAATGATAATCGTAATATCTGTATGATTTTCCTATCATCTTTCCAAGCAAAGAAAATCAAGCCTAGCCAAATACACCAAAAAATTTGAGTAAGAAAACGGAAATCTCCGACATTGTTACCATACAATAGTACGAAATTCTCCAGTTTTCCCTTGAAACCGTGTTTATCCGGCGTGTATTTACTAGGTGCTGAAATACCTTCACGTAGCCAACCAAAAGTTCCGTCAGAAGTATTGTTCTTTTGCTTTACAATCAAGAATTTGATATAGCCACCAAAACCCATTTTATGGAGTCTCTTTTTGATAGATTTGACTGAATAATTGATTCGATCTTTCTTATTGATCAAAATAACCATCTTATATGAATCTTTGGCATTGTAACCACCAGTTTTTGACAGTCCCATATTGATGAAGTGAATCATCGGCTTAGCTCGGAACGTATTCACATGAATATATGTCTGATTATCGATTGCGTGATTAAATTTGTAGTAGCTGCTACCGGCACCAAGCGCCAAGACACTCGTTACCAAAAGTAGCCAAATCCAATGTTTCTTATTCTTATTAAATAGACTGATTAATTCGATAATTATAATGGCAATCATCGGTACGATTCCGGATGGCTTGATGAAATACGTTGCTCCAACCGTAAAACCACCTAAAACGGCAAAAACTAACTTCAAAGCTTTGCCCATATTCGAACGAGCAACAATAACGTAACAAAGAATATAAAACGCTACGAATGGCAAAACCCAAGTATCAGTATAGGGAACAACTATTGCCGGAAAAAGTGCCATCCACATAGCTTGAAGATACAAAAGAATGGGAATCTTTGATTTATCTATCACGAAGACAGACCCTAAATTGAATAGTGCTGCCAAGTCGACCATAATTATCGTCATAAAATCAAAGAACATCCATGACGTATGGTGAAAAATCAACGCAATCTGATGTTGCAACAACAGCAATCCCAAGTTATTCGGGTTAACACTGAAATAACCAATAATATTGACATCTTTAGTATTCGTCAAAGCAGCATGAACTGCCCCAACATCATCGTGCACACCGTAGTGAATCCGTGAGACGAAAACGATTTGCCATAAAATCGCCAATATGAAACAAACTGTCGCCGTGATCCAACTTCGATCAACAAATAGCCACAGCAAAAAATCTCTCACCGAATGATTTACGTAACAAATAGTGAATAACGCCCCAATGAGTAACAACACTACTGTCGTAAAAGCGGTTGTCCCAATTCTCGTAATAGGATTATCTCCCAAGATCAAATTGGACGATGTCAAAGCAAAAATAAACGTAGCTGTAAAGAAAATATAAAAGATTATCTTTATAGCTCGATTGTTAAATTTAAATAATGTCTCTCTCATATATTCCCTCAATATACTTTTCCTATATATGAATAGAGTACAACGTAAGAATTTTTTTATAAATAGCTGATTCTATTTACTCTCTTTTTCTAACAAATGACGCTTCAAACGTGGATAAATCTTATTAGCAATCGTTTCAGCAATAATGAAACCAATCGCTAAAGACAGTCCTACAGTCAAAGCTTTCACGAAACCGTAGGCTGCCAAGGCATCTTTTCCCAAAGTAAAATTCTTCATGCTATCGTATAAAATAGCCCCCGGAACTAATGAAACCAAGCATGGTACGTAAAAAATATTGACCGGTGCTCGTACTAGAATTGCGCAAAGATTTCCTAATAAACCAATCACGACTGCTCCCAAGAGGTTAGGCATAATTAGACCATGATTGATTGATTCAACAAGAATATAGACTATCCATGCCAAAGCACCAACGATTCCTGAAGGTATCAAAGTCCGTCTAGGATTATTGGTAATGATCCCGAAGCCAACGCTAGACAAAAAGCCGAAAATAAAGCCATAGATCAATTGCATTGTCATATGATTAACCTCCCCAAATTGCTCGCATCAAAATTTGTCCGACGATTACACCACTACCGATAGAAATACCCGACATAATTGCATCAGTCGCACGAACTAATCCAGAGATCGTATTTCGTTCGATGATCTCTCGCAAAGAGTTGGTCATCGGAACTCCGGGAACTAATGGCATCAATGCACTAATAATAATGTAATTAGCATCGTGAGCAATTCCGACATCCCCTAAAACATTAGCGATGAAACTAATTGCTAAGCTTCCTAAGGCTACTGGTATATAAGGAGTCTTATTGTGATGTGCGACGAATTGGGAAATCAAATAGCCAATAATTCCCACAAAAAAAGCCAAAAACAAATCACCCCAAGTAGCCTTGAACAAAAGCATCGGTGGCATGGAAACTAGCCCAGCTCCAATACATTTGACTAACCATGAAAAATCTCTTGATTCGTGATCGACTAATTGAACTTCTTTTTTGAGCTTTTTAAAACTAATTTCATGTCGATAAAATTGTCTCGATAAAGTATTGATGTCATCTACTTTTTGCAAGTTAAAATCCCCTACTCGCACTTTAAAGATTCTCGTGGCAGCGTCTTTTTCTGAGCTAACAAAAATACCAGTCATTGTCGCGTGACAAACAACCGGTAAATTGGCAGCTCTTCCAACATATTCAACTGTATTTTCAACTCGAGCCGTTTCTGCCCCATTCTCTAGTAGAATCGTACCCACTTGACCACAAAGAGTAACAATTTCTGTTGCTGTGATTGTCTCCATGCCGGTTCCCTCCAAATGGTAGATTTTGTCTCAATAAACTATTATTAACATATTCTAATCTAGAAAAACAGTTTTTGGATTAATTTTAATAATAAAAAAAGTAGATTCATTTTCATGAATCTACTCATCTTTACAAATCATTTTAATGTTTCAAAGTTGTTGTCTTTAACAAGACTAGCCACAATAAAACGACTAGACCGGCTACAACTAGGACAATGTTAGTTGGCTCACTACCTGTTTGTGGCAAAGTAGCAGTTTGTGATTTATTATCTTCATCTTTAACCGTCTGAACATCGCCAATGTTACTCAAGTTGCCTAAATCAGAAATCAATCCTGAAGCATCATCAGAGTTGGAACTTGAACTATCCAGCAAGCTAGACAAATCAGCAGGATTCAAACTGCCAAAGTTCAAATCGAAGTTCAAATCTTTGTCCAAGCCAAAATCAGGAATATTCAAAGAAATATCACCAGGAATCAAATCACTCAAATCAGTCAATTTCTTGATTGGGAAGTCAAAAGTAATGTAGTTACTATCGCCTTCACTCTTGAAAGTTAAATTGAATGGTTTTTGTCCATTGATAGCATTGATTTCAAAAGCAGTATTACCAAATTTCTTTGGATACTTGATTGTTGCTTCAACATAATAAGTTCCGTCAGGGTTTTGCATAACCTTGGCAGTATTAGTGAAGTAAGGTGAAATCAAAGAACCATCGCCATTATTTTTGGAAATTTGATACGTCAATTCCTTCAAAATAGTCTTAGGTGTTTGCGTATCGGTCGAATCATTAGTATCAGTGTCACTACTATTATTATCTTGAGTAGTATCCGTATCGTCGTCATCTTCACTTGGAGTAGCGATGATATCATTGTCAGAATCGTTACTTGCTCTAAGGTCATTCAACAACGTTTTAGCATCATTAACTCTACCGGTAATATTATTTTCTGCTCGAGTTATTTTGTTGAGACTATCTGCTAGAGTTTGTGAATTTGGATCATCTAACGAACTCATATCGAATCTAAAAGTAACATTTTGCTTATCAACATTGAGCAACAACAATTTAGTTTGTACTGTTGCTGGAATATCTTTGTCCAAATCATTCAAGCTATCGATTGTAAAGCTAATTTGAAGGTGATGACTATCTTTAGTCGTAACCTTTGGCGTTTGATTATCAATAGTTGAAACGGTCAAACCACTGATATTGCTGACGCGAGCCGTAATAAAGACTTTATAAGTTCCATCATCGTTAGGAACAATCGTCGCACTCTTAGTAAACAAAGTATTCATTGGTGACAAAGCATTGGAATTCTCTTTATAAACTTCATAATTAATTGTTTTATTATCGCTATCGTTTGTATCTGCTTGAACTGTTTCTTCTAATACATTGGGTGAGCCCGTATCATTCAGACCTACCACACCAAATATTCCTAAAAGCATCCCCACAGACAATAGACTAATTAAAAATTTTTTCATCGTATCGCCCCTTTTAACATATACCAATTTTATCATATTAATATCTATCTCTGAAAATAATAAGACAAGTTTCCCAAATTATCGAATTTATTTTCATTAGAAGTATTAAAGCCTCATTATAGAAATATTTGAAATAATCTAATGGATAGATATATACTTATACTTATTACATGCAGGAAGGTGAATTTTTTATGAAACAAGGGACAACAATCCTAACTCTCGACAACGGATATCATTTGTGGACTAACACTCAAGGACACGGTGACATCAAACTACTTTGCCTCCACGGTGGACCCGGTGGTAACCACGAATACTGGGAAAACTTTGGCGAAAAATTAGCTGACCTTGGCGTACAAGTTACAATGTACGATCAACTAGGCTCATGGTACTCAGATCAACCCGACTACTCTGACCCAGAAATTGCTAAAAAATATCTAACTTACGACTATTTCCTAGAAGAAGTTGAAGAAGTTAGACAAAAATTGGGACTAGATAACTTCTACCTTATCGGACAATCATGGGGTGGCGCTTTAGTTCAAATGTACGCTGCTAAATATGGTCAACACTTAAAGGGTGCTATCATCTCAAGTATGGTCGACGAAATTGACGAATACGTTAAGAGCGTTAACCAATGCCGTCTTGATACTTTAGGTCCGGACAAAGTTAAATACATGCAAGATATCGAAGCTAAAAATGACTTATCAGATCCAACATATCAAAGCTACGTTGATATCCTAAACGCTGAATATGTTGATCGTAAGCAACCAACAGCTATCAGACATTTGATCGATACTATGTCTGTTCCTGTTTACAACACATTCCAAGGTGACAACGAATTCGTTATCACTGGTAAATTAAAGGATTGGCACTTCAGAAAACACCTCAAGGAAATCACTGTTCCTACATTATTAACTTTTGGTGAACATGAAACAATGCCTATTTCTACTGCTAAGATTATGCAAAAGGAAATTCCACATGCACGTCTAGTTACAACTCCAAACGGTGGTCACCACCACATGATCGATAACGCTCCGGTTTACTTCGATCACTTGGAACAATTCATCAAAGATGTTGAATCAGGTAACTTCAACGACTAACAAAAAAAGCTCTCCATTTTTGGAGGGCTTTTTGTTTTGATTTAATTAGTTTTGATGTACTTTCTCCACTTGAGACGACTCAACCACGTTTGTTGAGCGGAAGTACCATGATCTTGTGAATGTTTGGCATATTCACCTTCATCATCTAAGACATAAGAATTCTCAGTATCTTTAGCGAAGACTTTGACGATTTTAATTAGTTGTTGTTTAGGCTTTTCTTCAATGATTGGCACTGCAATTTCCACACGACGTTCCAAATTTCTCGTCATCATATCAGCCGAAGAAATCCAGACTTCAGTGTGATCATGACCAAATTGGAATTTGAAAATTCGACTGTGTTCCAACAATTGTCCGACAATACTCTTAACTCGAATATTCTCCTTAGGACCACAGATACCTAGTTTCAAAGAACAAGGCCCTCTGACAATCAGTCTAAATGGCAAGCCAACTTTAGCAGCTGCGTAAATGGTGTCGATAATCTCAATATCAGTCAAACCATTTACTTTCATGAAGACTTCTCCTTGTCCATCACGCAAATATGCTTGAGCAGCCTTCTTGATATTGGCGATAACCATATCGTTGATTCCATTAGGTGAAGCCGTCAACAAATTATAATGTGACTTCTGACCAGTCTTTAAATAATTGAAAAACTTAATGGCATCGTCCACATAAGTTTGATTGCTAGTAAAGTAACTGATATCAGTGAAACCTTTGGCAGTAATAGCGTTGTAGTTACCAGTTCCAATTTGAACGTAACCTGTTTTATCAGCATGCAAGACCATACAAATTTTCGAGTGAACTTTATTGACCTTGTCGCCGAAGATTACATTAACGCCGGCTTTTTTCAACGTTTTGGCTACTTCAATGTTGTGTACTTCATCAAAACGAGCACGCAATTCTACTACTGCTGTGACGTTAATTCCCTTAGCAGCAGCTTCTTCAAGTAATTGCAATAGTCGTGAATTCTTTTCAGTTCGATAAATAGTAATACAAATTTCAGTTGTCTTTGGATCTTTAACGGCCGCATCTAAGTAGTCGATGAAGACGTTGAATGAATCATAAGGATATTGCACCAAAATTGGCGAATGATTCAAGTATTCCAAAATATTATTGGAAGTATTCCAGTTCAAAGCGTCAAATGGTTTATAAACTAATTCTTTATTATCGTCACGGAATTGCTTATAAAAGACATTCAAGAACTTCAAATCAACTGGTCCTGGTATCTTATAAACACTCTTCTTATTGAGTTTCATTAATTTAGAAAAGTACTTACGACCCTTTTCTTCGTCTTCGTCAGAAAATTCAATTCGCATGATTTCTCGTAAGTCTCTAGTATCAACGTAATGAATCATCTTCTCGAGATACTCTTCATTACTCATATCTTTGTCCAAGAAATCGTAAGGCTTATTCTGGTCATAAGTTGCTCGAAAGACCATGATCTTCGAAATTTTATATTTTCTGATTAGATCTTTAAACATAGCCCGCATGACATCTTCGATTAGAATATAGCGACCTTCAACCCCAGTTTCCAACAAACGTCCCAAATCTTCTGGAATAGGACAAGTGTATGTATACTTAGGCGTCTCCATTAAGAAATAAAGATTCTTTCTAAATTTATATTCTTTGGAGAAACGTTGCATATCAAGACGTGGCACAATTTTTTTCGTGTAGAATTTCTTGACTGTCTTTTTCTCTGAATCGGATAAATCCTTATACTTCACTAAATGGAAGATATCTTTTTCTGCTGCCTCTTTCATCAAAGCATCGTAAGCCTTGTATTGTTCAGAAATATTTCGTTTATTGAAATCATATTCCCGATCCAAGACCCCTTTACCTGACAAGCCAGTTCTTTTATCGCATTTGTTTTCATCTACTAAAGTATGAATGTTATGGACCCGCACACGGAAAAATTCATCCAAATTATTTGACGCAATAGCCAAAAATTTTAATTTCTCCAAAAATGGAACGTTGGGGTCATAGGCTTGATCAATAACTCTTCTATCAAATAAAATCCAACTTAAATCCCTATTATAATATCTATCCTTCATATACTATTTACCCTTCATTCCTAAATTTAACTTTCATCCCTCTGCTCTTTTTTAAATGATTCATAGTCGTATTCGACCTGCTTGATATAACTATTGGTAAAAGTCATCAACGAGTTAGCAATATCAGCGTATTCGGCTCCAAATCCAATAATCAATGGATAGTTTGGAGAATGAGAATGAGCTCTGGCCAATAAAATAACGCAAACTTTCACGTAATCCTCAAACGATTCAAAGTCCAATTTGTCCAAGTTGATCGACGATTTCATATCCTTGAATTGACGCATGTAAAAACTATATTTTTTCGTATCAAAAGCACCTAAGAATGGATCAGATGCACTTTGCAAAATCAATTGACTATTGACGATATTTTGTCCCTGACTAACTTCATCATCAGAGTACAACTTGTCGTCATTGTAAATTGGCAAGGCCTGTTTAGCCTGCAATACTAAATAGTTACTATCCAAATCTTGTAGCAAGATCAAATAACATAGTGTCCCCACACTACCAACGCCCACACTGTGACGTACGATATCAACGATGTCAAAATCTTCTAGAAACAGACGAACATCGCTTCTTTGACCTTTCTTATAGTCCTTATAGCCATCGACCACGCTCTTGTAGTCTTTTTCACTGATGTGTTGCGTTACCGGCTTGTTTTCCACAAAACGTCTAGCACCAGTCGCATCTACTTCAGTATATTTTTCAATGACTAGTTTGGAGTTACTCTTTTGAGCTTTCTTGATACTCTTGGCTATCATTTTATTGAATGACTCTTGGAAATATTCCTCATTATCTTTCAATTTACCAAAGATTTCAGTAATGTTTTGCAAAGTATTCGGTAAAATAAATCGCTTCATTTCAGAAATCTTTGTCATATGACGCAAAGTATCGAAGTATGTATCTACTACCGTCAATAAGAATTCTTGAACGTCAGTTTCTGGAAAACCATGTGATCTTGCTACTATCAAAGCACTGACTAATAAACGCTTCACGTCATATTCCCAATGACCCAAATGTGCCTCATCGAAGTCGTTCATATCAAATAGTAACTGCCCCTCGGACGAACCATAAAAACCGAAATTACCTAGGTGAGCATCACCACCGACCAATACCTTTATGCCGCTATTTTCATTTCTCGACAAATCATAGTGCATGACATCAACCGTTCCCCGAAAGAAAGCAAACAATGACTTAGACATTCTTTCCCGTTTGACTGCCAAAAGTTCCGGCACTAGTAGCTTGTTTTTGATGTTTAAAATCTTATGAATATTGCGTTTCTTTGGTTCATATTGGTTGAACTTATCCGACACGGTCGTCGCAAAAAAACGTCCTCTGATGATCAATTGTTCAGTACTCTTGAAGGCATCAGTATCTTGATAAGTGTACGGTGTTCGATGCATAAACTCATCTCCTCAAATTTATTATACAATAGCTTTCCTAGATAACGATTATCTGATGTTACTTTTTTCATTAAAGTTTACTATAGTGAAATATATTTTTTAAGTATGACTAAAATTTACTTATTTTTATGAAAAGGGATAAAAACTTAGGATAATTATACTATTCCGGACTAGATCCTACTGTATTCTTAATAATCAAATAAATAAGCATCTATTTAGACAATAGTTATGGGCTATAAATCTGAATAGATGCCATTTTTATTTATCAGAACCACCGGCCAACAATACCAACATTTGGATCGTAGCTGGATAATAGTCGCCACTAGGAATTGGTGTCGTTAAAACTTTTTTATAGCGATTCTTCAAAACTTGATTATTTAATACTTCTGCTGAATACACTACTGGTGCTGAAAAGGCCGTATTTTCGTAATTCTCGACTCGCTTGCCATTCAGAGTATAGATAGCAGTAATTTTCTTTTGTTTTTCAAAGAAGTGATTCAGCTTAGTTCCAACTGTTTTGCTAACTTGACTGTGATTCAACTGATAATCGTAGGCCACTCGCCAAGGTATCCGACAAGCATTGAAACCGTATTGATTGTCGTGTTTGGAAGCAATTTGATTAGCTTTAGTCGTCGCAACGTCCAAATTAGACCCACTGACTTCAACAAAATCTGCCATCAGACCAGTTTGATGCTGTTCGCTTAATTTTTTCAGCGTCTTTTGACTATTCTGCATTGTCTTCGTCCAACTACCGTCTTTCGTATAGCTGGCAAATTCACGAAAATAAGCTGAAATCAAATCTGATGTCCGAACCACATTTTGATTTTTGCCAGTAGCCCAATCTCCTACTTTCGGCAAACTAGTTTCTGAATTGATCTCATATTTAGAAATCCCTTGAATCAAATCCACAGCTAATTTCTGATAGTCGATTTTGCCTTTACTGCCCCATTTTTTATCAGCCAAAATCAATGAATAAGCAATATCCAAATCACCATCGGTAGCGCTAGTTTTTTCAGCTTTGGTGCTGACCATCTTGTTAGCTGTTTGAGTTTGCCGCCAAGCCATCAAGGGATTATCCGCACTGATTCGATGGGACAAGTAGTAATTGGTCAGCTGATTGAAAGTTTTTTGATTGCCAAACCCTTGTTGAGCTGCCATGACTGTTATCAACATCCCATAGCCTTGAGCCTCTGAAAGTGTCTGTGCCTTTGTTCCATTATTAGTTTTAACGAATTTTTGAGTGTTATTACCTCTTAAATAAGCTTTTTCCCAAATTTTGTACTGTGATTTAACGGTTTCTGAACTAATTCCGGTCGTACTTTCTTTTACTGATGTACTATAAATCGCAAAACCGATAGCAAAAGAAACAAGAATTATCAAACCACCGATCAACCACTGATATTTATGCCGTTTGAACATCATAAAATCCCCTTAGAAACGCTGAGTTTTATACCATTTCGTATTATTCTTCCCTGTAATTTTGTCACGGATAATATCCCACATCGCCACAACTGAAACGACGATGAATAGTTGAGCATAGGTGAAATAAGATACCAACGTGTACATGAAATTTTTGACCGTCTCTTGTCCGTAATCACTTGCCAAAGCAATATTCATCTGTAGCAAATACAAGAAGAACATCAACAACCAGTTGACCATGAACAAAATCGACAATGGTGCTCCCAAGGACACGATTTGATGAACTTGAGGAAAGAACGCATGCGTAATTGCCACGATTAAATTTAATAGAAAAATCCCGTTGGAAACAATAATCGCAAAATTGAACCAGAAAAACGTACATACGTAATAGAAAACTTCCAATTTGATTCGCCAAGCCGTGTTATCAAACAAATGTTTTACATTATCCATGATAACTTCATAGTTACCACGAGCCCAACGCTTTCTTTGATTATAGTAAGCAAACAAAGTCTCCGGCTCTTGTTGAAAGGCTTCCGCCCGATGAGCTAGAGCTATCAATTTACCTTCACGCATCAAACTAAATGAAATCGCCGTATCTTCAGTTAAAGCACCGTCATTCCAACCACCGATCGATTGAACTATCTTCTTATTAATGATGAAATTAGTACCGGGAATTCGACCGATTTTGAACAATTGCCACAACCCAGTGTGTTGAATCCGTTGGGTATTGACGATTTCCAAGTTGATACAACGAGTCAAAAAGTTCTGTTGATAGTTACGGGTCTTATTGCGACCAAAGGCTGCCGCGTAACGTTCTGGATTTTCGAGCACTTTTTCAACTAGAAAATACAACGCATTAGTTTCCGGAGCAGCATCGGCATCATAAACTCCTAAATACTCACCTGTTGAAACTTTCAAAGCATCATTCAAAACTCCAGCTTTACCACCGGTACCAGTCCGCTCGATAACTCGAAAATTACAATCCTTATATTGCTTCAAGGCCATTAATTCACGGACTTTTTGGGCAGTTTGATCATTACAATTATCCGCATAGACTAACAACTCATAGCGATCCTTAGGATAATTCAAATTTAAAATGGCTTTGACGGTATCTTGAATAACGATTTCTTCATTGTGTGCCGGCACGACCAAAGTAACTTTAGGATAACGTTTCAAAGGTGGCAATTTATCAACATTAGTGTGCTGCATGTGTTTAAAAATAAAAATAACGCCACCACTAAGAGTTACGACCATCATGATCAATGACAGCCAAATCGTAATGATGGCAATCACATAAAATGTCTCAATCATCGTCTTTGTCCTCCAAGTTGAAGTGGCGAATTGTTAATTTAAATATTTTCCACCAACAAATCGCTAAAATAATTACCACAATGCCGAAAAATATCGTAATACCTAAACTAAACGAAAATAACCAACCAAATTTATCTAACATTTATTGGCATCTCCTTACATGTACTCTTTGACGATATCAGTTTCCGCACTGCGCTCTAGTTGCAACAAAGTATCTTCAACTGTGTGGTCTTTAGCTCTATCTTGAGTAGAATAAGTTACTTGTCCCATTCTTAAAACTAAAGCATTCCGAGCCAAGCCAAATTCTTCGGCAATATCGTCAATATGATCTTTGATTTTTTTCTTCATGATTGGCGCATTATCGGCTCCTAACATTGGTGACAAAATTACGAAGCGACCAGCACCGATATAGTACAAGTGATCAACGGTAAATAACATTCCGCTCAAATGTTCAGCTGTAGCTCTTAATAAACGATTGAATTTTTGGTTTCCTAAGAAATTGACGATATTTTCTAGAAAATCGATTTTGACCATTGTTAAAGTGAAACGATAATCTTTTTCATGGTAATAGACTAATTTCAGTTCACGAGCAATCGCAACATTCAAAGCTCTTTTATTCAAAGCTCCAGTGATAACTTCAAGGTCAGGTTTTTCTTGTTGCAATTGAGCTAATTCTTGCGCCAAGGCTTTTCTTTTGAGCAACTGATGATCCAATAAATACATCAAATAAGTCGTCAATGGTGTAATCGTCAACAAAGCGATTGCTGACCAAAAATACATCGACCTCGTATAAGGAATCATCAACATCAAGCCACCAGCGCTCATACTAACAAAAGACAAGACACTGCCTAGGATAATGTACGTCGTTCGACCCAACAACAATCCTAAAATGAAAACTAACGAAACGATTAAAAAGTTGATCCATGAACCATCAACCACGCTCAAATACAACAGTGTATATTGATATATGAGGATCAAAAGCATTCCTATAAAAACCATGTTATCTGCTGATTTTAATTTCATTAATTTAACCTCAATGAGCTTTTTAAATATAACTTGATTTATAATTCAAACTACAATAATGTTATTTTTCATCAATGTCAAAGCTTTACACCCAGAGTATACCTTGATTCAAACCTAGTCACACAAATGAGTTCATAAAAGAGACAATCGGTCTATTTCAACGCAAAAAAAAGCTCCCAGAATAATTTCTGAGAACTTTTTTTATTATTTCTTAATTATTATTTTGCTTTTGCAGCAGCTTCGTCAGCATAAATTTTGTTTCTCTTCTTCATTTGCTTTGCGTACCAGATGAAGATCAATAGGTATGCAACAAGTGCTAATGCAGCGTAAAGAACAAATTTAATTTCACCAGTTGAAGCGTTACCTACTAAGTAAGCCAAGAATTTTTCAATAGGACCTTCCATAGTTGAGTGGGAAATCATTGTACCTGATGCTAATCCCTTAGGGAATGCGCCAAGTTTCTTAGCTGTTTCAGTAACCATAGGAGCTGATAATGTACCGGCCCATAGGAACAATGGAAGTTCGATAGCACCGATAACGATCATACGAATAATCTTACCACGTGTAACAACTAGCAAGGCTGGTGTAACACCCATGGCGATGATACCACCTAAAGGCAAGATCTTGTTTCCAGGTAGTACTAAAGCTTCAAGAAGCATGATAGGAGCCAAAACGTTAGCGGCAGCCCAGATTTCAGCACGTCCGGCGATAAATGGCCAGTCAAGTCCAACGTTCATTGTACGACCCTTAAGTTTCTTGTTAGCAAAGTCTGTAATACCTTGTGATAATGGTTCAACAGCGGCGATAAACCAAGCACCGATTTGTGAGAATAACTCCAAACAGAATGCAGCTGTAAATGATAGTGTAAAGATTTCCTTAACACCTTGGTGTGAAAGTAAACCGATAAAGATACCTAAATAAATACCAATGGCGAATTTACTTCCCCAGAATCCAATCTTCTTGTTCAATGCGGCAGCATCGAAGTCATATTTATCAAGCCATGGGAAGATTTTATCAAAAATCTTATCGAAGACCATGATAATTGGGTTCATCATGTAGTTCATGTGTGTTGTAGTCATTGGGTTTGAAGCTGGAGCGTTTAATAGATCATTAAAAGTAGGTTTCATCAAATCTGAATTGATAATCTTCAAAACACCAATGAAGATAACTAGGATTGTAGTGATCAATAGGTTTGCACCAAAGAACATAGCTAGCAATCCAACGAAAGCCAAGTGCCAAACATCGAAAATATCAACATCAAGCGTATTTGTCTTGTTCATAAGAATCATAACGATATTTACGATAACTAAGACAAGTAAGAAGAACAATGTGTATGGAGAACCCCAAGTAATAGTAGCAAGTGGGGCCCAACCTAAGTCAGTAACTGATAGTTGAATACCAGTTGACTTAACGAAGGCGTTCAATGCATCTTGGAAAGCTGTAGTTAGCAAACCAATAACGGCACTGATAGCTGTAAGAGCGATGGCTAATTTAATACCACCCTCCAAAGCTTTAGAGAATTTAACTCTAAATACCAAAGCGATGATTGTCAAAACGATTAACATCATTGGTGCGGCACCAAGGTCAATTAAAGGCTTGAAAATCATATTGGCGAAATCAATTATTCCTGACATATTCCTTTTCCCCCTAGATAAGTCTTAAAAACTATGCTTTACCGCTGTCCTTAATGGCTTGTTCTACTTGGTCATATACAGGTTTTGCCATAGCAGGCATTCTATATAGGATAGGACCGGCATCAACAACTGGACAACTTGGTGTAAAGCCAAGATCTGTAGCAGCGATTGGTGTGAACAAATCGTAATCCTTCATCATATCTTCTGTGATGTCCTTAACCATTACGGCATCAGCTTGAACATCGTAACCACGATTGCTCATTTCTGTTTCCAAAGCGTCTTTGATTTGGTGACTTGAGTTAACTCCGGCACCACAAGCAGCTAAAATTTTAAACATAATAACTATCTCCTTTTCTATTCGTTACTCTTTGCATACTTAGTAAATTTACGATCTAAGAAAGAATAAATCTCTTTTGGATCGTCACTCTTAAAGAATGGTACAAGCTCGTTTTCAGAAGTACGAGCCATAAAGTCCATGATCTGTGCCAAAATGTTTGATTGGCCTTCTGGATCATTATTTAGGATCATGAATAAAAACTTCACTGGGAATTCCTTCGATGGATCAATCATATTATGGAAGGAAATCTCTTTATCCAATTTAATTGGAACAATCATTCTTGCTTTAACAAACTCACTTTCCGTATGTGGGATTGCGATGTTTGGTATCTTTGGAGATACAACTGACATATCAATTCCAGTAGGATAGTTTTGTTCGCGTTCCAATAAATTATTAATGAAGTCCTTAGTTACTAGATCCTTCTTTAATAAAGAATCAGCTATTTCACGAAACACATCCTCTTGTGTTGAAGCTTTTGAAATATAAACTTCGTTTTCGCTAAATAGTTGATCAGTAGCTAATTCACCCATTAACACCATCACCTACCCGTTTTGTTTGTTTTTGTTTACAAGAACAATGGTAAACGCTCTCATAAAATATGTCAATACTTAATATCAAAATATAAACCTTTTATTATGTTTTCCTATATATATCAACAAAGCAACCATAGTTACCGTTCAATTAGCAAAGTAAATGCTTTCAAAATTTTAAGCATTTATGTTCGAAAAGGAATTGACAAGTGAACAACTAGATGCTAAATTATGTTTGTAACGAACAATAGTAAACAAAAAGAGGTGATCTTTTGTTAAAGAAAGAACGCTTTCTAAAGATACTATCGGAATTAGATAAAAACGACATCGTTACTGTCAATGACTTAACTACATTATTGGATTGTTCTGATATGACCATTCGCAGAGATCTTGAAGAGTTGTCGGAATCTGGCAAGTTGATCAGGATTCACGGAGGAGCACAAAAAATCAGTGTTTCCCCATTGGAAGAAGCTTCTCACGTTGAGAAACGAGAAGTTCATATTAAGGAAAAACAAGACATAGCTAAATTAGCGGCAAACGAAATCGATAATTTCGATACTATCTTTATCGGTCCAGGAACAACGCTTGAACTGATTGCTCAAAATATTAAAAACATTAATTCTTTGAGAGTCGTGACAATTAGTATTCCTGTCTTTGAAAGCTTTAAAAATTCAGATCTTAACTGTGAACTGATTTTGGCTGGCGGTATTTATCGGAGTCGCTCAGGAACATTGATTGGAGCTTTAGCAAGTAATGCGGTGAGTGGATTGAAATTCGATAAAGCATTCGTAGGTGTCAATGGTATTCAAAATTCACAAATTATGACTGCCAATACCGAAGAAGGTCGGATTCAAAGCGTTGCTTTAAACAATTCCCAGACAAAATATATCGTCGCCGATAAATACAAACTTAATAGAAATGATTTCTATACCTTCTATAGTTTGGACGACATTGATTATCTGGTTACTAACAAGAGCACTTCCAAAGAAACTATCGATTACTATCAACAGTATGTAAGACTTATAACCAACTAATAACGGAGGGATTATTTTATGAAAATCGCACTAGCTTCAGATAAAGCAGGATTTGAATTAAAGAACTACATCAAGAACTATCTTGAAAATGAAGGCAAAGGTTACGAAATCGTTGACCTAACAGAAAACGAACCAGCTGCAGACTTTGTTGATTCATCAGTTGAACTTTCACACGCCGTACTAGATGGCAAGACAGATCGTGGAATTATGTTTGATGAATATGGTACAGGTTCAGCTATGGCAAGTAACAAGATTCATGGCATGGTTACAGCTAACGTTACTGAAGAAAACACAGCTCACATGACAACACAACACAACGGTGCTAAAGCTATTGCTATCGGTGCTGGAATCGTTGGTAAGAAACGTGCTGAATCAATCGTTGATGAATACTTAGGTGTTGATTACGCTGGTGGACGTCACCAAATCCGTTTGGACATGCTAGAAAAATTATATTAATAGGAGGGAATTAATTTATGATTATTGCATTAGGAAACGACCATATTGTTACAGATACTAAAATTAAAATTTCAGAAATGTTAAAGGCTATGGGCCACAAGGTTATTGATGTTGGTACATACGACCACACAAGAACTCACTACCCTATCTACGGACTACGTGTTGCTAACCTTGTTCGTGATGGCAAAGCTGATTACGGTGTTGTACTTTGTGGTACAGGTGTTGGTATCTCAACTGCTGCCGACAAGAACCAAGGTGTACGTGCTGCTCTAGTTGCTGATACAACAGCTGCTAAGTATGCTAAGGAACACTTGAATGCTAATGTTATCAGTTTCGGTGGTGCCGTTGTTGGTGAACACTTGGCTGAAGAAATCGTTAAGACATTCCTTGCCGCTGACTACTTAGGCGAAGATGACGACCTAGTTAAGAAGATCGATGCTGTTGAAGCAAAAGACAATCCAGAACAACACGACAACCCTCACTTCTACGATCACGAAATGAAGCTATGGGACGAAGGATTCTACCACGACTAAGATTAGAGAGTGGAAAGCAACGTTTAGATTTTGAGCATTTGCCTAGCTATAAGAATTGGCTGCGGAATTTGTACTTGCAGACGATTTTTATAGCGTAGCAAAGCGCAGAAATCTGTTGCTTGTAACTCGTTTTAATAGAGAGTGGAACAAGCCTGGGAACTTTCGAGGATTTGCCTAGCTATGGGAATTGACCGCGGTATTTGCACTTGCGGGCGATTTTCATAGCGTAGCAAACCGGAAAAAGTTGGCTTGTGTAACTCGTTTTGATAGAGAGTGGAAAGCAACGTTTAGATTCAAATAAAACATGAGCTACCATTGTGTAACTCATTACCAGGGCTATATGAAATAAAAGTTAGCCTTGCGTCAAGCACTGAACTGAAATGGTACAGTGCTTGACGCAGGACTAACTTGAGAGGTTTGTTTCATAGAACCCATTTTTAATGGCCGAAACCAGACTAATTAAAAGTAAATAAAGGAGTCCGCACAATGAGTAATTCGGTTTTAACAATCACCATGAACCCTTCAGTCGATATCTCTTATCCACTAGAACATCTTAATATTGATACCGTTAATCGTGTAAAAGATGTTTCCAAGACAGCTGGTGGTAAAGGATTAAACGTTACTAGGGTTTTGAGACAATTAGGCGTTTCCGTAACAGCATCAGGTATCATCGGTGGAACAATTGGTCAGTTTATTACTAATCAATTGGATGAGAATGACATCGATCACGCTTTTATGAAAATCAGTCAGGAATCACGTAACTGTATCGCTATCTTACACGACAATGGCGATCAAACAGAGATTCTTGAAGCCGGTCCTATCCTTTCAAAAGACGATGAAAATGCTTTTCTAGAGCACTTCAACGATCAAGTTGGTAACTTTGGATTGGTAACAATTTCTGGTAGCTTACCACAAGGACTTTCAACAAGTCTTTATTCTAAAATGGTACAAGTTGCTGCTAAACATGATGTCCCTGTCGTCTTAGACAGTTCAAATGAAGCATTGCGTTTGGCTCTAGAAAGTGACAACAAACCATTTATGATCAAACCTAATCAAGATGAAATCGCTCAATTAATTGGCAAAGAAGTCACTGATTTGAACGACTTGAAGGAAAAACTAGCAACCGAAGAAATTTTCCAAGGAATTCCTTGGGTTGTAGTATCACTCGGATCACAGGGCGCATTCGTTAAATACCAAAATAACTTCTTCAAAGTAAACATTCCAAAAATACACGCCGTTAACCCTGTTGGTTCTGGTGACTCTACTGTAGCTGGTTTAGCCGCAGGTTTAGTCAAGAATGAAACACCAGAAGATATCATGAAAAGAGCTATGACAGTCGGAATCCTAAATACTTTGCAGGAAAAGACTGGAAATATTGACATTAGCCAATATAAAGATTATTTTGAAAAGGTAGACATAGTTAAGTACTAATGTTTAATTTATTATTCGGAGGAATGAATGTATATGACAACACCAAGTAAGTACGCAGCACTAGAAAAAATGTCTGACAAGAACGGAGTTATTGCAGCTCTTGCTATTGACCAACGTGGTTCACTAAAGAAAATGTTAGCCGCAGCTGCAAACAAACCAGCTAACGAAGAAGATATCGTTGAATTCAAAAAAGCTATTTCAAGTGAATTGACACCTTATGCTTCTGCTATCCTATTGGACCCAGAATATGGTCTTCCAGCTTCAAAAGTTAGAGCCGACGGTTCAGGTCTATTAGTTTCATACGAAAAGACAGGTTACGATGCAACAGAACCTGGTAGATTACCAGATTTGATTTCTGTATGGTCAGTACGTCGTTTGAAGGAAGCTGGAGCTGACTCAATCAAGTTCTTGCTATACATCGACCCAGACGAAGATAAATCAATCATCGATCAAAAGGAAGCCTTTGTAGAAAGAGTTGGTGACGAATGTGTTGCCGAAGATATTCCTTTCTTCGTTGAATTAGTTACATATGATGACTCAATTGGTGACGTTAAGAGTGCCGAATACGCTAAGGTAAAGCCTCACAAGGTTATCGAAGCTATGAAAGAATTCTCAAAGCCACAATATCACATTGATGTTTTGAAGGTTGAAGTTCCTATTAACCTTGACTACGTTGAAGGATTTAACGGCGACAACCCTGTTGTTTACACAAAGGATGAAGCTATCAAGTACTTCAAGGAACAAAGTGATGCTACTAAATTGCCATACATCTTCTTGAGTGCCGGTGTTTCTGCACAAGCCTTCAGAGATGAACTACACCTAGCTAAAGATGCTGATGCTAAGTTCAATGGTGTTCTATGTGGCCGTGCTACATGGAAAGGCGCTATCGAACCATTCGCTAAAGACGGTGAAGAAGCTGGTAAGAAGTGGATGAACGATCAAGGTAAGAAGAACATCGAAGAACTAAACAAGGTTCTTGCTGAAACTGCAACTTCATGGAAAGAAAAAGTTTCAAAAGACTAATATTTAGTTATTAGAACTAATTGATTCGAATAAACTGGGTTTTCTTAGGCGAAAGTCTGAGATTATCCAGTTTTTCGTTTATTTTGCAATTTTATATATTTATACATATTGGGGGAAAAATTAATGGTACCAGCCAATTTTGAATTAGCTAGAAATGCTATCACATCAATGGTTTTAGTCCTTTTGATAGTCGTTTATATCATTTATATGATTTCTAAAGTTTCACATCGTAATGAAGAAAAGATTTGGACTGGCGATACGGTCGCCCTAACCTTCATTGCCATTTATTGCATCTATTTAACATTCACGAATTTCTTCAAGCTACCAGAGAACTTGAGTTATATCAATACGATCGTCACCTTCATTGTTATGTTGGCAGTTGTATTGTTTATTATCAGTTCTATTATTAAGAAAGTTAAAGTTAAATTCAGTAAGAAATAGAACATTCCGTCCTCCATAGCAAAGCAAATTTGGCTGGAACAATGTGCTTTGCTATTCCGGACTAGATAGTGTTTTTTAATATAAAGATATAAAGATTAATGGCATCTATTCAGAAATCCTCTAAGCAGGACGATTGAACAGATGCTATTTTTTTACAATTACAATACGTATAAACTAGCCGTCTTTATGAAGCAAAAAAAATTCTTGATGCTATTCTAAACTAATAAGAATCGTTAAGGAGTATGACATTATGAGTAAAATTATCGTCATTACTGGTGCTTCTAGTGGTATCGGTGAAAGTAGCGCTAAATTGTTGGCTAAGCAAGGAAATACGGTAGTTTTAGGTGCTCGGCGCGAGAATCGTTTGGAAAAAATCACTCAAGATATCAAGAATGACGGTGGACAGGCAAGTTTTAGAGTTACTGACGTTACGGTTCTGTCTCAAGTCCAAGCTCTTGCTCAATATGCTTTAAATACATATGGACGAATCGACGTTTGGATCAATAATGCTGGGTTGATGCCTCGTTCTGAATTAATCAAAGGTCGCGTTGACGAGTGGGATAAAATGATTGACGTTAACTTAAAAGGTACACTCTATGGAATTGACTCTGCCCTACCAATCATGCGTAAACAAAGTAGTGGTCAAATCATCAATATTGCTTCTGTAGCTGGTCACGCTACTAGCATCGGTTCCAGTGTTTATTCTGCTACCAAATTTGGTGTTAGAGCCATCAGTGAAGCCCTACGCAAAGAAGAAGCTGCTGCTAAAAGCAACATTCGCATAACGGTCATTTCACCGGGGGCTGTCAAAACGGAATTGCTAGATCACGTTAAAGATCTTGAAACCAAACAAAATTTGGACGCCTTTTATCACGCTTACGCCATTAGTTCCGATCGGGTCGCACAAGCAATTGCCTTTGCCATCAACATGCCTGACGACACTACTATGAATGAGATTGTAATGCGCCCTACTTCTCAACAATAATCGTGAAGAAAGTGATTTATGAATGAAAATTTCTGAAGTAAGTAAAGTTGTAGGATTATCGGTAGCCACCATTCGTTACTATTCAGATTTGGGATTGATTCCTTCCGAAAAAAGAGATTTAACCGGCGAACGAATTTTTGATGATGAAGCTGTCGTTTGGCTCCAAGGAATTAAATTTCAACGGGAGCTTGGCATTCCTATTTCCGAAATCAAAAAGTATTTGGAACTTTGCCAAGAAACTGGTCCCGCTGCCGTGAAACGTCGTTATAAAATGCTTCTCAAACAGCGTGAAAAAGCTAAACGAGACTTTCTAGATTCTGTCGAACGAATGGACATCATTGATTCAAAAATTAAACGTGAAGAAGAAATTATGAAGGGAAAAAGGTCTGACAGTTTGAGTGCCGCCAGACGTTTTTCCCAGTAAAAAACCGCAACCTAATTGATTGCGGTTTTTATATTATCCAATTTGACTAGTTCCATCGTTGTAATTCAAAGTAACGCCATCTTGCACGTTAAAAATATAAACATTGAAGTGAACTGAATTATCGCCAACTGATTGAGCTTCCATTTGAACCCCTCTTGGTAGTAATTCATTGCCACGAAAGACTGGCGTGACACGATATCTGATATAGTGCGAACTGCTTTGCTTCAAGTAATAAGCGATGTCCATTTCATGAGCTAACATTTCCGGACTATTCAATGAACGAGTTCCCGTCATCAAATTCTTAGGATTGTTATTTTGACCAGTTAGTTGATAGCCAATCAAATGACTACGATTGTACAACCAGCCACCACTGATACGCTTGTTATGCCACCCAGTTGGATTCCAATGGAGCGGTTCACGTTTAGCAGAAGGCATCAAAGATACGTTCAACAAAGCATTGGCTGCTGTAACTCGATTCAAATTATCCAAGTCGCCATACTTTTGCCAAGCACCATTGACCGTACTTAAATCAGCCTGCGAGAAATTAGGCTCATTATTATTGACGATAATTTCTTGCGTACCATTATAGTCAAGATTAGCCAAGTTTGTATTGTCAGCTTGTTGAGTCTTCTGATTAGAATGTTCATCGACAAATTGTTGATCAGATGCAATCTGCTTTTGAAGTTTAGTGATCGACTTCTTCAACCTTTTATTCTTAGAAACTAATTTTTTAGTACGTTTTTGATAAGTTTGACTGCTGATGACCTCTGACTTACCTTCTACTTCAGTCTGCTGACCGGCATAAGCGACGCTTGGAATCATCAGTAAAACCATCAGTAATTTAACTAATTTTTTCATCATCTCAAGGCCCTCCGATATCCTGCGTTAATGGCATCTTGTTCATTGTCAAAATAAACCGCATTTTTGGAGTTCATTCGATAGCCACTCTGACCTGGGACATGATAAATGTGTGAATTAACGTTGCCGACGATTTTCCCCGAATCAGACGTATTCATATCCGTATTTGATTGTGATTGACTTTGTTCTTCCGATTGTTGGTTGGCAGAACTAGCTGATGCTTCAGATTGTTGTTTTTGTTGCTCTTCTTGTTGCTTCTTTTGAGCTGCAGCCTGTTGTTCTTGAGCCTTTTTCTCATCACTTTGAATTTGTTGCTTTTGTGATGCCAAAGTATCAGCCTGTTGTTGAAGTTTTTTCTTCTTCGCTAACAAGGCAACATTTTCTTTCTTAGCGATGCTGTATTTTGACTTATCAGCCTTAGTAGCTTTTTGAACCGATTCAGTTTTGGTCGTATCAGAAGAATTTGATGTTGATTCATCTTCTGAACAACCAGAAACCACTAATAAACACAGCAAAATACTCAATAAAGCAATGAATTTCTTACTTGCTGTTTTGGATTGAGCCATCCCCTTGTCCCCCTTTTGTTAAAACTTCTTATTTCATGTTACGAGAAATTTTTGGTGGACTCAAGGGGAATTGTATTCGATTACGTAATAATATCTAAAACTAGGATTTAGACTACTTTAATATTCAAATATACTGTATTCTGTAAGTGTTGAATCCGATTACACTACAAGTAAAAGAAATTGGGGGATATTATGACTAAAAAAGAACAACCTTATAATATCGGTTTAGATATTGGGACAAGCTCTGTTGGATGGGCTGTTACCAATGACAATTATGATCTACTTAATATCAAAAAGAAAAATCTCTGGGGAGTCAGATTATTTGAAGAAGCTCAAACAGCTAAGGAAACTCGACTAAACCGTTCAACAAGACGACGCTATAGAAGACGCAAAAATCGTATCAATTGGTTGAATGAAATCTTTAGTGAAGAACTAGCCAAAACTGACCCTTCTTTTTTAATTCGACTACAAAACTCTTGGGTTTCTAAAAAAGATCCTGATAGAAAAAGAGATAAATACAATTTATTCATTGACGGTCCGTACACGGATAAAGAATACTATCGAGAATTTCCAACAATTTTCCATTTAAGAAAAGAATTGATTTTAAATAAAGACAAAGCTGATATTCGTTTAATTTATTTAGCACTTCACAATATTCTTAAGTATCGTGGTAATTTTACTTACGAACATCAAAAATTTAACATATCCAATTTGAATAATAATTTATCAAAAGAACTAATTGAACTTAACCAACAATTAATAAAATACGACATTTCTTTCCCAGACGATTGTGATTGGAATCACATCAGCGATATCTTAATTGGCCGTGGTAATGCTACTCAAAAATCAAGTAATATTTTAAAAGACTTTACATTGGATAAAGAAACTAAAAAGTTGCTTAAAGAAGTCATTAATCTAATCTTAGGAAACGTAGCACATCTAAATACTATCTTTAAAACATCATTAACTAAGGATGAAGAAAAACTCAATTTTTCTGGTAAAGATATAGAATCAAAATTAGATGATTTAGACTCCATACTAGATGATGATCAGTTCACAGTTCTAGATGCAGCCAACAGAATATATAGCACTATCACTTTGAACGAGATTCTTAACGGCGAATCTTATTTTAGTATGGCTAAAGTGAATCAATACGAAAATCACGCTATTGATTTATGTAAACTACGCGATATGTGGCATACTACCAAGAATGAAGAGGCTGTTGAACAATCAAGACAAGCCTATGATGACTATATAAACAAACCAAAATATGGAACTAAAGAATTATATACCAGTTTAAAAAAATTTTTGAAAGTTGCTCTCCCAACTAATTTGGCCAAAGAAGCTGAAGAAAAGATATCCAAAGGAACATATCTAGTAAAACCACGTAATAGTGAAAATGGCGTCGTTCCTTATCAATTGAATAAAATTGAAATGGAAAAGATCATTGATAATCAAAGCCAATACTATCCATTTCTAAAAGAAAATAAGGAAAAACTACTGTCAATACTAAGTTTTCGTATACCTTACTATGTAGGGCCTTTACAATCAGCTGAAAAAAATCCTTTTGCTTGGATGGAACGTAAGTCTAATGGTCATGCCCGTCCTTGGAACTTTGATGAAATAGTAGATAGAGAAAAATCTTCAAATAAATTTATTCGCCGTATGACCGTAACAGATTCATATTTAGTAGGTGAACCTGTCTTACCTAAAAATAGTTTGATATACCAACGATATGAAGTTCTTAACGAATTAAACAATATTCGCATAACAGAAAATCTAAAAACAAATCCCATCGGATCTAGATTAACTGTAGAAACCAAGCAACGTATTTACAACGAACTATTTAAAAAGTATAAAAAAGTTACCGTAAAAAAATTAACAAAATGGTTAATTGCTCAAGGATATTACAAGAACCCTATTTTAATTGGTTTGTCACAAAAAGATGAATTTAATTCCACTTTAACTACCTATTTAGATATGAAAAAAATATTTGGCTCGTCCTTTATGGAAGATAACAAGAATTATGATCAAATTGAAGAACTCATTGAATGGTTAACAATTTTCGAAGATAAACAAATATTAAATGAAAAATTACATTCTTCTAAGTACTCTTACACACCTGACCAGATCAAAAAAATATCTAACATGCGTTATAAAGGATGGGGACGTTTATCTAAGAAAATCCTTATGGACATCACAACTGAAACTAACACTCCACAATTATTACAATTATCAAATTACTCTATATTAGATTTAATGTGGGCAACAAACAATAATTTCATTAGTATCATGTCCAATGATAAATATGACTTTAAGAATTATATAGAAAATCACAATCTAAATAAAAACGAAGATCAAAATATATCTGATTTAGTTAATGATATTCACGTCTCCCCTGCTCTTAAGCGTGGAATCACGCAATCTATTAAGATAGTTCAAGAAATAGTTAAGTTTATGGGACATGCGCCTAAACATATTTTTATTGAAGTTACTCGCGAAACAAAAAAATCCGAAATTACTACTTCACGAGAAAAAAGGATTAAAAGATTACAAAGCAAACTTCTCAATAAAGCTAACGATTTCAAACCACAATTGCGCGAATATTTAGTTCCAAACAAGAAAATTCAAGAAGAACTTAAAAAACATAAAAACGATTTGTCTAGTGAACGGATCATGCTTTATTTCCTACAAAATGGAAAATCACTGTACTCAGAAGAAAGTCTAAATATAAACAAACTATCTGATTACCAAGTTGACCATATTTTACCTAGAACTTATATCCCTGATGATTCTTTGGAAAACAAAGCTTTAGTATTGGCTAAAGAAAATCAACGTAAAGCAGATGATTTATTATTAAATTCCAATGTAATAGATAGAAACTTAGAACGTTGGACCTATATGTTAAATAACAACATGATAGGGCTAAAGAAATTTAAAAATTTAACTAGACGTGTAATTACAGACAAAGATAAATTAGGTTTTATTCATCGTCAATTAGTCCAAACTTCTCAAATGGTAAAAGGTGTAGCCAATATTTTAGATAATATGTATAAAAATCAAGGAACTACCTGTATTCAAGCTAGGGCTAATCTCTCGACCGCCTTCAGAAAAGCTCTAAGTGGTCAAGACGACACCTATCATTTTAAACACCCTGAATTAGTCAAAAACCGTAATGTCAACGACTTTCATCATGCCCAAGATGCTTATTTGGCTAGTTTCTTAGGTACATATCGCTTACGTAGATTCCCTACCAATGAAATGTTACTAATGAATGGCGAATATAATAAATTCTACGGTCAAGTAAAAGAATTATATTCTAAAAAGAAAAAGTTACCTGACAGTAGAAAGAACGGCTTTATTATTTCTCCATTAGTGAATGGAACAACTCAATATGATAGAAATACTGGCGAAATTATTTGGAATGTCGGATTCCGAGATAAGATTTTAAAAATATTCAATTACCACCAATGTAACGTTACCAGAAAGACTGAAATTAAAACTGGTCAATTTTATGATCAAACAATCTATTCTCCTAAAAATCCCAAGTATAAGAAACTCATTGCTCAAAAGAAAGATATGGATCCAAATATATATGGTGGCTTTAGTGGAGACAACAAATCTTCCATCACAATTGTCAAAATTGATAATAATAAAATTAAACCTGTTGCTATTCCAATTCGATTAATTAACGATTTGAAGGATAAAAAAACACTTCAAAATTGGCTGGAGGAAAACGTCAAACATAAGAAATCTATTCAAATCATTAAAAATAATGTTCCCATAGGACAAATAATTTATAGCAAAAAAGTTGGTCTGTTGTCATTAAACTCAGATAGGGAAGTTGCTAACAGGCAACAGTTAATTTTGCCTCCCGAACACTCAGCTTTATTACGACTACTTCAAATACCTGATGAAGATTTGGATCAAATTCTAGCATTCTACGACAAAAATATTCTCGTTGAAATACTCCAAGAATTAATTACAAAAATGAAAAAATTTTATCCTTTCTATAAAGGCGAGCGAGAATTCCTAATAGCCAACATTGAGAACTTCAATCAGGCTACTACCTCTGAAAAAGTAAATTCACTAGAAGAATTGATCACTCTTTTACATGCCAATTCTACTTCAGCACATTTAATTTTTAACAATATAGAAAAAAAGGCTTTTGGAAGAAAAACTCATGGTTTAACACTCAATAATACAGATTTTATTTATCAATCTGTAACTGGCTTATATGAAACAAGAATTCACATCGAATAACAAAAAAGGCAAAAAAAAAGCCCCCACGCGGGAGCAGCCTTACGACCATTTAACATTATTGTTTATTTTAATCTAAGTATGTCTTTCTATTTACTTACGAACCAATTACAGTTTATCGTACTTCTATTTTTATATCAATATTTTTAGGAGAAGAATTATGGGTTGGCGAACTATTTATATTACACAGAAGGCTAAATTATCTTACAAAGCTAATCATCTGCTTATTCAAACTAATATGGACATAAAGCAAATCCCTTTTCACCAGATTAATTGTATTATCATAGCTACTACCCAATCAGTCATTACAGGATATTTGATTTCAAAGCTAGTGACCGAAAACATCAAAGTCATTTTTTGCGCCGAAGATCACAATCCTTGTGCTGAATTAAACGGCTACTATAACAACATCCAACGTAATCAAAATATTGAAAATCAAGTTTCCTGGTCTTTACCTACGAAACAAGATTTATGGACCCGGGTCGTCAAAAATAAATTGCAAAATCAGCGTTCCGTACTCGTAAGAGCTGATTTATCACCATCCTTTTTAGATAACGAATATAGATTCATTCAAGAAAATGACTCTTCAAATCGTGAAGCAGTGATAGCAAGAAAATACTTTTTGGCGCTGTTCAATGAAAATTTCTCACGCGGGAAAGATACCAAAATAAACGCCATGCTTAATTACGGCTACACCATTTTGTTGTCCGCTACTAATCAAGAAATTATTGCTCAAGGATACCTGACACAACTGGGAATTCACCATCACAGTTTAAAAAATTGTTTCAATTTATCCAGTGATTTAATGGAACCTTTCCGTCCCTTTGTTGATGATAAGGTCTTTCAAAAATCAGACTACAATTTTGATGAATATATGAAATTAGAACTAGTTGATATTTTAAATCAAGAAATCTCTTACGGTTCTAAAACTTTTATCTTAAAAAACGCTTTATCTCAATATATTCGTGATTGCATCTCTTATTTAGATTCAAACCAAGAAGTAGAAATCAAAAAAGTAGGTTTTAAAGATGAGGAGTAGAGTGATGCGCTTAATAATAATGTTTGATTTACCTACCCTAACTGCTATGGATAGGAGAAATTATCGACAATTTAGAAAGCGACTTTTAAATGACGGTTTTACGATGATGCAAGAATCAATTTACACGTGTATTTTAATTGATCGTCAATCCGCTAATTTATTGAATAAAAAGATTTCTATGTACGCCCCACAAAAGGGATTGGTTCAATCCTTAATCGTTACTGAAAAACAATTTGCATCAATTTCATTTTTAACTGGTAAAAAAGATGCTTCAGAAGAAAACACTTTTGAGAGGTTGACGGTAATATGACTAATACAATTACAGTATTTCCTTATAAGCCCTTTGAAATAAACGATGGCATAACGCTACTTAATTTTCAAAATATTGATGAATATTCCAATTTAATTTTTAGAATTAACAAATTAAAAAATGGCGAAACTTTTTCTGACGACACCAACCGAATTATTCATTTTTATACTAACGACGATGAGCCTATTGAAGAACATCTAAAAGACATTAGTTTTATTGGTAATCTCAGTTCATTCAATCTCAATGCAAGTAGTCAAATGAGAATTATTTTAAAAAAGATAATCGAGGATTCACAAATAATGCTTAACGAAATTGAAAAAGTTAATGCCGATTTAAATAGCGTCGTTTTTGACTCCATTACTAGATATTCATTGCCCTTAACCCTTGATATGTATGCCAATTACGAGAAACTACTAAAATCAAAGGACATCAAAATAGATTTTAGTAGTTGGGCTAATTACTGTGATAAAATTATGGATGTAATCAGTTTTTATTCTGATTTCACTAATAAAAAAATGCTTATTTTTAACAACATTGGTCGCCTATTGAACGTTAATCAGTTAAATGAGATACATGCTTATCTAAAATCCGTTGATTTAAAGCTAGTTTCTTTAGAATCTTACCCTATGATTTTTAAGGAGGAAAAACTAAATGCTAAAGTCTATTCAATCGATAATGATCATGTTAGGTTTGATTATTAGAAGTTGATTAGAAAACAACGGTTTTAGAAGTATGTCTTTCTATTTACTTAAGAACCGCGAGCAGCCTTTTCGAATTCATAAAGTTAGTTTTAGAAGTATGTCTTTCTATTTACTTAAGAACCTACTGATTGCTTGGCTTTCTCATCGGTTGCGTTTTAGAAGTATGTCTTTCTATTTACTTAAGAACCTGGAATACCATACAAATTGGCGTAATAGCGGTTTTAGAAGTATGTCTTTCTATTTACTTAAGAACCTTGTGTATCATCAACCAAACCAATTGCTAAGTTTTAGAAGTATGTCTTTCTATTTACTTAAGAACCTCGTCAAGGTCAAGTTCCTTCTTGATATCCGTTTTAGAAGTATGCCTTTCTATTTACTTAAGAACCTAGTGGAATCATTTCTTCAATTCCTTCTAAGTTTTAGAAGTATGTCTTTCTTTTTACTTAAGAACCTTATCCTGAATTGCTTTGAAAATACTTATCCGTTTTAGAAGTATGTCTTTCTTTTTACTTAAGAACCTAATAATTACACCGGCATGCGTGAATCCGTGTTTTAGAAGTTTGTCTTCCTTTTTACTTGATAATCTAGCTACAGTAAGGACAAAGATACAGTTAAGTTCTAGAAGTACGCCTTTCTATTTTTCAAGAACTTGCTATACTTATCCTTGTTAAGAGATTCAAATCAATAAATCATTTTTAGTATGCTTACAAGTACGTCATCTCAATTACTTGCCTTAGAAGTAAATCATCTCAAACAAAAAGCTCTAGTACAGAATCCCAAAAGATTCCAATACTAGAGCTTTTCATTTTTTTATTTCAAACTCTTCATAACATAATCACCCAAAGTCCGGACACGTTTCAAATCGTCTTCGTCTGGATCTTGATCAATCTTCACGGAGTCAGCGACTTGTTCGCCGTTACTGGAATTCAGTCGCATCGTGAAATAATCTACCGCACGACCAAAGTGAATGTGTCCTTTGGAGCTTGATCCTAACACGGTAAACTTAGTTCTTTCCAAGTCAACATCGGCCAAATCTTCATAAAAATCTTGAGCTTCTTCTGGTACTTCGCCGTCATTATAAGTGTATGTGTCAACAATTACAGCATCGTATTCAGAAAGTTCATAAGCATCGGTATCGATTATTTGTTCTAAAGCTACGTCCGCATCATTTTTTTCTAAATAATCAGCTAAATATTTAGCAATTTTCTCGTTGCGTCCAGTCATACTAGTATAAGTTATCAATATCTTCATCATTTACCTACCATCTAACGCTAATACGTTCTTTTTGATGTTTAGCATTAACGATTTCGTCAACCATAGCCAAGGCAAAATCAGCGTAACTAATCTCACTATTGCCATTTTTATCAAAGGTCAATTCTTCGCCAGCCAAAACATATTCGTCGGTCTTTGGTCCTTTAGCATCGAAACTAGCGGCTGGGCTAATGAAGGTCCAATTAATATCACTTTCACGCAAGACGTCTAGTGATTTACCCATTTCTTCACTCAAAGGTTTGACACTTTCTGGGAAATCGGCTGCTTGATAAAGTTGCTTCGTATGCTCTTTATCGACATACAAAGAACCAGCTCCACCAACAACTAATAATCTAGTGTTTGTACCTTCCAAGATGTCAATCAAATGTTTAGTTGCAGGAACGTATTGATCCACGTTAGGCCCGAAAAATCCTAAAGCATCTACCAATACATCAAAGTCTTTGACGTCATCTTTTTTTAAACTATAAACGTCGCGTACTAAAAACTTATCCGTCTTAGCCTTCTTTTCATCACGCACAATTGAGGTTACGTCTATTCCACGGTTCAAAGCTTCCTCGACGATCAAAGAACCTTCTTTACCATTAGCTCCAATAACTGCTATTTTCATATTAATTACCTCCAAATTCTTTCGACAAGTTTACTTTACACAACTCTAAGCAAAATCACTAAAGATAAGTCTCTTTTATAGTAAACTTGTTGTGCTAGGAGGCGTATTTAATGGCATATCAAATTTATTTAGTAAGACACGGTAGAACTTGGTACAACGAATATGAAAAAATGCAAGGTTGGTCTGACACACCTTTGACGACTGATGGGGTCGCAGTTGCTCAAAAGGCTGCCGAATCGCTCAAAAATGTCGACTTTGCGGCAGCTTTGACGTCCGATATGAAACGTGCGGTCGATACTACTCGCATCATTACTAGAAGAAATAAAAATCATTTGGTACCACAAGAATTATCCGAATTCAGAGAACAGTTCTATGGCTATTTCGAGGGTCGCAGCATTGATGAATCCTGGTTTGCCATTGGTAAGCCTCATCACGCTAGAGGATTTGCGGATATCGTTAATAAGTATGGCTTCGATGCCACAATGGACTTCGTTAAAGAAGCTGATCCACTTCACGATGCCGAAAATTCACAAGAATATTGGAGCCGAATTGAACGTGGTTTCAAGAAAGTTGACCAAATTGCTAAAGACGGCGACAAAATCCTTTTAGTTACTCACAGTATTACTATTTTAGGTTTTGCTATTCGCTATAAAACTAAAGATATCGTCCTAAATGACATCCCCGCTAACGCCAGTTTAACTTTACTAGAACGTGATCCAGCCACAGATACTAACAAAATCACTAAGTACAACCAGTCTCTAATCAAATAATGTAGTAAGATTAAGTTACACATTACCAGGAGGATACTTTTTAATGGCAAAATACCAAATTTACTTAGTTCGTCACGGACGTACTTGGTTTAATCGTTACAACAAAATGCAAGGTTGGTCAGATACCCCACTTGCACCCGAGGGAATTGAAGTAGCTAAACAAGCTGCTCACGCACTAAAAGATGTCGATTTTGCGGCCGCATTCTCATCCGATGCTAGACGTGCTATCGATACTTGTAAGTTAATCGTTGATGAAAACATCAATCACGACAAAATCACTCCTCAAAAAATGATGGAATTTCGTGAAGAATTTTATGGATATTATGAAGGTATGAATTCACCCGAAGCTTGGTTCATGGTCGGACAACCTCACGGAGCTAGTTCCTTTGCAGAAATCATTGCCAAATATGGCATGGACGCTACTAAGGACTTCATGAAAGAAGCCGACCCCTTCCACGAGGCCGAAAACGCTGAAGAATACTGGAATCGTGTTGACAAAGGTTTTGAAAAATTAGACCAAATCGCCAAAGATGGCGACAAGATTCTTTTAGTTTCCCATGGAACAACGATTCGTTCAATTACCGACCGTTATAACGATGGCTCCTTTGACGTAACGGTTAGTCCTAGAAACTCTAGTTTAACAATGTTAACTCGTGATAACGGTAAAAATCACGTCACTAGCTACAATCAAATGCTCGAGTAAAAAAATATTTGACAAAACAATTTTATTAATATATTCTCAGGTCATCAATTACTAGGAGGTCCCAAACATGATTTTAATCAATGCTCAAAACTTATGTTGTTGCGGTTCGCATTCTATGCGTACCGTCTGTTTGAGTATTTAAAAATCACAACGGACTAGTAATAAAACGCGTAGGGTGCAGATCATTTATTGATTTGCACCCTTTTTTTACGCCCAAAAACAAAGGAGAATTCATTATGAAATTCAATACAAAATTAATTCACGGTGGCATTAATGAAGATCAAGAAACTGGTGCTGTCTCAATTCCAATCTATCGCTCATCTACTTTCCATCAACATCAACTCGGTGCTCAACCTAAATGGGAATATGCCCGTACTGGCAATCCCACTCGTAACGCTTTGGAAGCCTTGATTGCTGACATCGAAAATGGCAAAGCAGGTTTTGCCTTTAGTTCCGGTTCAGCTGCTATTCATGCAGTCTTCTCGCTCTTTTCCAGTGGTGACCATATTATCATTGGTAATGATGTTTACGGTGGTACTTTTAGACTAGTTAACAAAGTTCTCAAACGCTTCGGTTTAGAATTTACCGTTGTTGACACTAGAGACCTTGTAACTGTTGAGAATGCCATTCAAGACAATACCAAAGCAATTTACTTTGAAACACCTACTAACCCACTTTTAAAAATTACCGATATTGAAGCTGTAGCTAAAATTGCTAAAAAACACGATTTATTGACTATCGTTGATAATACCTTTGCTACACCTTACAATCAAAATCCTTTAACTCTCGGTGTCGATATTGTCGTTCACAGTGCTACTAAATATCTTGGCGGTCACAGTGATGTTGTTGCTGGTTTAGCCGTTACAAATGATACTGAAATTGCTGAAGAATTGGCATTCTTACAAAATTCTATCGGTAGCGTCTTAGGTCCTGACGATAGTTGGCTTTTGATGCGTGGAATCAAGACTCTCGGTGTTAGAATGCGTGTTCATCACGAAAATGCCACGGCCGTTTACAACTACTTAACTAACAACGGCAAAGTGTCCAAAGTTTATTATCCTGGCAATCCAGATTCAACTGGCTATGAAATTGCCAAGAAACAAATGAATGGTTTTGGTGCGATGATCTCCTTTGAATTACAACCTGGCTTAGACGCTAAGAAATTTGTCGAAAGCTTAAAACTGATTGATTTAGCTGAAAGTCTCGGTGGTATCGAAAGTTTGATTGAAGTTCCTGCTGTTATGACCCACGCTGCCATCCCTCGAGAAATCCGTCTTCAAAATGGTATCACTGACGAATTGATCCGTTTGTCAGTTGGTTTGGAAGATGAAACTGACTTATTGGACGACTTGAAACAAGCTTTTAATCAAATCTAAAAAACTGCCCATCCCTTTGACAGGATGAACAGTCTTAATGGCTCAATGGACCAACTAGTAGCATGATGGCAAAACATAGCAATCCAATTGCCGTTATATAATTATTCCAGAGCATTCCAGCTCCAAAGGATACTGGTTGACCAGTACCATGCTTCATAATTGTCTTTTTATAATTACGAGCATTTCTAAATTGATACAAAGACAATAAGATAAATATAACTGAAAAAACATGTTGAGCTGTAAAAATTCCAGACATTTGACTCACCTCATCGTATTTATTTACTAACTATATTTTATCTAAATATCTTCGCCTAAAAGAAAAAACATCCTCAAGGAGGGTGTTTTTCTTCTTTAATGATTATTTTTTATCGTCATCAGCTTTATTCAAGTTATCCATAACGAAATTCAAAGCTTTCTTAGAATCACGTGTTAAGGCAATGTATTGTTGACCTTTTGTAGCAACTAATTGAATACCTAAACGATCAGTATCAGCTTTTAGATCATCGTAATAAGTTCTAACTTGTGGAGCTAAAACAACTAAATCGTAATTTGGAAGAATATCGTGGTGAGAACCATAAGC
Source organism: Companilactobacillus farciminis KCTC 3681 = DSM 20184 (assembly GCF_002706745.1). NCBI lineage: Bacteria > Bacillati > Bacillota > Bacilli > Lactobacillales > Lactobacillaceae > Companilactobacillus > Companilactobacillus farciminis. Next base: position 183,967 of record NZ_CP017702.1, on the reverse strand, counting down.
TCCGGCACTGGCTACGATAGGAACATTATATTCTTTAGCACCATCCATTAAAGCATTAGCTAATTGTTCACTAGTACCACCACCGGCACAGAGAACCAAAACTTTAACTTGATGATCTAATTTAATATCACTTGAAGAATCTGAATCTGTTGAAACTGTTTCATTACTTTGTGTTTCATTTGAAGATGTAGCAACTGTAGCAGCACCAGCACTGGCACCGGCAAGTTCAACACCGTCTGTAGCAGCTTCTTGTGCATCAACTTCAGCTTCTTGTTTAACAAGAGAAGCATCATAAGCTTTACAGAATGGTAGGTAAATCAAAGTATCTAATGCCAATAGTACAACGATCAATAATAGTGAAACCATTTGCATATTAGTATTTAGGAATATACCAATAGGCCCTGGCAAAGCCCATGACAATACGTACATAAATCCACGCATACCCAATAGATCGATAAACATTTTACCAACAACAACGTTAACAATTGGTGATAGAACAAATGGAATGAAGAAGTAAGGGTTCAAAATGATTGGAGCACCGAACAATAGAGGTTCGTTAACGGCAAACATTACTGGAACAACTGAAGCCTTACCAATAGCCTTTAATTGTTTTGATTTCATTAAAAGAATAAAGATAAATGGAACAACGAATGTAGCACCAGTACCACCAAGTTCACCAACGAAGTTACCAAAGTTTTCTGTTAGTGAGTGATATGGGAAGTGACCAGCTTTAAACAAAGCTAAGTTAGCAGTTGTATTACCATACAAAGCAGCTTCAAGAGCAGGTTTTACAACTGAAGGTCCGTGGATACCCATGAACCAGAATAGAGGAATAAGGAACCAAATGATTGCCATTCCCCAATAACTTTCAGCACCTTTGAATAATGGTGAGATCAAAGTAGTAAGCATTTCTCCGAAAGGAACGTTTAACCAGAAACGAATTAGTGCATCAATAAGACCCATAGCAATAACTGAGAATGAGAATGGGAAAATATCACGGAAGTTTTGTGCAATAGCACCAGGAACTTCTTTAGGCATCTTAATAGTGATATCTCTTTCAACACAGAACTTATAAATAGCTACAGTAGAGAATGCAGCAACAAAGGCTGACAATAGTCCTTTAGTACCAAAGTAGTCGCCAATATAAGCCCCGCTCTTAGTAGTGCCGATAGCTAAAAGCATGAATCCACACATTGAAGCCATCATTGTAGAAGTAGAGTTGATGAAACGTCCACCTTTAATACGTTGGTTTTTAGAACCTGTCAAAGCCTTAGCAGTAGTACCTGCAACATACAAACCAACAAACCCCATTGTGTAATTGTAAATCTTATTACACCAATCGTTTATGCCAGCAGGAATATGAATCCCGACCAATGGCAAAACGGAAGTAATCAAAATAAAAATACTTGAGAACAAGATAATTGGCATAGCTGCCAAGAACCCATCCTTGATAGCCATCAAATAAATATTCTTCGAAATTTTATCAAAGAATTTTTGATGAGCCTCCAATTTATCAATAATAAATTGCATTATTACACCCCTTTTTTATTCCTATAACCAAAAATTTCATAAAAAAATGACCGCAATTGGCCAGGGTACGACAAAGTACCAAGCACCAACTGCGGTCATGCCTAATTTAATAGTAACAATCCACAACTAGAAGCTATTTCATTGTGTCAGCGAGTGCCTTGTACCACAAAGCACTCTTCTTGATATAACGTTTTTGTGTTGCGAAATCTATAAAGAACAAACCATAACGCTTGTTGTATCCATTAGCCCATGAGAATTGATCTTGAAGAGACCAGATGAAGTAACCGTTTACATTGACCCCTTCACTACGAGCCTTCAAAATTGCTTCCATGTGTTGATCAACGAAATCGATACGTTTGTCGTCATTGATAATCGTGTCATCAGTCACATTTTCTGGCAATTCCTCTTTTAGTCCTAAACCATTTTCAGTAATGAAGATTTCTTTACTGTTTGGATATTCAGAACTTACTCGTTTCAAAATGTCATACAAGCCTTCTGGATAGATGTTCCAATCCCAATCAGTTGTTGGGATATTAGGATTTTTAACTGCTTGACCAACTCCTTTGAATTTGAATGATGAGGTACCCTTCTCGCCAGTACCATTGAAATGATTAGTACTTTCACCGTCATATGCGGCGAAGAATGATGGTTGATAATAGTTCAAACCAAAGTAATCATTTCGTGTTGAGGCTTTCTTCAAGATATCCATATCGCCATCTTGAATGTCTAATTTGGCATCGTTAGCATCAAGGATCTCATTGATAAGTTTCATTGTCTTATCAGTGTATTCGCCTTTGAATGTACCATCGAGTAAGAAGGCATTCATGAAGGCATCGCTAAGATCTGCCGCGTGTTGATTTTCTGGCGTATTTGGATATGGGTAAACCGGTTGAAGTACGTGAATCAAACCAATCTTGCCTTTGTAACCACCATCTTTGAACAAGTTGACTACTTTAGCATGAGCTAGTAGTTCGTTGTGTTCAGCTTGAATAGCACTAGTTACATCGAACTTGTGGCTTGGTGGGAAGTTCCCTTGAATATATTGTGAATATGCTAGAGAAATCAATTCATTGATCGTGAACCAATGAGTAACTTCTGGGAATTCATCGAAACAGAATTTTGCATAATCAACGAAATGATCAATATTCTTGCGGTTCAACCAGTCGCCGTCATCAAATAATGTCTTTGGAGAATCAAAATGATGTAGCGATACATATGGTTCAATGCCGTTATCCAAGCATTCCTTAAACAATCTGTGGTAGTAATCGACTCCGGCTTGAACTGGTTCTCCATAGCCCTTAGGGAAGATTCTTGTCCAAGCAATTGAAACACGGATAGCATTCAAACCGTATTTCTTAGATAGGCGAATATCTTCAGGATATAAATGATAAAAGTCACTGGCTGGATCTGGAGCGAAACGACCTTGAGCTTTCAAATAGTCATCCCACATCGTTTTACCTTTGCCATCGACCTTTGTAGCACCTTCTACTTGATATGCGGCAGTAGCGCCACCCCAAATGAAGTCTTTGGGCAATTTTTTCACACGATTTAATTCAATACTCAAACCCTTACCTCCTCTATTTCATGTTCAAATTACGTTCGATCTTGTCGATACGCTTGTACTCATCAATGAAGAACTTGACCTCATCCATCAACATCATCGTTGTCATCAAAGTATCTTGTCCGTGAACCATGATGAAGGTAACGTCCATATCTTCACCACCAGCTTCTTTACTCAAAAGCTTAGTTTGTTCATTGTGGGCATCAACGATTGATTGATTAGCTTCATCGACACAAGCTTCAGCCTTGTCAAATTCACCTTTCTGAGCGTGTTGCAATGCTTCGATCAAACTAGTTTTAGCATCGCCAGCGTAAGCAACAATGGAAAAACCAGTCATTGATATTTCTTCTTTAGTAGCCATAAGAGAAACCTCCCTGAATTTATTTATTTTTCTTGTATAATTCTTTGGATATGAATTAAAAAGTAGAGCAGTTCATTATCATTCAAATTGATATCCAGTCTTCTTTGAATCTTGTCGCAAATTTCACTGGCAATCTGATAAGATTTTGGATATAACTTTTGAAAGTCCGATTCGATATCACGATTCAAAATTCTCTTATCTTGTTCGTGCGTCTGAATTCTTGCAACTAAATATTGTAGATGAATCATCAGACGGTCAAAATAGTTCTGATTAGTGATATTTCTGGTAATTCCGTATTCTTTAAAAACTGACTTAACAATTTTATTAACGTTATCACCGAAATCGGCTTGTTCTACTTTCTCCTTTTCCTCAGAGTTTTCACTCCCATGAGCATTGATAAAATGTAACGCAATCGCTTGTGCCGCATCTTTTGGAAAACGAACATTCAAATCATGATTGATCATCTCGATAGCTTTGTCCGCAATCTCATACTCAGTAGGATATTTGTCACGTATGTCAGGTGCGGTACTCTTTTGATACTTTCCTGCCATGATGTGCTTGTAAGTTTGTGCAATGTGGTCTGTTAACGTTACGTAGATGTAATCCATGACTGGGTAGTGGTAGGTTTGCTTAGCCATTTCAATGATTGAAAAGCTTGTCATCGTGATATCGATCGGTACGTCCTTGAGCAAGGTACCAAAACGATGCTTTGCTTCTTTTGTGTTTAGATAAAAGATCCGTTCAACTCTAGTTGGCGAAATATCATCTCCGTGACGCTTTTGAAAGCCAACGCCTTTACCTTGAACAATTGCCTGATCAGAATTATCCACGTCTACAAGAACCGTATTATTGTTATAAACTCGATTCACTACTAACAAAGCCATCCATTCATCCCCCTTCTTTTCGAAAAAAAAGACCATGACCCCCACCCAAATAAAGTGAGGTTCATGGTCATGCCTAATTTAATAGTAACAATCCACGTGTTATTTAACTTACGACGTAAGTATAACTTCTATTTTTAAATTTGTAAACGCTTTAATCAGAAAAATTGTTCTAAAATTTCATAATTAAATTATTACCGGTCTACTTTTCAATCAAAAAAGTCATTGCTCTAGTCCATTGATTCTATGTAAGAAAATGATTTTTTTCAGAAACCTAGATTAAAATACAATTAATTTAATAAAAAAAATTTTTTCGTCGAGAATAAAGCGCTTAACTTATTGTTAGACAACCAGTTTAAACATTTGAGATTTTAGGAATATTAAATTTATTCTAATTATTACTACCAGTTTTATGAAAAATGCTTTAAACTATTACTAAGCTCGTATTTGAAAGGAGTTCTTTAACGTATGTCGAAATCTACACAAGCTATCGAATCTAAAGCATTTTATATTAACCCTAATCGATCAGTTGCCGTTGTTAATTACAATGAGGAGTATATCCAAGATATTGTTCAATTAGTCAACAGCCAAGGTTTCCACAACTTAGTTGACCTATATTTAAAGGAAAGCCAACTAGCTGTGACAAATAAAGTCGAAGGCCTAGCCGCTGATACTTACATCAATATTCTCAAGGCAATTTTGGTCGACGATAAACCCGCATATGAAAAGTATGGCAATGAACAGATCTTAAAGAGTATTGAAGATTTCTATTCATATTACCGTTCATATTTTAGAGTTTCTCTAATCAACAAACATGACAGTGCCATCGTCAAAAGTAATTTCATGAATATCGATAACCGTTTCAATGAAGTTGTTATCAGCTTATACCGTGCTATCGAGGAAAAACTTCAAGGATTTGCCAACCGTACTTACCGTCAAATCAATGCGGGTACTAATGCCTGTGTACTAACCCAATCAATCAAATGGGACACTCCTAAAAAGTACCAACCACTTGAAAGCATTCGTTTCTTGGACACAATTATGTTACGTCCACCAATGATGATGCACACTAAGAGTAACAAACGTGAAGGTGTCTTCAGTGCCGTTCCAACTAACCCTATCGAAAAATTCGATGGTACTCAAAACGACTGGTACTGCTTCCCTGCTAAAATTGGTGAAAGCTTAGCCTTCATTTACTTCCACCGTGACTACTTTGTCAGTGGTATTGCTTTGGCCAACTTGTTTGAAGTTGCTGATAAGGAAAGTATCGAAGGTAAGAAACCTGACGAAATCATCCTCTTTGGTCTCAAAGAAACAGAAGGCGACGTCAGCCACTACTATCACGACGAAGAAAATGATATCTGGGTCGGTGAAGTTCCTTACAACGATAAGACAACTTACTTCGGTTACATGAAGAAAATGTGCCTAACAGTTCACAATTTACACATGATTTATGAAAACCGTCTTCCAATCCATGGTTCAATGGTCAACATCAGCTTCTCAAATGGTAAGACTAAATCAGTTGTCTTCTTCGGTGATTCTGGTGCCGGAAAGTCAGAATCAATCGAAGCCTTGCAAGAAGTTGCGGATGACAAGATCATTAATATTGAAACCATCTTCGATGATATGGGTAGTTTTGCTTTCGATGATGAAGGAAATATTTACGCTCAAGGTACAGAAACTGGTGCCTTCGTTCGTTTGGATGATTTGAGTAGTTCTGTTGCCTTCAACAATATGGACCGTGGTATCTACTTGAACCCAGAATTGAAGAATGCTCGTGTTATCTTGCCTGCTAATACTTACAAGCGTGTCATCGAACATCATTCAATCGATATGTGGGTTTATGCTAACAACTACGATTCAGAGATTGGTTTGCATCAATTCCCTAACGAAGAAGAAGCCAAAGCAACATTCATCGCCGGTAAGCGTAAAGCTCTAGGTACAACTGATGAAGTTGGTATGACTACTACTTTCTTCGCTAACCCATTTGGACCCGTTCAAGAAGAAGAAAAAACTCGTCCAGTTATCGATAAAGTCTTCAACAAATTATATAAAGACAATGTTTACGTTGGTGAAATTTATACTCACTTGGGCTATGACAAGTCTAAAGATAGTTTGAATGAATCAGCTAAAGAATTATTGTCAGAATTAATGAATAATTAGTAATAAAAAAAACGTTACTCCTAATCGAGTAGCGTTTTTATTTGTATTTACGATTAATTTCATTAGTTAATTTAGTTAATTCTTGTGCCAATTGTGTATCCGACTTTTTCACAGTAGGATTATTCAATTGGTACTTTTTAGTATCTGGCTTTTTAACCCAGAAATTATACTTGGCACCATCCATCGCAAAGGAATTCTTAATAGTAAAACCACTTTGCTTCAAAGCTGAATTGTATTCTAACGGTTCATCCAAATGTATTGGCATCAACCCAGTTATAATTTCTGAGCCGATACTAGGCAACGGAAATTCATCGTGTTTGATCAACATCTTATGATCGAAATCTTTTGGCTTGCTCATATTGGCATACCAACGGTCAAACGATACTACTCCACCATTTAGAGCTACAAAGTAGTCCTTATTTTGAAGGGCTTTATCACCGCTAAGAACTTTGTCAATGTGAATGGTTGCCTTCGTATAAGCCATATTCTTAGGACTTTGCATCTTTTCTAAATTGACAACAGTTCCTTTAATTAAGGCTTGATTGTGATTTTTCAACTGATTCAAAGTCGTCCCTACATAAGTCGATTCGCCTTTTAGTCCGTCACTTTCAATCACATCAGCGTCCGCAATTTCTTTTTTCCAAGCTTGTTTATTCTTTTCTAATAATTGAACTTGTTTCGATTGTCTAGATTGGTCCTTTTGCATTGACTTCACACTACACGCGGATAACGGTAGTATAACGCCTAATGCTACCAAAATAAGTAGTATTTTTTTCATCGGTCATCCCCTCGTCTCAATTATCGCATGTCTGAGATAACCGTTGTACCTCAATTATTTCATATTAATCATTAGCTTTTTCATGAAAAAAGTATCAAATACTAACTACGTGATAACTAAAACCTAAACTATTTAAAAATTTCTTCAAATCATCCATTCCAATAAACATCGTTTTGGTATTGTCATTTGGATGAAAGGTCAACGGAATATCGCTAACAATGTCTTTTTCAAAATAAACTTGAACATCCTTTTGAGTATTATTCAATAAACCAAAAATGGATACGAATCCAGGTTTCAAGCCTAATTTTTCCATCAAAAGATTTTCAGATGCAAACTTCAAATGCTTCTCACCAATAATCTCCCCAAATTGCTTCATATCTAATCTTTTATCGTCATCCATAAAGACTAAATAATAACGCCGTTTCTTATTGTCCGTCAAAAAAAGCGACTTAGTCCTAATTCCAACTTTGCCCTCGATATATTTATCAGCTTCTTCCATCGTATAAACTGGTGGATGCTCAACCATATCATAGGAAATATTTAACTCATCTAATTTTGATTTCACTTGTTCATAAGGTGTCATGTTTTGCCTTCTTGTAGTCATTTACTTTTATTCTAACAAAGGTCATTGCTAGACAGTGCTATTTATTATTAATTACATGTAAACAAAAAACATCTATTCAGATTTCTGGTCATAGAAAACAGACTCATTATATCTGAATAGATGCTATTAATCTTTATGTTAAAAAACACTATCTAGTCCGGAATAGCAAAGCAAATTGGCTCAAATGTGAAATTTCTCTTGGCAATTTATTGCCTAGTGAAAGGTCGAGCTTGAAGACTTTGCCCGAACTTGGGCTTAGCAAAGGCTCCAAGTCGTGCCCACATTGTTCCAGCCAAATTTGCTTTGCTATGGAGGACGGCATCTTAGAACAAGGCTAGGACAAACCAAATTCCTGTCAAAACACTGACTTTGATCTTATCTGATTGAGGTACTTCTAAGAACTTCCAATTCAATAATGCCAAAGTTCCAAAACCAAGTACTCCGGCGATTCCGTTGACCCAAACATTAGTCTTTTTAGCAATCAAGTAGATGATAGTGATCAACACAGCCTCGATGGCTAAACCAATTGCCAAATTGATTACTAATTTCACTTTGTAATTGTCGTTGTTTCTCAATAAGAGAGTAAACAACCAGTAACCAATTGCAAAACTAACAACTGCACCAATTACATATAGCAATAACTTCAACCACTTACCCATTTGTGGCATTTGTGAAACGTTTGGATCTGAAACAATCATTTCAATAACTGTCATTAGGATACTGATTAAAATAATCCCTAGTACTGACAATTTATCTAACTTGTATAATTTTTTCATATTTTCCCCTATTCTTCTTTCAACAATCCAACTAATTCTGACTTAGCTGCCTTATTAGAAGGAATAAATCCGAATATTAAACCAACTGCTGTCGATACCGCTAACGACAAGATAATTGCATAAGGCGTTATAACGGCTTTAAATGGTAAGAAGGTGTTAATGATACTTACAAAAATATAACCGAAGATAATTCCAATAATTCCACCAATTATACAAAGAACGACACTTTCAATTAGGAATTGGTTACGGATATCGCCTGATGTAGCACCGAAAGCACGTCTGATTCCAATTTCTTTTCGGCGTTCTGAAACCGTTATGTACATTACGTTCATAACCCCAATACCAGCAATCAACAATGAAATTCCAGCAATAAAGGCGATGAAGTAAGTAATATCATTGAGAATCTTAGTAAATTGCTTACTGATTTGATCAGGATTTGAAACTGAATACGTACCAGTCTTCTTCTGTTCACCAATCTTCTTCATTAATTTAGTAGCTCTTTTACCGACTTGTTTTTTATTAGCATCAGAAGTGACGTACAATTTTGCCTGATCCTTAGAGATTTGGTTCGCAAATAATTGTTTGAAAGTCGTTTTAGAAACATAGGCATCTGGTCGATAATCCATCGTTCCCACACGATAAATCCCTTGGACTACAAAGACTGTTCCATCGATAGTAATTAAACGATTAAGAGCATTCTTCTTAAACAATTTATGAGCTAAATATTCAGAAATATAAACGCCACTGGAATCACCGTCTAGTGGCAAATACGTTCCTTTGACTAATTTCAAATGTTTAGGCTGTTTGTTCAAGCCGATACTGACATTCTTAGTCTTGTACTGAACTTTGGCACCAGCTTCAACAACGCTACTGGCTAGTTTGACGTGATCAATGCCTTTAACGCTACTTAGAGCTGAAGCATCGTTCTTAGTAAAACCACCGTCAGTATCGTAGACAGACTTAGATTCCCACTGCAAAGTAACCTTATTTTTTACGTTGTGGCTACCCATCCCTTTAGTAACCGTATGCGTGAAACCATCACCGATCGCCAAGATACAAATAACACTAGCGATACCAATGATAATTCCAAGCATTGTCAAAAAGTTACGGTTTTTATTTTTAGTAATCGATTTGAGTGCGATTGAAATTTTATCAGTCATGATTCTTCACACTCTTTTCATCGTTATATAGTCGACCATCACGAATATAAACAGTACGCATGGCATGTTCAGCTACTTCGCTATCGTGAGTAACCATGATGATTGTCGTTCCATCTTGGTTCAATTTTTCAAAGATATCCATAATCTCTTTACTAGTCTTTGAATCCAAGGCCCCAGTTGGTTCGTCAGCGATAACTAATTTGGGCTGGTTAACAATGGCTCGAGCAATTGCGACTCTTTGTTGCTGTCCACCAGAGAGCTCCGTTGGTAAATTCTTTTCTTTACCTTTTAGGCCAACTTTTTCAATCACTGATTCAATCAACTGGTGCTTGTTGTTTTGAACTTTTTTACTATAAATTAATGGCACTTCGATATTTTCATAAACTGTATACGTTGAAAGCAACTTGAAATTTTGAAAGACAAATCCCAATTGATCACCACGAATTTGTGATAATTCATTGTCGTTTACAGTTTGATAGTTCTTATTTCCTAGCAAATATTCACCAGTATAACTTTGGTCAAGCAATCCTAAGATATTGATCAAAGTTGACTTACCAGATCCAGAAGGGCCCATGATAGCCAAAAATTCACCATCTTTAACTTCCAGATTGATATTTTGCAAAGCAGTGAATTCGCCGTAAGTCTTACCTATATCAGTAACTTTTAGCATTTTTTCACCGCCTTATTTCAAAACTATCTTGTCGCCAGCTTTTAGGCCGTCGATTATGTAGTAATCTTGGTCTTTCTTCTTAATAGTGACGTGTTTTTTGTGCTTCTTGCCGTTCTTTAGGACTTTAACAGTATTTCTTTCCCAAAGTGCATTCTTAGGAATCTTGTAGCCGTCAGCTTCAGTTTTGATTTGGACGTGCATTCCATAAGATAATTTAGAATCGGTCGCAACTCTAAAGTGGTAGTAAGAAACATTGCGAGTGCTATAAGGAATAGCATCTTTTTGTTGGAAGTTACCTGAAATCTTTTTGCCATCATTCTTAATTACAGTGACATTTTGACCTAGTTTGATCTTACTCAAGCTGTATTCATTTACATTCCCTTGAATCACAGGTGAACCGTAAATATAAGCTCTGCCAGAATCATCCTTATAGTAAGTTCCACTAATAGGCGCTATAACGGTTCTGTTTTGAGCCTTGCTGATTTTGTTCAACTTAGCTTGAGCTAATGCCAAAGCTTCTTGATTCTTGCTCAATTCAATTTTGTCAGCAGTAGCTTTATCTGATGAATTGTAATCTTGGATAGCTAATTGTGCTTGTTGAATTTCACTATTAGCACTAGCCAAGTCACTGCTCATATCACGATAAAATGTAAACAAGACTTGTCCCTTAGTAACTTTTTGACCGTTGATCACTCTTGTAGAAGCCAATGTTTCATCTTCTGACTTAGGTTGGTCGCTAACAGCTTGTTTATCAGTTTCTTGAACAATTCCGTTAAAATAATTGCTATTGTCAGTACGAACGGTATAAGTTTTTTCAGCCGTATCTGTACTATTACTATTATTCATTCCCTTTCCCATAACTAAAAAGAGGATAATAGCCACTAAAACAACATTAATACCCCAAATGGCGATTTTGATTTTCTTCATAATGATCTCCCTAATTTGCTTTTAAAAACAGCATAACAATCATTAAACTAGCCAAGTTTTACTATGATGTCAACGTCTGTCGCAAAAAAAATAGAGCATTTCTGCTCTATAATTTAATGAATTATTATTAGAATTTAACTGCGGCAACGTGGTTAGCGTTTACAGTTTCTTTCATTTTTTATAAAAATAATTTTATGCCAATTCGGCAACTTTTTTATCGGTAGCCTTACTCTTGTCTAACTTTTTTAAGCCAATACCAGTGAATCCACTAAGGATAGAAAGGATTGGTGACAAAAGACTGAAGAAACAGAATGGCAAGAATGACAATGTTGGTACGCCTAAAGTATTAGCAACGAAGGCTCCGGCAACACCCCAAGGAATCAAGTAGTTGATTACAGTACCACCATCTTCAAGCACACGACTCAAAGCTAAGTTATCAAGACCACGTTTGTTGAAAGTTTCTTTGAAAGCTTTACCAGGAAGAATAACTGATAAGTATTGTTCACCGACGAAGATATTAACTCCAATACCGGAAAGAATTGTAGCAGTAACGACAGCACCATTTGATTGAAGCTTTTCAGCTAGAGGCTTCATAGCAGTTTGAATAACGTCAAACTTCATTAATAAGCCACCTAAGGAAAGAGTTAAGAAAATCAATGAAACTGTACCCATCATGGAACTAATACCACCACGGGTCAATAAAGCATCAACACTAGCATTACCAGTTTTTGAAACGAATCCATTTTCGATAAATCCAGCAACGCTTTTAACTTGAGTATTAGGATTTTCAATAAAGATCATTCCGACTGTCACGGTAATGTTCAATAGCAATGTTGCAACAGCTGGAACCTTCATGATTGAACATACAAACAATAGTGCAATTGGTAGAATGGCCCACCAAGAAATGAAGAAATGGCTATTTAAAACATTCAATGTCGTATCGATTTTACCAAGATTATCAGTAGAACCGGCATTACCTAAAATAGTGTAAAGAACTAATGAGATCAAGAATGCGGGAATTGTGGTCCACATCAAGTTCTTAATGTGAGCGAACAAATCATCTTCGGCAATAGCTGATGCCAAGTTAGTTGAATCTGAAAGTGGTGAAGTCTTATCACCAAAGATAGCTCCAGAAATGATAGCCCCAGCAACTAAAGCAGGATTCATTCCCAATGTTTGACCCATTCCGAATAGTGCAATTCCGATAGTTGAAACGATGGTAAAAGCACTACCGATAGAAGTACCAATCAAAGCACAAACGACGAAAACTGATGGTACGAACCATTGAGCGGAAATCATATGGAAGCCGGCAACCATCATTGATGGAATAATTCCAGCAGCAATCCAAGTACCGATCAACGAACCAATTAAAATAAAAATGAAAATGGGAATAATACCGTTACGAACCCCATCAGAGATTCCGTCAAAAATTTCATCCCAACTGCTGCCACGAATTTTTGACCATAAGATCAATAATCCAATGACTACTAAAACTGGCGTTTGAGGTGACAAACCAAATTTGATAACACCCAAACCTAAAATAACTAACATAACTACTAAGATAGAGATTGCTTCTCTAAAACTGACTGTCTTTTTACTCTTATTCATCCTAATTCCTCCAATTATTTCTATCTAATCCGACAAAACTAATATCGAGGATTACCACCACAAGTATGCATCATTTTCTCACCCTTTGTATAAAAAAAGTCCCTGCTGCAATTATGCAACAGGGACGATTTACCGTGGTACCACCCAGCTTGAGAATAGTCTAAATAAACTATTGCTCCACTCTTGAGAATAACGGCTCTCTTATTCCGCTTGGAAAACCAAGTCATGTCTGGTATTTCATAACTACACCCTGACCGGTTCGCATCAACCACCGGCTTTCTTACACCCAGATGCATTACTAATTGATTCAGACACTTATATGTGTTTATTTGATTGACATAAACAATAACAGGCTTAAATTACTCTGTCAACCTTAATTATTTTTTTATGCCATTTTATGATCAATATACTTGGACAACAATGACAAAGCATAGCAGACGACAAAGTACATCAAAGCCATGGCCACAAAGACTGGAATGATGTAATTAGGGTCTTGTCCATAAACGACTTGCCCATGTTGCATCAATTCTGGCACAACGATGATAGTTGCCAAAGAAGTATCCTTGATCAGTGAGATAAATTGACTAACCAAAGCCGGAATCATCTTTTTGTAAGCTTGTGGTAAAACGACATGCCACATTGCTTGAGTAAAAGTCATTCCCATCGCTCTGGAAGCTTCCATTTGGCCGATATTGACCGCCATAATACCAGAACGAATGATTTCAGCAATCATCATTGATTCAAAGACTGTCATCGCTAAAATTGCGGCTGGAATCGTATCTGGTTTGAACCCAAAGGCCGGCAAGCCAAAGTAAACAAAGAAGATAATCAATAGCAGTGGCAAATTACGAATAACATCAATTATGAAACCAATAATCTTTGATAAATAAGGAACCTTACTGTAACGGACAATCCCCAAAACTGAACCGAAAATAAAACTTAAGACCACCGATATAACGGAGATCAAAATCGTTACCGACAAGCCTTGGAGAAGAAATCTAATATTTATCCATGAATAAGCATTTATCCAATTTTGCATAATCTACCCCTCCTAAGCTAATTTTCTTTCTAGATGTTGCATATAATAACTGATTGGCAAAGTAATAATTAAGTAGAACAAGCCAACGATTATATACGTATTAACAGTTTCAAAGGTTTGTGAAGCTATCGCATTACCTTGATACATCAAATCAAATCCAGCCACGAAAGCTAGAACTGATGAGTTTTTAACTAAGTTAACGAATTGGTTACCTAATGGTGGAATGACATACTTAAAAGCTTGAGGCAAAACGATATAACGCATAGCTTGCCAGAAAGTCATCCCTTGTGAACGAGCAGCTTCCATTTGGCCAATGTCAACTGAATTGATCCCGGCACGGACTGTTTCAGCAATAAAAGCTGACGTATAAATCGTCAAGCCAATCGTTCCTGCGGTGAAACCATTGATCTTAACAATATACAAAGGAATTACTAAATAGAAAAACATCGTTATAACCAATAAAGGAATGTTACGGAAAATTTCGACATAGACATTTCCAATAATTCGCAAGAACTTGTTGGGAACGACTTCCAAAATGGCAAACAACGAACCGATGATCAAACTAAAAAACAATGCTAAGACACTGGATAACAGAGTCCAACCAAACCCACTAATAAAGGCATGCCAGTTGCTAGATAATAAATTTATCATTTGCGTAACACCTCCTTATAGTTAAATCCAGGAACATCACCAAACCACTTAACAATCAATTTGTTGTAAGTTCCATCTTGTTGTACTTCTTTCAAAGCTTTATTGACGGCTTTTCTAAAGTCATCTTGGCCCTTATTGATACCAATACCATATGGTTCAGTCGTAAAGGCCTTACCTTGTAATTTATAGCCTGGATTGTTGACTGCCATACCAGCTAAAATTACGTTATCAGTCGTTAAAGCATCGCCTTGACCTGATTTCAAAGCTGTTAGTGCTTGAGCATAATCCGGCAATTGAAGCACTTGAGCTTTTGGAGCAAATTTTTTAACATTTTCAACAGAGTTTGAACCAACTACCCCAATGATAGTTTTATTGTTCAAATCTTCGACCTTCTTCACTGATGAATCATCTTTGACCAACAATGACTGTCCAGCGTCAAAATATGAATTAGAGAAGTTAATCGTCTTCTGACGTTCTGGCGTTATGGTCATTGTAGCGATGATAGCGTCGATATTACCGTTTTTCAATAGTGGAATACGTGACTGCGATGTAACGGTAACAAATTTAGCCTTAGCATCTTTTCCAATCATTTTCTTAGTTAGAGCCGTTGCTAAATCAATTTCAAATCCTTTTTCTTTACCATCCTTAACGTCGATCAAGCCTAACAATTTAGTATCAGCTTTGACACCCCACGTTATTGTCTTACTCTGCTTATCATTTTCGAGCACATTTTGAGAAGACAACGGTTTTGATCCACAGGCTGACAACGTGAGCAAGAGTAGCAAAGAAGTAATCATCAACATCAAATATTTCAGTCGTTTCATAATACTACCCCCTAATGTTTAATAATTTTACTCAAGAATTGTCTAGCACGTTCATTATCAGGATGATTGTAAAATTTATCCGTAGCTTCATCTTCTAGAATTTGACCTTGGTCCATGAAAATAACTCGATTAGCTACTTCTTGAGCAAATCCCATTTCGTGAGTAACGATTAGAGAAGTCATGTCGCCTTGATTAGTAACGTATTTGATAACGTTCAAAACATCATCGATCATTTCTGGATCAAGCGCACTAGTTGGTTCGTCGAAGAGCATGCAACGAGGTTTCATCGCCAAAGATCTAGCAATCGCCACACGTTGCTTTTGCCCACCAGAGATTTGTGAAGGCATGTTGTGAGCTTTGTCAGCCAAACCAACTTGGTCTAACAAATTCATCGCTTGTTTCTTATTCTCTTCTTCGTCTAATTTCAAAACGATTCTTGGAGCTAACATAATATTTTCTAAGACATCTTTATTGGCATACAAGTTAAAGTGTTGGAAAACCATACCGACATCTTTTCTGATCAAGTTGATATCAGTTGCTTTGTCGGCTATGTCATGACCATTGACGATCAGTTGACCTTCTTGTATCGTCTCTAGACCATTAACCGTTCTAGCTAAAGTACTTTTTCCAGAACCAGAGGGCCCGATTAAAACTACCGTTTCCCCCTTGTCAATTTTCAAGTTGATATCTTTTAGGGCATGGAAATCACCATAATATTTCTGTACGTCGCGGAATTCGATCATTGACATATTTAATTCTCCCTTCTTCATTAACAAAAATTTAATTTAATTTTTTTTATTAAGAAAATTCTAATATTTTTCCGGAGATTTAGCAACAAAAAGTTATTTTTATGAGATAAATGTTCGGTTTCAAGTCCAAATAAAAATTACTTATAAAATCTATAATACGGGCATTATGACAGTCTTGGTTAGTCCTTGAACCCCTCAAAAAAATTTTTTCGAACAATCAAAAAAATCCACATTTTTTTAATAAACGTGGATTTTTATTTACGAAACTTGTTGAGGATTTCGAATAATTATTAAGGGGGGAGTGCTTCTCTTCCGAGAAGCTGAGCACGAAAGGTAAATACCCGTCGTGCTCAGTTCCTCGGAAAGGAACTGTAAAACTTATTTTAGAACGATCTTCTTGTAAAGATATCTCGTTAAGAAGTAGTAGCCAAGATACAAGACAATGAAGATAGCGAAAGGAATTTCAATGTGCATGTATGGTTGATAAAGAATCTTGACGAATAATTGTAGACCAATTAAAACGTGGATGATTCCTAAGA
The DNA here is from genome assembly GCF_002706745.1 of Companilactobacillus farciminis KCTC 3681 = DSM 20184. Lineage (NCBI taxonomy): Bacteria > Bacillati > Bacillota > Bacilli > Lactobacillales > Lactobacillaceae > Companilactobacillus > Companilactobacillus farciminis. The sequence continues at coordinate 167,146 of NZ_CP017702.1, read as the reverse complement.
TTGCCGGTACTGAGAACAAGACAGCAATTTCTTTATTGATGCTTGCACGTAATGTCTTAGGTTTAGTACCAATCTTATAAAGCATGTTATAACGTTTAACATCACTGTTAGCACCAGACAAGATCTTGAACATCAAGCAACTTGCTAACATAGCTAGAAAGGCGATTCCTAAGAAGAAGCCCATGAATTCTAATCCTGAGAAGAAACCATTGATGATAGTGTAAGCAGCAAGTTTATCGCCGCCAGCCTTCTTCAAGATTGGATAACGTTTATTTTCGGCCTTAGAAATGGCTTTGATTTCAGGTAAATTATCTTTGAATGAATTAGTTTTAACTAGCACAGTCGTAGTTACGGGACTATTGATAGCATCGTATTCTTGATCACTGATGAATTTAGCTTCCATAGTTCTTGTTTGAGGCAATCTCGTATTCATCAATTCATACTTGGCATTAGTATTGTTGGCCAAATCAGATGATTTTTTGAGACTAGATTTCATAGTGTTGATATCGATTTTTGAGTAACCGATTGGTTGTTTCTTAAATTCACTAGCACGATAGTAAACGTTCTTACCATCAGTTTTGTAATTGTAAGTGACTTTTTCATCAATATCTAAATTCTTTACACGTTTATTTTGAGCTGTATCTGGATTAGTTAGTTGTACGTCATAGTAGTTTTGGCCATTTACAACGTTGTCGATTTGATTGTTGAAACCAAGTCCAACCGTAATAGCACCTAGAGCTAAAGCAAACATGATAGAAACCATTGAAAGAATCTTTGTGTAATCATTGATTCGGAAACTCAATTGTGAAAGTGTGAAGTTATTCAAACCTTTTTGAGAGAATTTCGTATTCTTCTTCAACATAACGATCAAAGTTGTGACAAAGGCATTGATTGTGAAATATGAACCACCAACGATTGTTACTAAAGCGACCGGAATACCTAGATAGATGGCTCCAGGATTATTACCTGAGAAGTACATTGTGAAATAACCAATAGCTAACAAAATTAAACCTAGAACAGCTTGAATAGCTTTTAAAACGCCGTTACGTTTAATTTTGACTGGTTGACTGTCACGGTTCAATAACGTTAAAACTTTAGTTCTACGTAAGGAAATTGAATTTCTCAAAGCTGAGAAAATAAAGATCACGATGAAGAAGACAAATGTCCAAATTAAAGCTGGTAGATAAAAACTGCTGAAATGCTTAACTTGCATATCTAACATACTGATCAACCAACGGCTGACAAAACTAGTTGCTACGATACCAATCAAAGTACCGATAATAGTTGAAATGGCACCGATAGCGAATGTTTCAACGAAAATCATTTTAGAAATTTTACTACTCTTCGCACCGAGCATCATAAACATCCCATACTCTTTTTGGCGCATGCTCAACAGAAAGGTGTTGGCGTAATTAATGTAGACGATAGTAATAATTGCTAGAAGAACAATCCCGAAAGCGAAGATGAAACTAGTTGCAGCAGCTGGGGAATTTGAACTCAAGAACGCTTTGTTTGTCGCTAATGACATAAACATATAAAAGATGGCTGAAGCAATCATCAAACCTGAAAACAGAACACTGTAATCACGTAGACGGTGCTTGATACCACTTAAAGCTAATTTGTTTAACATATTTTCCTCCCCTATTCTGCAAATGTTCCTAATGAATCTAAGATTTCTTGATAATATTCAGCTCTACTTGAGTCTTCTTTCTTCAATTCTTGACCGATTTCACCATCTTTGATGAAAAGAATTCGATCACAGAAACTAGCTGAAAATGGATCATGAGTTACTAGTAAAATTGAAACTTTATCTTCACGGTTGATTTTAGTTAAAGTATCCATCAAGGCACGAGCACTCTTGGAATCCAAAGCACCCGTTGGTTCATCCCCAAAGACGATTGATGGTTCATGAACCAAAGCACGAGCAGCCGCAACACGTTGTTTTTGACCACCAGACAATTCAGTTGGATAGTGGTTTAAAATCTCTGTTAAACCTAATTTTTCAGCAATACTTGAAACTGCTGGCTTGATTGTCTTAGCTGGTTTATTTTGTAACGCTAATGGCAAAGCAATATTTTCATAAGCTGTTAAATTTTCTAGTAAGTTAAAGTCTTGGAAGATAAATCCAATTTTATTAGCACGAAAGTCTGCCATTTGATTGTTATTTAATTTAGTAATATCTTGACCAGCAATTTGAACTTTTCCACTAGTAGGGGTATCTAATGTAGATAGAATATTCAATAAAGTAGTTTTACCTGAACCTGAAGCACCCATAATTCCAACGAATTCGCCGGGTTTTACTTCAAAATTAACGTCTGACAAGGCTTTAAATTGTTTCTCTCCAGCCTTTCCATAAATCTTTTCAATATTTTGTACTTCGACGATTTTTTGCATTTTTTACTTCCCTCCATTTGATATATCTATCATAATAGTTAATGTCATTTTGGTCGTGCGATTCTCCTTACATCTTCTTACACTTTTGTAAGTCTGGATTAAAGCGATATAATATTGACGATATATTAAAAATATCCTTTCTGAAATTAGTGTGTAGGATGCCGTCCTCCATAGCAAAGAAAATTTGGCTGGAGAATGTGTGCACGACTTGGAGCCTTTGCTAAGACCAAAACCGGGCAAAGTCTTCAAGCTCGACCTTTCACTAGGCAATAAATTGCCAAGAGAAATTTCACGGCTGAGCCAATTTTCTTTGCTATTCCGGACTAGATAGTGGTTCTATTATTTTTCTCTTAATTATTGAAATAAGGAATAGGAGACGTTATCTAGTCTGGAGCACAAGTTCTGTGATGGCTCAGCCGCCAAATTTTTTGTTAGTGCTTTAGCACTTACAAAAAGGCCTAGTTTTGAGATTTTGCGTCTTTGGGTCCATGCAAAAGCTCAAAATAGTGTCGACATTCTCCAGCCAATCACAGAACTTGTGTGGAAGACGACAATTTAACACTTAACTAAATTAAGAAAGAATCATAAAAAAGGGGTGTATTTCCAATGGGGAAAGAAATGCCAGAATTAGGCTCAAAGAAGTCTTACATTAGCTGGCCGGTCGTTGCTTTGATGGACTTCGTTACCGTTATTGGTTTCGATGATATTGTCTACAACTTCCACAACCAAGGTTTGGGAATTGTTTTTACTTGGATTTTAATGCTATTTTTATTCGTTGTTCCTTATGAGATGATGGTCGGTCATCTAGGTTCAACTTTTGATGATGAAGGTGGTGGGATCACTTCTTGGGTCCGTGCCACTGGTGGTAATCTTTGGGGTTACATTTGTGCCTGGACCGTTTGGGTTTCCAGTTTGCCTTATATCGTTGATGTTGCCAACTCAACTTTGATTTCATTTGGTTGGTTGATCAACGGTAATGGTTCTATGTCAGATAAGATGAGCAATTCAATGTTCGCCTTATTGACTGCCGTTATTTTTACAGTCTTTATTTTTATTCAACATCATTTAAGAAATTCACTACAGATTTTGAGTATCATCGGTGGTGGCGCTATGTTCATCGTGTCAATTCTTTACGTGGTCATGATGGTCGCTTATCTTGGACAAGGTAACATGCCACATACACAGCCATTTACTTTGAAATCATTTATTCCTAAGTTCGATATGCATTATCTATCTACTTTCGGACTAGTTATCTTTGCAATGAATGGTTCTGAATTCGCCGCTCCATACGTTACCGAAATGAAAAATGGTAAACGTGACTTCCCTAAAGCTATGTGGATGCTAGCTATTATGACTGGTTTCTTAACTGTTTTAGGTTCATTTGCTTTAGGTGTATTCTTCAATGCTCACCACTTGCCAAATGACTTGAAGATGAACGGTTCTTACTATGCTTTCCAATACATGGGTCAAGAATTCGGTATGGGACAATTCTTCCTATACTTATTTGCTTTAACGCAAGCACTTTATATGATGGCTCAACTAGCTGTCTTGTTAGATGCCGGAACGAGAATGTTCTTGTCTGACACGGCTAAGGAATACTTGCCAAAAGGTTTAACAAAATTAGACAAACGTGGCCTACCTATCAATGGTTACTGGCTAACAACTGGTATTTGTACACTTATCATGGTTTTGAGTGCTACTTTGCCAAATATGAACTCAATCTTCAACCAATTGCTAAATCTAAATGGTATCGTTTCGCCATATACGACTTGTTTCTTATTTAGTTCCTTTATTTTAGTTAGATTGCACGAAGATCGTTTCCAATCTGACTTTGTTTACATCAAGAACAAACATCTAGCTATTTTAGTTGGTGCTTGGTGCTTTGCCATTACTTTCGGAGCAGCTACTTTAGGAATCTTCCCAACTGATGAAACACCAGGAACAGCTGCTTGGTCACACGTTTTGACTTTAAATATCATCGAGCCCTTGATTATGATTGCTATTGGTATCATCTTGCCATTGATTGCTAGATATCAAAGAAATAAAGAGCTTAATTAGAGTTTCTAATTGACTTATTCGGTCGATAAAGGTTAATTTGGTAGTGTTATAAATAAATCTATATTCTGAGGAGAGTTATTATGATTGATGAAATTATGAACAATATCGAGCATTATGAAACGATTATTATTCTCAGACATCAAAATCCAGATCCAGATGCCGTTGGGTCACAAATTGCCCTAGCGAATATTCTGAGAGAAGCTTATCCTCAGAAAAATATTTACATTGCTGGAATAGATTTATCAGTCCTCGACTGGATTGGTAAAATGCAACAAGTCGACAGTGACACTTATCAAAATTCACTCGTCATTGCCGTCGATACAGCCAATGCTAGACGAATCGATAATAACGGCGACTACAAAAAGGCCGATAAAATAATCAAAATTGATCATCACCCTAACGTTGATCCTTTTGGTGATATCAATTGGGTCGATGACACAGCTTCAAGTTGTGCGGAAATGATCTATGAATTGGCTGACAAAGTTGATAACTTGAAAATTTCTAAAGCTGATGCTTACAGTCTTTATGCTGGTATGGTCGGCGATACGAATCGTTTCTTATATGCAGATACTACTTACAAAACTCTCGAGGTCGCTGCTAAATTAGCCAAAACTGGTATCGATATTTCTGAAATCAGTTTGCATGAGGATGAAATGTCAACTCGTGTGGCTCGTTTAGAAGCCTATATCTTAGACAACTTCCAAGTAACCGATTCTGGATTCGGCTATATTGTCATCAGAAAAGATACTTTAGAAAAATTCAATCTCGATGATGGCGAATTAGATCACGTTGTTCCATTGATTGGTCGCATTAAGGACGTCAATAATTGGATCGTCGTCAGTGAAAAAGATCTCAACCGCTTCAGAGTCAATCTCCGTTCAAAAAATGTCTCTATCAACGGTGTTGCCGAAAAATTTGGCGGTGGCGGTCATCCCCTAGCTAGTGGCGTTTATGTCGGTAGTATGGATGAGGTCAAAGCTTTGATTAAAGATATGGATAATTTGAATAAATAAAAAAGACACAATGACCAAATCAGGTTGTTGTGTCTTTTCTGTTATTAAATCGGTTTCTATTGCAACGCCAAAATTAAAGATAGTCTTTTAATACCATTACATGTATACTCAATCTTATCTATTACTGGAAAAAGTGAGACTACTGGACACTCGCTGAATTTCATCTAAGGAGTTTATCATGAATTTTGTTTTTGATATTGATGGTACGTTAAGCTTTGATGGTCGGACCATCGCCCCAGCCATTACACAGGTGTTAACCAACTTAATTCGAGATCATCACAAAGTTGCCTTTGCGTCTGCCCGACCAATTCGTGATTTACTGCCCATTATCCCAGGACTTGACCAGCAGCCCTTAATTGGTGGTAACGGTGTTATGACCCGGGTTTCTGGAAAGTTAAGTGTGCTCCAACCATTACCACCGGTTGCCGTTCAACAGTTGAAGCAGCTCATAGAAAGGCACCACTTGGATTATGTTATGGACGGCACGTGGAATTATGCTTGTCAGGTTTCCAATGATAACCCAATTTTACGTCAACTTGACCCCCAACGATTAGCCCAACGTCAGTCATTAGCTTCCTTAAATGATCCAGTTAAAGTTATTTTACTAAACCTAGCTCCAGCGTTGCGCGCAAAGATCAAACGATTACTCATAACACTAAATCTAGTCGTCATTGAGCATAGTGGTGAAGGCAGTTTAGATATCACCGCTCAAGGCATTAATAAGGCCCACGCTTTGGCCGACATTGGTTTCGAACACTATATTGCTTTTGGCAATGATGAAAACGACCGGAACATGTTAGCTTGTGCTCAGCAAGCAGTTTGGGTCACGAGTAAACCCGAATTGACCCCAGTTTCCCAAGCAATAACGTGTCCACCAGATGCCGCAGCCATTGCAAAACTAATCTTAAACTTAAGCCAACGCTAGGCTTGGGGTAAAGCCATCGTTAGTTTAGTGGTTGTTGATAGGGATTAGTTAGAACTTGGCCGCACGATGGAGCATCACGAATCTTGAAGCGACGACTGGTGAACCAGTGATTGACGACTTCGATGACGAGTTAAACATGACAAACAAGGTTAAGTTGGGCAAGTAATTCCCTAACTTGATATGAGCCGCTCTCTGTGTGGGGGCGGTTTTTTTGTGAAAAAAATGACACCAGTGGTCACTAATTGGCCATAAAAAACGCAAAAACCGATTTAATCTGGTTTTTGCGTTTTTGTTTACTATTCTAATGATGATAACTTTTCAAAATCAGCGTCACTCAATGAAACATCTGCTGATTCAAGATTGTCTTTTAAGTGATCCAATGAACTCGTTCCCGGAATTGGAATAATATTGTCAGAACGTTTTAACAACCAAGCTAGAGCAATTTGAGCAGGACTTGCATTGTATTTCTTAGCAATATCTGCCAAAGGTCCATCTTCTTTAGCTAATTGACCAGTAGCCAATGGGAACCAAGGTAAAAAGGCAATTCCGTTTTCTTTAGTATAATCAACGATTGCATCATCTCTTTGGTGATGACCGACATTGTACATGTTCTCGACCGCATCGATTTTTGCCACTTTTTGAGCAGCCTTTAATTCATCGAGAGTCACTTGGCTAATTCCGATATGCTTGATTTTCCCTTCATCTTGCATCTTCTTCAATTCACCAACTTGATCTTCAATTGGAACTTGTGAATCAATTCTGTGCAAGAACAACAAATCTTCGTGGTCTCGGCCAAATTTACGTAGAGATAATTCAACTTCTTGACGCAGAAATTCAGGTCTACCTAGTGGAATCCATTCATTAGGACCAGTTCTAACTTGCCCTACTTTGTCAGAAATAAAAATCTTGTCAGAGTCAGGATATTCTTTCAAAGCTTGTGCCAAATAAGTATCGGCCTCCCAAGGTCCGTAAGAGTCCGCTGTGTCGACAAAGTTAACTCCAAAATCAAAAGCTTTTTTGATTAAATCGACGGCTTGTTGTGGATCCTTATAAGCACCCCAGACACCTTTACCAGTCAACTGCATCGTGCCGTATCCTAAACGATTAACAACGAAATCTTTATCAAATTCAAATTTTCCTGCATTTTTAACGCTATTATTTATCATCAAATCAACCTTCCACAAAGAGATTAGTATCCCATTGCAATATCAACCGTAAACTTTTCTTACAGGTTAAACAAACATTTGAATTGCAAAAAAAAACAGCCATAAAAATGACTGCTTTACAAATTTTGTTCAACTTTTTCATTATAATAAACAATCTTTGGGGCAAATTTCTTTCCGTCAAAATGAACTTTGGTCAAAGACAAATTGTCCGATTCCACTTGATTCAACAAAAATGGTGCATTCATATTGACCATCGCTGTCAAAATTGCGCTGTGCGTAACCACGATGACTGGTTTTGTTTCGACTGACAAAATCTTTTCGATACCTTTGCCAAAACGATCCCAAAACTCTTTGCTATTTTCAGCTAAATGCTTAGGATCAATTTTTGCCAACTTGTCTTGCATTTGATTGGCATTCATTTCATCCAAAGTTTCCTCGACTGTTTTACCAGCAATTTTCTTATAAACTTCTTTTTTCGATTGACCTTCAAAACTTCCGTAAAACTGTGCTCGTAATTCTGGCATTGTAATCATATTCAAAACTTTGCCACCAGCAGCTTTCAAGCCACTGTTTAATTCTGTTACTGTTTGAACTGAACGATTCATATCACTACAATAAATATTCTCTGAAGTTTCGCCTAAATTAACTAAGGTCCGCCCCATTTGATAAGAGTCTTTGCGACCATCATCAGTTAAAGGAGTATCTGACCAACCTTGCATTTTGTCTAAATAATTGAAAAAAGTCTCACCACTACGTATAAAGTAAATATCCAATCGATCACTCCCTTAATTAAAACGTTTACTTTAGAGACTATTGTAATCTTGCAACTGATAAAACTCAATTTTCTAAAATTTATCTAATTAATCGACTTTCTTCTATTATAAGTAAAGGCTTACAATGAAGTTATAAATTTAGAAGGAGTGAAGAAAATGTTTTTTATCGATACCTCAAGGAATGGCAAACCTGTTTATAATGCCATCGTGAATCAATCATTAGATAACTATTTAGTCAACGACTTGCGACTACCTGGACACGGTCTGATTTTGTACGTAAATAACCCTTCTGTCATCATCGGTGTTCATCAAAATGCCTACGCCGAAGTCAACTTCCCTTATCTTAAAGAAAAGGGTATTCAATTAGTCAGAAGAACTTCCGGTGGAGGTGCCGTCTACCACGATTATGGCAACTTCATCTTCGAAAATATCGTTATTGGTAACGACGAACATTTTGGGGAATACGACTACTTTGCTAAACCAATCCTCGACGCTCTACACGCAATGGGTGCTACTGATGCCAAGATGCACGGACGTAACGATATCGTCATCGATGGTAAGAAATTCTCTGGTATGACGATGTTCAAAGTCGGCGATTCTTTTGCAGCTGGTGGAACTCTGATGTTTGATCTCGACATGGATACTGCTAGTAAAGTTCTGACTCCTGAAAAAGATAAACTTGAATCAAAAGGTGTCAAATCCGTCAACAAGCGTATTACGAATATCAAATCTTACTTAGACGAACCTTATCGCAGCATGGACCCAGTTCAATTCAAGGACGAATTGCTAAAACATATTTTCAAAGTCGACAAGTTATCTGACATCAAGACTTACAAATTAACTGACCATGATTGGGATATCATCGATTCTCGTTTGAAAGACAAGTACGATACTGACGCTTGGAATTACGGTAAGAATCCTGGTTTCACTAATTACGTTTCAAAACACTTCGATATTGGAACGATTGCCTTCAATTTCTCACTCAAAGATGAAAAAATTTCTGCCATTAAAATTTATGGCGACTTTATCACTGGCGGCGATGTTGGTTTGATTGAAAAAGCTCTACTTGGAGTTAAGTTTGAAAAATCAGCTTTAGTTGAAGCTCTATCGAAAGTTGATTTGAAGAATAATCTCGGTAACATCGAACCCGAACCACTAGTAGATTTATTATTATCGTAAGAAAAAAGCTATTCAGTTTTCTCAGCTGAATAGCTTTTCTTATACGGTTTGTTGAAGTAACTCCACATCTTGACCTGACTTAGAAGTAATTTGCTTTAAGGCCTGCTCGATTTTTTCATCCTCTGTGGCATCCATCGACAAGTCCAAAATGATTTCAAATCCATCAGTCGTCTTCAATTCAAGATAAAATGGCGTTGCTAAATTAACTAACAATCTTTCTGGTGCATAAACGCTAAAGAATACTCCACCAACAATATTATCCGGAACTTTGATTCCCTCACCACTAACTAATGAAATCTTGGCAATTTTAGAAAACTCCAAAAATTCCTGATTAGTTTTGGCCGGCACGATAATAGCTGATAACTTGCGATCCAGCGTACTGTAATCGTAAAAGTAGATTCCTTTATCAGTGACTTCCCAATAGCCGTAATTATTATTGAGATTGATAGAATACAAAAATGGCCCAATAACTAAGCACAAAACTGCGAACGCTCCAGCAATCATAATGCTGTCAGAAAAAATGTAAATAAAAGCCCCAATTATTAAACTGACCGCCACAATGACTAATAAAGGCTTGTAACTGACTTTTCGTCCAAATTCTAAATTCATAATATACCTCGAAAAATTTCATTCCTTTAAGAATACCATTTTTTAGTATATAGCGCTTACTTAATCAAAAATGCACCTACGACTAGAAAAATTATTCCCATGACCAAGGAGAAGTAGACGCCCATAAATACGTATGGTTGAGGATTTTTTACTTTTTCTTTGATATTGTAGTAAGTTTTCCGTCCAACATAAATTTGATAAATTCCCATTATAATTACGATTATTCCAATTAATTCAATCATTATAAGCGCACCACCTTTTAACTCAATGATATGCCACTATTGAGTAAAAGAAAAAGGTTTGATTCTCTAAGAAAAATACTTAGAAAAGTTAAATACTGAACTCACTACCGAAACCAGTCCAGTAACGACGATAATTAAGAATGCGATGCCTTTTATGCTGCAGACATCTTCCCACGGAAATTTCAGCAGAAAAGATAATCCCAAAATGCCGATCCAAAAATATTTTACTTTGTAAAAATCTCGATTGAAACTCACACAATCCCCTCTTTACTCCGTCTTTATTCTTAGTTTAGTTGAAAATTATTTTTTTATGCCAAGTTTATCCTGAACCGACGATTTTTGGTCATGAACGAGTTGTTTCTGATAAGTTCTCTAACAAATATAAGTCGATAAGCACAATCGCTATAACGATAAAACCTTCAACCAAACACAGATTAGTAAATAAATTAGTTGGTACTTTTATAAATCGATACATACTGACAGCTGACATTTCAATCAAGCTCAAATAGCTGATTCCAGCGGTAATTGCCACCATAAAGCAGTTAAACATTATTTTGAAAGCTTTTTGATTTTTAAAAGGAAAAATACTTTCCAAACATCCCATTGTTAGATGAATCAAGGTGCTGCCGACTAAAATCAAAACAGTTCCTAAGAAAAATATTGCTAAATCTTTCAACAATAATTCTGCTTGCGTATTACCATCGATGATCACTCGCAAGAAGGAAGTCTTTCCCATGTAATAATAAAGCGATACTAGAAGCATTCCACCCGAAACTAAGCAATAAGTGATATAAGCCACCAAAGATGTTAGAAAATCACTGAAGAATAGCTTCTTATCACTAAGTGGAATCAAGCGATATTTGTTGTTATTCAGAACTTGGCGGCTGAATTTAATTAAACTGACCACGCTCCATAAATAAAATCCTGCTGACAGTGCAATTAAAAGTATCGTTTTATACGACGGATTGAAAATTATTTTTAAATAATCAATCGTTATAACGGCTAAAACTGATAGAAAATTCCAGCCTAAAATCAAAGCAATGCGTTTGAATTTATTTCCAAGTAAATCTTTACTCACGTTGTACATAATAAAACCATCCCATAGTCATATTGTTATTAACGTATTGTTTCTACCCAGCGTTTCATTAAATAAATATTGATAAAACTAAAAATCAATAACCAAACGAGCATTATTCCTGAAGTAATCCAGACAGCATTAGTGATTTGTGAAAGTGTCTGTGCACCCATGTAGCCAGCTGTATATATCCATCGATAAATATATCCTGTTGCGATATCAAAGATAACTGATGCACCCCAGATTACTACTAGATAAAGAATAAAAGTTACGAACTTTTGTGATTTGAATGGTAAAAAGCCTTTGATCCAGCTAATTAGAAAATGGATTAAAGTAATTCCACTCCACATTACTAAAGATACTAAAATCATAAAGACCACTGCTCCAAACAATAGTCCCATTCCAGAAGAAGCGCCTGAAAAATCACCAGACTCGATATTTCCGAAATTACTAATTGCATATAAAATAGCTGCAATAATTGCTTCCAAAACTTGTAAATAGACAAAGGCTACAAAGGTAGTAAATAAATTACTGATATACAAAGTAGTATCAGTAACTGGCAATAAGCGATAGTTGTTACTTGTAAATACGTGTTCATTTTTGCGCGACAACATAATAAAACTAATGAAGTTGACAATCGTTACACTAACAACGAAAATTTGAAAAAAGTAGTTCGTTGAACCAGAAAAACCGTTTGAAATAAGATACATGATGAACAAGACTATTAAAGCTAAAATATCAATTCCAACGATCCAATTCATCAATCGCCATTTTTCACGAATCAAGTTTTTACTCAAACCAGCAAAATCATTCATTAGGTAGACCTCCTTCGTAAACTTTTTCGTAGTACTCTTCAACGCCTAAGTGATATTTTTCTTGGATCGATTCGACTGAACGCATCTCATAAACTGTTTTATCTTTGATAATCACGATGTCATCCAATAAACTAGCAATTTCTGTCACATAGTGATCACTGATAATAATCGTAGAGTCATCTGATTTCCAACGAATAATACTGCTAATAATTTTCTTACGAGACATACTGTCAATTCCACTCATCGGTTCATCTAACAAGTACAATTTCGTATCGCGCGCTAGGGCTAAAGCAATCACTAATTTGCCAAGAGTTCCTGTTGAAAGACTTGATAATCGCTTTGACTCATCTAATTCCAAATACTGAGCAATTTTTTGATACTTTTCCATTGAAAAATCAGGATAAACGTTTTGATAAAAGTTAACTATCTCATTGACTTTGGTATTGCGACCGAAACCACCTAATTCATCACTCAAACTGACATTTTTCTTGATATCGGCTTTCTTAGTTTTGCCATCTACCGTTATAACGCCTTCTTTGATGGAATTAACTCCTGCAATCAGTCTCATTAAAGTTGTTTTACCAGCTCCGTTTTCTCCCAGGAGTCCGATAATTTTGCCACTGACAATTGATAAGTTGATGTTGTCTAAAATAGTCTTGTAGTTTTTCTTGTACGTTAAATTGTTTATCTTAAGTAATTCTGCCATGTTATCTCCTCCTTTTTACTTAGTTGCTTCTGACCATCTATTCAGTAGGTACAAATTCAAAAATGTTAAAACAATATTCCAAATTAATAGTATGAACAAACTCATATTGAGCATTCTTACGACACTGTCAAAACTAGTAGTAACTTCTCTTACCCCTAAAAGGATCAAAGTGTTGGCGGTAATGAAATTGAATGGTACCATAACGGCCCAGATCACGATTAAAGTTAAAAATACTGTTACTATAGCTTGCTTTTTAATTGGTAAAAGATCTTCTATTAGAGAAACTAACAAACGAATTACGACACTACCAACTAAAATCAACATGATTCCTAAAATAATTGCTATGACTACTTCAAATTTGAACCAATACTGACCAGCACTGAAATCTTTAATCATAATTTGATCGTACGGATTTGGAGAAATCGCATAAGCACCAAAATAAACAATTGCCTCACCGACTAATAAATAAATTACGGCGAAAAAGGCTGACAAAAAATTGCTGAAATAAAGTCCCTTGTCACTGATGGGAATCAATCGATACTTGCTGCTGTCAAAAATATTAATGACCGACATTACCAAAAAGACTACACCGATGACAACAGCTATAAGGACACCGCCAGTCAAACTCGTGGGATCAGTAATATTGAAAACGTTCTTGTAAAGAATCATCAATAGTATGGCTAGTAAGTGAAAACCTAAAATCAATGAGATTATTTTTCCACGTTGATGGAATAAATCTTTATTAACTCGACTAATGCTGCTCATCTTCCGTACCCCCTTCGTAAACTTGTTCATAGTAGGCTTCAATACCCATATGATATTTAGCTTGGATTTCTTCAACTGAATCAACTTCATAAATAGTTTGATCTTTGATAATAATCACATCATCCAACAAAGCGGCAATTTCTTTAACATAATGCGAACTAATTATCATCGTGGCATCATCATTTTTCCATTGAATAATGCTCTTAATAATCTTTTTACGTGTCATAATATCAATTCCATTCAAAGGTTCATCCAATAAATAAAGTGGAACCTGACGCGCTAGAGTTAAAGCAATTGTTAATTTCTCAGTCTCACCAGTTGATAAATTTTTCAAGTTTTGACGACCATCAATATCTAAAAAATCAGCCATCTCTTGGTATTTCTCTAAAGAAAAATCAGGATAAACAGTTTGATAAAATTTAACGACATCTTTGATACGATTACGTTCAAACCAACTACCAGCAAAAACATCTTTAAAGGCACTCTTGAGTGAATAAGTTGTACTGACACAAGACTTGATGGCTTCTTTACTGTCGATTCCTACAACGTTAATCTGACCGGATGTCTTAGCATTCAAACCGACAATCAAACGCATCAAAGTCGTTTTACCAGCTCCATTAGCTCCGAGCAAGCCGACGATTTTCCCGTTGTCTAAACTTAAATTGACCTTGTCTAATATAACTTTGTGATTCTTCTTATATCGAAGATCTTTAATTTCTAGTACCTTACTCATCGCCCTCATCCCTTTGCTTGACATAGTTTTTAAAGCTATCAATGATTTCCTGGTCGTTCATATTTAGTGAATGCAATTTGTCATATGTTGCATCAAACATTTCATTAACAATGTGATTTCTTAATTTTTTCACGATCTGTTCATCTTCAGTTACAAAATTACCTTTACCACGCTGTGGAGTGATTACCTCTTCTTCCATCATTTCTTTAAGCGATTTTTGAACGGTATTAGTATTTGCAGAAAATTGAACTGCCAACTGTCTAACAGAAGGAAGCTGTGACCCTAGTTCATACTCATTACTGATGATCTTGCGATACAAAATATCCTTGATCTGTAAATAAATTGGTATGCTGTCGATATATTCCATCTTTTCACCTTCTTACTGTTCTAGTACACTAATACAGTATAACAGGACAAATAAAAAAGCAACCGATTGATGTTGATTACTTTTATTTATTTTCTAGTACAATTTGTCCACGGTATATTTATAACATTCAACAAAAATCATGCTATATTAACATTGAAATTGGGAATGGATACATAGAAAAGACTGATGTATCATGTTAAAATTCGGAAAAAAAGTCAATTACCGACCGTTAGGTTTGAGCTTATTAACGGGACTAACAGTTGGACTATTATTTGGCTCCAATATTTCATTAACACTTGGTGTCGAAGTTGGAATCATCATGTTTAGTGTCATGTTCCTTGGACATTATCTTCTCTTTTTGCCGACTATCTTCAATTATTGGGAATCAAGCCCAGAATTTATCCGTTATAGCGATATCGGTAAAACTACTAATCGCGTCATTGCCATGGTATCGCCAGCTAAATTGCCGATGAAAGTAATCGATAAAACTAAAATCAAAGAAATAACTATTACTGGCTTACCACCAACCTATACCGATCTAACCGCTCAATTCATTGCGGCTGAAGAAGGTAGTTTGATGTATGGATTATTTTTGATGATCAACAGTCCTGTCAAAATCCAAATCATTCTAGACGACAAGACTAAGATCAATCTGGACATTTCTAAAGACTACTTCACGCATCCACAAACTACCATCGCCAAATTAAGATTATTTTTAAACGAATTCAAAGCCTCAAAAATTAATTTGTCAGAAGAAAATCTCAAATTTATTAACGATTAAAACAAAAAGTTCCACTAGATATCTCAAAACTTCGAGATGCGATAATCCTTTTATGGTTGTCAGATGAAATAATATAAATTCATCTGATATTCATGAAAGGATTTTTCTATGCCTAGAAGTAAACACTCACTTCAAGAAAAGCTAGATTTAGTGCTAGGATTCAAAGAGTCAACTTATCCACTCAGAACATTTGCCAGAAAAAATAATATTGTTCATAAAACTTTTCGTAGATGGGTCCATCTCTTCGATCAATATGGAATCGACGGCCTGAAGGAAATAACAAAGCGTACAAAATATTCATATAAATTTAAATTACAAGTCGTGACAGACTATCTTGAAGGTAAAGGTTCTTTAGAAACCATTGCCTATAAATATGGTTTAAGAAATACTTTTCAAGTATCGGACTGGGTGTTCAAGTATAATAATGGAAAACTGTTGAAGGATGGCTCACCAAGAAAGAAGAATTCCATTATGAAAAAAAAGATAACCTTTGAAGAACGTATCGAAATCGTAGAGTATGTCGTTAAGGGCAAACATACTTATAAGGAAGCTGCAGAAAAGTATTCCATATCTTATCAACAAGTTCGTTCTTGGGTTTTAAAATCCAAGGACGGCGGTTATAAAGCTTTGATCGATGGCCGGGGCCATCACAAAGCAAAAGATGACTTAACAGAATTAGATAAAGCGCATTTAAAAATCAGAGAATTGGAATCCCAATTAAAAGACCAAAAATTAATTGAGGAATTCGCAAAAAAATTGCAAGAAATTCAGCACAGGGGGTGAAACAACAACATAGATTGGCTTACCAGGCAATAAAGGAAGTCAGTCAAAATAATCATGGAGCCATAACCGTTTTACTGCGCGTTGTCGGTGTTAGCCGACAAGCATATAGCAAATACTGGACTCGTACAGAAACGGAAAAGGAACTTCAAGATAAGCTATTAAAAGAACGTATTATGTACTGGTACGAATTAAATACTAAGACTATTGGTGCAGGCAAGATATTGATTAACCTATTAGCGGATAATCAAATCACATTTAAGGTTTCACTTAAACAAGTGAAACGTTTAATGAGAGAATTAGACATTAAATGTCAGTCTAGAATCAAGAAACACAATCGTTCTAAACAAAAAGAGATTTATATACAAGATAATGTACTGAATCAAAATTTCGAGGTAACGGGACCTAATCAAGTCTGGTTATGTGACTCAACAGAAATTCCTTACGGCTTAAACGGCGAATATAAAGTCCGTTTGAGTGGAGTTTTAGACCTCTACGGTCGTTATTTAATTTCAAGTAATATCAGCCTTACAGAAACTTCAGCAGCTGAAATAATTGTATTTCAACGTGCATTTACAAAAGCTGGTAATGTGTGTCCGATGGTCCATACGGACCGCGGATCAGCGTTTACGTCATTATCATTTGGAAATTTTTTAGATGAACATGGCGTTATTAGAAGTATGTCAAGACCAGGTACACCGTACGATAATTCACCAATGGAACGTTGGTGGAGTGAATTCAAATTACGTTGGATGAATCGCCATCCAATGCCTAAGACTTACAAAGAACTAGTCAAACTTGTCAACGAAGGAATTCACTATTTCAATCATATAAACAGATCACAAACAATAAATGGCCATACCCCAGCAGAACACTGGGATATGGCCATCTAAAAAAATATTCAATTTTTATATTATTTCAAATATCAACTTGACAGGTGCCAACGCAAGATTATTCTAGTGGAACTTTTTTTAGAACCAAACACTACTAAAAATAGATGCCATCGCAATACCGTCATACCTTGTCTCTTTGCCCTTTAATTGATAATACAATTTGAACATTGCTTCAGGGAAATCTTTCTTATTGATTAAATAATCGACAGGAATTTCCTTGCACAATTTTGAGGCGACCAAATCAGCTGTACCATCCTTTTCTAGTTCCTGAGCAGCTCTAAAAATTACTTCTTTCAAATCGGGGCGTTTATCCATTTCTGGGTCATTATAAGCCTGACTTAATTGTCTCATCATTTTTTCCACTTTATCCATCGTAAATCTTCCCTTCAAAACATGCGTTTCGCGTACATTCAATCTAACATTTTGTTTGAAAAGTCCTGTCAAAATATCATGAACGTAGTTTTTCTATTCCTGAAACTAGATTTCGAGAAGATATTTCCCCCTCTCAGGATATCCATAATTAATTTATGAGTAATTATGCGATAATTAATACATAAAGGGGGGATAAAATGATTTATATTGTGCCATTTGTCTATAATATTGGGCAAATTTTAACTTGGGGCATTTTTTATTGTGTCTTCAACCAGCTCTTTCGTCCCAAAGTTTATCCCCTAATAGTTCTATGGATTTTTTCGAGTTTTAGTCAAATTTTTCTAGGAAATTGGTCATATTTTATTACCGCAATTTTACTTTATTTAACTTTTGGACATCATCCTAAGATAAACTTTTTCTTGATCAATACCATCATCTTGAGTTCATTATTACGTTTAATTTCTGAATTTTTTGCGGACACGACTACTATTGTTTTTTATGATTATCACATCTCCACTAAAAGCCTATTTGGCAGTATCAGTTTCGTTTTAATCACAGTCATCATCGAGCTTGCCCTCAATTTATGCTTCATTCTGACTTATCGCTATTTTAATTTAGAAGAACATTGGAATATCAAGCATTCCTATTTATTCACCTTATTATTCGGTTATCTATTTATTGTTATTTATTTTTTCATGCAAATTATTCAAAACTACCAAGTTTATTCCGATTTAGTTTCTGGAGCAATGCTGTTCATCTTAATACAATGTGCATTTATCGTCATTCTATTTTTGAAAAGTGATCAAACCCAAAAAGAAGCTTATAGCCGCGAACTTACTAAAGAACAACTAAAAAACCTAAAAATGTATACCGATCAATTGGAACACGACCAAATCAACCTTCAAAAATTTGAACATAATTACAAAAAAACCATCTCTGGTTTAAGAAGAATTTCTCAAACGAGTGACTACTCAGAAATCCAAAAATCACTAACTAATCTTGAAAGCTATTCTGACAGTTACTTTGATAATATCTCAATGCAACTGTTCAAGGATTTAAATAACGTTCAGAATTCTTATTTAAAGAGCCTTCTTATCAGTAAATTAACTCTGATCAGTCAAAAGAAAATCAATTGTCATTTCGAATGCCAAGACGTCGTCGACAAATTAAACATTAATATCTTTGATTTGGTTCGATTACTCGGAATTTCTCTCGACAATGCTATTGAAGCGACAGCCAAGAACAAAGGCGAGATCCAAATCGCTCTAATCCAGGAATCAAAACAGCTATCTATCATTATCAACAACACTATTTTTTCGCATAACGACGTTACAAAGATGATGCAAGATGGCTTTACTACCAAGAAGAACCATTCTGGTTTCGGACTAGTCAATGTTGCTGACATTGAAAAAAAATATCCCAACTTATTCGTACAATATCGTCAAAACCACCACTGGTTCAATCTAACTATCGTAATTATCAAATAATGGAGGAGCTATGCTCATAAACTTATCAGATCCGCATATTCTAAGATTGATCTTATCTTGGAGTATTTTTTACTACGTTTTGAACTTGACCTATCATACTAGGTTTCCAGATAAAATACGTCTCCAAAAATACACTCTGTTAGTGTTTATTTCAGTTATTCTTCACTTATTTTTAGCTGGTTTTGCTTTACCAATAATTTTTGTGATTATTTATTGGCAACTGCATTCTAAGGAGAATAACTACTATTTAATTAATCTAATCATCCTAAACTTATTAGTTAAACTACTAGCAGTTCTCATCCCAACCCCACTCATTATGTTATTGTTCCCAACAGGTTTCGATAATTACGCTTGTTCACTAACAGTTGGTTTATTGGAGTTCATTCTTTCTGTTGCTTTCGTTTATTTTTACAATTATTTTAATTTAACGGCTTTCTTCATTAACCGTCATAACGCTATAATCGGTATCTTGATTGGTTATCTTTACGTAGCCCTATACATGGCACTCATACTCTTGCAGCATTTCCAAACCTATACCACTCTAATTACGGGAATTTTGATTTTTGTTCTCATTCAACTCAATTTCATCGTATTTATCTTCATTAAGGCTCACCGTAAACGACAAGAAATTTATCAAGATCAATTTTCCAAAGAGCAGGTCCACAATCTAAAGCTCTACACTGACCAATTAGAAAGTGATCAATTGAAATTGCGCCATTTCAAACACGATTATAAGAATTTACTTTTCAGTTTAAAAACTGTCGTCCAAGAAAAGAGCCCTCAAGCAATCAATCAGGCTTTGGACAATTTAGAAAATTATTCAGACGACTATTTGAATAATTTATCAATGGATTTGTATCAAGACTTAAATAATGTCAAAAATCCTTATTTAAAGAGTCTTTTTATCAGTAAATTACGTACTATCAACCAAGCTGACGTTACGGTTCACTTCACTTGTGCCCAAAAATTATCTGAAGTACCAATCAACATCCTCGATTTAATTAAATTGCTCAACCAAGCTATCGACAATGCTATCACTGATACGCAGACACAAACTCATGGCGAGATTCAGCTGTCGATTATTCAAGAGGATCAACAGTTAGCTTTTCTGATCAACAATACTTTATCTAATTTGCCAACTACCAAAATGGAAAAAGATTATTTGGAACTCTTACCCATTAAGGAATTAAAGAAACAGTATTCTAATTTATTCATTCAACATAGTAAAAATGCCAAGTGGTTTCGATTCCACATCACATTAATCAAAGGAGCAAGATAAAATGAGCTATCCTATCGTTCTTTGCGAAGATGAAACAATTCAACTACACCAACTAAATGATCTAATGGAAAATTACATTCTCTTTCATAATGAATTTCACGTTGCCCTACAAGCTAGTAACCCCGATGCCGTAGTGGATTTCTTAGAAAAGGAAGCTCCTCAAAACGGTATTTATTTTCTCGATATTGATTTAAAAGCACAGATCAACGGTATTCAATTGGCTCAAATCATTCGTCAGACTGACGTTCAAGCTGAAATAATCTTCGTTACAACGCATGATGAATTAGCCCCTTTGACTTTGAAACGTAAAGTTGCCGCATTAGACTTCATCGAAAAAGACCAGCCTCTGGATGATTATCGTCAAGAAATTTATGATACACTCGATTACGCCAAAGAGTTAATCGACAAGACTAGAAACGTTCAACACAAAGGTTTCTCATTTGAAGTTGGCTCTCAAGTTTATAACTTAGACCGTTCGGAAGTTATCTTTTTGGAAGCTTCTGATATCCCACACCGTCTCAATTTAATTTCTACCAATGGCCGCTTCGAATTTTATGGAAAATTAACTGAATTGGAAGAAAAATATGATTTTCTCTTCCGAATCAGTCGTTCATGTTTGATTAACCCTGAAAATATTCAGCACGTTGATTTCTCCATTCGAAAAATCCGATTTTTAGACGGCTCTACTCGGAAATTTTCCATCGGTAAATCAAAAAAGCTCAAGCAAGTCATCCAACAAGAATTATAACTATCAAAAAAATGCTTCTCCTACAATCGTAGGGAAGCATTTTTTGAATTAAGAATATCTATTAAAGAATAGGCTGTCTCGAAACTAGTCGTTCGTTGAGAAATCTGAGAAATTTGTTCCCACAGACGTCTCGAATAATCATTAAAAATTAAGTGTTCATCACTTTTAGCATGGTTAACAGATTTGATTAATTCGTTAACTCGCTTGTCAAAGAGTGAACCGCGATATTGTTTATTGGAAAGTTCTTGAACTGAGTCAGTTACCAACTGCTCAATTTCTTGATTAATTACTGATTCATTAATTTGCTTGCTAAAAGATTTCTCGAATTCAACTAATAACGACAGCAATAATTTTTGTTTTGAATTATCCATTTGTATTTTCACCCGTATATTAATATAACTGATTTTGGCTAGAATAGATACCATTTTTGTACGATTGTCTGGTGTATAATAAAACGTATACATTTTATTAATTATCAGGAGAAATTATGAACAAACAATTTTATAAGACAATCAATTTTTGGTATGGCGTTGCCATGCTAGTAGTCGGCATTATTTTTATCGACCACTCAACTGAATCAACCTGGCTCTTAATCGATGCTATCTTCATCATTGCTGCAGTAGTATTCTTCCTACTCAGCTTATTTCACAAGCCAAAGCCTAAAAAAGAAAATGACCGCAATCCTTTAATGTAAAAAGCTATTTCTACCTATTATATAGCTTCAAAGGGTCTTCCATGTTATTATTTAAACAGTTTATTGAAAGGATGGTATTTCATCATGCGCTTAAGAATTAATATCATTGCAAATAATTTATAATAAAATGGCATTGTTACCCTGGGGTAATTAGTGCCACCAGGAGGATTTATGAAAGAATCTAATTTAACTTTTGAAAAAACACGTGTCATCGTTGCCGGAGTCAGCCACTTACAAGCTGATTTCGAGTATACGATGCAAGAACTCGCTTCATTAGTCGAAGCCAACAATATGGAAGTCGCTGATACAATTATCCAAAACGCTGATACTGTCAGTGGAGCGACCTACTTTGGTTCTGGTAAAGTTCACGAGATCAAAGAAATCGCCAACGCAGACGATGTACAAATTGTCGTTTTAAATGACGAATTGACACCTTCACAAATTCGTAACCTCGAAAAAGAAACTAAACTAAGTTTCATGGATCGAACAGAATTGATCTTACAAGTGTTTTCAACCAGAGCTCAAACTAAACAAGCTAAGCTTCAAGTTGAAATCGCCAAGCTTCAATATCAGTTGCCACGAATTCATCCATCGGGTAATCCTTTGGATCAACAATCCGCTTCCGGTGGTTTGGCTAACCGTGGTGCTGGTGAATCAAAACTAGAACTTGATCGTCGAGTTATTAGAAAACGAATCACCGCCTTACGTAACGAACTCAAAACGGTCGATAAGACAATCAACGTTCAAAGTAGACGTCGAACTAATACTTCTCTACCATTAGTTTCTCTAGTTGGTTATACGAATGCTGGTAAATCAACGACGATGAATGGATTGTTGAATTTCAACAAAGAAAACTCTCAAGACCGTAAAGTTTTTGAAAAGAACATGCTCTTTGCCACTTTGGATACAAGCGTTAGACGAATCGACTTGGAAGACAATACGAGTTTTCTACTTTCCGATACCGTCGGCTTTGTTAGCAAGCTGCCCCACAACTTAGTTGAATCTTTCAAGACTACTTTGAAGGAAGCTCAAGCGGCTGACCTCTTGATTCAAGTAATTGATGTCAGCGATGAACATTGGAAGAACATGATCGACGTTACAGAGAAGACCTTAAAAGAAATCGGTGTGACTGATAAGCCAATGATTTATGCTTTCAACAAAGCTGATCTAAAAGAAGGTCAACAATTCCCTACTATCGAAGGCGATAATATTTATTATTCAGCCATTGATAAGGAATCGATCGAAAAATTAGTCGACTTGATTAAATTAAAAATCTTCAATAATTATCAAAAGGCTGATTTGCTAGTTCCTTACAGCGACCAGAAGGTTACTGAAGAAATTTTACGAAACTCCCAAGTACTCAAAAAAGAGTTCACGAATGATGGTTCTTTGATTACTGCTAATCTGAGTCCTACAGAATTAGAAAAGTTTAATAAATATATCAAAACAGAGATGTCTGAATAACAGATTTCTCTGTTTTTCTTTGCATTTTTGTCCATAATGTATTATTATTTTATAAACATTAGAATTTTTCTAATTAAGGGCATTGTATTTTAATATTCATTAGTTTATTCTAAGAATAATTACTTTAGGGAGGTTAAACAATGAAATTCAAGAAGAAGTATTTACTTGCATTGTTACCGATATTTCTATTCGCATTAGTTCTGAGTGGCTGTGGCTCTTCTACTGAAAAAGATAGCAAAGACACCCTCTCAATCAGTTCTAATGATGTTATTGCAACAATGGATTCATCTATGAACACTGATGTTATCGGGGCTCAAAATTTAACTAACACTATGGAAGGTCTTTACAGATACGATGGTAAAGAATTGAAGCCTGCTATAGCTAAGAAAGTCGTTAAACCTACTAATGGTGGTAAGGTCTACACTTTCAATTTAAGACATACTAAGTGGTCCAACGGCAAACCCGTAACTGCTAACGATTTCGTTTATGCATGGAGAAGAACCGTCGATCCAAAGACTGCTTCACAATATGCCTACATTTACACTGGTATTAAAAACGCTGATAAAATCAGTGCCGGTAAGAAACCAGTAAATTCTTTAGGTATTAAAGCTTTGGATAAATACACTCTTCAAGTTACTTTGGAAGATGCTATTCCATACTTCAACACTTTGATGGCTAGTTCAACATTCTACCCACAATACAAACCGGCAGTAGAAAAAGCTGGTAAGCAATATGGTTTGAAGAGTAAAGGAATGGTCTTCAACGGACCTTTCAAACTAGTTAACTGGTCTGTTTCAAGTAACAGTTGGACTGAAGTTAAGAACAACTCATATTGGAATGCTAAAGCCGTTAAATTAAAGAAATTAAAATATTATGTTGTTAAGGATGCCAATACTGGTTTGAATCTTTACGATACTAACCGTATCAACCGTCTAGAAAAACTTGGTGGTGACACTGCTCGTCAAGTTTCAAACTACAAGACATTCTCAATGGATAAACAAACAGGTAACTTCTATCTTGAATTTAACCAAAAGAAGTACAAATTCTTCAAGAATCCTAAGATCAGACAAGCTATCTCAATGGCTATCAATCGTGATCAATTAACTAACAACGTTCTTGGTAAAACTGGTGGTATTGAACACACTATCGTCCCTGTAGGTATGTCATACAACCCTACAACTAAGGTCGACTTTACTAAAGAAAAGATGCTTCAATCTTCAAATAAATATACTGAATACAATCCAACCGAAGCTAAGAAACTTTGGGAGGAAGGTATCAAAGAAACTGGTCAAAAAGATCTCAGCTTTACCCTTCTAGGTGATGATACTGATGGTGCTAAGAAGCAAAACGAATACCTTCAAGGTCAACTAGAAAAGAACTTACCTGGATTGAAGATCACACTTCAAAACGTTCCATTTAAGTCTCGTCTAGATAAATCAACTAATGGTCAATTCGATATCGTTGTTACTGGTTGGAATGCCGATTATCCTGATCCTGTTACATTCTTGGATATCTTTACAACAACCAACTCACAAAATAATGGTAAATATTCTAATAAAGAATACGACGAATTAATCAACAAATCTAAGACAACTGACGCTACTGATGAAGATGCTAGATGGCAAGACCTTCTTCAAGCAACTAAGATCTTAACTGATGACCAAGGGGTAGTTCCTTTGTATCAATCATATCAAGCTAACTTGACTAGAACTAACGTCAAGAATTACCGTATGACACCAAATGGTAGTTACAACCTTGTCACTGTCTACAAAAAATAACTAAAGGTGAGGGAGATTAAATAATGACTAAATATATTCTCAGAAGAATTTTTTATTTATTCTTGACCCTCTTCATTATTGCGACAATAACTTTCTTCTTGATGAAGATGCTTCCTGGTACACCGTTCTCTAACCAGAACCGTATGTCCGCGGAACAACTGAAGATCGTTAAAGCCCAATATGGATTGGATCAATCAGTATTTGTTCAATATGTTCGTTATCTCGGTGGGTTATTACAAGGAAATCTTGGTACTTCCTTCCAATTCAACAATGAACCCGTTACATTATTAATCGGTCAAAGACTTGCTCCATCAATGCAAATTGGTGCTCAAGCTATGATCGTTGGTACTATCTTCGGTATCTTACTTGGTGCCGTTGCTGCTATTCGTAAAAACACATGGGTTGATACACTTGCAACATTCGTTTCAATTCTTGGCCTATCAATTCCATCTTTCGTTTTAGCCGTTTTACTTCAGTTCTACCTAGCCTACAAATGGAAGATTTATCCAGTTGCTCTATGGGACAACTTCCAATCAAGTGTCCTTCCAACAATTGCTCTAGCCGCATTGCCATTAGGTACTGTCGCTCGTTTCATGAGAACCGAAATGGTGGACGTTTTGAGTAGTGACTATATCGAATTAGCCAAATCAAAAGGTAACTCTAACTGGAAAGTTGTTACAAAGCACGCCTTACGTAATTCATTGATTCCAGTTGTTACTATCATCGGTCCAATGGCAGTTTCTGTTATGACTGGTTCTATGGTTGTTGAGAACATCTTCTCAATCCCTGGTATTGGTGAACAATTCGTTAAATCAATTACTACAAATGACTACCCTACTATCATGGGTCTTACAATCTTCTATTCATTCTTATTAATCATAGTTTACTTGATCGTCGATATCCTTTATGGACTAATCGATCCAAGAATTAGACTAGGAAACGGAGGTAAAGAATAATGGAACAAATTCCTCAAATTCCTAAGGAAAAATTTAAATTAGTTCATGATGATAACAACAAAGAACAAGAAAAAATTGGTACTCCTTCACTAACTTACATGCAAGATGTTCGCCGTCGTTTGTTCAAAAACAAAGTCGCCGTTGTCTGCTTGACATTGTTATCAATTATCGTTTTAATCTCCGTCTTTGCCCCAATCATCGCTCCACACAATCCTAATGCTCAACAAGTTACTATGTCTAACTTGCCTCCTAAACTAGGGCAATTGAACATCCCCGGATTCAATGGTTATCAAAACATGGGTGGTCACATGGTCGATGCTTATAAGCAAGCCGGAGCCCCTAAAGATGCTTTCTATCTTCTAGGTACTGACTACCTTGGACGTGATCTTCTTTCAAGAATTATCTACGGTACTAGACTTTCATTAGTCGTTGCTGTTCTTGCTACATTAGTTGACCTTCTAATCGGGGTACCTTATGGTATCGTTTCTGGTTGGAAAGGTGGCAAAACTGATACATTCATGCAACGTATCGTTGAAATTGTTTCATCAATCCCTAACTTGATCGTTGTTATCTTGATGATGATCGTTCTAAAACCAGGTCTAACATCTATCGTTATTGCGATTGCGATTACTGGTTGGGTTACAATGGCGCGTCTGGTGCGTGCTCAGACCTTCCAGTTAAAGGAACAAGAATATATCTTAGCTGCTAGAACTCTTGGTGAGTCATCAACTAAGATTGCTACAAAGCACTTGATTCCTAACCTATCTTCAACAATCATTATTCAAACAATGTTTACAATTCCGAATGCCATTTTCTTCGAAGCCTTCCTAAGTTTCATTGGTATTGGTATTCCCGCACCAAACGCATCATTAGGTACACTTTTATCAGATGGTCAAAAAGCCTTCAGATTCTTACCTTATCAAATGTGGGCTCCGGCTATTATCTTGAGTATTATCATGATTGCCACTAACCTTCTTGGTGATGGTCTACGTGATGCCTTTGACCCACAATCATCTGATCATTAACTAAGGAGAAATCGAAATGGATAAAATTCTAGAAGTAAAAGATTTACATGTAGACTTTGATACCTATAACGGTACTGTCCATGCCATCCGTGGTGTTAACTTCCATTTAAACGCCGGTGAAACCTTAGCTATTGTTGGTGAATCTGGTTCTGGTAAGTCCGTTACAGTTCGTGCCGTTCTACAATTGTTGGCTTCTAACGCCAAAATCTCTAAAGGAGAAGTCCTCTATCATGGAGATGACCTCCTTCAAAGAAGCGATAAGGAAATGGATAAGATTCGTGGAAATAAAATTTCGATGATTTTCCAAGACCCTATGACTTCACTTGATCCTACTATGACAATCGGAAAACAAGTTGCTGAACCTCTTTTGATTCACAACAACGTTTCCAAAAAAGATGCCCTCCAACGTGCTGAGGAAGTTCTTCGCTTGGTTGGTATCCCTAATCCTAAAGCCAGAATGAATGATTATCCGCACCAATTCTCTGGTGGTCAACGTCAACGTATCGTTATTGCGATTGCTATTGTTGATTATCCTGAAATTCTTATCGCTGATGAACCTACAACAGCCCTTGATGTTACTGTTCAAGCTCAAATCATTGATCTATTAAAAGAATTGCAACAAAAAATTGGTACTTCAATCATTTTCATTACCCACGATTTAGGTGTTGTTGCTGGTATTGCTGATCGTGTTGCTGTTATGTATGCCGGACGCTTCGTTGAATACGGAAACGTTGACGAAGTATTCTACAATCCTCAACACCCTTACACATGGGGCTTGCTTGACTCTATGCCTACTCTAGACACTAGTGAGTCAGCTCGTTTGAACTCAATTCCTGGTACCCCACCAAACCTCTTGAATCCCCCAAAGGGCGACGCGTTTGCCCCACGTAACAAGTATGCTTTGGAAATCGACGAAGAAGAGCAACCACCATTCTTCAAAGTTTCTAAAACTCACTACGCAGCCACTTGGTTGCTACATCCAGATGCACCAAAGGTTACCCCACCCGAAGGCATCTTAAAACGTTTTGAAAAATTCCAAAAGTTAGGAGGCAATGCTAAATAATGGCAGATGAAAAACAAGTAATCGTATCCGTAAAACATCTAAAACAATATTTCAACATTGGCAAGCCTAACGAAGTTAAAGCTGTTGATGACGTTTCATTCGATATTTATAAAGGTGAAACTTTTGGCCTCGTTGGTGAATCTGGTTCTGGTAAAAGTACTACTGGACGTAGTATTATCAGACTTTACAACCCAACTGATGGACACATTTTCTTCAATGGCCAAGACATTAGTACTATCAAAGCTCATGGACCTAAGATGAAGGAATTCCGTCGTGAAATGCAGATGATTTTCCAAGATCCTTATGCTTCATTAAACCCAAGAATGAAAGTTAAGGATATCATCGCTGAAGGTCTTGATGTCCATGGTCTAGTTAAAAATGAAGAGGAACGTGACCAAAGAGTCCGTGAATTGCTCGACATGGTTAACTTAAACCCTGAACATATGACTCGTTACCCATACGAGTTCTCTGGTGGTCAACGTCAACGTATCGGTATCGCTCGTGCTTTGGCTGTTGATCCTCAATTCATCATCGCCGATGAACCTATCTCAGCCCTTGATGTTTCTATCCAAGCCCAAGTTGTTAACTTGATGCAAGATATCCAAAAGAAACAAGGACTAACTTATCTCTTCATCGCCCATGATCTTTCCATGGTTAAGTACATCAGTGACAGAATCGCTGTTATGTACCGTGGTAAAATCGTTGAATTAGCAGAATCCAACGAGATTTACAACAATCCATTACACGCCTACACACAAAGTCTTTTGTCAGCTATCCCCGTTCCTGATCCTGAAATTGAAAAGAAACGGACCAGAATCGACTTTGACCACAAGAGTCCATTCAAAGATGATCAAAGACTTCAAGAAGTATTACCTGGCCACTTCCTCTATTGCAGTGACGAAGAGGCTAAGAAGTATCAAAAATAGACCAGAAAATGAGTGCAGACATTTCCTAGTCTATTCGACAAAATCCAAATCCAATACCAAACAAATATTATTTTACATAAGGAAAGGAGCTAGCCATCTGGCTAGCTCCTTTTGTATTTGCGTTTGTCATAAGCAATTTCTTCTTTCTTTTTAAATTCTATATATTTAAGGGGGAGGATAAATATATTGAAAAAATCATGTTTTAATTTTTAATTATCTATTTTAAATGTTGCTTGTATAGTCATCGAGTCACCTCTTCGTTTCTTGACTATGCTTATATAATAACGGCTAAATATGAAGTAATAATTGGATTTTTGAGAAATAAATCGTAAGTAATTGTGAAGAAAAATCGACATTTAGTATTGTAGAAAGCAAAAAACTCGCCATTTCGACGAGTTTTCTTTTTGTGATATTTGCGGGGAACAAATATCAAACTGTTTTTTAGGAAATTAACTTTTTATATCTTTAGGGGGGAGATATTTGAAAAAGTTTTTATCTATGTGTTTATAAGGGGATTAAATTTTAAAAATAGAGTATTTATATAGGGGTTTATTTCTATTCATGTGTAAAGTGAGTTATCTAAGAAAATAATATCTTGCGGGGGTTTTCCAATTTCATCCGGTCACTTCTTTCAAGTAAATTCTTTATTAGGGGGGGAATTCATAATTTATATTTTTAATAATCTTATAACTAAGAACAAATTGCTTTGTTGCTTTGTTATTTGACTATGCTTATATAATAGCGGGAATTTATGAAGTAATAATTGCTAAACTACGAATTAATTTATAACAATTTATGAAGAATTTGTGACTTGCCTCAAGCCTTATTACCTGAATTAGCATTTAAGCTGTTTTATACTTAAATTAAAATAATAATAAAGTGAGGGATTTTTATGAAATTAACGAAAGATCAAAAGGTCGATTTGAAGGCAGCCGTTGTTGCGGGGACAGCTGCTGGTATCGTTTCTGGCTTTGTCAAACTAGGATGGGAAAATGTCTTGCCACCTCGTACTCCAGAACGTGACGCCGTAAACCCTCCTCAAACTTTAATGGAACAATTTGGCATTCCTAAGAAAATCACTCGAGGTACTTATACTTACTCTGATCAACAAATGCCTTGGGCTAGTTTTTTGATGCACTTTGGTTTCTCTACTTCATTTGCCATCATCTATGAAGTCTTGTCAGAATACAAACCATTCATTAGAAAAGGCTCTGGTGCAATTTTTGGTTTGGCTATCTGGGTTGCCTTCCATATCGGTATCATGCCTATGATGAAGACTGTTCCTAGTCCTAAAGATCAACCAACTGAAGAACATATCTCAGAAGCTCTCGGTCACATTGCTTGGATGTGGACCAACGATATCGTCGGCCGTGAACTATATCGTCGTCTAACTAAGTAGGTTCCTTTTGGATAAATGGAAAACTTCATTAACTGAACGAATCAGTTATGGTCTAAGCGATGCAGCGGATAACCTTGTCTTTCAAATGATGACTACCTACCTATTATTCTTTTATACTGACGTTTTTGGACTGACTGCTAACGAAGTAGCCATCCTATTTGTAGTGGCTAGAACCGCTGACGTCTTTGAAAGTTTAATTATCGGTGTCATGATCGACAATACTCACTCTAAATGGGGTAAAAGTCGACCTTTCTTCCTATGGTACTCATTTCCTTACGTAGTATTCGCCATTTTGACCTTTGTTACGCCTAACTTCCTTCCACACTCTGGGAAACTTATTTGGGCATACGTTACTTATCTAGGCTTAGGATTCTTCTACACAGCCGTTAATTTGCCAATTACTTCGATCTTGCCAACAATGACTAATAATGAACAGGAAACAACTCTCTTAGGCGTTATTAGACAGTTTTTCGGCAGTTCCGTCCAAATTATCGTGGCTGTCTTTACGATTCCCCTAGTCAACCTATTCGGTCACGGAGACCAAGAAAAAGGTTTCTTAGGGACCATTATTCTCTTTGGTATCATTTCATTATTCTTAATTTTGAATACATTCTTTCACGTGCGTGAACGTTACACTAACAAAGAAATCAGTCATCAACCAATCTCTGAAGTTTGGAAAATGCTCAAGCAAAATAAACCTTGGATCGTCATTTCCATTGTTATCTTCTTATATTGGCTGACAACTTCAATTAAAAATCAAACGACAATTTATTACTTTAAATACGTTATCCATGATGAAAATTTAGTTTCTATCGCCAATAGTTTTACTTTCACAGCACTAATCGGTGTTGTAGCAATTTACTTCGTCTCAGCCAAATTAGGTAAGAAAAACACAATGCTATTAGGTATCGTGACGGCTTTTGTTGGTCAATTGATCATCACCTTTGCTGCTTATACAACCAACTTGCCAATTTTATTCGCTGGTATTTTCATCAACTGTATCGGTGGTGGCTTCATCATTGGACTAGTTTCAATCATGATTGCCGATACGATTCGTTATGGAACCGCAATGGGTATTCAAGCTGAAGGTGTCTTGGCTTCTACTGACGACTTTGGTGTTAACTTAGGTTTGGGACTCGGTGGTTTAATTACTGCTGAATCGTTGCAGATCTCTGGTTATGTTTCAAACAAAGCTCAAACTGCTACTACGATTTCTGCTATTAATTTAAATTACGCTTTAATCCCCTTAATTTTATACGTCATCATGTTTTTAATTTTATTGGGATATAATGAAAAGAAAATTATTCAAGCAATTAAATAAAGAAGGCAAATATGCAACAAGAATCTCTTTTTGCCAATCAAAATAACGATGACGACAATACTCCTCTAGCAAACCGGGTCAGACCGACGACGTTAGAGGAGTTTGTTGGTCAAAAACATTTGATTGGTGACAAAAAAATCTTACGAGAAATTATCGATCAAGACAAAATCCCCTC
Organism: Companilactobacillus farciminis KCTC 3681 = DSM 20184; assembly: GCF_002706745.1. Lineage (NCBI taxonomy): Bacteria > Bacillati > Bacillota > Bacilli > Lactobacillales > Lactobacillaceae > Companilactobacillus > Companilactobacillus farciminis. The sequence goes on along the minus strand of NZ_CP017702.1, from coordinate 135,185 downwards.
ACTAATTTTCTGGGGTCCCCCTGGGGTTGGCAAAACTACACTGGCCGAAATTATCGCCAAAAAAACTAAAGCCAATTTCATCACTTTTAGTGCCGTCACTAGTGGAATTAATGACATCAAAAAAGTCATGAAAGAAGCTGAGCTCAATCGAGAAATGGGTCAGAAAACCATCGTCTTCATTGATGAAATTCATCGTTTCAACAAAGCTCAACAAGATGCCTTTTTACCTTTCGTCGAAAAAGGCAGTATCACTCTGATTGGTGCTACAACGGAAAATCCTTCGTTTGAAATCAACTCTGCCCTATTATCTCGTTGCAAAGTTTTCGTCCTGAAGTCTCTAACACAAGACGATTTAGTCGAATTACTGAATAACACGTTGAATAATCCCAAAGCTTTCAAAAAAGAAGTCGATATTCAAGCTGATACCTTACAATTAATTGCCGCTTACGCTAATGGTGATGCCAGAGTGGCTTTGAATACTTTGGAAATGGCCGTTATCAATTCTCAAACTAAAGATGATAAAATTACCGTCAACATCGATGATATCCGCCAGTTACTCAATACTAAATCACTGCGCTACGACAAGAATGGTGAAGAACACTACAACATCATTTCGGCTTTGCACAAATCAATGCGTAATAGCGATACTGATTCAGCTATTTATTGGACTACTCGGATGCTCGAAGGTGGCGAAGATCCACTGTACATCGCCAGACGACTAGTTCGATTTGCCTCAGAAGACATTGGTTTAGCCGATACGAATGCTTTAAACGTTGCCATCAATACTTTTCAAGCTTGTCAATTTTTAGGAATGCCTGAGTGTAACGTCCACTTGATTGAGTGTGTAATTTATTTGTCAGTTGCTCCAAAGTCAAATGCTGCTTACAAAGCACTCTTAAAAGCTCAAAAAGATGTTAAAAAGTATGGCAATTTACCAGTTCCTCTACAAATCAGAAATGCCCCAACTAAATTAATGAAAAATCTCGGTTACGGCAAAGACTATAAATTTGCCCACGACTATCAAGATAAATTAACTACGATGCAAACTGTTCCTGATGAAGTTTTAGGACATCAATACTACTCCCCAACTGAACAAGGACGAGAAAAACTTTTCAAACAGCGAATCGATTACATTAAAAAATGGCACGAAGAACACAACAAATAAACCGAAAAAACTCTTATTGGAGTCTTTTCGGTTTATTTTTATGCCATCTTAATTTCTTGTTATTATTCTATGAATAAGTTAGCATAAAGTCTGTAATAAAACACGTTTACATTTTTCTATTTTCATAAATGTTCCTTAGGAGATTCAATATGGATACAAAACAGTTATTAAAATCACTTTTAGAATCACTATATAAATACCCCACATTACAACAGACTTTATCAAGTAACTCTGAAAACAATAAAAAATCTCTTGCTTTACTTAAACCATTAAGTTACGTGTTCAATAAAATTAAAGCCCTATCATCCAAAACTCTAATCTTTGCTCTTGCTGTTTATGCTTGGAGTCTTTTAGTTTTAATCAGTATTGGCTTGTTTAGCTTAAGAATCAGTCCCTACTTTAGCTTTTACTTAATTATTTTTTCATCCCTTCTATTCCTATTAGTTTGGATAGTTCAAGCGTTATTGTATGGCGTAATGTCTGTTCTAGAACGAAGAATCTTAAGGGATTTCAAAATATACAAAACTGAAGAATACATAAGCAATTACATTTCCGATGGAGAAAAGCACTTCAATATTCTTAACAAAAGAGAATATAAAGACATTCCTGAAAATCTACTCAATTTGATCAAAATGGATGGTAAGACTTTGAGTTCTGATTTTCAATCAAAAGGTCTAATTACTGAAATAGTTAATGTAAGTTCAAATAATATTATTTATCTTCAATTCGAACCAAAATAAGAAAAGAGCCTTAATCAAGTCGATTAAAGCTCTTTTCTTATTTATACGATACCTATCAAAGCTAATACAATAGCCAAAACCATTACTCCGAAAAGTACCAAGTTTGGATTTACTCGTTTATTCAATGCATATAAGCATAATAATGTTAAACATAGAGGAACTAAACCAATAAAAATGGAATCAAGATATTGTTGTAATTCAATCGCTTTTCCATTCTTAATTGGAATTGAAAGAGTTGACTTAAATGTAACCATTGATGATGTCATACCACCAATCATCAATAGTCCTAATGTACTTGCACCCTTAGTAAGCAACTTCATTACGCCACTATTATCCATCTTTTCTAGGAACGTTGAACCTAATGAATATCCTAAAATCGTCATCTTATATCGACAATAAAGTGCTGGAATGTTAAATACCAAAAGAAATACTATTGGTCCTAAAATTGACCCATTCGCAGCCAAACTCAATCCCAATCCGGCAGCAATAACACGTAAAACTCCCCAGAAAATAGAATCTCCAATCCCAGATAAAGGTCCCATCAACGCCGTCTTTAAAGCAACGATTGAATTTCCGTCCATATCGGGATCTTTACTCTTTTTCTTTTCCATTGAAGCTACTAATCCCATAGCAAAAGTACCAACATATGGTGTTATATTATAAAAAGTTGTGGCTCTTTGTAATGCTTCTGTATGTCCTTTTTTATCATCCTTATAAAAAGAGTTCAATGCTGGTAACATTGTCCAAACAAATCCGGGAGCTTGTTGACGTGTTTGACCACCGGCACGACCGGCAAAACAGCTAATAGATCTCCAAAAAATGCTATTAACTATACGTTTATCTTCTTTAGTTAAATTACTAGTTGTTTTCATTCGAAAAAGTCCTCCTCGTCATCGTTTGAATTATTAACAGTTTCGGTACTTGTTGATTCAACATCAGGCGCTGTTTTATTCTTTTGTAGTTGTAAGAACTTCCAATCATTAGTAGAAGAAATAACAACTAAAATAGCTCCAATAGCAGCAACCGCAACAAGTGGAAGCTTCAAGTATGCTACTAAGATGAATCCTAAGAAATAATAAACCGCTAATTCTTTACTCCATAACATCTTCAAAAGAATTGCAAACCCTACTGCTGGTAAAAATCCACTCATTGTTGTAAGTCCAGTCATAATAACTGGTGGAATACTATTTACAAATGTTTGTACTGAACTTCTTCCAACTAATATTCCAAAGAATACGACTAATGCAAACAAGAAAAATCTGAAGAACCATGCACCAAAATGAATTCGAACAATTCCTTTACCATTATCTTTAGCCGCATATTTATCCATAAAAGGAACTAGGAAACTTAACACCACATTATTAACAAACATTGTCATAATTCCGGCTAAAACTCCAATCGGAACAGCGATTGCCAATGCGGCTTTAGGACTAACTCCCCCTGTTGTAAGACTAAATACTACCGCGAAAACTGTAGCTGCGGCCGGTTCAGCTGAAACAGCACCACCGATATTTACAGCACCCATGAAAATTGCTTCCAATGAAGCACCAATGATAACACCCTGCGTAACATCGCCTAATAGCAATCCTGTTACAGTACCAACAATTAACGGGCGTTCGATCATACTTACCCCAAGAATCCAATTACCACCAAAACATAAGAAATATGACAAAGCACCCAACATAGCGATTGTTAATGTACTCATTTTTCCTCACCTCATTTTTTTGAATTAAATATCTTTTATCAATGACTCCAAACTAGTCTTGTGATTACTTGGAAGAATTTGATGATAAGCTGGAATATCTTCTTTGATTAATTCCTTTATTGCTTGCAATTCTTCCTCATCAGCAAACAGCGATGAATTCAATCTAACTCGTTCTTCGCCTTCCTTAGGATTAGTAATTCTGCCTATATTGGCAACGTTAACTGATCCCACTTCACAATTCTTAACAATCTCCAAAGCATCTTTTACATTTGAAGTTAATACGAACAACCTCATGTCTTTAGCACGTGGATCGTTAAAAATTCTCTTTGAATCTTCTACTGATTTAATCAACAACTTAACTCCAGTAGGTGTAGCCATTTTTAAAGTCATTTGTTGCAAATTATTAGTAGCTGCTTCATTATTAGCAACTACGATATGAGTGGTATTAAATTCCTTTGTCCATACCAAGGCTACTTGTCCGTGTATTAATCTCTCGTCTACTCTAATTGAAATAATCATAATAATCCTCCTAGGCTAAAAAATCCTCTTCTGTTTCTTTCACAACATTGTCTTTCAAATTAACCACTTCCACTTGGCTAGACTGAACAATATCATCTAATACATCTTCATTAATCGGTCTAGTTTCTAGTAATACTGAAAGTACCACTGGTAAATTCACTCCGGAAATCAAGTAAATATTTTTCTTATTATTCAGTTCTAAAATAACTTTTTGATTAACACTGCCACCGATTAAATCTGTAAAGATAATCCCTTTTTCGCCATTTAAATCATCAATAAACTTTTGAATGTCAAAAATATAATTATGATCATCAACATACGCATCAATAACGGTTATTTTGGAACCCAATCCTGTTAAAATATCCAATGAACTTTGAAGGCCGCTAGCTAAGTGACCATGAGTTGCTATTAAAATTTTATTCATATTTCTTTCATCTCCTAATTCTTCTCATCTTTATATAAGCAAATTGCGTGCCAATCTTTGTATCCTTTATTACAGCAACAAAAAAGAAGCTAGTGTCCAAATCTGAACACTAGCTTCTTATCGTTCTAAACACTTCATATATTAGCGACAACTCATAGTCATTTACATCAACGTTGTACTTACGCTCTAATGGTCTGAATATATCTCTAGATATATCGATAAACTTCTTTTCATCCGGCGTAGGTACTACCTTAGGAACATCATTATTTCTATCCAACATTAATCTTTCAAACATTAACGCAATATGCATGTAAAAATTAAGCTTTACCTTGCTACTAAGCTTAAAACAATAATAATTTTCATACTTAGTAATAACTTCCTCTACTTCTTTAAGAATAACCCTAGGATTCAAAAAGCTTAATCGTTCACTGATTCCTTCGAGAGAGAAAAATCTGACAAAATCCTCATTTAATAATTCAATAGACTTGGCATTCAAATGTCTCTTTAAAATATTAGTTAATTGTTGCTCTCCTTCTTCATCCAACAAGTCATAAATATTGATATTAGGAATCTTAAAAGTATTTGGCAAAGTTGTTGTCGTTAAAATCAAAAAAGTGGTTTGGAAATACTTTTCATCATGAGACTTAATCTTATGTTTCAATTCATGATAATCGATTGTATTTATTTGAATATCCTTAGAAAAATATGGAGCCATGGTTTCCTTCAATTTTTCTGAAATACCCATTCCTGAAATACATGAAATAATAATATTCTTTCGATTTGAGAATCCTGAATAATATTTAGAATGAATCTTGTATTCCGTTTCTGCAGCACTTGCTATTGTTTTGAATCGAATTCCATTTTGGATTTTTAGAGCAACATCTAAAGCAACAGCGGTTGTTAAATTATCAATTACTAGCAATTTCCCTGAAATATTATTTTTCACTTCTGAATAAATTTGATTCAAAGAACCCATGTCAACAATCATTACCGTGCCATCAGAGGTATCATACAAATCCAACAACTTTTTAGTTTTTTCTACTATTTCATCAATATTAGTATCTATTGGCATATCAATAGCATCTAAAACATATTCTCCACACAATTGATTTACCACGGATTGTATACTGGTTGCCGTATTATTTCCATGCGCTAATAATAAACCATGTACCTTTAAACGATCATCCACATAGTTAGTCAACAAAATTGTCATCATTAACTCTACTAATTTAGTCACATATTTATTATTAAATCCCTTTAGGAAACTTCTAGTAACATGCAATGACCTTGGATATACCTTAGTCATTTTTTTCAAGATATTATCCACCTTATCACTATCATAATTTAAATCTATTTGGCAGAATAAATAAACGATTTTAACGACATCATCAACACATGGGATTCCATACTGATTTAATACCATTTCATCAAAACGTTCTTTAAACTTCAAATATCTGTACATATATAGCTCTGGTTTGAACGGAATGGTCATATTCAATAATTGATCATTCACTTTTGTGGATATAAGTTCAAATTCTTTTCTATCAGATACGTCAGATAGCCTTTTTAATATTCTATCGACCATTTGTTGCATCTCATCATCAATTTTCAAATCAGAAAAATTATATTTTAAATCCGGATTTAGCGTAATATAATCCTCATCAAAATCGCTATCCATGAACGTAGACTCATCAATATAAACAATGTCCGTATCCATTTGCGTCTTATAGGCATTGGCACACTTCACTTTAATCAAGTTCTTTATCTTACCAATATTCCCAGTTGACTGTTCTTTAACTATTTTGTTCAAAACATTTTGACTGACCTTGATTGTCTTTCCCATTCTTTTTGCTTCTTGATAAAATATCTCGTAAGCAATGTTTAATCTTTCAATCTCTGGTCTATTTTTAAAATCGGGTAAATTTATAGTTATCGAAATTCGTCTCTTAAAAGTGGTTAACAAAACATCGTTGACCGGCTCTGTTGTGGCAAACAACAACCTAACTTTGGATTTCCTAGTGTTTTTATTTTCACCAACTCTTCTAAATTCACCACTATCAATGAAGTTGAATAGTTTTTCCTGATTAGCATTCGACAGTCTATGAACCTCGTCCAAAAATAAATAACCGCCATTAGCCTGTTCAAGTAATCCAGATTTGTCCATCTCAGCCCCGGTAAAAGCTCCTTTAACATATCCAAATAAAATACTAGATAGAAGCTCAGGATTATTAGCATAATCAGCACAATTCAAAGTTAGAAAGGGGGCATTAGACTTAATTATTTCATGTGAAATCGAATATTTATAAATTTCTTTGGCCAAAAAACTTTTACCAACACCACTATTTCCAGTAATAATCATACTCAAGCCGTTGGGTGGATAGTTTATCGCCGATTCGCATTGTTCAATGGTTTTCTTTAGACTTCCCTTCGAGCCGATGAAATCATCGAAGGAATATGGTTTTTCTGAACTTTTTAGTGATTCTGTCAAAGCCCATAAAACCGGTCTACCATCTATTTTTTTTATTTCTTTATCTTGTTGAAGTAAATTTAAATAATGACTAGTTACCGATCGACTTAAATCAAACTGATCAGCTACCTTTTGTGTTGTTATTGGCAACTGTTCTTTATTTTTTTGTAAAAAAAGCAATATTTCGTCTTGCGTACGCATCCCTTTACCTCCTCCTCATATACTAAAAAAGAGAGAGATTATCGCGACTAATAATCTCCCCCCAAATGCTATTCATATAATCTATTTACCGGTAGATTATATACAATTTTTTATTTTGTATCAATTGTTATTTATTCTTTTTACAACCTAATCTAATGTGTAATCAGCAACACTTTCAGAAATGTACAAAGACATATTCTTATGCAATTGTAATAATGATACTGGGAATGAAGCACTTGGTTCACCACATGCAGCATGACGAACAACACCTCTGTGCCAGTCACGGAAACATCCTAGTACAATTCGTTTTGCAGTGAACATTTCTTTCATACCAATTGTGATAGCACGATATGGCATTTCTTCCATAGCACCGTGTAAATCATTACATGAATTTGTAGCACGTGTTTCTTTAGTAATATTCAAAGTACGTGTTGGCAAGTTTAGGAATTCTTCATTCGACATATCTGGTTGAGGTTCATTGAAGGCTACGTGACCAGTAATACCAATACCACCTACTACTAGATCCAACTTGCCTAACTTCTTCAATAGATTTCCAATTTCATCTAGTTTATGTGGATTTGGAAATACACGTTGATTTTCGGGAACATTTAGTTCGGGTTCAATTTGACTATAAAGTTTCTTTTCCATTACTCCATGGAAACTTAAATAAGAATCGCTTGGAATCCATTCATTATTGTCATCCAAATATTCATCCATATTAATAAACCAGCACTTTTTCAAGCTAAGTTTATTTTCATTAACCATTTCAACGAAATATGGATATTGTCCAACAGGTCCAACAGGATTTACAATGACTGAAATATCATCCTTTTCATTGTTTTCTTTGATCGTATCAAACATGATTTGAGCCAATTCTTTAAAAATTGTTTGATTATCTTCTCTCACAATTACTGGAAAATGTGCTTTCTTTACAAATTCATCTGCGGAATAACCATAATACTCTTTCATCAATATATCCTCCTATTTATTAACCAAATACTTGTACTAAAATTGTTGCGCCAGAAACTATTAATAAACCATTTACTAATCGATTGAACTTTAAGTTATCTAAAAATTTATTTACATAGTTTCCAACGATGATTGATATTACTAATGGAATAATGCATAGCCCTGTTAAATACAACGACTTTTGGCTAATCATGTGATCTAATTGGAAAAATAATAGTAAAACAATATCAATTATTAGCCAAATAACTGCTAACGTTGCACGATAATAACGTCGGTCTTTAAAATGTGAATTAGCCAACACCACTACCAAAGGTCCCCCCATTAAAACCATACCTTGCATAATTCCAGCCCCAATTCCAAAGAACAAATTCTTGGGGATACTGCTTTTTTTATTTACGTCTTTCTTAACTAAATTCCAGATGGCATTCAGGATAATTACTATTCCCATGAAAGTTAATAATAAATTCGTAGGAACCTTATTTGCTATAACCATTCCTATAGAAATTCCTATGGTCATGAGAAATACCACTATCCATAAAAAATGCCAATCAATGAATTCATGATCTGTATATAAAATCCAAATGCTCCAAAGTAGTCCAATTAAAGTAATTAAAACTTTTGCATCCGACAAACTGATAATTAAGGTCAAGAACGGCAATGCCAACATAGATCCAGCAAAACCTGTCATTGTCTGTACAACGTGAGAAAAAAAGATAATAAATAACACACACATCAAGAATTCTATAGACATCAAATTATATTCAAAATGCCTAATTAAAATTTACAATTGGAAAATAATCCGTTTTTAATAACATTGGATTAAGCCATTTAGCAAAATCTGAAGTAATTCCATTTTTATCTTCATTAATAAATTTTGAAGGTAATTTACGTTCCGTCATCATAACATCGTCAAGGTTCACTAAATCATATTTTGCACTATACTCTCCATTATTCACTTCCCGGAAAATACCAACCATTTTATCAGTTTGCTCATTAATCACTGCCATAACAGCTCTTTTGCCTACTTCAACAGCTTCTTTCCTATCAACATCTGATTGTAAATATATAGAGCTTCTTCCAGCCAAGCCTGGCTTTTCATTCCGTGCTTTAATCCCTAATTTTTTAATAACCTCATTTGCTAAATAATTCCCAACTTCTCCATAGTAAACTGATCTACCTTGGCGGAATATTTCAGGAACTATTGGATCACCATTTTTATTCTTTAATCCTTCACTAACAACTACAGTTGCATAACCTTTTTTATCATAAATAGCTTTAACATCCTTCAAAAATTTCTCTTCATCAAAGGCACACTCAGGAACATAAATTAAATCTGGTTGTAAACTATCTCCGTTAGAAGAACAATAACTTGATGCTGCTAACCATCCAGCATTTCTTCCCATAACCTCAATAATGCATACATGAATTGGCAATGAATGAATATCTGCTGCTATCTCACGTGTAGTCTGAATGATATACTTTGCGGCACTCAAGTAACCTGGGGCATGATCAATAATATTAATATCATTATCCATTGTTTTAGGAATACCAATAACCTTAATATCCACGTTTCTTTTTTGACATAATTTTGACAGATTCCCACAAGTTCCCATTGTTCCATTACCGCCAGACATAAGAACATATTTGATATTATTCTTTATAAGATGATCTACCATTTTTTCATAATCATCGTCATTCAATGGATATCTTGAAGAACCTATTGCAGTACCCGGTGATGTTAATAAAGAATCAATTTCTTTACTTGTCTTATTCCCTAAATCTATAAAATCATCTTTTAATAGCCCTTCGACTCCATTTTTAGATCCATAGATTTTATCAATAATATCTTTGTGTTTCTGTGATTCTATAACTACACCATATAAAGAACTATTTAAAACAACTGTGGGTCCACCACCATGAATTACAAGCAAATTATTTTTCATTTTCTTTCACTCCTTCCTAACTTATTCTTTAATTATGTTTTCAGCTTAATTGAATATTATTAATATTTGTAAGAAATGAATGCAAGCGTTTTCTAAATGATTTTCACTGAAAAATGAGCTTTAAAACTTTCTTCTGGAACTAATTTATTTATACCTGCTTTATGTTCATATTGATTATCACTATTTAAGGTATCATCAATACCCCACCATGGCTCAATACAAACAAAATTCCCCTCTTTAGGATATGTTGACCACAAACCAACATACTTAGCATTTCCAGTATTGAAAATTACTTCTTTTTTTACATGTTCACTTTTTATAGTTATATCTGTTGAATCATCCAATTCATAGACTAATGCATCATCCTTAAATTTTTCTCTGCTTAATCGGAAATCTTGGTTTGGAACATCATATTTATTATTGAGGTCAGCATAATGGTCTACCATAGGAACCATCTTTCGACTCTTTTGCGGACTAAATGTTATTTCAAAATCATCATATTTTAATTTCTTTTGGAATGGCACAACAAATCCTGGATGTGCACCGATAGAAAAATAAAGATCTTTTTTGTTATCTATATTTTTCACAATATAAGAAACACTTAATTCTTTTTCCTTTAACCTATAAATTACTTCTAATTCAAACTTATACGGATAGATCTTATGGCTAAACTCATTATCAGTTAATTTCAATGCCAACTCAGATTCTTCACTTGAAATCAAAGTGAATTCCTCATCTCTCGCAAATCCATGTAGTGTCATCTTATACTCTTTACCATCAACATAATAATGATCATCTTTCAAGCGTCCAACAATTGGAAAAAGGATGGGTGCTTGTCTTGGCCAAATATTTTCATCAGATTGCCAAATACGTTCTAAATCACTTGAATCTCTTATACTCTGTAACTCTGCCCCCACTGAGGAGACTTTAACCGTTAGAAAATCATTTTTTAATTCATACTGCATGTCTTTACAACGCATCCCTTCAATACTCACTTATAAATGTGATTAGTCTTCAATATGTCTTCTCTCTAAATCATTCATAATTTGTGTATATTTATCCTCTGTTAATGGATAAAAGAACATTAAAATAGTTGTTAAAATTGCCATTACAACGGGATAAATGAATACCAATCCTCTAATACCAGCAATTGCTTGTGCAGTTTGTACATGATTAGGAACATATCCAACAGCACTTAATACAATACCAGGAACCAATCCAGCTGCAGCTTGAGACAATTTTCTAAAATAAGTATATGAAGAATAAACTATACCCTCTGATCTAACGTGTGTTTTCCATTCACCAAATTCCACAACATCAGATATTAAAGCCCAGTTCAAACCAGAAGTAAGTCCATAACCAAAATAAGAAATTGTTGTAATTATCGTATAAACTACGGCATCTCCAGTTACGAAATAACCTATACCATCAGAAATCGCCCAAATTACACAACCAATAATAAATGTACTTTTTTTACCTATTGTCTTTGTAAGCCATGGAATACATACAGCTGCCAATGTGGCTGAACCCATTGTAAAGAATGCCATATAAGAAATAATAGTAATATTATGCAATGCATATTGTGCAAAATAAAATTGTACCGCTTGCTTAACATTGAACGCTGAAAATGAGAAGAGATTTGCTAGACAAAGAATTAATAATGGACCATTTTTAAAAACAGAGCCGTATGACTTGATAATCTCTTTAAATTCAGAAGTACTTTCTTTAGATTGTTCTGCAAAATCTTTTTGTCGCTGTTTTTCATCTTCATATCTTTCTTTAATACTTGAATAGCAAAATAATTGACACGTAATTCCTCCAATTGCAAAAATTATTGCAGCCGTAGAATATCCCATATGTGGACTAGGCATTAATAAAACTATTGGCATAAATGCAACTGTAGAAACCAAAGTACCAATATTAGATCCAACAGTTCTCCAACTTGCTAATTGAGATCTCTCAATGTTATTTTTTGTCATTGTTGGTTGCATAGAACCATATGCAATATTAGAAACACTATATACAGTTCCAAATAAAATATATGTGATATAACACCATACTTCTTGCATCTTTAACGTAAAGTCAGGTACCGTAAAGTTAGCAATTAAGAGTAAACCCAAAGGTAAAGCTGCCCATAACATAAAAGGACGGAACCTTCCTCTTGGACCAATTTTCTTTCTATGATCTATTATTGTACCTACACCTATATCTGCAAATGCATCCCAAATCTTTGCTACTAAAAATACTCCACCTGCACTAACGGCTGGTAAACCCAACACATCAGTCATATATTTCAATAAATATAATTGACCCATTTCAAAAAGAAAACCATTTCCTAAATCACCAGCTGCATATCCCAGCTTCTCTCTAAATGTTAAAACCTTAGGAAATGATGTCATCTCTACAGTTTTATCTTTATCCTCTAAAGAGGGATTCATTACCATTCCTTTCACCTTCCTATCAATTAATGACTTAATAATATCTTCAAAATGTTTTTGAAAACAAAATATTAATGAAAACGTTTTCTTTAATTTGACGCATAACCTTTAACCTCATTATTTATTTAGCAAAAGACTACCGTGCCTCGTCCTCCTCTCAATTCAGGAATATTATATATTGAAAAAAAATGTTATCTCCAAGAACCTATGAAAACGTTTTCTTCAATATTTCGCATTATTTACATCTGAATTATTAGCTTAGTTATATTGAATACATTAAGCACTAAAACGCCCACAATCGTAATTTTATAAATGTATAGAACTAATTTTGAACTGATCTTATTACTAATGACCGCACCAAAATAACCACCTAAAATAGCTGCGAAGAAGATAAAAATCATATTCATCATTGAGATATTCATTGATGGAATCATATCTATACTACTTGCCAATTTAGTTATTTGAGAGAAGAAGATAGTAATAATTGAATAGGTCGTGGCCATTTTGGGAGCGAAAGAAAACAGTGAAACTAACAACGCAACGTTAATCGGTCCCCCACCAATCCCTAATAAGGTTGCTACAGTTCCTAGGAGAATACCGCTGAGGAACAAAAATAAATTCATATGCTTTTCTATAAATGATAAATGCAATGGTCGAGTATAAATCAACGCTACGATCAGAGTAATTATCAACAACACGATTTGAATGATATTGACGATGCTCTCATTGCCAAAGATTTTAACCAAAAACACTAATAAAGTATCGCCTAAATATCCACCAATCATAGAGCCTACAGCCAATCTTAGAGCTTGTCCCCATTGGATATTTATCCCGTTCTTATACTGCTTATATGTGGACACAATCGACATTATGAATACTGCAAAACTGGAATAGAAATTAATTGCTAATAAGCCGCTTCGACCCAAAGAATCCATTATTGGCTTTATAATGACTCCTCCACCCATCCCAGACATGGAACCAATGATATTGGCACATAAAACTACGAAGAAATAAATAATACTCGTCACTAACATATTTGCTCACTTCTTTCTGATAAATAAATCCCTACTAATGAAAATGTCGTTAATTCAATTACGAATTAACGACATCTTCTTTTGAAACTTTTTAAAAATTTTATTGAATTTCTGGATCTTCATCCTTCATCATCAAATGTACAGCCATTGTAGAGAATGTCTTAGGTAAAGCCAAAATGTTAGGATTCTTGCCAACATATTTCTCTTCAGCATCTTTAAGTGCTTCTTCGAAAGTAGCTCTAGTCTTCAAGCCCATTTCACGTGCATAACCAGGTTTTTCCGCACCAACAATATAAATTGCAGAAGTGTCTTTTTCAGCCAAGCCAGCACAAGACATCATTGAGAATCCATGGAATGGGTGGAATGAGTTTGTATATCTGTATCTTCTGATATATTCCTTGTTTGTTGCGTAGTATTCACCCAAACGATTCATATCTGATAATTTATTCATGTTCAACTTATCGTTTGACCAATCATCATACAATTCATGCATGTATGGCCAACGATTTTCATTAAAGAAACCATTACATAGAGAAGCACAGATAATGACACAGTGGTCACTCATAATACGCTTATGTCTAATAACTTGGGCAGATAAGGCCTGCATTAGCATAATTGGATCTGTTCCCATACCATCTCCATAATGGAATTTTTGAGGCATACCAAATACTAAGACGTCATATTTCTTTTCAGCAAATGGAATATAAGTTTTAATATTGGCAGTCTTCCATGCTACTGGTTGCATTTCTTTTGCCCAACCACTGTTAATTTCAATTTGACGTGATTGAGTATCTAGAACAGCATCACAACAGAAGAACTTCTTACCCATACTCTTTTCTTGCCATTGACCAATTTCGTCAAACTTGTGGCGCATTGTTGAGTGTGTACTTACAGGCACAAAGTCATTCTTGTGCATAACGCTAGGTACGTGATGGGCAGCGATTGATCTCCAAGTATTCAATCCTGTAGCACAGTGCTTATATCCACCGGAATATCCACCATAAGGGTTACCTTGAGTATGACCAACCATGATGGCAACATCACTGTCATAAACATATTTATTTAAGAAAACACGATCTCCTTGAGGGTCTGTTCCACAATCTACTAGATGTTCAGGATCTTCACTATCATGGTTCTTAATTTGATTTGGCCAGAATGAATAGAAGATGTCGTCTCCCAAAATAGTATGAATTTCTTGTTCTGTATTCTTTGGATGTAGTCCGTTAGAACAAATCAAAAGGATATTTTCGTGTTTAACACCAATCTTCTTCAATTCATTAAGGATAACTTTGATAGCTACCTTACGGTGAGATGTAGGTTGATTTCCACCTTTAACGATATCTGGGAAGATAATAGTAACTTTAGAATCTTTATTAGCTAATTTATCTAAAGGATCCATGCCAATTGGATGATGGATTGATTCCAAATATGCTTCTTCCAATTTATCTTCTGGTATATGTGGAGGATCTGGAACTGTCACTCCTGGAACAAAAACATCTGTATTATCTGGTAATTCGGCAGACATTGTGCCTGCACCGTATTCAAATTCAAATTTTTTCATTATTTTTTACCTTCATCATATTTTTTTACAATCTTTATAAAATCTTCTGGATAAAAGCCGATATTGTCTGAGAAATTAGTTAAAGCAATTAATCCACCATCAACATCTGGTAATCCCGCAATATCTAAGGCATTTGTTTCTTTTAAGCCACCTCCATAAAGAATTGGAATATCCTTTATGATTGAATGAATGTATTCAGCAACTTCTTGAATTTTGTCTGCTGATGGAACTGGTCTATTAGGACCTATAGCCCAAATAGGTTCATAAGCGATTTTTAATTTGTCGATATCTACTTTGGAGAAGTCTAATGATAATTGTTTTTTTAATACCGCTTTCCAATTATCAGAATCTCTTTCTTCAGCACTCTCACCAACACAATAAAGTACGTTCATACCTACTTTTTGCGCATTAATAATTTTTTCTTCCAAGTCTTCTTGGATGGCTTTTTTGTTTAATTCTTCATCTGAAGAAACCGAGTTTAGAAATTCTAATTCATAAGCACGTTCTTCACTATGACCAATAATTGTATCCTTGATACCAATAGAAGCCATTGAACTAGCAGGTCTATAAGTAGTAAAAGCTCCAATGTTATTGTTGCCAACCACATCTTTACTGAATACTGACTGGCAGCCAATTTGTAATTGTGATTTTGAATCTAATCGATTTAATGTAGAGATCAAGTAGCCTTCAGGAATGTAAAAAACGAATTCGTAATCTAGTGGGGAGAATTGATTAACCTTATTAGTTAATTGATTGGCAATCACATTAAACCAGTCTGAACTATTGGAATAATCTAAATCATTTACACCACCTAAAGACTTTAAAATATCAAATCTTTTTAAATTTACATGAATATATGATTTTCCCATTATTTAAACTCCATTACTTTAGGAGCCATTCCCAGCATTCCGAAGTTAACAATCAATTGACCCATAATTTCTTGCGTACCCAAGTTAACTGCACGGTTAATTTCTTTTAGCGCTGGAGTATCGGCTTTATTTTCTGTAACTAAGTTCATTACTGGTGCCAAGAATGTTCTAGGATCAATATCAGCTTCATTTTCTGCTAGTAACTTATAAATTCCTGCAGTTGAAGGATCAGTAACGACTTCTGGATTCTTCTTGCCTAATTCTCTAAAGTTTCTAGTTGTTGCTAAACGAATATCACTATCGATATTGATTTTGTTAATTCCACAGCCAATAGCTACCTTCAATTGTTCGATAGGAATACCACCGGTACCGTTAACGTTTCCACCAAGATTATTAATTTCTTCAACGATATATTGTGGAATTGTAGAAGAACCGTGTGAAACTAAGTTCACGTCAATACCTTCAGAAAGCAAGATTTCTTTGATAGCTGTAACGATTTGCATTCTAAGTTTAATATCGCTTCCCTTGTTAGCACCATGCTTAGTACCATAAGAAATTGCTAGTGAATCAACGCCAGTCTTATTGATAAAATCTAATGCTTGCAATGGACTTGTATAACTGGAATTCTTAGCAAAAACATGATCTTCAACACCGGCAATTGTTCCTAATTCACCTTCTACAGTTACACCGTATTTATGCGCATAGTCGACAACTTTCTTTGTAAGTTCAACGTTATCTTCATATTCATGAGCAGAACCATCAATCATAACTGATGTATATCCGCTATCGATACAAGCCTTAGCAACATCAAAAGTTAGTCCATGATCCAAATGTAAAGCGATAGGAATACTTGCTACTTCAGCTTTTTTGGCAACATAATCAGCTAATAAATCGGCACCTTTTTTAATGTCATCAAGATTACCATTTTTAAAATCAGCTTTTCCGCCGATAAAGGCATTTCCCAATTGTGCACCTTGTAAGAATAATGGTGCTCTTAATGCTTCGTGAATTTGAATAGCTGCATCCACTTGTTCCTCTGTATTTACGTTAAAGGCTCCTTGTGCGTAGTGATATTTATCAGCCGTTTTTAAAAAGGCATTTCCATTTATTAACATATTTTTCTCCTAACTATTTATTTAATAGATTTAACGGTTTGACGCTCTAATAATTGATATGGCAATTGAACCGTTACCGGGATGTCTCTTACTCTTTCAATTCTTTCTAACAACATTCTTAAGCTCATACTTCCTAATTCAGTAATTGGTATATGAACAGTTGTCAGTAAAGGTGTGAAATCTTGAATTAAATCAATATCGTCGATACTAATGACTGATACATCATCAGGAACCTTATAATTTAATTCCGATAAAGCTTGAATAGCGCCGATTCCTGAAATATCATTTCCACAAAAGATTGCGGTATATTTGGGATCATAATGCTTTAATATTGCAGAATATGCGCTTTTGATCGTAAATCTACACTCAACAATCGCATCTCTAGGGGTCTCTAGTCCAAGGAATTTCATCGTGTTCATGTATCCTTTGTATCTTCCTTCTCCTCTTACCTCCCCTAGATACATAATGTTTTTATGACCTTGATCACCTAGATAATTGACCGCAGTTACAGCAGCTGAATATCCATCGCAAACAACTTGATCTAAATTGCTATAAAGTAGTTTGTTCAAGCCAACATATATGTAAGACGAAATATTCATTTTGACTTTGTCCAATAACCATTGATCAAATTTTCCCAAAATTACTACTCCGTCTACGGGATGATTCTTGAAAAATTCCTTAGCACTACTATTACGAAGTGCAGCTGATAAAATTACGAAATCAACTATATGGCCTGCTTTAACTGCTTCCTTAGTAATAGTTCTAGAAATTTTCATAAAGAATGGATTGTAATCATCCTTATCCAATCTGGCAAAAATCACTCCGATCTTGTATTGCTTAGTTTTTGAAGAAACATTTCCCTTTTGCAAACTTTGCGCTGTTTTGTTAGGAATGTACTTATAATTTCTAGCAATTTCCAAAATCTTGTCTTTTACTTCATCTCTGGCTACTTTCTCCGATGTTCCATTCAACACTCTTGAAACGGTTGAAACAGAAACACCTGCCATATCTGCAATATCTTTTAAAGTCACTCTACTACTCATACTTCATCACCTTTTTTAATTAAAAGATAATAAGAAAAACGCTTGCCTCCCTTACAAACAAAAAGTTTATCAGCAAAAAAAACAAAATTAAGAAAAATGAATGCAAACGTTTTACTAAACCTTTTTTTATAATTTATATCGTAAATTTCTGTTTATTGAACTAATGAAAATATTCAACGCTTGAATAAAAATCAAAGTTCTCGATTACTTCATCTATGATTGTATATGGCATATGCCAATAATTAAATATTTTTATCGCAAACGTTTGCTTAACAAAAAAGTTTGCTTTATTTCGAATTTGCTATAGTAAAAACCATAAAGAAACAAATTATTTGTTGGAGATGATTTTTATGAAAAGAACAGAAGCACAAAAAATTTCAATCGCAGCACTTATGATTGCATTAGGACTAATAATCCCATTCTTCACTTCGCATATGTTTGGGGTTCCAGGAACCATCATTCTACCAATGCATTTACCTATTATTATCGGTGGTCTAGTTTGTGGTCCTTTATACGGAGGAATTATTGGTTTCATCGTTCCAGTATTATCTAGTTTATTAACTGGAATGCCTGTCGTTTATCCAATGTTACCTTTGATGGCTGTTCAATTGATTTTCATGGGAATGTTTGCTGGACTATTTGCTAAACATTTCAATACTTTAATCTCTTCCATTGGTGGAATTGTTGGCGGTTGGGTTGCCTATTCTGCTATGCTTTGGATTTTGATTCAAATTTCTGGTCACGCTATGAATATGACTGTTTCCAGTGCTTTAGTAATGGGAATCCCAGGTATCGTGATCCAATTAATCGCTTGTCCTTTAGTAGCCAAATTTATCAACCATCTAATGAAAACAACTATTAGTAATAAAGAGAGTAATTATGCTAAATAAAGAAATTAGTGAACCCGTCATTTTAGAAGCACTTGATTTAATCAAACAAAATAAAGCATCTTGCGTTTTAGTAAAAGATGGAAAAATTGTTCATATTGAAATAGGTATGGGAATCTCACCGATACTTTATTCATATATGACTTATCCAGATCTTTTCGAAGGAGCAACCATTGTCGACAAAATCGTCGGTAAAGCCGCTGCAGTTATTTCCATACTAGGTAAAGCTAATGAAATAGTTGGACTTACTATGAGTGATTCTGCAATTGAGTACCTTTTGAATAAAAATAGTTCTTTTAGATTTGTTAATTACGTTCAAAAGATTCAAAATCGTACTAGAACAGGCATTTGTCCTATTGAGCAATCTGTTATGGATATCGATGATCCAGCAGAAGCATTTTTGGCTCTGCTCAACAGACTACAAGATCTTAAAAAAAAAGTAGTAATTAAAAAAATCTGTGAATAAATTATATATAGATTGCTCGACCGGTATTGCTGGCGACATGCTGACAAGTGCCCTGTTAGATCTATTGGATAACGAACAACAACAAAATTTTCTAAAAATCACTAATAATTTATTGGCTAATACTAAAACTACTTACCGTCGTATACATAAATTTGATATGGACGGTTCTACAATCGATGTTATCGTTGATAAAAATCAAGAAGAATTCAGTGAAGACGTCCATGAAAAAAAATTGTCTTCATTAAAAATCCCACAAAATTCATTAGATGAGAAACAACCCAATCAGGTTATTAAAAATTTTGATATATCGAAAGAAAGTAAAAAACGTGTCATTGATATTTTTGAATTATTAATGGATACCGAAAGTTTTGTCCATCACACTCCTAAAAAACATGATATTCATTTCAATAAAATTGGTAGCATTGACGCTTTGATCGATATCACTAATATTTGCCTACTACTAGAAATATTAGATATTGAAACAATCGTGGCATCTTCAGTGAATACTGGTTACGGACAAGTTAAATACAATCAAAAAGTATTCTCCGTACCCGCTCCTGCAACAAAAAAAATTCTTGAAGACATTCCGAATTTTCATTCTGATATTTATGGTGAATTATGTACTCCCACCGGAGTCGCTGTCCTAAAAAAAATCACATCAGAATATATGAATTGGAATTACAGTAAAAATAACATTAAAAAAATTGGAATAGGATTTGGACAAAAAGAGTTCAATAAACCGACATTCGTAAAATGCATTCTTTACTAAAAAAGCGCCCCATATTTATTAGATAGACAAAAATCTAATAAATATGAGGCGTTTATTTTATATCTCTTTTTTCACGTGCTTTACATCATCATCAGTCGCTAAAAGTGCATCTGTCACAATATCTTTAAAATAAGAAGTTCCCATCACACCGACCATTGATCCCAATTCGGCGTCAATTTCATCGATGTAAGACCAATCATCAAAGTGACAATCTAGTAAACCATTACCATTCTTTGTTCGAACCATTCCAGCAATATCACTCGATTGACGAATTTTGGCCGTACCACCAAGTTTTTCGACTGCAGCGATAATTTGTGGCATAGCTAAGTCCAAAACTTCTAAAGTTAATTGAATATCTGGATTTAAAACTTTAGTGAAACGCATCTCTGGAGCCAAAATAATGTAGCGTTTGGACAAGTTAGCATAAAGTTTTTCAAAAACATGGATTCCACCATTACTCTTCAAAGCATTCAAATGATGATCCAAGCTGTCGCAACCATCGAAGGCTAAATCAAAAGTAGTTACCTCTTCCAATGAAGTTACTGGCAAATCCAACTCCTTGCATAGCGCTCTAGTGGCTTCAGAAGGACTAGCAATCTTAATATCTAATTGACTATCCTTAACTGCACGAATCAATCTACCAACCGTTCGTCCACCCCCAAAACTAACAGTCATCTTTGGTTCAATCATTTTTAAAGCTGAATCAATTAACTTTTCCATGATAATCTCCTTATTTTTTAATTCAGTTACATTTTACCAATTAGACGAAAAAAAAGCCTGCCAATAGGCAAGCTAATGTGATATTCATAAGTATGATAAATATCGCTTCTTTCTTTGAGAGTTACGGGGAATAACTCTGTAATTGACTTCATATCTATTAGGGGGGAGATATTTGAAGTTATTTTTAGGGGATTAAATTTTTATATATGTTTTAAGGGTTTATCTTCTATTCATTGTTTTCAATAATTATCTTTTTAAAAGGGTTATCTCTATTCAGGAAGTTATCTAACCATCCGGTCACCTCTTTGCTTTTTGACTATGGTTAAATAATAACTTACAAATACGAATAAATTTGTAATAAAATGTGAAGAATTCTTGAATAGAGGGTGGAGAGATACGGTCAGATGTTGAGTATTTGCCTAGCTATGGGAATTTCTCCATCAAAAAAGGACCACCCAAATAGGTGATCCAATGCGAATGATTTTAATTTTGAATGTATATTATAGAACCTTAACAGCGAATGAAGGCATGAAGTAACCTGAGATTGTTGAAATCTTAACTGATTCGCCTGGTTGTGGTGCAGCGATGTATTGGTTGTTACCTAAGTAGATAGCTACGTGGTAAGTTGAACCTTTGCTACCCCAGAACAATAGATCTCCGGCTGATGCTTGAGAAACAGCTTCTTGTGTACCAGCAGATTCTTGAGCTACTGTGTAACCACCGATGCTCTTACCAGTTGCTTGTTGGTATACGTATGATGTGAAACCTGAGCAGTCGAAACCTGAAGGTGTCTTACCACCCCATACATAAGGTGTACCTAAGTATTGCTTTGCAGTACTGATAACACTGTCAGAAGTTGAAGCAGTGTTTGTATTTGTGTCAGCAGCAGCTTGTGTAGTAGCTGTTTGTGCAGTTACGTCGCTACCCTTAACCCATTCGTTTGTAGCTACAAGGTACCACATGTTACCTTCGTCATCTCTAGCAGCTTCACCAACGCGCCATGAGCTGTTTGAAGCCAAAGCACGACCAGCACTCTTAGCTGCTGATGATGGTGATGTATAAAGCATTGACATGTTCTTTGTTGTTACAACTGAAGGAACGTTGTCTTTAACAATTTGTGTTGCGGCTTTAGTTGTAGTAGCGTTTGATAGACCTAAACCTGTAACTGCTAATGCTGCAGCTGCTGTAAATGAAACTAGACTTTTTTTAACGTTTGTATTCAAAATTGAAATCCCCCGTAATGGTTTACTTTTTTTAATTTTTAAGTTTTTATTAATTATTAATTTCTCTTATCACTCAACGATGAATATAATACTCTATGAATATTGCAGAATTGTTACAACAATTGTATAAGAATGTTACACTTTGTTATTCACAAAATAAAAAGCGCTAATCACTGATATATCAATGATTAGCGCTTTCTTGTGAAATTAAATATTAACCGATTTTTTCGATTTTTAGTATTTTGTTGACGTTTTCTTTGGTTTTTTCGATATTTTTGTTAATAATCTTATAGCATTTGCCTGATAATTCACTAGGAATTTGCAGATCTCGCTGGAATTCATCACTGTTGATTCGAGCCTTGAGTCGATGTTTTTCATCCCCACGACTCTCTAGACGTTTCGTCACAGTTTCCAAATCGACTTCTAAGAAAATCACTACTGCATCTTTGCCATACTTCTCTTTGTACGAGATAGCTCCCTTAGTGTCGACAACAATACTAGCTGCATCATATTTTTCCCAAGTTTTATTAAGACTTTCTTCTGAAGAACCATACCAGTTGCCACTATACTCGACTTTTTCTAGATAATGATTCTTTGCAAAACTTTCTTTTGTCTCAAAATAGTAGTCAATCCCACTTTTTTCGCCCGCACGTGGTAATCTAGTAGTGTGAGTAATAACACTTGGTATATGATAAGTATCTTGCAGATATTTACTAATGGTAGTCTTGCCGGTCCCGCTGGCACCCGTTATAACAATAATCTTTTTATCCATCTTGGACTCCTATAATTTGAAATATTTCTTCTACTATATTATTATACTAATCTGTTAATTAATTAATCCGAGGAGACTTTACATATGAAAATTGAAGACCTAAAAGTTGGTAATGTTTACGATTGCTCCGTTGATGAAGATATGGATTATCCATTCCAAGGTAAAGTTGAAAAGATCTATGAACATTCAGCTTTGATGGAAATTGTGAAAAACGATCCTAAAGACAACTCTAACAAGATGGAATTGAATAATAAGATTGTTGTCAGCATCAAAAAGATCAAAAAAGCTAAATAGTTAATACCTAGGCAGTGTTTCCATTTTGGGAATACTGCT
The DNA here is from genome assembly GCF_002706745.1 of Companilactobacillus farciminis KCTC 3681 = DSM 20184. Classification (NCBI taxonomy): domain Bacteria; kingdom Bacillati; phylum Bacillota; class Bacilli; order Lactobacillales; family Lactobacillaceae; genus Companilactobacillus; species Companilactobacillus farciminis. Next base: position 111,822 of record NZ_CP017702.1, on the reverse strand, counting down.
TTTTTAGTCGCCTTCGTTTAAATCAAAGTCATCATAAGTATCATAATAATCGTCATCTCGGTCGTCTGCAAAATCATACGTCTTAGATTTCTCTTTGTTATCTTTTGATTGATGATATTCAGTAATTGAATCTGCAATCCCCATCTTTTTTAAAGCCTGCTCTTTGGGATTCTCCGCTAAATAATACAATTGATTCGTCAGATCATCTTTTAAACAAGTAGCTGATATTTTAGAAAAAGTAACCTCATGTTCAGCCGTAATATCATTCAGATTAAACGTTTTTAAAACATACTTCCTACTCTTAATCAAAATCTCTGGATGAAAATAACGTGGAAACTGTAGCGAACCGTCACTCTGAACTATTGCCTCGTAAGAATTTCGATATCCTGTATTGAAGCTAATATAATCGCGAAAATCCAAACTATTAACGTAATATTTATTATCCAAATCTTTGGGGGATAAACGCAAATCAACCGGCAAAGAGCCTAAGTGATACAATTCTTTATCTAAGATTTTTAGAGCCGTTTGATAATCATCATTACTATCGAATAACTCCAAATCCTGATTATCCAATAAACGAATTTTTTGAAACAGATTACCATTGTATAGTACATAAGTATTATTTTTCAAATGACGATATGAAACGTCAGATAATTCATCAGTTTCTTGACCACTAGCTAAGTCGTTGAGCAATATTTCATTATCTTTGATCGTCAATTCCGACAATTGGTCACTTTCATCTGAACGATTACTTTTAGAATATTGATAATAAGTATTTTGGAGTTGGTCTGGAATTCCCTTGGTAAAATTTAAAGTCTGCTCGGTACTCTTTTTAATGACCTGAGGTTTCTTTTGTGGATGATGCTTTACTTGCGAACATCCCCCAACAAAAAATACCGCAATCATTACTACTAAACCCCACTTCTTTCTCATTCAAAATCCCTCTCGCGTCAAGATAAACAATAGTCTAGCATGAGGTACGAGAATTTTTACCATAAATAACTATTTATATCAAAATCGAATAAAAATCCCACTAGAACACAATCTAGTGGGATTTCTCAATTATTTTTCAACTTCAATAAACGATCTGGCTGGAACCCTCAAAACACGATATTCCATCGCATAACGGTTAGCTTTCAAACCTAAACCATTAATGAAATTATTCTTATATTTAGCTTGTACAGTTATTACGTAAGCATATTGATATTTAGAATCTAGTTTTTTAATCTTCTTCATTGGCCAATCCAAATGGATACCTGAAACCGTAAATGGCAATGTAGCATCTGAAATAGTTGAATCACGACTAGAAACTGTATAAGTCGTATTGTTCAACCAATATTGATATACATCGGTACTGGAGTTGGATTGCTTCTTATCGATTTTTACATAGTAGCCTTGACCGTCATCAGTCGTCTGTACAATCATCGGATCATACTTGTAAGATACTGACACAGCTTCCTTATCAGTCAAATCAACTCTTGTAAATAAACTCGTATATAAGAGCCCACTGACCATTAAAATTATTACTACAATTTCTAGTAGATCTGTCAAAATCGTCTTCCAAGTAATTTTTCCCTTTTTAACAACTAAAATATTTAAATGACGATTTCTAATATTGAATACAACAAAAATTAAGAGCGCAATTACAATGATCCACGCTATAATTCCTACAAAATTCCAAGAATTCATAGTCTTCTCCCAACTAAAATTAATTGTCTTAAACACTTCATAACTTTATAATAGTCATTACGCTAATTTTACCACGAATCGAAAAAATAATTGAAATAGAGATGCAAAACGATACAAATTGTGTGGGCATACTAGTTTGCGCGTTTTTTGTAATGACAGTATAACCACGCTATATCGTGTATACATCCGTTACAACGAGCACAATATATTGTGTTTATATTTTTTAATGATTATACTAAATGAGAATATGAGAGGAAGTAATACTATGAACAACGTAATCGTCTATAGCAAAAACAATTGCATGCAATGTCGCATGACTAAAAGATATCTAAAGGAACATAACGTACCTTTTGAAGAAAGAAATATCAATCAAGATCCACAATATCTTGATTCCCTAAAGCAACAAGGTTTCCAAAGTGTTCCTGTCGTTATGAATGAAGCAATGGACCCAATCGTCGGTTTCCGTCCAGACAGCTTGAAGGAACTAGTTGGATAAAATGAACTTAGCTTACTACTCTATCACTGGCCAAACTAAGCGTTTTGTTGAGAAATTGGGAATAGATGGATATGAAATAACCGATGCCGATCCGTTTTATAAAATGGGTCGGTCATTTATTCTCATCGTGCCTTCTTATGACGACGACATGATGGACCCAGTGATCGATTTTCTTCAATATGAAGATAACGCCAAAAACTGCGTCGGCGTAGCTGGTGGAGGAAACCGCAACTTCAACACCCTCTACAACCATACAGCCAAAGACATCGCTGCCGCTTTGAATGTTCCTGTCGTCTTCGAATTTGAATTCAACGGAACAACTAAAGATGTCGAAAATTTTAAGAAAGTAGTGAATGAAATTGGGATTAAATAACCTCGATGCAACTAAACTAAGTTATTTCAAATTGAATAACGAAATCAACATCCCCGTTGATGGCAAGATTCCTTTGAATAAGGACAAAGAAGCAGTTCAAGCCTTCTTTAAAGAAAATGTTCAACCTAATACGAAAAAATTCGATACTTTCAAAGACCACATTGATTTTCTAATTGATGGCGACTACATCGAAAAGCCCGTCATTGATAAGTATCCTTTAGCATTTATCGAAGACTTATACCACGACTTATTAGATCAACATTTCCAATTTCAATCATTTATGGCAGCATACAAGTTTTACAACCAGTACGCTCTCAAAACAAATGATGGCGACCTTTATTTGGAAAATTACGAAATGAGGATTCTTTTTAATGCCCTTTTGTATGCCAATGGCGATCAAGATTTAGCCAAAGCCTTAGCCACAGAAATGATTGCTCAGCGTTATCAACCCGCTACACCTTCATTCTTGAATGCCGGCAGAAAGCGTCGTGGCGAATACGTCTCTTGTTTCCTATTGCAAGTAACTGACGACATGAACAGCATCGGTCGAACAGTCAACAGTGCCTTACAACTATCACGTATCGGTGGTGGCGTGGGGATTACTTTGTCTAACTTGCGTGAATCTGGTTCACCTATCAAAGGTGTCGAGAATTCATCATCCGGTGTCTTACCAGTCATGAAATTGCTCGAAGATAGCTTCAGTTACAGTAATCAACTAGGCCAAAGACAAGGTGCCGGAGCCGTTTATTTGAACGTCTTCCATCCTGATATCATCGACTTCTTATCTGCTAAAAAAGAAAATGCCGATGAAAAGGTCCGTGTTAAGACTCTATCCCTTGGCGTAATCGTTCCTGATAAATATTACGAATTAGTTCGTAACAACGCTGACATGTACTTATTTAGCCCTTATTCAGTCGAAAAAGTCTACGGTGTACCTTTCTCATACGTCGATATCACTAAAGAATACGACAACTTGGTCAACGACGACCGTATCAAGAAATATAAGATTCCTGCCCGTGAACTAGAAGACGAAATCAGTAAACTTCAACAAGAATCTGGTTACCCTTACGTCTTGAACATCGACACTGTCAATCGTGCTAACCCTATCGACGGTAAAGTTATCATGAGTAATCTTTGTACCGAAATTCAACAAGTCCAAGTTCCTTCTGAATTGAATGATGCTCAAGAATATTTGAAATTAGGTACTGATGTCAGCTGTAACCTCGGTTCAACTAACATTTTAAATATGATGGAAAGTCCCGACTTCGGTAAGTCAATCCGTTCCATGACTCGAGCACTTACTTTTGTCAGTGACGCCTCAAATATCACCGCCGTTCCTCCAGTTGAAAATGGAAATAAACTCAGTCACGCTATTGGTTTGGGTGCCATGGGCTTGCATACTTTCTTAGCTTGCCACCACCTTGAATACGGCTCACCCGAAGCAATCGAATTCATCAACGTTTATTTCATGTTGCTCAATTACTGGACTTTAGTTGAAAGTAACAATATTGCTAAAGAACGTCACGAAACTTTTGCTAACTTTGAAAAATCTAAATACGCTGACGGTTCATATTTCGACAAATATTTGGCTAACAGCTACGCTCCAAAATTAGATACAGTTAAGGACCTCTTCAAAGATATCTTCATTCCATCAACAGCTGATTGGGCTGACCTGAAGGAAAATGTTGCTAAAGATGGCCTTTACAACGCTTATCGAATGGCTGTTGCCCCAACTGGCTCTATTTCTTACATCAACAATACTAGTGCCAGTTTGCAACCAGTAACTCGTCTAGTTGAAGAACGCCAAGAAAAGAAAAATGGTAAGCTATACTTCCCAGCTCCTTTCTTAAGTAACGATACGATCAAGTACTACAAATCAGCTTATGACACTGACATGCGTGAAGTTATCGATACTTACGCCTCAGCTCAAGAACACATCGATCAAGGAATGAGTTTGACCTTATTCATGCGCTCTGAAATTCCTGCTGGTTTGTATGATTGGAAAGGCGCCACTGAAACTAAACAAACAACTCGTGACCTAAGTATTTTGCGTAATTACGCTTACTACAAAGGTATCAAGTCACTCTATTACGTCAGAACTTTCACTGAAAATAATGACGAAATCGGCAGCAACGAATGCGAAAGCTGCTCAATCTAGGAGGAAATTTTTAATGGTTGATACATATTACAAGTCAATGAACTGGAACAAGCTTGAAGACCAAATCGACAAGGAAACTTGGGAAAAGTTAACTTCACAATTTTGGCTCGATACAAGAATTCCTCTTTCTAATGATTTAGACGATTGGCGTACCTTAAGCCCTGCCGAACAAATAGTCGTTGGACATGTTTTTGGTGGTTTGACATTACTAGATACTTTGCAATCCCAAGATGGTATTCAAGCCATGTTAAAAGATGTTAGAACTCAAGCTGAGACTGCTGTTTTCAATAATATCGAATTCATGGAGTCCGTTCACGCTAAGAGTTATTCTTCTATCTTCAGTACTTTGAACAGTGCCGAAGAAATTGAAGAGATCTTCGATTGGACCGACCATAATGAATATTTACAAAAGAAAGCTAAATTCATCAATGACATCTATCAAAACGGCGATCCACTTCAAAAGAAAGTTGCTAGTGTTTTCCTAGAAAGTTTCCTATTCTATTCAGGTTTCTACACACCTTTGTACTATTTAGGCAATAATAAGCTAGCTAACGTTGCTGAAATCATCAAGTTGATTATTCGTGATGAATCCGTCCACGGAACTTACATCGGTTATAAATTCCAACTCGGTTTTAATGAATTAAGCGATGATAAAAAAGCCGAAATGAAAGACTGGATGTACGATTTACTGTATACACTTTACGATAATGAAGAAAAGTATACCCGTGACCTCTATAAAGAAGTTGGTTGGGTCGATGAAGTTATGGTTTTCTTGCGTTATAACGCTAACAAAGCCTTGATGAACCTTGGTCAAGAGCCACTATTTCCTGATGGAAATGCTGAAGACGTCAATCCTATCGTTATGAACGGTATCTCGACCGGAACTAGCAACCACGACTTCTTCTCACAAGTTGGTAATGGTTACTTGATGGGTAAAGTTGAAGCTATGAAGGATTCTGATTACGACATTGGAAGAACTGGCGACAACAAAACACCTAATGGTAGTTCTCTCTTTGATAAAGTTAAAAAATTAAAATAAAAATAACGTCACTCCTGCACTCACAGGAATGACGTTATTTTTTTAGTCAGTAATATTCTTAAACATTTTCTTAGATAGAGTTTCTAAAGTATTCCACTCTTCATCGGTGAATCCACTCTTTTCAATCATAATCTTAGGGAGATCATTAACGGATTCACGCTTTTTGATTCCCGTATCAGTCAAATGAACATTAACTACTCGTTCATCCGACTTGCTACGTTCACGAATTACTAGATTTTCTTTTTCCAAACGCTTCAAAAGTGGCGTTAAAGTCCCAGAATCCAAGGACAACAACGCACCTAATTTCTTAACTGTTAATTCTTTATATTCATACAGAGCCACTAAAACTAAATATTGCGGATAAGTTAGTCCATTCGCACTCAACCCATCATGATACAATTTCTGAATTGCACGTGATGTCGCATATAAAGAAAAACACAAGTGATCATTCAGAGGGATTGGCCGACTTACGTTTATATCAGGCATAACCACGCCTCCTTATCATTAATTTATAGTCCATATTCTATTCCTTTGTAAAGAAATTGTAAATAATTTGATTTGGTACAATTTAATTGTTCTCCAAAAAGTCATTTTATCAAAATATCAGTAAATAATTATTTTGTTTAACAATATAAATGATATATTTTTATACTTTTATTTAATATATTTTATATCATAATATAATGGTTATTTTATGCTAAAACAGTAACTATTATTCACAAACCTGTTACAATCTGAATGAATAATGACGAAATGTCTTTGATGTGAGGGTTTTATTATGAATAAGCATAAAATTAAATCAAATATACTTTATATTTCTTTATTTATTTTTTTTGAGGGTTTATTAATGATTTCCACTTTGAACCAAATTGTTTTTGCGGCTACCGACCCTACTGCCACTAACAGTGTCATCGATGCAGGTAATCAAGCTAACTATGAAAAAGCTCTAGAATCTACCCCTAAAGGGCTACATTGGAGTGATCAAGATTTTACCAAAGCCAATTTCAAGAATAATTCAGCCGAAATTGTTAGTTCAACTAATCCTGCTACTTTAAATACTAGTGTTATCAAAATGACTAATACCAACTATCAAGTTGGGGGGATTTGGAGTAATTTATCCGAAGATAATTTCTTCAATATTAATGAAAATCAAACTGCCTCTACGTGGCTTTATTTCGGTTCATACAAAAATTCAAACTATCCTGACAGTCTCTTCCCTGGTGATGGAATGGCTTTTGTCATGCACAATGATCCAAGAGGAACAAATGCTCATTCACTTGGAAAAGATAAAGATGGTACAATCGTGCCCGGTGATGGTGAAACTTTAGGTGTTTGGGGAACAGATTGGGACTGGAATGAAACTAACCCCGCTAACATTGCTAAAAATGCCGTCCAAAATAGTTTGGCGATTGAATTTGATACCTTCGTCAACAAATTAACAACTTATAAAGATATTTCTGGAGAAGGTGTCTCCTTTGATGCCCAAGGAATTAACGGTCAACACATCGCCATTGGTTATCCTGGGAATCCCTCTGATGGAACTTTTCCAATAAATACCTATTTTCATAACTCTATAAAAAAAACTGCTGGCGATACTAGCACTGGACCTGCAACTAAAAATTATTTTACTATGCTGCATCTGGCTGCAACCGATGGTCTAAATTTAGTCGATAACAATTGGCATCATTTAACAATTCAATGGACTAAACCTGCCACCAACAGCAACCTTGGAACTATTACCTACAAATATGATGATAAGAATCCTGACGGAACACCAACTAATTCGACTAAAACAGCTTCAACCGTTATTGACACTAATCAATTCAAGAGTACTGACGGCAAATTATATTGGGGTTTTACGGGATCAACTGGTAAATACACTGAAAACAATCTATTAGTCTTCGAATCTTTACCATCCTTCGTAGATGCTCAGGCAACTTCTGATATTCACAACGACACTGAAAACACCGAAGTAAAAGCTGGTGGTCACGTTAACGCCAATGATGATATTACTTACAATTACAATTTAAAATATATCGGTTGGACTAGAGAGTGGACCAATATCAAAACTAGAATGCAAGTACCTCAAAACATGACTTTTACCAGTGGCGAAATCAACTATGCCAATGGCAAAAAAGAAACCATCCCTGATAGCGTATTTGCTGATACTACTGATCCAGGACATTTAAATTACCAATTGCTCCAAACCTTAAATAAAGATAATCGAACGGCCACAATTTCTCTTCATGGTAAAGCTGCCAAAACTACAACTAGTACTTTAACCGTGCCATCTGCTCACGCCCACTTTGACGGGGATAATTTAATTACCGATACCGATGTACCTTCATTTGTTATCGATCCTAAATCTATCACGCTCGAAAGTTCTACCCCTTACATTATTAAGGTTAAAAAAGGTGAAGACGCCCAGATCAAAGCTCACGTTAATTATCTAGGATCAAGCACCGTTGACTTAACTAAACTTACCGTTTATCAAAAAATTGGTAGCCAAGATTACATCGCCCAAAAAGGACTTATCGATACAGCTGGAGATTTCACTCTAAACATCCCTAATTCCCAATTAAATGAATCCTCCACTCCCGTTTCATTTTACGTTAAAGATGATTCTGGAATTCTCGGTCAGACCAATACTTTGGAACGAACAATTCAATTTGGTGGAACAGTTTCTTTTGGAGAAGTTTCCAGCAATGTAAAATTCCAAAATATCAACTTTGGTAATAAAAATAAATTAGTGCCAAGAATCGACGATTGGAATGTCCATGTCATCGACAGCCGTGAAAAAGGAGCCAGTTGGATTGTTCAAGCCTCAGCCTCTCAACTAATCAATTCGGCCACTAAAAAACCTTTTGATGGCAATTTAATTTTTAAAGAAACACCTGACAGTCATCCTATAAATTTGAATAACGTTACAAATATTGCTCAATATACTAAAACTGATGATTCAACGGAGACAAACAACATCACCTTGCCATGGACTAATCAAAATGGAATCCTGTTATCCTTAGATAATAACGTAAGTCCCGCTGGTCAGTATAACGGCGTTATAAGTTGGATCTTATTGGATTCAATTGCTAATCAATAAAAAAATAAGTTATGCATTCTTCATCGCATAGCTTATTTTTTATACCTATTAATAAATATTATTTTTAAATAAATTTGTAATCATTTTATATAAAATTAAAATACATAAAATGGCTTTTTTTGCTGTTAAAAAAATATAAGCTTGTTAAACTTTGGTGGAGAAAATAGTATCCGACAAGTGGGGAAAATCATGAATAAAAAAATAGCTCACATCATCGTCTTCTTTATTTTTAGCTTACCTATTATAGTCATTTTTAATACCCAGCAAATAATTGATGCTGCTGAAAACAAAGATTTTGAACAGGCTCTTAAAACTGCACCTAAAGGTCTTCATTGGGACAATGCTTCCTTTAGTATAGCTGATTTTAAGCAAGCGGCTATAAATCGTTATGGTAAAGCGCCTAGTCCTGATGACTCCCTAAACCTTACTAACAATGCCAAAATTTTTGACGTTGATCCAACTGACCCCGAAAGCACTAGTGTAATTGAAATGACTAATGCTGGACATCAAACCGGTGCCGTTTGGAGCAATATGAACAATGAGAACTACTTCGATATTAGTAAAGATCAAATAGCTTCAATGTGGTTATACTTGGGTACAATCAATCATAATGAACCTGGTGATGGCATGGCTTTTGTTTTACAAAATGATAAAAATAAGAATAATTCAATTGCCTTGACTGCCGATGGAATTCCCGTCAATGGTGAATCACTAGGAGTTTGGGGAGCCGACTGGATTCATAATGACGACAATCAAGATCGACTAACGAAAGCAATTACAAGCTCCGCTATTCAAAATAGTTGGGCACTGGAATTTGATACTTTTATTGATAAAGAAGAAGCAAATTCTTCAACTAAAGAAGGTAGGTCATTCGATTATGATCCCTTTAAAACGCTCGAAAAACACATTGCTGGAGGCTATCCTGCCCTTAAAGACACTTATAAATTTGTAAGTTACTATCCTCATTACTTCACAATGAACCATACTAATTACCAAGCTGTTCCTGATTTAGCTGGTACTATTACGAAAGAAAAAGACGGTACTATATCTGATGTTATTAACAGATGGCGTCATGTAACAATCTCTTGGTCACACGAAAATAATCAACTGACTTACGCTTACAACGACAAAGATCCAAATACTAGTAAACCCATCACAGGATCTCAAAGAATCACTTCCACTTTCAATATTGATCCGAAAAATTTTGGCTTAACTGATGGAAACACCAAACTGTACTGGGGTTTTACCGGCTCAACTGGTAATTATTCCGAAAACAATCTACTGATTTTTGAATCCATCCCTTCATACGTTGATGCTCAAGCCACTACTTCAATTTATAATGATTCAACCAGTACAGCTGTTCCCGATGGCGGTTCTGTTGATGCCCTAGACGACCTTACTTACAATTACACTTTAACTTATAAAGGTTGGAATAAAACTTGGTCACAAATTAAAGCCAAAATGAAAATACCTAAAAATATAACCTTTACTAGTGGTGAAGTTATTTACTCTAATGGCGATAAAGAAGAACTTCCTACAGAAATTTTCAAAAATGCTACTGATTCGATTGACTATCAACTAAAAGAAACCTTAAAAACTGGAAACAATTCCGCCATTATTCAATTACATGGTCATGCCAATGCCCCTAGTAACAACCTAAAAGCCACTGTTCCCTCCGCTCATGCCCACTTTGCTGGTGATAATTTAATTACTGATACCGATACTGATTCTTTTACAATTATTCCCAGAACAATTACTTTGGACAGTGAAACTTCAAATCCGATTGAGATCAACAAAAATCAGGATGTCGATATTCCCGCAAAAATTTCCTTTCACGGCTCTAATTCAATTACACCAGACTTATCAAAATTATCTGTTTATCAAAAATTAAATAATCAATCCATGCCGACAAAAGTTAACATTACAATCAATTCCAATGGTGAATTCGTTCTCCATCTTGATAAATCTCAATTAAATCAATTTTCAACAACGATTTCTTTTTATGCTAAAGATGATACCAATACTACAAAAAATCTTGGTGAAACCAACACTATTTCACGAACTATTCAAATTGGTGGTAGTGTCTTCTTCAGTGAAATTTCTAATAACGTTTCTTTTTCTCCCATAAATAGTGTCAATGATAAACAATTAATAACTCGTTCTGGTAATTGGCATGTTAAAGTTACCGATACTCGAGAAAAAGGCAGTGGCTGGATAGTTTACGCTAAAGCATCAAAATTAATAGATAACTCTAAACACTATTTAAATGGCGACATCGTCTATCGTTCCGATTCCAACGACATCCTTCACGACTTACAAGAATCTACTAATATTGCTCAACATATCAAGCAAGATGATAACGATCAAAATACAGATATCACATTATGGACTCCACAAAATGGGATTCTTTTAGAAACGAACTCTGAAAATAATTCGGGACTTTATAAAGGCACTATTTCATGGAGCTTAATAGATTCGATTGATCAAAAAAAATAAACCTCAGAGACTTTTCTCTAAGGTTTATTTTTTAACTCCGATATCCCATAAACATGGCGAACATCAGAATAACTAAAACGATTGTAGTAATAATAACGTACAAATTATCGTGCTCTTTATAAAAAGCGTAAATTGAAACAACGACCCGCAAAACTGGTGTCAAAATCAATAGAAATACGCCAAACATAATTACAGCATAGGATTTACCAGCCATGATACCAGCAAAAATATCTGAAAATCTTCGTGGAAAATCAACCATAGCCTTACCATTTTGCATAACAGTCGGATAACCAGAACCATTCATAAAGTATAAGCCCATACCAATCAAAATAACGATGGCCGAAGCAACAACACCGATCCGCAAAATTTTACCAATAACTACTTCAACTTCTCGAGTCTCTTTATGTGTATCCATTAGATGTTCACCCCGAATCCTTTAAGAGCCATTTGCACTCCCATGTAGAGAATAATTGGAATAAAGATCATTCTGATTACTCTTGGTTTCAAAACTTGCATCAATCTAGCACCAATCGTAGCACCAACTAAAACACCGATTGCCAAAGGTGCCGCAATATCTGGACGAATTGAGCCGTTAAAGAAGTACACTGTAGCACTAGCAGCAGCCGTTACACCCATCATCAAATTACTAGTAGCACTAGATGGTTTCAAAGGCATTTTCATAATTGTATCCATAGCGATAACTTTAAAAGCACCACTACCAATACCTAATAATCCACTAGCTAAACCGGCAGCCCACATCATAATAAAACCACCAGGAACGTTCTTCATTGAATAGTCGATTTGCTTTTGTTCTGACTTATCATAATAAGTACTTGCCAGCTTAAACTTATCAACGATTGGATCATGACCAGTGAAAACTTGTTCACCTTTCTTATCAAACAATTTTCGAATCATATTGTAAGTTGAATACAATAAGAAAAATCCAAACAAAACATATAAGAAACTACTTGAAAATACTCCTACCAGCAAAGCACCCATAATTGCCCCAACGGTAGTAGCAATTTCCAAAAACATCGCAACACGCAAATTAAGCATGTCATCTTTCAAATAGGCAATAGTCGAACCGGAACTCGTTGCAATAACAGAAATGATACTAGCACCGATGGCATATTTGATGTCTAGACCCATCATAATAGTCAAAACCGGCGTGATGATCATTCCACCACCAATACCTAAAATTGCACCAAGAACTCCAGCTCCCACTCCCATTATTAAGAGTAGCAACATTGAATTCATTATTTTTCCTCTTTTTCTTCTTCCTTGTTATTAAAATTCTCTACGGAAGTTTCATAGTTACTTTTCATTATATCCATTGTATGTTTAATTTCAGCATTTTCAAGCAAGTTTTCTGAAATTAAATCGATATGGAATTTCGAGGCATTTAAATAATCACAAGCTGTTGAAAGATAAATTTTAGTATCCACTTCCGCGTCGTCATCGAAGAAATGAGTGACTTTCTTAGCATCATCGAATGGTAAATTAATAACACCAGTTTCTAGATAAAAGTTGATTTCAAATTCAGCATCAGCTACATGGATCAAAATTTGAGAAAGTTTATTATCGGTAGCATCCTTTTCCAATTGTTCCTTAGCCTTGTTCAAAGACCAAAGATCTTCTTGCAATAAATCATCCTTACTAATTTCTAAACTAGTTTGGTTGAATTTTCCTTCTTGAACGTTCTCGATAAAATCAGTAATTTTTATTTTCATTCTTCTTCTCCTAAAGATACTTTTTGAAAAACTTATCCACAGCCTGTTGGTAGTTTTTTGAATCAACATAGTAGCTGCGAATGTGAACACCTAGGCTTCCGTACGACATTTTTGGGAATTGTCCACATGTGGATAACTCATCTCTCATGTTGAAAGGTACCGTGAAATCATTTTTTCCATGCATGAACAATATCGGCAAATTATTTTTCTCCAATGCCTTGCGACAATCTGTCTGTCGATATGAAAAACCAGCCCTTAAACGGGACATCAATGAGATACCAGCAATTAATAATTTACCTTTAATATGGTATCGCTTTTGGCAGTGATAACTCAAAATATCTGCTGCACTAGTATAGCCAGAATCCTCGATTATTAGTTTAACATTTTTCGGTAAATCATTACCGGTTGTTAACATAACTGTTGCTGCTCCCATTGAAGCTCCAAACAAAACGATTTTATCAGTTGGATGTCTGCGTAAAACTTCTTGAATCCAATCTAATAAATCCTGACTTTCTATGTAGCCAAAGCCAAGATACTTCCCTTCGCTTTTTCCTGCTGCTTGGTCGTCGATTTGTAAAACATTGCAACCGAGTTTATCAAACAGCTGTGCATGAACATTCAACGAATTGTGATCAACACCAAAACCATGCACTAGAATAACAGTCGTTTGCGCATCATTATCAGTGAACCAACCATACAATTTGCTTCCATTATAGTGTGACTCTATTTGCCACTCATCCTTGTCCTTTGCTAAGAACCTAGCCGTACTCTCTTCTAGACCTTCATCCATCTTTACTTTGGGTGCTTCTGAACCTAAGGCCTTGGAACCCCTCTGCTGAATATACAAAAAAAAGGCGTTCAGAATTAGAACGACTAGCAATAACAATATCAACAAAATAATTATCATGATATTACCTCACTTATCCTAATTCTTTCACACCTACCATTGCGATAGCAACAATAATCATTGAAATAGTGATACCAACGAACAATGTTGAAAAAGACATTGCTGTGATGATCAAACTACCCGCATAAGGTCCAATCGCTCTTCCTAACGAACCAAAGATACTATAAAAACTTTGGAAAGTTCCACGATTTCGATTAGTTGACATCTTACTCAATAAAGCTGGAATAGTTGGGAAAACCATTGATTCACCAACAGTCAAAACTAGCATACTAATAATGAAAGCTAAGTAAGTCTTGGCTCCTGGAAGCAATAAGAATGATAATCCCATAATAATTGTTCCTAAGAAGATTTGATACTTCAATAGTTTGAAAACTCTTGAAACTACACGATTCATTACCGGTTGAATAATCAATAATGAAGCTGCATTTACTGTAAATACCAAACCATATTCACGAGTTGTATAACCTTGGTTCAACATATAAGCTGACAAGTTACTGTCCCATTGAGAATAACCTAGCCAAACGATAAAAATCGATGCACAGATCACAAAGATATTTAATCTAAAGCGATTTAATCCAATTTCAATTCTTGGATCTTTAACGTCACTACTTTCATAACGCTTAATATCCTCATCGTCTTGTTCATGAACGTGATCCAAGACGTTAGCTTTTAACAACAATATAACGGCACTGATTACAAATAATAACATTGGAATGAAGAAAGTTAAAAAGATACTCCACTTAAAGATAAATCCAACTGCCGTTGAACCAATAGCAATTCCGATATTAGCAGCTAAATACATGTTATTAAAAATCACTCGACTATTACCAGTCATTTGTTCCGCTATGAAGGCGGTATAGGCATTAACGGCCGTATAGACCAGTCCCATTCCAAATCCTAACGTGAACAACATAATCGCATATGTTGGCCACACATGATGTACTGACATACCTAATAACGATATAATTGATATCCCATAACCAATGTATAACGTTCCACGCTTGGAGAAACGATCAAACATAAATCCCCCCAAAGCATTTCCAACCATCATAAAAGCTGAATATACCATCAAGGCAAATCCCGCTGTTACCAATGATTCGTGTAGATTCTTGTGAATAAATATTGTATTCACTGGCAAAATAAATCCCATTACTAAATTAAATGTGATATTTAAAATTAATAGCCACAATCTTTGAGCGCGCATCCTTTTCACCTCTTCTATTTAATTTTTTCAATAAAAAAACCATGGCCAAAAAGATCAACCATGGTTTTAGTTGGTAGTACTCAGATGAGTAAATAGTTTGCTGTTCACATCAGCGCCCTATAGATATCCCTCACAATCCGGTGAGTAGTGCTTGATACCCTACCATCATAAGTGCCGTCCAAACTCGACGGCTCTCGACTCATCGCACAACCTGTATCATAATATATTCTGAAAATAGTTGCAACACTTTTCACTTAAAGATTTGGATTTTCAGTAACCTTTTCTTCAGTCCAGATCTTATAAATCAAGTTCAATAAGCCACCCATTTGACCATCAACGCCATTATACATCCAACGATAGATGCAGACATCTTTTTTCATTTCATCAGCTGGTGGGTTAGCACTATTAGCCGTTACAACGATATCAGCCTCTTTAGGATCACTAACGATCTTAGCATATGGCAATGATTGTAGAGTGACTGCCAAGTCTGAATATACCAAGAAGAATGATTCTAATTCCAAATAAACTTTAACTTGAATGTGCTTGTTATAAAGTGAGAAGAAACGATAAGCAATTGCATAAATCGCTTCTGAAATTTGTTTAGCTTTGCCATTTAATGATTGATACTTATCACGCAACATCAAATGTTGAACAGTTGAATAAATCTTGCTCTCTAGTCCTTCATCATTCAACTTGCTGATAGCATCTCCAAAGCCTGAGTACAAGTTCAAAATCTCAATGTAATTGTGATCTAGAGCTAGAACACCGATGATACATGTCGTCAAATTATACTTGTATCTCAAAAATTCACTATGTGACATAGCCATATCTGAAACAGTCTGTTCCACGTCAATTGGAATAAGTTCCAAGAAATCGTCGATGAAGTTGGCAAATAGTGGATTATATCTAACTAGTTGCTTAGAAACCGATTGTAAATAATCTTCTGAAACTTCAAAGGTTGCTGGTACACACATTAATAGGATGTAAAAGTCAGCTGATTGGAACATTTGCTCTTCATAACTGACATCTTCCTTAATGGCACGTTTCAATTCCCTTACCTTTTTACTACCAGTATCCCCTTCAAGCATTGAGCCAGCGCTCTCAAAAATATTAGGGAAAGGATAATTAATGACATTCAAAGCGTCCATGTTTTGAACGTGATTACCTTCGATAATTCGATACAAGTGAGCCATAACGACGTAAGCATAGAACATCTTCGTAATATGGTTAGTTGGTTTCAGACGATACTTGTCTAAAGCAATATCGACAACTTTGAAAGCTGTGCTTTGTGTGAAATCTTCAAATGGCCATACGTATCCCCTAGTAGCATTCCAATACAATGCTGCGATAGCCAAACGAATTGATTCCTCATCACCTACAAAACGCATTGGTTCGTAAGCAATTCTGACACCAAAGCGTTTCAAATAGCCTCTCATAGGCTTTAAATGACGTAAAACAGTTGCCTTGCTGCTTTCTAAGGTCTCATAGAAATGTTTAAAAGAAGTTTCCTTATTCTTAACAATAGCATCTAAGAACAAGTAACCATCAGAGTTAGTCGTCAAAAAGGCATGATAAGCATCCCTAGTAACATCAAACATCTCTTCTGTACTATATTCATCCTTATCTAGGATTCTCTTAAAGTCTTCTTGAATCCCCAAAAAAGTATTATAAACGCTGCCGTAACTCTTATTCATTTGATAAGCAGCCTTACGCAAATTGATATCCTTAACTTGAATATCACGATTACGATACGTTCCAATCAAATTAGCACTTGCCAATTGATTAGTTCTGATCAATTTAATCTTGTTAAATAGTTGTATCTTTTCTATTTCTGATTTTGAAAGAAATAAGTCAGTAAAGCTATCCAAGAACTCCACCCCCGTAGATGCGATTAATTCTATTATAATAAAATATATTCAAATATATTTTTCAACAATTATATTACAGCAAATTATTTTCTATATAAGTAACCTACCATATTTCATTACTTAAATAAATAGACAAGATATTTAGTAAAATATGAACATAATTTATTATCTATACCAATATGTTATTTTACGCCTTATTTAGAATAAGTATAGTCTTTTGGCATTCCTTAATTTGAAAAAAAACAAATTTCATAAAAAAGAAAAAAATAAACTGGATTTTTTAAAATTTATTTTCGATTTTATATAAAAAATTATATACGATATTCATTCTTTAAGATAGTAGATCAACTTAACCAGATTCTAGTTAATATTGGATTATGGTTATGAAAATATGCGTTAAGCTTTCATCATTTTGGGTGATCTCGTAGAGATTACTTTTTCTTAATTTTATTTTTTGTTACCGATATTTTACTCAATGTTTTTTTATTTTCATAAAATATATTAGTAATTAAATACTTTATTTACATAGAATAAAATATGAAGGCACAAAAAAAGGAATCAACTAATGTTGATTCCTTACGTTGCGTGGCAGCTCCCTATCCTCGCGGGTAGTTTCCCACCAACTACTTTCGGCGCGGAGAAGCTTAACTTCTGTGTTCGGCATGGGAACAGGTGTATCCTTCTCACTATCGCCACCACACTATTTTGCCTCGTACCTTCAAAACTAGATATTAATATCAATGATTTAAAACACTTCGAACTGCTGTAAACTCTTACTCGATTAAGTCCTCGATCTATTAGTACTGCTCAGCTCCATGTATCGCTACACTTCCACCCGCAGCCTATCTACGTCATATTCTCTAACGGATCTTACTTCCATAAAGGAATGGGAAATCTCATCTCGAGGGGGGCTTCACACTTAGATGCTTTCAGCGTTTATCCCTTCCATACGTAGCTACCCAGCGATGCGCCTGGCGGCACAACTGGTACACCAGAGGTATGTCCATCCCGGTCCTCTCGTACTAAGGACAGCTCCTCTCAAATTTCCTACGCCCGCGACGGATAGGGACCGAACTGTCTCACGACGTTCTGAACCCAGCTCGCGTACCGCTTTAATGGGCGAACAGCCCAACCCTTGGGACCGACTACAGCCCCAGGATGCGATGAGCCGACATCGAGGTGCCAAACCTCCCCGTCGATGTGAACTCTTGGGGGAGATAAGCCTGTTATCCCCAGGGTAGCTTTTATCCGTTGAGCGATGGCCCTTCCATATGGTACCACCGGATCACTAACTCCGACTTTCGTCCCTGCTCGACTTGTCAGTCTCGCAGTCAAGCTCGCTTTTACGTTTACACTCTGCGAATGATTTCCAACCATTCTGAGCGAACCTTTGAGCGCCTCCGTTACATTTTAGGAGGCGACCGCCCCAGTCAAACTGCCCACCAGACACTGTCCCTCATCGCGCTGAGCGATGTAGGTTAGAGCTTTCATATAACAAGGGTAGTATCCCACCAACGCCTCCTTCGAAACTAGCGTTCCGAAATCAACGGCTCCTACCTATCCTGTACATGTCACACAAAAACTCAATATCAAGCTACAGTAAAGCTCCATGGGGTCTTTCCGTCCTGTCGCGGGTAACCCGCATCTTCACGGGTATTATAATTTCACCGAGTCTCTCGTTGAGACAGTGCCCAAATCATTACGCCTTTCGTGCGGGTCGGAACTTACCCGACAAGGAATTTCGCTACCTTAGGACCGTTATAGTTACGGCCGCCGTTTACTGGGGCTTCAATTCTCAGCTTCGCAAAAGCTAACTGATCCTCTTAACCTTCCAGCACCGGGCAGGCGTCAGCCCATATACGTCATCTTACGATTTAGCATAGACCTGTGTTTTTGATAAACAGTTGTTTGGGCCTATTCACTGCGGCTGGCTGTTACACCAGCACCCCTTCTCCCGAAGTTACGGGGTCATTTTGCCGAGTTCCTTAACGAGAGTTCACTCGCTGACCTTAGGATACTCTCCTCGACTACCTGTGTCGGTTTGCGGTACGGGTAGTTTATTTCTAACTAGGAACTTTTCTTGGCAGTGTGAGTTATTGTGCTTCGTTACTAAAATTTCACTCCCCATCACAGCTTGTCCTTAGAGATATAAGCATTTGACTCATATCAAGACTTACTGCTTGGACGCGCATATCCATCAGCGCGCACACATCATCCTCCTGCGTCCTTCCATCGTTCAAACAAAATAAACTAGTACAGGAATATCAACCTGTTATCCATCGATTACACCTCTCGGTCTCATCTTAGGCCCCGACTAACCCTGGGAGGACGAGCCTTCCCCAGGAAACCTTAGTCTTGCGGCCGACCAGATTCTCACTGGTCTTTCGTTACTCATACCGGCATTCTCACTTCTAAGAACTCCACTGCTCCTCACGGTACAGCTTCAATGCTCTTACAACGCTCTCCTACCACACATCTTACGATGCATCCACAGTTTCGGTATCATGCTTAGCCCCGGTACATTTTCGGCGCAGAATCACTCGACTAGTGAGCTATTACGCACTCTTTGAATGAATGGCTGCTTCTAAGCCAACATCCTAGTTGTCTATGCGTTTCCACATCCTTTTCCACTTAGCATGAATTTTGGGACCTTAACTGGTGATCTGGGCTGTTTCCCTTTCGACGGTGGATCTTATCACTCATCGTCTGACTCCCGGGTATAGATCAATGGTATTCGGAGTTTATCTGAATTCAGTAACCCAAGACGGGCCCCTAGTCCAAACAGTGCTCTACCTCCACGATCCTAATCCCCGAGGCTAACCCTAAAGCTATTTCGGAGAGAACCAGCTATCTCCAAGTTCGTTTGGAATTTCACCGCTACCCACAACTCATCCCAGCATTTTTCAACATACACGGGTTCGGTCCTCCAATGCGTTTTACCGCATCTTCAACCTGGTCATGGGTAGGTCACTTGGTTTCGGGTCTACATCAACATACTTAGTCGCCCTATTCAGACTCGCTTTCGCTACGGCTCCAACTTTTCATTTTAACCTTGCATGTTAACGTAACTCGCCGGTTCATTCTACAAAAGGCACGCCATCATCCATAAACGGACTCTGACTACTTGTAGGCACACGGTTTCAGGATCTATTTCACTCCCCTTCCGGGGTACTTTTCACCTTTCCCTCACGGTACTGGTTCACTATCGGTCACTAGGGAGTATTTAGCCTTGGGAGATGGTCCTCCCGGATTCCGACGGAGTTTCTCGTGTTCCGCCGTACTCAGGATACTGAATGGAGTGGGTCAGATTTCGTTTACGAGGCTTTCACTCTCTTTGGCCAAGCTTTCCAACTTGTTCAACTATCGTTACCTTTTGTTCTCACAACATCAGTCCTACAACCCTATGAAGCAAGCTTCATAGTTTGGGCTATTCCCGTTTCGCTCGCCGCTACTCAGGGAATCGAATTTTCTTTCTCTTCCTGCAACTACTTAGATGTTTCAGTTCATTGCGTGTTCCTCTTGATTGCTATGTATTCACAAACAAGTAAATATCCATTACGATATTTGGGTTCCCCCATTCGGAAATCCCCGGATCAAAGCTTACTTACAGCTCCCCGAGGCGTATCGTCGTTAGTTACGTCCTTCATCGGCTCCTAGTGCCTAGGCATCCACCGTGCGCCCTTTATAACTTAATCTTGACAAAATATGGAAATACATCCACTTTTATCGCGCAGTTTTCGGTGTTTCTTTTAAATCATTAATTCTTAATATCCAGTTTTCAAGGTACGAGTTTGAGAGTAGACCTCTCAAAACTAAACAAAGTTTTAACGTTGTGTATTTCCGTTGGTGCTAAAGCACCATATCCTTAGAAAGGAGGTGATCCAGCCGCAGGTTCTCCTACGGCTACCTTGTTACGACTTCACCCTAATCATTTGTCCCACCTTAGGCGGCTAGTTCCCCGAAGGGTTACCCCACCGACTTTGGGTGTTACAAACTCTCATGGTGTGACGGGCGGTGTGTACAAGGCCCGGGAACGTATTCACCGCGGCATGCTGATCCGCGATTACTAGCGATTCCAGCTTCATGCAGGCGAGTTGCAGCCTGCAATCCGAACTGAGATCGGTTTTAAGTGATTTGCTTGCCCTCGCGAGTTCGCAACACGTTGTACCGACCATTGTAGCACGTGTGTAGCCCAGGTCATAAGGGGCATGATGATTTGACGTCGTCCCCACCTTCCTCCGGTTTGTCACCGGCAGTCTCACCAGAGTGCCCAACTGAATGCTGGCAACTGATAATAAGGGTTGCGCTCGTTGCGGGACTTAACCCAACATCTCACGACACGAGCTGACGACAACCATGCACCACCTGTATCCATGTCCCCGAAGGGAAAGACTAATCTCTTAGTTTGTCATGGTATGTCAAGACCTGGTAAGGTTCTTCGCGTTGCTTCGAATTAAACCACATGCTCCACCGCTTGTGCGGGCCCCCGTCAATTCCTTTGAGTTTCAATCTTGCGATCGTACTCCCCAGGCGGAGTGCTTAATGCGTTAGCTGCAGCACTGAAGGGCGGAAACCCTCCAACACTTAGCACTCATCGTTTACGGCATGGACTACCAGGGTATCTAATCCTGTTTGCTACCCATGCTTTCGAATCTCAGCGTCAGTTACAGACCAGAAAGCCGCCTTCGCCACTGGTGTTCTTCCATATATCTACGCATTCCACCGCTACACATGGAGTTCCACTTTCCTCTTCTGCACTCAAGTTTACCAGTTTTCGAAGCACTTCCTCGGTTGAGCCGAGGGCTTTCACTTCAAACTTAATAAACCGCCTACATTCTCTTTACGCCCAATAAATCCGGACAACGCTTGCCACCTACGTATTACCGCGGCTGCTGGCACGTAGTTAGCCGTGGCTTTCTGGTTGAATACCGTCAGTACGTGAACAGTTACTCTCACGCATGTTCTTCTTCAACAACAGAGTTTTACGATCCGAAAACCTTCTTCACTCACGCGGCATTGCTCCATCAGGCTTTCGCCCATTGTGGAAGATTCCCTACTGCTGCCTCCCGTAGGAGTTTGGGCCGTGTCTCAGTCCCAATGTGGCCGATTACCCTCTCAGGTCGGCTACGTATCATTGCCTTGGTGAGCTATTACCTCACCAACTAGCTAATACGCCGCGGGTCCATCCAAAAGCGATAGCAGAGCCATCTTTCAAGCTACGATCATGTGAAAGTAGTTGTTATGCGGTATTAGCACTTGTTTCCAAATGTTATCCCCCACTTTTGGGCAGGTTACCCACGTGTTACTCACCCGTCCGCCACTCACCAAGGTCTGAATCATGAAGCAAGCTTCAATCTTCAGGATGGTTCGTTCGACTTGCATGTATTAGGCATGCCGCCAGCGTTCGTCCTGAGCCAGGATCAAACTCTCATATTAAAAGTTTGTGACTCATAAAAAATTATACTAGCGAATTGACTTCGTTGTAAATCCAACAAATAAATGTTGGCCTACACAATTTAGTGTTAAAACTTTGTTCAGTTTTCAAAGGTCTACCAGCTGATTAAGCGCTTACGCTCATCAGCGACTTAATTATTTTATCAAGCTGACAATTTAATGTCAAGAACTTTTTAAAATAATTTTTCTAACAATTTAATGAAAGAATTCATCAAGTTGTTAGCTTGTTACCCTTACGAGTCAACTTAATTATTATAACAAGTTCATAACTCAATGTCAAGAACTTATTTAAAATAATTATTTCAACTTTTAAGCAAATGTCTTGCTTATCCGTTGAAGCTGTTGACCTCTCGTGACAACAGGTAATATCTTACCGTTTATGGTAAACCAATGCAAGTACTTTTTTCATTTTTTTTTGAAAATTGCTAATTTTCTTTTATCTTTTCAATATCCAAGACCTTATCGATCCAATCACTACTATAGAAGTCCTCTTCGTGGGTAACGAGAATCATTGATCCATCATAGTTTCTAAGCCCTTTACGTAGAGCTGCTTTACTCTCGTCATCCAAATGGTTCGTAGGTTCATCCATAAATAGAAAGTTAGTATTGTCGAACATCAAATCAGCAATTTTAACCTTAGTCTGCTCCCCACCGGATAGAGAACGTAATGGTGACATGATTTGTTGGTTAGTTAATCCAGTTCTGGCGAGAACACGTCTAACTTCTTTGCCACCTTCTTCAGAGTGTTGATCACTAATGTATTGGAATGGTGACTCCAGATTATTCTTCCAAACTAGATCTTGCTTGAAGTAACCAATCTTCACAGTCTCTGAGAATTCAAAGTTACCATCAATTGGTTTAAGAATATTCAATAATGTCTTGATTAAAGTAGACTTACCGATACCGTTGAATCCTTTGATAACCATCTTCTCGCCACTAACGATTGAGAAATTCAAAGCTTTATCAAAGAGAGCTTGCCCGTCATATCCAACTTTTAAGTTATTAACATCCAACATCATCCGTGAACTAGGCACTTCGACATATGGGAAAGCAAAACTTGCAGCTGTCTTATTCCCTGGGGGTGTTAAAACGTCCATATGGGCTAGTTGCTTCTCTCTACTCTTAGCACTCTTAGAACGAGAACCAGCCTTGAACTTTCTAATATAAGCCTTAGTCTTCGAGATCTTCTCTTGTTGTTTGACGTAGGCTTTCATATAAGTCTCTTTATTAGCAGCTTTTTGTTTGAGAGCTTGCTTCAAAGAACCTGTATATTTAGTGATCTTACCGAATTCAAAATCAGCCACACAATTAATGATTCGATCTAAGAAGTTATAATCGTGGGAAATAACGATAAAAGCACCCTTAAAGTTATTCAAATAATCTGCTAACCAGTCGATATGATTAGTATCTAAGTAGTTTGTGGGCTCATCCAATAAAATCATATCTGGCTGTTCAAGCAGAATTTTGGCCAAAATAATCTTAGAACGTTGGCCACCACTAAGTTTTGAGACGTCGTGATCATAGCCGATGGCATCTAATCCTAAACCAGTCGCAACTTGCTGAATTTTGGTATCTAACTCGTAGAAATCGTTGGCATCTAAGATTTCTTGGAGTTTTCCAGCTTTTTCAAGGTCCTCATCTGTCGGGTTGTTCATGTAAATCTCGTTGAGTTGGTCGCTTGTTTCATACAATTTTGAAAACGCTGTCTTTAAGTACTCGTAGATGGTCATCCCTGATGATAATTTAGCTTGTTGGTCCAAATAACCGATCGTTAAATGCTTCTTCCAAGTGATCTTTCCTTCATCCGGTTCAATTTGACCAGTTAAAATCTTAATAAAAGTCGATTTCCCGACCCCATTTTGACCAATTATTCCTAAATGGTCTTCCTTATTAACTTGTAGATTGGCAGAATCGTATAATTTCTTATCCAAAAACTGCTGACTTAAATCATGTACCTCTAAAACACTCATATTTATCTCCTTTATACATAAGAAAAGACTGAAACTATTTGTCCCAGTCTTTATCCGTTTATTCTGACGTTTGATTTCTTGTAAAGATTGTATAGTTTTGATTAGCGGTCCCACTATCAAATGAGAACCCTCTAGCTTCATTCAATGTATTTAATCTAGTTTCTTCATTATTCAGTTGTTCTTCAGAAAGGCCTAATTGCTTTCTCAGTTTGTTTGATACGCGACGTAGTTCTTTAGTTGGGGCTACTTCATAAGAAGAACCTTCGATCATTGAGCCATATCCTTGAACATGGTCAGAATCGATATTCTTAGCAGCTCCACGATAATTGAAGAAGACTGACTGCATATCACTAAAACTCAAATTAGTAGTCATTGAACTAGAAATACTATTCAAAACCTTTTGATAATGCGTAAACGTATTGGCACTAGCAGCACTCTTAATGATTGCCGTGATAACTTGACGCTGTCTCTTTTGACGGCCATAGTCACCTTCAGGATCTTCATAACGCATCCGTGAATAATCTAGCGCTTGTTTACCATTTAGATGCATCTTACCTTTCTTGAAGTGAGATTCTTTCTCACCAGTATCACCGTAAGAGAAACTAAATGGTACATTAACATCTACACCACCAACAGCGTTAACAATCTGCTTAAGTGAGTTAAAATCTACTTTAACATAGTAGTCAATTGGCACGTTCAACAATTTCTCAGTCGTTGCCACTGCACTACCTTCATTACCGATGTTGTAGGCTGAATTGATTTTTTGAATCTTTCTGGTGTTATTAGTGCTGCTCTTCCAAATTTGAGCCATTGTATCACGTGGAACAGAAACCATTGTTGTCTTATTAGTCTTAGGATTTACCGTTACAACGATCATTGTATCCGAATTCCCTCGATAATTAGTTTCAGTATCTCTAATTCCATTATCAGTCGTATCAACTCCCAATAGAAGAATCGAAATTGGCTGTTTGTTGTTGATTCGTGTTGAAACTTTTTTACCATCAATGGCTTTGTAAGTCTTACCTAATGAATTTTGGGCTTGAGCGTAAAGTCGAAAACCGTAAGCACCCATGACAAAGATCATAACTAAGAATACTAATCCTAGAATCTTAACGAAAGGACGTTTGATCTTCCCAACATTATTAGAAGCTAAGGCACTATTACGAGTTCTTTGCCGATGCTGCCTAGACATATTGTCGTTCTTATTGTTATCCATAAATAAACTCCGATTAGTTTGCTATCTACATTAAAAACAAATTCTCTCTATATTATAGTAGATAGGATGCAATTATACAGCTTAATTCAATTGAATTAAAATTAAATTTTAAATGGCCGCATTCCTAAATTATAATTTTTTGACACAATCTGTCAATTTTACAAAAAATATTTTAACAGATTATTAATTGAAACATAGTCAAAAATCTATCTCTTTATTTAAGCTTTTTTCTTGTATATTTCATGTATAATTTCTTCCGTAGGAGGATTTGAATAATGTCAGATGCAAGTAATGCAAAGACGTTTAGATGGTGGAATATTGCCCTATTAGGCTTTACCACCGTTTGGGGTCTTAATAATGTTATCAACAACTTTGCCAATCAAGGCTTAGCCGTCGTAACATCATGGATTTTAATCATGGTCCTTTATTTTGTTCCATACACCTTAATGGTTGGACAATTGGGATCTGCTTTTCAAGAGGCTGGTGGAGGAGTTAGTTCTTGGGTCAAAGCTCTCTCCAACAATAAATTAGCCTATTTTGCTGCCTGGACTTACTGGGTAGTACATGTTCCATACCTTGCTCAAAAACCACAAATCATCATGGTCAGTTTGAGCTGGTTATTCAAAGGCAATGGTTCATTCATCAAAACTGCTTCACCGTTAGTCGTACAAGGTGCAAGTTTAATTATCTTCTTGCTCTTTGTCTGGTTGGCTAGTAAGGGAACTGCTACTTTGAATAATCTTGGTAGTATTGCCGGTATTGCGATGTTTGCTATGTCAATGCTATTTATCATCTTAGGTGTCAGTGCTCCTTTTATCACTCATGTTCAAATTGCTACACCAAACATGACTGATATTCACACCTATATTCCTAAGTTTGATTTCCAATACTTCACGACGATTTCCATGTTAGTCTTCGCTGTTGGTGGTTCGGAAAAAATTTCACCTTACGTTAACAAAACTAAAAATGCTTCTAAGGAGTTCCCACTCGGTATGATTATCTTAGCCGTGATGGTAGCCGTTTCTGCAATCTTAGGATCATTTGCTATTGGTATGATTGTTAATTCAAACCACATTCCAGCTGATTTGATGGCTAATGGTGCTTACCAAGCTTTCCAATTTTTGGGTAATAGTTTCCATGTCGGTAACTTGTTCGTTTGGGCTTTTGCAATTACTAATACGATTGCTTCTGCTGCAGCCCTAGCAATTTCTATCGATGCACCATTGCGTATGCTTTTAGGTGATGCTGATAAGAAATACATCCCTAAAGGTCTTTTGAAGAAAAATAAACGTGGTGTTGCTATCAATGGTTACAAGTTAACTGCAATTTTGGTTTCTATCTTGATTATCGTTCCTGCCCTCGGAATCAACGTTATGAACGATCTATACAACTGGCTATTGAATTTAAACTCAATCGTTATGCCAATGCGTTACCTTTGGGTATTCTTAGCTTACATGATGCTTTGTCGTCAGTTAGACAAATTTAAGTCAGACTATATGTTCGTTAAAAATAGATATGTCGGCTTTGGTTTCGGACTATGGGCTTTCTTCTTAACAGCCTTTGCCTGCATCCTAGGTATGGTGCCTAAAATGAATATGGCAACTGACCCCTCATCATGGTGGTTCCAATTAGCACTTAATATCATCACACCAATTGCTTTGATTGCTTTGGGATTGATTTTACCTGCTATTGCTAAACGTACTAATAATGAATTAGACGAAATATAATTCTTATACCTCTGCACAGGTATATAAAAAGATCCCCTAGAAATCAATCTAGAGGATCTTTTTTTAGTCTGTATTCGAAGCAGAGCTGGAATTACCATTGCTATCAATCTTTAGGTCAGGAACATTTCCACCATAGCTTCTGATTTCATTCATAATATCGATCAATTTTTGTTTTTGATCTTCTTTATCAGAATCGTTGTTCTTGTAAGCATCTTTTACTTTTTGAAGCTGTGAATTGTACTGTGGCATTAATTTATCTACCATATTCTGACGTTTCTTCTCACGTTGTTCTTCAATCGCTTCTTTTTCAGATTCAAACTGAGCTACCTTCTTATTATCCTTAGCAGCCTGGAACATCGCTTGACTCAAATTTAAATCCTTTTGGAGCTGTAAAATCTGCTTGTTAAAGTCATTCTTAGCACTTTGACGTTTAACGTTACTATTCAAATAACGAATCTTTTGCAACTCGTCTAATTTCTTATTGTATTGCGATTCTTTAATAATTGGATTGTCGTTATACTTATCAATCGCCTTTTGAACCTTGCCTTCTCGCTTGAATTCTTCTTTCTTCGTCAAATGATAAATGATTCGATAGTCCAGATTATACAAGCGATTCTCATTCTTATCAGCTTGGTTAGTATTGTATTTAGAAAAGTCGTTGTCAATGATATCTTGAATACTTGGCTTTTCCGCTTTGGTATTGACTGACAAATTGCTGCCACTGACCGTTACAGTACTTGGTTTCTTGAAATCGACATCCTTTTGTTTCATTTCATCAACTAAGTACTCACCGACTGATTTAAAGGCCTTCATAGCCAACAGACGTTCTGAGGCATTCAAGCTATCTTCTTTCTTATCGTCACCAGTCCAGTTAGCAATCGTAAAGTCAGGCGTCATCCCTACGAAATATGAATCGTAGTTATCATCAGTCGACCCAGTTTTACCAGCGGTATATTTGTAATTATCCAAACTGGCATCTTTACCCAAACCATCACTGATTACTGATTGCATCGTGTTGATCATCATATAACTGGCGTTCTTAGTATAAACATCTTTCTTCATATGCGTGTTTTGGTAAATATAGCGATCATTATCGTTGTCATAAATACTAGAGATGTTGCTAGGATGAATGAACTGACCCCCTCGTGAAAATGAACTATACGCTGAAGCCATTTCTGTCGTCGTAACACCATTTCTAAAGGAACCAATTGCTAATCTTGGGTCCAATTTTTGGGTTGGCGACAATCGAGCAAATTCCATCTTGACCATATCGTCATAGTAAGTACCCTTAGTATCTTGAGCTGCCAACTTATAAGCAATGGTATTGATTGAGTTTTCTAGCGCGTGACGCACCGTTGTACTGCCAGTATAGCCGCTATACCAGTTATGAACGACCGGATTACCGACTGCCGAGTCAATTACTGTACTTTGTGGCAAATATCCTCGCTCAAAAGCAGGCGCATAAGCTACGATTGGCTTAGCTGTTGAACCTGGTTGATGATATCCATTTATCGTTCGATTAAATTGATCACCATCAGTCGTTCGACCACCAACCACCGCTATAACGTCGCCAGTTTTATTATCTACAACCGTACTAGAGACTTGTGGTGTTAGCTTTCCGTTAGCAGTCCGCCCAGTATAAGGTGCATAAACTTGTTTGATTAAATCTTCGACTTTATTTTGAACGTTCATATCGATCGTCGTTTGAATCGTATAGCCACCATCCATCAACTGACCATGAGCACGCTCATATTCTTGTTGATACTTCGTATCGTACGCTTGGCGATCATTGGCATCCTTAAAGTCATAACGCATCGTGAATCCAGATGATCTCATTAATTCTTCTGTTGCCCCATAGACTGCATAGCTCAAAGCATAATTATTAGACACATCATTATCATATTTCTTCTCATTAAGCTTCAACCCCAAAGGCTTTTCACGTGCTGCTTGATAAGTCTTTTTTGAAATCAAACCTCGTTGATTAAAGATATACAAAATCATGTTTCGACGTTTCTTCGTTCGCTCTGGATATTGAACTGGATCATAATAGACCGGATTATTCGGAATACCGACTAATAGGGCTATTTTATCGATTGATAAATCATTTTGATTCTCTGAGAAATAGTAATCAGAGGCGGCACTAAACCCGTATGAGCCATGCCCCATGTAGACGTTGTTAATATAAAACTCCAAAATCTGCGACTTAGTAAATTTTTTCTCTAACTGCTGAGCAATGACCATTTCCTTGAGCTTACGCGTTAGGTTCTGGGATTGATCTTGCAAAATAACATTCTTAACTAATTGTTGCGTCAAAGTCGACCCACCTTCAGTCCGACGATGTAACAAAGTTGAACCGACTGAACGCATGATAGCATAAAGATCGACCCCATGATGAATGTAGAAACGTTGATCTTCAACATCCACCAAGCCTTTACGGATTTTAGTATTGATTTGATTGATAGGCGTGTAATCTGAGCTCGATTGAGCCAGTTTCTTAATCACCTTACCGTTACGATCATATATAACGGTCGAATTACGGGGATGAAAGTCCGATTTCTTCAAACCTTGGCTGTATGAATATCCATCAGCAATCGTATTCTTGATCTCATAACCATACTTCCACCAAAAAGCTCCAACGCTTAAAACAATTAATAAGACTAACGTCAAAAGAATCCAGGGCCATTTTTTTCTTTTCTTGATTAATTTATGTTCCATCTTTTTCTTACGCATAATTACCCCTAATTAACAAAGAATGTCGTTCCTGTAGAAACTTGTGACATCAAATCGGACAAATCTGATGAACTAATTTGCATACCATTGTTATAACTAGTTGAACCGGCGTAAATGAAACCAATCGTTGAGCCGCTACCGAAGTAGATTGAACTAGTCAAAGCAGAATTATTCTTGAACCAGAAGACTGGCGTAGCTGAATTAAAGTCTGCTGTCGTATTATCTGGATTATCTAATCCCATCGAAGTTAATTCACTGACGCTGGCATTACTGATATATTGACCAAAATTACTACTATCGCTATCGGTCACGACGACGTCAGAATTATTGGCATCCACAAGTTTTTTAACAGTATACTTACCGGAACTTACTTTAGAACTAATGACATTGCTATAACCATCTTCAGCAACATACTTACCGGAGACTCTCGTCATCAAAGCTAAAGTATTCTTGCTTGAATTGTAATAAAGCACATTCTTGCTAGTAATACCAGCTTGATCCAAGGCATCCGATGCTCCCGTAGTCGAATTCATGCTTGAAACAATATCTACATTGGCAGGCGTGTATTTTTCTGTCAACGGTGAATTCTTTAGAGCTTCCAATTCTTCTTTAGCAGCAGCTACCTTAGAGCTCTCACCTTTGTTGTTAGCAAAATAATTGTCCATTTGACTGACTGCTTGCGTCCAATGATTTTTAGCCGTCTTATTTTTGATTAATTTGTAATACGTGTTGACCATTGAAATCTTCTTAAAACTCAAACTACTTTTATCAGAATTAAAGCCATCCCACGTTTTACTCAAATATTTGTCAGCATCTTGAGTTTGCTCGTACCAAATTTGAATCGTATCGAGCTTGTTGCGTAATTTCTGATAAACGTCTTGATTCTTTTCTTTCAATAAACTTTTATCTAAGTCATTGATCTTAGTTTCGGTAACATCATCTTTGTAGTGACTCTTACCGTCATAAAAAGCATTAACTTCCTTAGAACGGTCTTTTCTAGCTTGAATGTAAGCTTCAAGTTCTTGATACTTCTTCTCGTTATCAGGAGTAATGATGACTCCATCACTAACATCAATCAATTTACCAATGAAATCTAAAGTCTTATAATTCAAATCAGTTTTAAGAACTTCTAATTCTTTATCCTGATACTGACTAGATATTTTGGACGTAACAACCGCATTGACGACACCTCTTGAAAGCATAACAAAGAAAATGACGGCAGTAATTACACCGACAATTCCGGCACCCATCAATAAATATCGTTCAGATTTAGTTTTAGTCTTTAAATCTTTCTTATCTTTCATGATTTTCCCCAAATATCTAGTTCATCTTGTTATTATATATAGTAAATTATCCTGCAAATAAAGGGTGGAAATTTTGAAAAAATTAAACAAAACATATATAAAATGGATCGTTATTTTCCTACTTTTAATCGCCATTATTTTCTCATACGCCCTTAACTTAGGAAAAATCAAGGACAAAACTATCAATGGCATCGCCAGTTTGACCATTCCATTCTCTTTGATCGTTAATCCTAATAATATTGATGAAGACATCGCGCCTAAAGCCATCTCTTTGAAAGCTGACTTGAACAATTCTAAAACACAAGCTTTGAATTTAATCAGCTCTATCAATGATGACTATGATAATACAAAACAACTGTCATTTTTATCCAATGACCAAGAAGAATCTTTATTAAAGAAGGTTCATCAAAAGCCACACCGTTATATCGGTAAAATGACTTTGTTGAATTTTGGTAAAGACAGCCACGGAAAGTATATTACTGTCAGTTGCAATCGTTATGACGATACGAAAAATATCGTGAGTTACCGTTACCGCCTTTATTATCACGATGACACCGTCACTTCGGCTAAATACCTCAACACCAAGTCTAACAAATATCCACCAAAATACGTCTTTAAAGATATTGAATTAGGCAAGTTTGGTACGACTGAAGCAGATGCCTTCATGCAACGATTAAAGACTGCTATCATCAATTCTAATTTGACTGCCACCAACGCTAACGAACCTGGTAACTTTAACCAAATCTCTATCAACTTAGGTTTGAATCCCGACAAGAGCAACATCGGTTTGTATACCTTAGCAAAAAATTCTAATTCACGAGTCAGCAATTCGAGTATCGTCGGCTATCAAGTTTCTGATGTCCCTCGCTACACTAGAATCTACATTAAGCAATTAAATAAAGACAACAGTTATTACTATACGTTAACTTTCAGTCGTAATAGTGGACGTTTCATCAACTTACAACGTGGTATTATTTCAACCGACTCTAAAAACCAATAAAATAAGCCTGATCAGAATTTATTCTGACCGGGCTTATTTTATTTTTTCTTCTCATTATTGAGCAAAATTCCATCAATGATATCTTGCAAACTCACTTGTGACATGCTCTTTTCAGCATCGTTTTGTACCTTTTGATAAACTTCTCGTAAAGTATCTTGAATATTGCCACCAACGATACATTTAGGATTAGTTTTTTCATCAACGTGGAGTAAATTTTGATTATCTTCAATAGCTCGATAAACATCCAATAACGTTATCTCAGAAGGTTTTCTAGACAATTTGGGAGCAACTTTTCCAGGTGCGCTCTGTAACAATCCAGCTTTTTTCAATCTCGACATCATACGTCGCACTAAACTGGGATTGGACTCGATACTACTGGCGATTGCTGCACTTGAAAGATCACCATCTTTACAAATATCAACATAGGTCAAAATATGTACGCCATCACTCAATTTACTGGAAAATTTCAAAATCATCACTCCTTCACACTTCTTAATATCATAAGGTATAAAGTAGGTCTTTGACAAACATTATTTACCAATAACTGTTCCAAGTGCTTCTGACAATGGCGTCAATTCTCTACCTAAAACTTCTGGCAAATCAGTCGTAGTTTCTGCCAAATTGCCTTGAGTAATCAAATCTTGGAATGAAAGAATCATTTGAACTGTTCCTTCATCCATTCCAGACTTCTGCAATACCTTACCGTATTCAGCATCGCTTAATTTCGTAGCTGTAACCTTTAATGCATCAGCCAAATCTTGATAAGTTCGACTCTTTCCCGAAAATTCATAAACCTTTTTAGGATTGTCTTGAACCAAAACTAAAGCAGCGGCTTCTGAATATTCAGACTCCAAAGCCCATCCCGCTTTACCATCAGTTGAATATACTAATCCTTGTGTAACAGCAGCTTTTAATGAATCAGCCTCATTTTCCAAATACCAGTTATTACGTAAGAATGAATAATCAATTCCTGATTCTTTGAGCAACTTCTCAGTTAATTGATGATCATTTGCCAAAGGAGCTGTAGCTGTATCAGCATGTGGAAAACTTGTATAGGCAATGTACTTAACTCCAGCATTTTTAGCAGCCGTTAAGACATTTTCATGTTGAATAGCACGAGCGACTTCTCCACCAGGTTGTGATGAAACGAAGAGCAACTTGTCGATACCTTGAAGTGATTCAGTTAATTGTCCCACATCGTTGTAGTCACCTAAACGAACTTCCACGCCATTTGGTACGGTTGCTTGAGCTTTTTGAGTATTGCGAGCCAAAGCCACTACATCTGTAGCAGGAACCAATTCAACTAATTTCTTGAGAGCATTTTGACCAAAACGACCAGTTGCACCTGTAATTGCATATTTTGTCATAAAAAAATCCTTCTTTCTTAAACTTTTGATTTATATGTTACTTTATTATTAACTTGTATTTATTATAGTAACACTATCGTTTTTAAAAGCAAGGATTTAAATTTTTCATAAACAACAAAAAAAGCCACCGAACATTACGCTCAGTGACTCAGAATTTATAATTAGTTTTTCCAAACATCATTTACTTCAATAGTTTGTTCACGATCAGGACCAACTGAAACAGTAGCGTATTCAACGCCTAATTGGTCTTTGATGAAGTCTAGATAGTCTCTAGCTTGTTGTGGCAAGTCGTTGAGGCTCTTAGCTTGAGTCATGTCTTCAGTCCAACCTTTAAAGGTCTTGTAAACTGGTTTGCACTTAGCTAAAACATTTAAGTTAGCAGGATATTCATCGATGATCTTGCCGTTTAAGTCATAGCCGGTGCAGACTTTGATTTCGTCTAAGCCAGTCAAAACATCCAAGCAATTCAATGACAAGTGTGTCACACCAGCCACGTTACATGAATGCTTCAAAACAACTAGATCTAACCAACCAACACGACGAGGACGATGTGTAACAGTACCATATTCATGACCTGCTTCACGCAAGAAATCCCCAGTATCGTTTAGTTGTTCAGTAGGGAATGGACCAGCACCAACACGTGAAGTATAGGCTTTAACAACTCCAATCACGTTGTCGATCAATGGGGCACCAACACCAGCACCAGTAGTTACACCACCGGCAGGATTTGAAGAAGTAACATAAGGATAAGTACCATGATCGATGTCAAGCATGATTCCTTGTGCACCTTCAAATAGGACATTTTTGCCATTCTTTAGTTCTTTGTTCAAATAGGCAGAAGTATCGATGACACGATCTTTTAAGTCTTGACCAATTTGGTAATATTTTTCAAAAATATCATCAAACTTCATTGGTTCAGCACCGTAAATCTTAGTAAACAATGCATTCTTTTGTTCAAGGTTTTGTGTCAACAATTCTTTGAATAAGTCTTTATCAAGAATATCAGCCATTCTAATACCAACACGTGAAGCTTTGTCAGTATATGCAGGTCCGATTCCACGGTTAGTTGTACCAACTTTAGAATCACCCTTAGCTTGTTCTTGCAACTTATCTAGTTGAATGTGATAAGGCAAAATCAACTGTGCGCGGTTAGAAATCTTCAAATTAGTTGTATCTACCCCTTGTTCGTGGAGACGATTCAATTCTTCTTGAAGTGATTCGAGGTTTAAAACAACCCCATTTCCAATAACACTAGTTTTATCTGAATACAAAATACCTGAAGGAACAGATCTTAATTTGTAAACGTTGTTATCGATATTCAAAGTGTGGCCGGCATTATCTCCACCTTGGTAACGTGCAATAATATTAGCTTCACCACTGAAATAATCGGTAATCTTACCTTTACCTTCATCGCCCCATTGGGTACCTACTACAACAACTGTCGTCATTTCTTCTACACCTACACTATTTAATTTTCTGGAATATTCGCTATCGATGAAAACTTATTATAAGATTTCACGAACAATAACTTGGCCGTTCCACGTGGACCCGAACGGTTCTTACTGATAATTACTTCAACTTCACCGACATCTTGGTCTTCAGGTTCTTCCTCGTTATTGTCATCCCCATCTTCATCACGATAATAATCATCACGATAAAGAAAGGCAACGATATCCGCATCCTGTTCAATTGAACCAGATTCACGGATATCTGACAACATCGGTCTTTTGTCCTGACGAGCTTCGACACCACGGGAAAGCTGTGACAATGCGATTACTGGCACATGAAGTTCTTTCGCTAATTTTTTCAAATTACGTGAAATAACTGAAACTTCTTGTTGTCGATTTTCTTGACCAGTTCCTTCGATTAATTGCAAATAATCGATAACTACTAGGTCTAAATGGCCACTTTCTTTCAAAAGTCGACGACATTTAGATCTAATTTCTGCCATCTTGATACCAGGAGTGTCATCAATGTAAATGTTGGTCCGAGATAAACTTCCCATTGCTACTACCAAACTATTCCATTGATTCTCGTCCAATTTACCCGTTCTCAGAGCATTTGCATCGATACTACCCTCAGAACATAACATACGGTTAACTAACGACTCAGCACTCATTTCTAGCGAAAACATCGCTACCGTGGCATTGGATTTAGTAGCGGCATTTTGAGCCACATTTAAAACAAAGGCTGTTTTACCAACACCAGGACGAGCAGCCAAAATAATCAACTCATCTTTGTGCAAACCGGTCGTCATCGCATCAAGATCCTTGTAGCCAGTAGAAA
Organism: Companilactobacillus farciminis KCTC 3681 = DSM 20184; assembly: GCF_002706745.1. Classification (NCBI taxonomy): domain Bacteria; kingdom Bacillati; phylum Bacillota; class Bacilli; order Lactobacillales; family Lactobacillaceae; genus Companilactobacillus; species Companilactobacillus farciminis. Next base: position 75,708 of record NZ_CP017702.1, on the reverse strand, counting down.
GTCCAGTAACATCACTATCTTGGTCATACAATTTATCGATTTCTTCAAAAGAAGCCTTAACGACATCTGAGATACGACGGAAACCTTTATGATTTCGATTCTCAGATACGTCCATGATTTCTCTTTCGGATTGGTCGATGATACTGTCGATGTCTTCATCTTCATCAAAACTACGTTGAACGATACCAGTTGCGGCATTGATCAAACGTCTCAACGTTGACTTATTCTTAACGATCTTGGCGTAATAAGTCGTATTTGCAGCCGTTGGTACAGCATTAGCCAATTCAGCTAAATAACTAACGCCACCAATGTCTTCGATTTGATTTGCTCGATCCAATTCATTTTGAACTGTCACAACATCGACTGGTTCTTCAGCATCGTTTAAATTCATCATCGCTTGAAATACTAATTGATTGGCGTGTTGATAAAAATCATCAGCTTCAACGTATTCCATCGCTTCAATTAAAGCATCTTGACTTAGAAAAACCGCTCCTAATACGGCTTGCTCAGCATCCTTATCATTGGGCGGTATTCTTGAAGTTATATCATTATTCATTTATATCCTACTTCTTTTCAGCAACGTGAACTCTGATGGTAGCTTCGACACCTTCGAACAACTTCACAGGTACATTGATGTATCCCAGTGATTTAACGCCGTCAGAAAGTACCATCTTGTGCTTATCAACTTTGAGTCCATATTGTTTATTTAATTCTTCGGCAATCTTCTTAGTTGTTACTGAACCAAAGAGACGACCATCAGTACCAGCCTTGGCTGAAATCTCAACAACTGTCTTGTCATCTTCAATTTGGACTTTGATTTTTTTAGCTTCTTCTTTTTCAGCTTCGTAATCTTTAGCTTCACGATTTTGTTCAGCCTTTAATTTAGCAACATTTTGTTTAGTGGCTTCAATAGCCTTTTTATTTTTGATCAAAAAGTTTTGGGCATAACCGTCAGCAACGTTCTTTAGTTCACCCTTTTTACCTTTACCTCTTACATCTTCTAGGAAAATAACTTTCATTTCTAGTCCTCCTCTATTTCTTCTCCGAATCAGTCAAAACTGCAACTAATTGTTCCTTGGCTTCTTCTACCGTAGCATCAGAAATTTGTGTTGCGGCATCAGACAAGTGTCCACCACCACCAAGTTTTTCCATAATAACTTGTACATTAACATTACCCAAACTTCTAGCCGAGATCCCTACTCGACCATCGGGACGTTTGCTAATGACAAATGATGCTTCAACATTATCTAGTGACAACAATGTATCAGCGGCTTGGGCTACGATGACAGGATCATAAGTCTTGTCTTCTTCACCGAAACATACTGCCATATTACCATTGACCATCGTAATTGTTTCAATCAAATGACTCTTCTGAATAAATGAATCGACATTCTCTTTCAAAACATTTTGAATGATAGTTTCGTCAGCACCCACAGAACGCAAGTAACTAGCGGCATCGAAAGTTCTCGTACCAGTTCTAAGTGAGAATGACTTCGTATCGACGGTAATTCCGGCCAACAAAGCTGTAGCTTCGATCTTCTCGATAGCTTTCTTATTCTTAGGTTGGTACTCAAGCATTTCGGTAATCAATTCACTGGTTGATGAAGCATATGGCTCAATGTAGATCAACATTGGATTCTCTGGGAATTCCTCGCCACGTCTATGGTGGTCGATAACAACGACTTTATTATTGTCGCCATCGATCAAGTTAGGGTTGATTGAAATACTTTGCTTAGAATGGTCGACCATCACGATTAAAGTTTTTGGCGTTTTAAGAACAACTGACTCCTCTGGTGAAATGATATCCTTTTGAATATCCGGTTCTTCTTTAGCCATGGTCAAAAGTCGACTGACATCAGAATGCAAAGTATTGGGATTGATCACGATCTTACATGGTGTGTTATTCATCAAGGAAATTCGTCTAATACCTAAAGATGAACCTAAAACATCCATATCGGGATGCGAGTGTCCCATAACGATAACTTGGTCGCTATCCTTCAACAATTCTTGTAGAGCTTCACTGATCATTCTAGCCCGGACACGAGTTCTCTTTTCCATCGGATCAGTATTTCCACCGTAGAAACGAGCTTTCTCACCAATTTCTTTAACGACGACTTGATCGCCCCCACGACCTAGTGCTAGGTTAAGATTCTTTTGCGCTTCAGTGTTCAATTTATCCAAATCATCGACACCGTAAGAAAAGCCCATACTCAAAGTCAAAGGCACATTTTGTTGCGAAGTATATTCACGAATCGTATCAAGAATTTTAAAACCATTTTTCTCCATTGTAAAGATTTTACCTGTGTAAGCCATAATGAAGAAATGGTCATCATCAATTCTCTTCAAAAACATTTGCTGATCAAAGGCCCAATTTGACAATTCGTTAGTAACGTAGTTGTCCAAATTAGAAATATCACGATCACTCATTGATTGAGTAATTTCGGCATAATTATCCAAATAAACTTGGCCAATGACCGAACGATTATCTTCATATCTTTTTTCAATTTTTGAATAATGTGTAATATCAAACAAATAGATTACTTTTAATTCTGGTTGAATTTGCACCAAAAAATCTTTGTCATCTATTTGAATAGTACGATTATCAGCATGACCCACGTCATCGACCAAACTTGATAATTGAGCCGAAACGTCCGCAATCGTCATACTGTTGGATGGATTAAAGCCTGTCTTTTCGACAAAGTAAGGATTTACCCATTGAATCTGTTTATCAGTATCGTACAAAAGTATGCCCAAAGGATACTCAACGAAACTGTTGTCTGTTCCCCGATCAATTCGATATTGCAAATTGTTAGTATATTTACCTGCCTTCTCACCTAATAAAAGGAAGAGATAAACAAATAAAATCAACGAAATAATCACTAAGATGGCTTGGATATACCCGGCAATAGAACCGTGAATCAAGCCGACGATTAAAATCGAAAACAACATCACAATCAAAGAGACCGCTGTTAATTGAGTTGAATGATCAACTCGAGAAAGGAAGAATTTCAGATTAGCTTTTATCTTTTTCATATTAGTCCCCTCTTAGATATACCCTTTAATTTTATCACAGCCGACTTCTTCTTTCTTCTATATATTACATCGAAAATCAAGTCTTAAAATCATTAGCTTTTGGAAATAAAAACACCAGAATTCCCGATATACTTTGAGAATCCTGATGTTGATTACTTATTCATCATCTTTGATAGTTTTTACATGCATTCTTTCATAAAGAGACATAAAAATTGTGAAAAAGGTTGTGAAAATCAAAGCTGAGATTATCTCTTTAAAACTGAATAAGATTTTAAAATAGCCTTCATTAAAATAGAATAAAGAATGCACTACCCAAAAGCCAACAAATTCAAGTGGTGCTATTCTGACCCAACTGTGTTGTAGTCCTTTGACAAATTCCTTTTTATCTTCTGGACTGACTTCTTTTACGAGGAGTCTTTTCTTACCCATGGGGATGATCATGAATCCATAAATGAGAATGAGTGCCCCAATAGCTTGAACAAAGGTAGCTATGTAAAATAAGGTTTCAAAATCTGTGGTTTGAGTATTGGATGCATAAACACTGATTCCAAAGCCAAATACTAATTCAAAGACAAACAAAACAAATACCGTTCTCGTAGCAAAGATGCCGACTTCTTTTTGGATTCTTTCATCCACGAAGACGTTTTTCCCAATGAACCATTTGATGAGTTTTTTATCTAGCTTTTTCATGCGTTCCATCCCCTTAATTTTAGGTATACTTTAACTTTCCTCTTTATCTCTCCAAAACAACGTATTTAAGTCTGTATCCAACACCCAGGCTAATTTCAAACATAAATCTAATGATGGGTTGTATTTATCATTCTCAATCAGATTGATTGTCTGACGAGCTACACCGACTTTTTCCGCCAGTGCCATTTGCGATAACTTCTTGGCACGACGATATTCACGAACGTGATTCATAACTACACCTTTTTTCTTTCAAAAAAATGTCATATATATTTTACATTTATAGTATACAATTTGATTATTTGTTTTGTCAAATATATGTGACATATTTTGGTAAGCGGTATCATTGGCGATAACTGATAATTATTTTGGGGATAGAAAAGACACCATTTTAGATTGAGATTATTCTCTTTCTAACATGATGCCTATCGTATTTATAAATTGATCTGCAAGATGACCTTTGGTCGCTTGCATAATGCGTTCTAAGCGGCAAAGCCGCAAAGAGCGCATAAAAAAAAGACCACCATCAAAGTGATCTTTAATTAACTGCGAAGAATTAGTCTTCAGCAACGAATGGTAATAGAGCCATGATTCTTGCTCTCTTGATAGCTACAGTAAGCTTACGTTGGTTCTTAGCACTTGTACCTGTAACACGTCTTGGCAAAATCTTACCACGTTCTGAGATAAATCTCTTAAGTAATTCTGTATCTTTATAATCGATGTATTCGATATGGTTAGCAGCGATGAAGTCAACTTTACGTCTTCTACGTCCGCCTCTTCTTTGTTGGGCCATTATAGATTGCTCCCTTCTATATTAAAATGGTAAATCATCATCAGAAATGTCAATCGGCTTGCTGTTGTTAGCAAAAGGATCGCCATTATTATTGTTAGAATTGTTAGATTGATTATTGTTATTAGAATTGTTGTTACTATTATCGAAATTGCCGTTGCCAGCGTTATTTCCATAATTGTTGTTATTATTATTTCCAAATGGAGACTGACTTGATTGATTGTTGTTGTTATTATAGCTAGGTGCTTGATTGGAACCAGCACCGGAATTTCTCTTTTCACTTTCGGCACGAGATTCTAACAAGGAGAAGTTTTCTACAACTACTTCTGTTACATATACTCGTTGTCCTTGTTGGTTTTCATAGTTACGTGTTTGAAGACGTCCATCAATACCTACAAGAGAACCTTTGTTAGTGAAATTAGAAAAATTCTCGGCAGCTTTTCTCCAAATGACACAATTGATAAAATCGGCTTCACGTTCACCTTGAGAATTAGTAAATTGTCTGTTTACAGCAACTGTAAAACTGGCAACCGCTGCTCCATTAGCAGTGTATCTTAATTCAGGATCACGTGTCAGGCGTCCAACTAAAACTACTCGATTAATCATTTATCTGCCTCCTTAAATTGTTTCACGTGAAACAAGATTAGTCTTCGCGTCTAACGATCATGTGACGAAGAATGTTATCTTCAATCTTTGAAAGACGGTCGAATTCGTTAATTGCTTCATCGTTTTCAGCATCTGCGTTAATAATGTGGTAGATACCTTCTTTATAATTAGCAATTTCGTATGCTAAACGTTTCTTTTCCCAGTCTTTTGAGTCGATTACTTTGGCGCCGTTGTCAGCAAGAATCTTGTCGAAACGTTCGATCAATGCCTTCTTTGCGTCTTCTTCCATATCAGGTTTAATGATATATGTGATTTCGTAATGTGCTTCAGCCATGACTGTACACCTCCTTATGGTCTAATGGTTCTCTCTTTTCGAAAGAACAAGGAGCATAAATTAACTACATTTTATACTCACGAAGTATAAGTTTATCATAAACTTTCTCCAATTACTAGAACTAAAAACAAAAAAATCGTTTCTGCCTGACACGCATCCCTATTTGGATACATAATCAAATTACGCAGAAACGATTATTTTTTAATCTTCTTTGTTTTCAGTAGTTTCATCTGTTGATTCAGTTGAATCTTCATCGCTTGATTCTGACTCATCTTCAGCAATCTTAGTCATTGTTGAAACGATTGAATCATCGTCAACTTTAATCAATCTGACACCTAAAGTTGCACGTCCAGTTTGTGAAACGCTTTGAACATCAAAACGAATCATAACACCTTTATCCGTGATCAACATGATATCTTCATCACCATTGACGACCATCAATCCAGCAATTGGACCATTCTTTTCGGTAACGTTGGCGGTCTTGATACCTTTACCACCACGACCTTTAACTGGATATTCTTCAACTGAAGTTCTCTTACCATAACCTTTTTCGGAAATAGTTAGCACTTCTTGACCAGTTTCAGCAATCGATGAACCAATAACGTAATCTTCGTCACGCAGTTTAATACCACGAACACCAGCAGCAGTTCTTCCCATTGGACGAACATCGCTTTCCTTGAATGTCACGGCATAACCCTTGTGAGTACCAATAACGATAACTTTTTCACCATTAGTTAAGAAGACATTAGTTAACTCATCCTCGTCCTTTAGAGTAATGGCACGAAGACCAGAATGTCTAATATTAGCGAAATCAGTTACTGGTGTACGTTTAACAGTTCCTTGCTTAGTAACGAAGAACAAGAAGGACTTCTCTGGATCAACATCTTTATCGACATTGATGACGGTTTGAATCTTCTCGCCTTTTTCGATATTCAACAAGTTGATAACTGGAATACCTTTGGCTGTCCGTCCATATTCAGGAACTTCGTAACCTTTGATACGGTAAACCTTACCAGCATTAGTGAAGAACAAGAGACGGTCATGAGTTGATGTGTAAATCATTTGTTCAATGAAATCATCATCATGCACACCCATTCCTTGAACACCACGGCCACCACGATTTTGAACACGGAATTCATCCGCTGACAAACGTTTGATGTAGCCATTGTGTGTCAAAACAACCAAGATGTTTTCTTCTTCAATCAAATCTTCATCTTCGATGTTGGCAACTTCACTAGCACGGATTTCAGTTCTTCTGTCATCCCCGAATTTTTCTTGAATTTCAAGCAATTCGTCGTAGATGATTTTATCAACACGTTCAGGTGTAGCCAAAATATCTTTGTAGTCAGCAATTTTTACTAACAAATCTTGGTATTCGGCTTCAACTTTGTCACGTTCCAAACCTGTCAAACGAACCAAACGCATATCTAGGATAGCTTGTGATTGTTTGTCAGATAACTTGAACTTGTCCATCAAAGTTTGCTTAGCTACAGCTGAGGTTTGAGAGCCACGGATGATCTTGATGATTTCATCAATGTGATCCAAAGCAATTCTCAATCCTTCAAGAATGTGAGCCCGAGCTTGAGCACGTCTTAATTCATATTCAGTTCTTCTTCTGATAACAACTTCTTGGTGCTTCAAGTATTCAACCAAAACGCCTTTTAGTGAGAAGACTTTAGGTGTCTTACCAACGATAGCAACCATGTTGATACCATAAGAAATTTGAAGTTGCGTCAATTTATAAAGATTGTTCAAAACAACTGAAGCACTCATATCACGGCGAAGGTCGATAACGATACGCATACCTTCACGATCGGATTCATCGTTTAGATCAGTAATTCCTTCAATCTTCTTTTCACGTGCTAAATCAGCGATTCTTTCAACCAACTTAGCTTTATTGACCATATATGGAAGTTCAGTAACGATGATTTGTTCAGCGCCACTCTTCTTCGTTACAACGTCAACTTTGGCACGCAAGATAATTGTTCCACGACCATGTTCATAAGCTTTTCTGATACCAGAACGACCCATGATGATACCACCAGTTGGGAAATCTGGTCCGGGAATTGCTTTCATCAAGTCAGCGACTGTTGCATCTTTGTTTCTCATCAAAATGTGCAAAGCATCGATAACTTCTTTTAAGTTGTGTGATGGAATATTAGTTGTCATACCAACAGCGATACCGGTAGCTCCGTTAACCAAAAGATTAGGGAATCTAGCTGGCAAAACAGTCGGTTCTTTTTCTTCACCATCGTAGTTAGGAATAAGGTCAACAGTATCTTTGTTGATATCACGCAACATTTCCACTGCCATCTTACTCATTCTAGCTTCGGTATAACGCATAGCAGCAGGTGGATCACCATCGATTGAACCAAAGTTTCCGTGTCCATCAACTAATGGATAACGGTAACTGAAATCCTGCGCCATTCTAACCATTGATTCATAAATAGCGGAGTCACCATGGGGGTGATACTTACCCATAATGTCACCAACGAAACGAGCACTCTTCTTGTATGGTTTATCAGGTGTAACACCTAATTCATTCATACCATAAAGGATACGACGATGAACTGGTTTGAGGCCATCACGAACGTCTGGTAGCGCACGTGACACAATAACACTAGCAGCGTAGTCAACGAAGGAATTCTTCATGACTTCTGTCAAGTTAACATTTTCTATTCTATGATCTGCCATTAAATTGCCATCCTCCTTAATAATCTACTTCTGCATAACGTGCATTTGCTTCAATGAATTCTCTTCTAGGTTCAACTTTATCACCCATCAACATTGAGAAAATCTTGTTAGCTTCAATTGCATCATCCAAGTTAACACGGTCCAATCTTCTCTTTTCTGGGTCCATAGTTGTTTCCCACAATTGATCCGCATCCATTTCACCAAGACCCTTGTAACGTTGGATCTTTGGTTCTGGCTTTGGTGGCAATTGTTCAACGAAGTCATCTTTTTCTTTATCAGTATCAAAGTATCTCATCATCTTACCTTGACGAACTTGATACAAAGGTGGCTTGGCGATATAAACATATCCTGCATCAACGACCGGACGCATGTATCTGTAAAGCAATGTCAACAACAAGGTTCTAATATGCGCACCATCGACATCGGCATCGGTCATGATGATAACTTTGTGATATCTAGCTTTAGAAATATCGAAGTCTTCTCCAAAACCAGTACCCATAGCTGTAAAGAGGGTTCTGATTTCTTCGTTAGCCAAAATCTTGTCCATTGAGGCTTTTTCAACGTTCAAAATCTTACCTCTGATTGGCAAAATAGCTTGAGTCAAACGGGAACGACCAGTCTTAGCAGAACCACCGGCAGAATCACCCTCGACGATGAATAATTCAGAAATTTCTGGATCTTTACTTGAGTTATCAGCCAATTTACCAGGAAGATTACTGATTTCTAGACCATTTTGTTTTCTAGTTACTTCACGAGCTCTCTTAGCAGCTAAACGAGCTTTGGTAGCAAGTGAACCTTTTTCAACAATCTTCTTAGCAACGTCAGGATTTTCCATCAAGAACTTAGAGAAATGTTCACTGAAGAGACGATCAGTGATAGTTCTAGCATCAGAATTTCCTAATTTTGTCTTAGTTTGACCTTCAAATTGTGGGTCTGGGTGCTTGATAGAAACAACGGCAGTCATTCCTTCACGAACATCTTCACCGGACAATTTTTCAGTGTCTTTTAATAGTTTATTTTTGTGAGCGTAATCGTTAATAACACGAGTCAAAGCTGTCTTGAAACCAACTTCGTGAGTACCACCTTCATAAGTGTGGATGTTATTAGCGAAAGTCATCAAATTAGTATGGAACTCGTCAGTATATTGCAAGGAAACTTCGACTGTGATTCCGTCTTGAACACCTTCAAGATAGATTGGTTGGTCGAATAGAACGTCTTTTTCCTTGTCCAAATATTCAACGTAGCTTCTAATTCCACCCTCATAGTGGAAAACTAATTTTTCAGCTGTATCGGCTCTTTTATCTGTAAATGTAAGTTTCAATCCCTTATTTAAGAAAGCCAATTCACGAATTCTAGTTGTTAAAACTTTGTCATCGTAAACAGTTGTTTCCGTAAAGATATCTGGATCGGGTACGAAATGAACACGAGTTCCATGTTCAAATTCACCAGCGTCTCCTAAAACGTGCATTGAATGTTTAACTTTTCCACGTTCAAAGTCGATTCCATAACGTTTGCCGCCACGGACAACTTGAACATCTAGTTCACTACTCAACGCATTAACTACAGAGGCACCAACACCGTGCAAACCACCAGAAACCTTGTATCCGCCACCGCCGAATTTACCACCGGCATGCAAGATAGTATAAACAGTTTCTAGAGCAGGCTTACCTGTCTTCTTTTGAATATCGACAGGAATACCACGACCATCATCGGTTACGGTAATGGAATTATCTGGTTCAACAGTTACTTCGATTTTTGTAGCAAAACCAGCTAAAGCTTCATCAATACCATTATCAATAATTTCCCAAACAAGATGGTGTAAACCTTGTTTACTAGTCGACCCAATATACATACCGGGACGTTTACGAACAGCCTCTAGTCCTTCAAGAACTTGAATTTGACTCGCGTCGTATTCTTCGACTTGTTCTTCTCTTTTTTCTAGCTCAGCTTTTCTGTCTTCAGCCATTAAATCTCCTCCTGTTGAACTTTGCCATTATTAATATTTAAAATATTAGGATTTTTAACTAATTCTGGATCGACATCGTCAATTGAAGTCGTTGTAATGAAGGTTTGAATACCTTCTTTAATTGACGACAACAAATGCGTCTGTCTCTTATGATCTAGTTCCGATAGAACATCATCCAATAACAAAATCGGATAATCTCCTACCTGATCTTTGATTAACTCGACTTCGGCTAGTTTCAAACTCAACGCAACTGAACGTTGCTGACCTTGAGAACCGAAATCTTGGACATTCTTCTCATTGACTAAGAATTTAATATCGTCACGATGTGGCCCAAATAAGGTCACGCCGCGTTTGATTTCTTTTTGATAGTTTTGTTTGAAATTATCTTTGAAAACATCATATATATTTTCAAGAGTTTTCCCGTCTGTATTGAAAAAGGTATTGTAAACAATTTTGAGTTTTTCATTATCTTCAGTTATGTTTGCATGAATCTTTTCAATATGGTCTTGCAGTTTTTGCAAAAATTGTAAACGCGAAAAAATAACTTCAGCACAGTAAGCCGAAAATTGATCCGACAAGACGTCTAAATAAATCATATCGTTTGCTTGATGATGCTGAAGTTTTTTTAAATAAGCATTTCTTTGCTTTAAAACAGCTTTGAATTGGCTCATTGTCTTCAAATATTGCGCAGACATTTGACCAAATTCCATATCAATGAACTTGCGGCGAATTCCGGGATTGCCTTTAACAATCGAAAGGTCTTCTGGCGAAAAAAGAACAACATTCAAATTACCGATATAACTGGATAACTTACGTTGTTCTAAATTATTCAATTTCGCTTTTTTACCTGACTTGCTGATAACCAAATCTAGTTTCAAACGACTGGAATTATCTTTGATCACCGTCCCAGAAATTCTGGCAAAATCACTACCCCATCTAATTAAATCCTTGTCATTGCTAGTCCGATGACTTCTCGTCAGAGCTAAAAAGTACATAGACTCTAATAAATTGGTCTTGCCTTGAGCATTCTCTCCCAAAAAAACATTGATTGCGGGTGAAAAATTGACGTTTAAGGATTCGTAGTTGCGATAATTTTGAAGTTTTAATTCTTTAACAAACATTTATTCAATTTCAAAAGTTTGCTCACCAACAACGACGACGTCTCCAGAGCGCAACTTTTTACCACGGCGATCTTCAGGACTGCCATTAAGTAATACTGAATTTTCTCGTAAAAACCACTTGGCTTGACCGCCAGTAGCAATGACTCCGGTATCTTTCAATAATTGACCTAAAGTAATGAATTCAGTTTCTAGCTTAATTTTTTCAGACATAGTAACACCCTATTTATTAGATTTATCCATTAATGACATAACAATATTATAGTTGTTTTCACAATAAAAGACAACTTAGAACGAAATATCAGGCGATTTGAGCAATTTTTGAAATAATGAGTATCCACCCACTAAAATTACTTTAAAAAAGTCCAATCGCTAATATACCGGCTTTAAATTTAAAACAACAAAAAAAATAGACCAAACCGAAAGTTCAGTCTATTTTGAGTTATTCACATTAAAATGTTCGTACTGGGGTGATAAGTTGAACGAAATTATCGCGATCTTCCACCGGTCTTAAAGTAAATGGGTGTAATGGAGAAGTAAAACTCATTTCAATATTTGTGTTACTTCCGAATGATCTTAAAGCATCCTTTAGATAATCAGGGTTGAACGAAATTTCCAAATCGTCGCCTTCGATATTTTCGCAATCAAGAACTTCTTCTACGGTACCAACTTCTGGTGAATTTCCGTAAAGAGTGGCTTTTTTATCAACAGCCTTGATTTCTAACTTGATAACGTTGTTTCTACTTTCATGAGAAAGAAGTGAAGCACGTTCAACTGAAGCTAGAAAACTTGATGAATCAAAAGTCAAACGAGTATTGGATTCATCAGGAATCAAGCGGTCAGTTTCAGGATATCTTCCATCAAGCAATCTTGAGTAGAACATAATATTGTCAAAACTGAATAAAACTTGGTTTTCTGAAATCGACATTGAGATTTCTTTGACTGTGTCGCTGATAGTTCTAACTAATTCAGTCAAACTCTTACCAGGAATGATCAAGTTGTAGTCTTCATCGCTAGTGATGTTGATCTTTCTTTGTGAAAGACGGTGACTATCAGTTGCAACTGCTGTTAGGCCTTCGCTTGTGATCAAGAAGTTAACACCAGTTAGAACTGGACGACTTTCTTGAGTTGAAACAGCGATAACAGTTTGGTTAACAACTTCTTTGAAAACATCAGTTGGTAAAACTAATTGATTATCAGTTTCTACTTCGGGAAGATGTGGATAATTTACAGCATCTAAGCCGTTAATTGTAAATTCTGAAACTCCAGATTTGATTAGAGTTTGATTATTGTTCAAAACTTCTAATTCAAAATTGTCGCCAGGAAGTTTTTTGATGATTTCATTGAAAAATCTAGCTGGTAAAACAATTGAACCAGTACTTTCGATTTTCAAGTCGTTATCGTTATCATCTTTCGAAATAAATGATGTGATGGAAATATCTGAATTGCTTCCTGTAATTGTTAAGCCTGATTCCGAAAGATCTAATTTCATTCCTGTCAAAATAGGAATAGTTGTCTTTGTCGAAATTGCTCGTTGAACGTTACTAGTTTGATTAATGAACTTTGATCGATCAATAGAAAATTTCATAGGTAACTCCCTTTTTTAATTAATTAATATAAAGATAGAAGTAGTAGTAGGCACTGTTAAAACTGTGGAAAACTCTTCTGATGGTTGATTCTTATAGAAAAATACATGTTATTAACAGCTGTGGATAACTGTGGGAAAAACTCAAAGTTGTTAACATGTTAATTTCTGAGGTCATCTTTTAGTTCGTTGACTGAGCGTTTCAAGTCAGCATCTTTAATGAGCAATTCGGATATTTTATCACAAGAATGCATTACTGTCGTGTGGTCTTTACCGCCAAATTCCATTCCGATTTGTGGTAGAGACTTATCAGTTAGTTCTCGAGATAAATACATCGCGATTTGTCGTGGAACAACGATTGATTTTACCCGCTTCTTACCTTTGATATCTTGAACGGTCACGTGATAAAATTTGGCAACTTTACTTTGAATCTTGCTGATCGAAAGTCCGTTGCGGTCGTTAGTTCGTTTGAAATCTCTCAAAGCATCAGCGGCGACTGATTTAGTAATATCAGTATTTTGAGTCGTCGAATAAGCTTGAACGCGAATAAGTGCACCCTCAAGTTCACGTACATTCGTGTCAACTTGCGCTGCAATGTAAGATAGTGTGTCATTTGGAATTTCTAGGTGTTCAGCTTTAGCTTTGTTGCGCAGAATGGCAATTCTAGTTTCAAGATCCGGTGCTGTAATATCAGCTGAAAGACCGCTAGTAAATCGAGAAACTAAACGTGCTTGCAATTCTGGGATTTCTTTAGGCAAACGATCTGAAGTCATCACGATTTGCTTGCCATTTTCGTAAAGCTCGTTAAAAGTATGGAAGAATTCTTCTTGAGTCCCCTCTTTTTTAGCGAAAAATTGAACGTCATCTATTAATAGTAGATCGACGTTTCGGTATTCTTGTCTAAATTCGTCTTGAGTTCTCGTTTGAATTGAATTGATAAAGTCATTCGCAAAGGTTTCGCTAGTCACATATTTAACTTTGGCCAATGGATCTAGTTTGATCATTTGATGACCGACGGCTTGCATTAAATGTGTTTTCCCTAAACCAACGCCTCCATAGATGAAGAGTGGATTGTATACTCCACCTGGATCTTCAGCAGCCGCAAGTGCAGCCGCATGTGCCATCTGATTACCGCTACCAACAATAAAAGAAGAAAAAGTATATTTCGGATTTAAATGCGAATTATGAAAAACATGTTTAGGCTGAGCAGAAGTAGTTTCTGGTTCAATGTGGGGAGCAATAGTTTGCTCCTCTTTTTTTGTTTTGTCTTCATCGTTTTCAATTATTGGATTTAGTTCAGTTCCATTAAATTCATATGAGTAAATAGCAATTTTTTCTGTGTAGTTACGTTCCCAATAATCTTTGTGAAGCTTGGTTGGTACAGAAATATAAATGTTATTTCCATCAATGCATAAGGGATCAGCACTTTCAACCCAAGTCGAATAGCTGACTGAAGTTAATTGAGATCTTAACTTATTAGTAAAGAAATCCCAAAATTCAGTCAGCTTTGGATCTGTTGAGTTATTAATATTTTGCAATTATTTCCCCCCAATCTGTAGTTGTGGATAATTTTTTCCCTAAAATGACAGTTTATAGTTTATCATTCTAAACAATAGTTTTCCACAGAACACACGTTTAAATTTAGAAGAAATAACAACGGGTAATTTCTTAATCCACATCTCTGTGGAAAATATAGGCTGTGGATAATTATTAACACAGTTATCCACAATTAACAGTCAAGAAAAAGCCTTTATTTCAGCTGTTACAAAGAAAAAACAAAAAATAAACAATCCTGTGGAAAACTAAAACACAGTAAAAATCCACAGGGCAAAACTCTGTTAAAACGTCTGTGGATAAAAAAGGTTATGAAAGTTTTATTTTTTTATCCACAATTGAAATTGCGAAAAACTTTCTAAAAAAAACTTGTATTTATAGGAAATTAGTTATTTAAAAAATCGTCATAACATGATATGCTAGTTAAGCAATTGTCTGAAGAAGTGAATTTTAATTAAATATAAGAGTCAGGAGGTTTACTGATGACTACAAAGAGAACATTTCAACCAAAGAAGCGTCACCGTGAACGCGTCCATGGTTTCATGAAGAGAATGAGTACAAGTAATGGTCGCAAAGTTTTAGCAAGACGCCGTAAAAAGGGTCGTAAAGTATTATCAGCTTAGTTTTGAAGGATCACTAAACATTTGGTGGTCTTTTTTTATTACAAAACGAGAGTAGACTGGTGACATATGAGAAAAAGCTATCGAATAAAAAAAGAAAATGAGTTTCAATATGTCTATTCCAACGGGGCTTCAGTTGCAAATCGCAATTTTGTCTTATACAAGATGCCTAAAGAGGGACAAAAACATTTTCGTGTAGGACTTTCAGTCGGAAAAAAAGTTTCACATACAGCAGTTGGTCGTAATCGTATTAAAAGATACGTACGCCAATCACTATTAGAATTGAAGCCAGAGCTTCCTGCTGAATTGGATTTCTTGATTATAGCTAGAAAACCGGCAGTAGATTTAGATATGTTTGAGACGAAAAAAAATATTGTACATTTATTGAAATTAGGTAATGTATTAAAATAGAGTTAAAAAATATGACTAATAGGTGTAAAAGTGAATAAAAAAAGCTTAAAGAAATACATAGGTGTTGCTCTATTACTTAGTGTTGTCTTGGTTTTAGCTGGATGTTCAAACCTAAACGAGCCAATCACAAGTAATAGTACGGGATTCTGGGATCATTACGTTATTTATAGTTTTTCTAGATTCATTCTTTGGTTAGCTTCATTAGTGAATAATAGTTATGGATGGGCAATCATCATCTTCACTATTTTAGTGAGAGTTATCTTGTTGCCACTTAACTGGTACCAAATCAAGAGTATGAATAAGCAAATGAAGATCCAACCTCAAATGCAGGCTCTTCAAAAGAAATATTCTGCTAAAGATGTGGACACTCAACAAAAACTACGTGATGAGACACAAAAACTTTATAGTGAGGCGGGAGTAAACCCAGTAGCTGGATGTTTGCCATTGGTAATTCAACTACCAGTTATGTTTGCTTTGTATCAAGCTATTTATAAGACAACTCAACTTCGTAATGGTAGTTTCTTATGGATGCAACTTGGTAAGGCCGATCCATATTACATTATGGCTATCTTAGCGGCTGTATTTACTTTCTTAAGTACTTACATTTCTAGCTACTCACAGCCAACACAAAATTCGACGACAAAGATCATGACTTGGGTTATGCCAATCTTTATCTTCGTACCAGCATTAACTTTCCCATCAGCTATTACAATTTACTGGGTAATAACTAATGCGTTCCAAGTTCTCCAGACATTGGCTTTCCAAAATCCGTTCAAGTATCGTCGTGAACAAAGAGAAGCTGCGGAAGCTGAGAAAGAAAAACAACGTCGACTTAGAAAAGCTAAGAAACGTGTTTACAAGAATCGAAAATAATTGACAATTTCAAAAAATCTCGTTAAGATGTTTTTTGAAATTATTCATATATCGTATATAGAAAAGTAGTCAAGGTGCTTTTCCGTCAAACATTGGCGGATTATGCACTTTTTTTATGCTCAAAAACAAGGAAGGAAATATTTTATGCCAAGTTCAGTAACCGAATATGACACTATTGCTGCAATTTCGACGCCTCCTGGGGAAGGTGCTATCTCAATCGTCAGGATGTCAGGAGATCAAGCAGTTGATGTTGCCAAAAAAGTTTTCAAGGGACGTGATTTAGCTAAAGTTGCCAGTCACACAATCAACTACGGTCACATTTACGACCCTAGCGATAATTCATTGATCGATGAAGTTATGGTCTCTGTAATGCGAGCACCAAAGACTTTCACACGAGAAGATATCATCGAAATAAATACCCACGGGGGTATAGTTGCTACTAACAAAGTTCTGCAATTATTGTTAGCTTATGGCGCTAGAATGGCCGAACCAGGTGAATTTACTAAACGTGCCTTTTTGAATGGTCGAATCGATTTAACGCAAGCTGAATCAGTGATGGATTTGATCCGTGCCAAAACGGACAAAGCTATGCAAGTAGCTGTTAATCAATTGGATGGAAATTTGCATCATTTGATCTCTAATTTGCGTCAAGAAATCTTGGATTCATTAGCTCAAGTAGAAGTAAATATTGATTATCCAGAATATGATACTGACCAGATGACTACGAAGATGCTTTTAGAAAAAGCCAAGACTGTCAGCAAGAGTATCGACAGTTTATTAAAAACTGCTGATAGTGGTGAAATTTTACAACACGGATTAGCTACCGCTATTGTCGGAAAGCCAAATGTTGGTAAATCCAGTTTGTTGAATCGCCTTTTGGATGAAGAGAAAGCAATCGTAACTGATGTTGCCGGGACAACTAGAGATGTGGTTGAACAATACGTCAATATCGACGGTGTGCCTTTGAAATTGATCGATACGGCTGGTATTCGTGATACTGAAGATAAGGTTGAAAAAATTGGTGTTGAGCGTTCTAAGGCAGCTTTAAAGGGTGCAGATTTGGTCATTCTAGTCTTAGATTCTAGTCGTGAATTAGAAGAGGACGATTTGGAATTACTCGATGCTACTCAAGATAAACGTCGAATCGTAATCTTTAACAAAGTAGATTTGATGCCTGTGATTACGCCTGAATCAGTGGTGCAATTGAAAGCTGACGATGTGATCTTGAAGACTTCAGCAATCAAGAATGACGGAATTGAAACTATCAAACAAACAATCAGTAAATTGTTCAATGCCGGAATCGAAGATAACAACAGCAGCAACGTCATTATTACTAGTGCTCGTCAAGCAGGTTTGCTCCGTAAAGCCAAAAATAGCCTCAATGACGTTATTTCTGGAATTGAAGCAGGAATGCCTATCGATCTAGTACAAATCGATATGACGGCTTGCTGGGACACTCTCGGAGAAATTACCGGTGAAAGTTATCAAGATGAATTGATTACACAACTATTCTCACAATTTTGTTTAGGAAAATAATTATATAGGTGAATGAAGAAATGGATATTAAGGAATTTGATTCAGAGACTTATGACGTCATCGTTGTAGGTGCCGGTCACGCTGGTTCAGAAGCTGCTTTGGCTGCTGCCAGAATGGGCCAAAAAACACTTTTAATTACTATCAACTTGGATATGGTCGCTTTTATGCCATGTAATCCTTCCGTTGGTGGACCCGCTAAAGGAATCGTTGTTCGTGAAATCGATGCCTTAGGTGGAGAAATGGGTCGCAACATTGATAAGACCTACATTCAAATGAGAATGCTCAATACTGGTAAAGGTCCAGCGGTTCGTGCCTTGCGTGCTCAAGCTGATAAGAACATGTATCACCGTATGATGAAAGATGTTCTAGAAGACGAGCCTAATTTGACATTGCGTCAAGGAATCGCCGAAAAATTGATTGTTGAAGATGGTGTCTGCAAAGGTATCGTCACAGCAACTGGAGCTAGATATCACGCTAAGTCAGTAGTTTTGACAGCTGGTACTTCTTCACGAGGAAAGATTATTATTGGAGAATTGATGTATTCATCAGGTCCTAATAACAGTATTCCTTCAATCAAACTTTCAGAAGATCTTGAAAAGCATGGTTTCAAATTGACACGTTTCAAGACTGGTACACCTCCACGTGTTAACAAGAACACTATCAACTTTGACGAAACAATTGAACAACCTGGTGACAAAGAACCAAACCACTTCTCATTTGAGACACCAGATTCAAATTACTTACAACATCAAATTTCTTGCTGGATGACTTATACAAACGCTGATACTCACAAAATCATCCGTGAAAACCTTGACCGTGCACCAATGTTCTCTGGTGTGATCAAAGGTGTAGGACCAAGATATTGTCCTTCAATTGAAGATAAGATTGTTCGTTTCGCTGACAAGCCAAGACACCAAATCTTCTTGGAGCCAGAAGGTAAAGATACTAAGGAATATTACGTAGGTGATTTCTCAACTTCAATGCCTGAAGAAGTTCAATTGAAGATGTTGCATTCTGTAGCCGGACTAGAAAATGCTAAGTTGATGCGTCCTGGTTACGCCATTGAATACGATGTTATCGAACCTTGGCAATTGAAATTAAACCTTGAAACTAAGATTGTTAAGAACCTCTTTACAGCCGGTCAAATGAACGGAACTTCTGGCTATGAAGAAGCTGCTGGACAAGGAATCATGGCTGGTATCAACGCTGCTTTACGTGCCGAAGGTAAGGATCCATTTATCTTGCGTCGTGATGAAGCTTATATCGGTGTTTTAATTGACGACTTAGTTACTAAGGGAACTAACGAACCTTACCGTTTGTTGACTAGTCGTGCTGAATATCGTTTGATTTTGCGTCACGATAATGCCGATTTACGTTTAACAGACTATGGTTACAAATTAGGCTTAATTAGTGACAAGCGTTATGACGCCTTCAAAGAAAAGCGTCAAACTATTGAAATGGAATTAAAACGCCTTTCACGTAAGATGATCACACCTAAGATGGCTCTACCATTCTTGAAAGCACATGACTTGAAGCCATTGAAAGATGGAATTTTGGCTGATCACTTCTTGAGAAGACCAGAAGTACACTATTCAGATATCATCGACATGATTGGAGAAGCTGATTATCCAGTTGACCGCCGTGTGGCTGAACAAGTAGAAATCGCTACTAAGTATGATGGCTATATCAAGAAAGAAAAGATGCGTATCGAACGTTTGAAGAAGATGGAATCAAAGAAGATTCCTGAACGTATTGATTACACAAAGGTTGATAGTTTAGCTACTGAAGCAGTTCAAAAGCTAACCAAGATCAATCCTCAAACAATTGCTCAAGCTAGTCGTATCAGTGGTGTTAACCCTGCTGATATTGGTATTTTGAGTGTTTATATTGAACAAGGTAAGATTGCTAAATTACCTGAAGCAAAATAAATAAAATGGACCTCATTGGATGTAAAAATCTGATGAGGTTCTTTTTTTATATTGGCTAGTATTTATCGAATGATAATTGGAACCTCATTGGCCGCTATAACGTTACAAGATTATCTAAATTTCATCTCTTTTAATAAATGAGAATTCTTGTTATGCTGAAACTAATAATAAAAGCATAAGGGGAATCAATCATGATGAAGAAAAGGATTGGATTTATCGTTATATTGACGACGATTGTCCTATTGGCAAGTGGTTGTACGCAAGCAAAGGACGATTTAACAATTTCCACATTTAAGAATTCTTCTAGACAAGAAAAAAGGGATATTTGGGAACCATTCAGTAAGAAATACGATTTAACGATTAAAACAGAATTTGGAAATGATAAAGAACGCTTAGAAAATAGCGATGCTGGAATTGATATTATTGAGCTGCTACAAAAAGATGCTGTGGCAGGCAATAAAGAAGCACGGTTTAAAAAATTAGATTTTTCCAAGTTGAAGAACTTTGGACTTTTATCTAAGCAGCAACAAAAAATAGCCAAGGAGACGAATAGTATTCCATATCAGGTTAAACGCTTGGGTGTAGTCTATAACGCTAACAAAGTCGGGGAAATTTATTCATGGGATCAGTTGTGGGATGCTGGGTTAGAAAGCAGCATTGCAGTGCCTAATATTACAACTGAATTAGGTCCACAAATGCTTTATATGGTGCAAGGTCATTATCAGCGCAAGCAAGTAACGTCAGTATTTGTTGATACGGGTCAATTAGATAGCAAGACGATGTTTATGGAGTTAAATAATTTAAAACCAAATATTCTCAAAGTCTATGATGATCCGAATGGTTTAAGTCAGATGCTGAAATCAGGTGAGATATACGTTGCGGTGGTGGATGATATCGTTGGTCAAAAAATACAAAAAGCTAATCCGAATATTAAATTTGTT
Source organism: Companilactobacillus farciminis KCTC 3681 = DSM 20184 (assembly GCF_002706745.1). Taxonomy (NCBI): domain Bacteria; kingdom Bacillati; phylum Bacillota; class Bacilli; order Lactobacillales; family Lactobacillaceae; genus Companilactobacillus; species Companilactobacillus farciminis. Next base: position 55,032 of record NZ_CP017702.1, on the reverse strand, counting down.
TTTCCTAAAGAAGATGACTACATTGGCTACAAAACGGCCGCCATTCTGAAAAATAGTGAGTCTGATAAAGACTATCAGTATTTAGATTTTCTAATTGAAAAGAATCAAAACAATTTGAAACAAGTTGATAGATTGCAGATGCTTAGAAAAATTGATTATGAATTCTTGAATAAACATTTAACTGGTTACACTAAAGAATGGAATGAAATTATCAATTGATAAGCAAAAATATAACGCCGTTATAATTGGTAGAATTATCAATTCTGTTGGGCACGATTTAGAGATTTTTATCAATGGTGGTAAAATTATTGCAACGGATACCCCGAAAGCGATTGCAGAGTGTTCTGCTAATTTCACCGGATAAGTATCTCGAAGAATATTAAGAGGTGATAGTATGGAAAAAATCGGAGTTATCGGTTTAGGGAATATTGCACAAAAAGCTTATTTGCCAGTTATGGCTACGTTACAAGATAAATTTGAGTGGCATTTAACTACTCGCAATGAACAAAAGGGACAAATGCTAGAGGCTAAATATGGTTTCAAACATTTCCACCAAACACTTGACGAGTTGATTGCCGAAAAACCATTGGCAGTATTCGTACATACGCCAACAAAAACACATTATCAAATTATTAAACAATTACTGAATAATGGCATTAACGTTTATGTTGATAAGCCAATTTCAGAAGATTTGGCTCAAGTTGAAGAATTGTACAAATTGGCTGAATCCAAAGACCTGATGTTGACTTGTGGTTTCAATCGTCGTTTTGCACCATTTGATCAGGAATTAAAACAAATCGCGGATAAACGGACAATTGTCTCAGAAAAAATCCGTGAAAATTCACCTCAACCAGCACAATTTGCTATTTTTGATTTGATGATTCATTCGGTTGATACAGCTCTTTATTTGATGGATGAAAAGATTGAACGAGTAAATAACTTCGTAGTAACTAATGACGAAGGTGATTTGGAACAAGGCTATATCACGATTGAAGGGCAAAAGAGTCACGTTCAAGTAATTACCAATATGGTAGGTGGCAGCAACTTAGAATTGTCGACTGTTCAAGGAAAAACAACGCGTCAAACAGTAACTAATTTGAATCATTTGGAAACTTTCAAAACAGGGATGACGACACAAGCTTCACGTCCAGATTGGGAAGAGACTCTAGTTACAAGAGGTTTTGATCCAATTATTCGGGTCTTTCTCAAAGCTGTGAGTGAACATCTAGCTAACCCAGTGAGTCCAGAATCATCTATTTTAAGTCATAAATTGTGTTTTGATTTAGTTAAAACTTTAAACAAATAAATAATTGGAATGAGCCACAATATCTAGGACTAGATATGAGCTTTACTACTAGATGTTCCATGTGGAACATTTGCAGAAAAAGGTTGCTACAGATGGGCTTGTGAGCTTTCTATTTTGAAAACGGATACGAATATTTCGGTAAAGGGTAACTAGATGTAGTTCATAAAACAATTGACTTGTGATAGTAAAACATGTCATACTACTGACGGTGCCAAACCTAGATAAGGGAATTTGGTTGGCGCGTGAGCGTTTGGAAAATCGATGCACCTTATCACGAAGACTTCACATTTTATGTGGAGTTTTTTTTATAACCTTATAAAAGAGTGTGAAAATGACAAAAAAACTAGCATTATTTAGTTATGGATTGATTTTAAGTGCCGTGATCGGCGTGATTGCAGCTTTATTTTTAATAATTGAAAATTTATTATCAGAATTAGTCTGGATGACAAATAACCAGCTGTTACAAATTTTGTTAGTAGCAGTTGGTGGTTTTATTTTATATTTTCTTTTGAAAAAATGGCCTGACCTTCCTAAGACAGCGCATGATTCGATCGTAGAGCTGAAAACTAGTCAGACGATTGACTACCAAGATGTTTTCGTCAATTTATTGATAACATTAGTTATTTTGACTTTTGGGGCTGGAGTAGGGCCGGAAGCTGCCTTGTTGAGTGCCATTATTTCACTCTCGATTTGGCAAGCTGATAATTTACGTTATTTATATTTTCATTATGATGAATTAAAACAACTTCAGTTTAACGAGCGAATGAAACGGTTGTTTAATCCTTTTGCATTTCGCCAAAAATACGATCGAGAAATAGCTCCTAAAGCTATTAAAATTGTCAGACAGAAAAAATTATTATATGGGATTTTTACCCTCAATGGGGTCATTAGTTTCGGATTGTTATTACGTCAAACTGACCAACCATCCTTTGTAACGAAGTTAGGTCAAACCAATTGGAATGTAAGGCAAATTTGGATCGTGCCGATATTGATGATTTTGGGTATCGCTTTTGCTCGAATTTGTAAGTTGGTATATCGATTCTTTACGGAACGAATGTCTAAAATTTCTTTCTCTTTGCCAACCAAAGTAGCTGTTGGAACCTTGGGTATTATCTGTATCGTGCTGTTAGAACCAGAATTACTATTTTCAGGTCAACACAGTTTGCATTTACTAGTCAGTGATTGGTCGCAAAAAACAGCTTTATTTTTAATCGGCATGGCAATTTTAAAATTGATTTTTCTATCTTGGTGCTTAAACTTCAACTGGCGTGGAGGAGATATTTTCCCTCTGACTTTTGCAGCGATGATTTTAGGATTTGCGGCAGCTCAGTTATTACCAAGTTTTGATAAATTGTTGATTGTGGCGGTAGTAGCAACGACGTTTTTATCAGAAATGGTTTCACCAATTATTGGCGGAATTTTCTTGATTTTCTTCTTCCCAATTCAATTGTGGGTAGTAATTTTATTAGTCGCCGGATTGCTATATTTTTTTAACAAGAAGGTTCTTTCTTAGTCTTTGCGCTTCTTCACTATCAAAATTACCAAAAGGCTAATAAATACTCCGGTAAAGAAACCAGAGAACTTGTATTCACCAGCAAAATAAAGGACTACAACAGCGATTAAAGATAGGACAACTAGAAAAGGTATCGTCTTAAAAAGCTTAGATTTATCGTTAGTCTTTGGTTCAACTTTATTTCTAAAACGAACGAGAGTAATCATCGCTATAACGTTCAAAAGCCCCATCGAAACAATGATTATGCTGACTAATGATGTCAGTTCAATAATGTCGGCCATGCTCAAGATGAGAAAACCTAGGAACAAGATGTCGATCGTCGTCAAAATCCAAATGATAGGTCTAATGCTCTTCAAAATTTCTTGTTTTTTTAAGTATTCAGTCATACCAGTATCCTCCTTGAGAAGTTGATCTAACGAAACTTGGTAGTAATCACTCAATCGAATCAGACTACTGATATCAGGATAGCTATTTTCGGTTTCCCAACTAGAAATAGTTTGTCTAGAGACGTTCAGGTCCTGTGCGACTTTTTGCTGAGTAAATTTACGCCGGAGTCGTTCTTGTTTCAAGTGATTGCCAAATTTCATTGTTATCTCCTCTTTTCAGTTTGATATTAAACTTACTATTGTTAAAAACCTAGCAAAGGTTCTAAGCGTAATAAAATACCCCGTTAGATTGCCGATATATGGACAATTTGACGGGGTATTTTTTAGATTGATTTAACCGTTATAACGATTAATTGACTTTTTTGTATCCGTAAGCGAAGTAGACAACTACACCAATTGCAAACCAACCGATAAAAGTTATCCAAGAATTGATGCTGACTTGGGTCATTAGTAAGACACAGAGAATGACTGAAATAATTGGTAGCCAAGGATAAAATGGCACTTTGAATTCACTTTCGGGAACATCTTTACGATGACGTAATTTGATGATACCTGAAGCTACGAAAGTAAAGGAGACCAAAGTTCCGATGTTGACTAGACTAGTTAATTCATTCAGTGAAACGAAGCCACCTAACAAAACAGCCAAAATGGTAATCGTATTGAGGGACAAAATTGGCATCTTAGCTTTCTTGTCGATTTTACCAAAGGCAGCGGGAATCATTTTGTCTCGACCTAAAGCGTAAATCAAACGAGAACCACCATAGACAGTATTGAGCATCATAGTAAACATCCCTGCTAGAGCACCAATCGTAATCAAGAAGGCTAGTTTACCTAATTTGACATAGTTTAAAGCGAATACCACTGGATCAGCGTAGTTCAATGATTTGTAATTGACCATTCCTGTTAAAACAAAGGATAAAAGGACATATAAAAAGGCACAAATAGCTAATGAAACCATAATACTGATGGGAATATTCTTTTGAGGATTCTTAACTTCAGGTGCAGAGGAAGGAATAACGTCAAATCCTAAATAGGCGAAGAAGACCAGAGCTGCCCCTTTAACGACGCCAAAACCTCCCATTGGAAAGTAGGGATGATAGTTGGCAGGTTTGATGTAGAAAATTCCAACGCCGATAAAAGTTAAGACAACTGCAATTTTAACGAAGACCATAACTGTATTCATCTTAGTAGAAGCTTGAATACCACGTCTTAATAAGGCGTAAATCAAGAGTAGAACGATTATTGCTGGTAAGTTAATAAAACTACCACGACTAGGATCAAATGGCCCGACGAGCCCTTTAGGTAGGATAATACCGAAGCTGTTGAACAGACTGACAAAGTAAGCCGAAAATCCTGAAGAAACAGCCGATACTCCTAAAATATATTCCAAACATAGGGCCCAACCAATCAACCAGCCAGGAAATTGACCGAAGATGATGCTGCCGTATGAGTAAGTACTACCGGCTACTGGAAAGGTCGAAGATAATTCAGCAAAACACATCGCTGTCAAAATACAGACGATTGCGGCCAAGACAAAGGAAATCGTAATTCCTGGTCCGGCTGTTCCATAGGCAACGATACCAGGTAGAATGAAGATTCCCGTCCCGATAATTGCTCCAATTCCCATGGAGATCAGATTGTTCCGCGTTAAGACTTTTTCAAATTGAGCGTCGCCGGCTACGAATTGTTTGTAGTCAGCTTTCTTAAATAATTTTTCTTTCATAATTAACAAATACCACCTAAAAAATTAACACAACTTTACTAGGTTACTTGTCGTTAAGATATTTTGTCAATAAACTTCGATTTATTTCTTGACCTAAAGTTAGGTTTAGGACCTAGAATTAAATTATCGATATTTAAAGAAGCGAGGAAACTAATGGATACACCAATTTTAAATACAATCAGTGAACCAGCTGATTTAAAAAAACTATCACTTGAACAACTAACACAACTAGCAACTGAAATACGTTACGTACTGTTAAATAAAGTTAGTCAAACTGGCGGACACGTTGGACCAAACTTAGCTGTGATTGAATTGACAATAGCTTTTCATACGATTTTTAATTCACCAACAGATAAAGTCGTCTGGGATGTTTCGCACCAATCGTATACGCATAAAATTTTGACGGGTAGAAAACAAGCTTGGCTTGATAAAGACCATTTCGATGATGTCAGCGGCTATACTGAACCGGAGGAAAGTCCCCACGATTTCTTCAATGTAGGTCACACTTCGACTTCAATCGCTTTAGCAACTGGTATGGCTAGTGCTAGAGACCTTCAAGGTAAAACTGGTAACGTTATGGCGGTGATTGGTGACGGATCATTGTCTGGTGGCTTAGCTTTGGAAGGGTTGAATATTGCTTCCACATTGAAGTCTAATTTGATAATTTTAATCAATGATAATGGCATGGCAATTGCTGAAAATCACGGTGGTCTTTATGAAGGACTCAAAGAATTGCGTGAAACTAATGGTCAAAGTTCGCATAATATCTTCAAAGCCATGGGATTTGACTATCGTTACGTTGAAAAAGGTAATGACTTGGAAACAATGTTAAGCGTATTTAAAGAAGTTAAGGATATTGATCATCCAATCGTCCTACACGTCCACACAGAAAAGGGACATGGCTATCAACCAGCTATCGATCACAAAGAAGCCTTTCACTGGCATGTACCATTTGACTTAGCTACCGGAAAAACTCTCCATCCAGTAACGGGTGAAACATACACTGATGTAATTCATGACCAACTTGAAAAAGAATTTTCGGTAGGCACACCAATTACTGCTATTACAGCGGCAATTCCTGGGATGTATGATTTAAAACGTTTTGGCAAAAAACATCCTAAGAATTATTTTGATGTCGGCATTGCTGAGCAAGAATCAATTACTTTGGCTGCTGGTCAAGCAAAGATGGGATTACGTCCAATTGCCTTTGAATCAGGAACATTCTTGCAAAGAGCTTACGATCAATTATCACATGATTTAGGTATCAACAAATTGCCAGTTACGATCATGGTTTCTGGGGGAAGTATCAGTGCTGGAGACCCAACTCATCAAGGAATCTTTGATTTGGCGATGTTGAGTAATATCCCAGGATTGACTTATCTAGCTCCAACGACTAAAGAAGAATTGCAGGCTATGATGCATTATGCTTTGCATCAAAATGATGGTCCAGTTGCTATCAGGGTTCCAAGCAATGACGTTCATTCAGCACCATTGACTAATTTTGAAGCTCACAAGATGAATGTTTTACATAAGGGGCACAAGGTCGCAATTTTAGGTGTCGGCAGTTTATTGCCTTTGGCTGAAGAAATTCAACAGCAACTCGATTTTGACGTTACGGTAATTGACCCACGAGATGTTTCAGAATTAGACGAAGAGACTTTGACCGACTTAGAAAAAGATCATCAACTAGTAGTTACTCTAGAAGAAGCTAGTTTGAGCGGTGGTTTTGGTGAAAAAGTCAGTCGTTTCTACGGCAATACTAAGATGCGCACATTGAACTTTGGTGCAGCTAAACGATTTAACGATCGTGAAACTACGTCTGAGCTGTGGCATGAATTCAAATTGACACCAGAACAAATCGTTACAGAAATCAAAGCTAACTTATAGGGATAGACAAAGAGTATTGGTAGTAATATCAATGCTCTTTTTGCGCAAAAAAATAGCCCTAAAATTAATTAGGACTACTGTTGAATTTGTTAATTATTTTAATTTTGATGCAGCAGCTTCATCAACGATGATTGTTACATCTGGGTGGTTTTGTAAAGCACTTGCTGGGCAGTCTTCAGTAACAGGACCGTCAACAGTTGCAGCAATAGCATCAGCTTTGTTTTCGCCGTAAGCTAGAAGAACGATCTTCTTAGCTTTCATGATTGAACCGATACCCATTGAGTAAGCAAAACGTGGAACGTCTTTTTCGTCGTCAAAGAAACGAGTGTTAGCTTCGATTGTTGATTCTGTCAAACCAACTTTTCTAGTCTTGCCATCAAATGGTGAACCTGGTTCGTTGAAGCCGATGTGACCATTTCTACCGATACCAAGAATTTGAAGATCAATAGGGTTGTCTTCAATGATCTTGTCGTAAGCTTTTGTAGCAGCTTCTGCGTCAGGATTTGAACCATCAGGAACATATGAATTCTTAAAAGGTTTCTTGCTGAATAGGTGTTCATTCATGAAGTAGTGGTAACTTTGTTCGTTATCAGCTTCAAGACCAACATATTCATCCAAGTTAACAGATGTCATATTTGAAAAATCGATGTCACTGCTTGTCATTTCGTTGTAAAGTGTAATTGGGCTACTACCTGTTGCTAGTCCCAAAACTTTAGCACCATTTTCAATATCAGCTTTAACTAGGTTGAAAGCTTCTTTTCCACCCATTTGTTGATCTTTAACTTTAATTATGTTCATCTTATTAATCTCCCATCTCTATCTTTCTGGTCTAGTCCAATCTAATTCATTTTTAGTAAATTGTCAATAAAATAGTGTCATTAAATAAAAATAAATTAAAAATTTCCAGAATCAATGCAAAATCTTCATAAGTTAGGTATATTTTTTAATAAGAGTAAAAACTAAAGAGGCAGAAAAATTTGGAAAAAATATTATCTACATCTGAGGGCAGTGTAAACACAAATCTAATCAGAGGTATCAATACTAAGAGTATTATCGTTCTAGTACCTGGTATTGGTGGCTCTCTTGAGTACTTCAACTCAATTATCCCCTATCTAAAAGACAAATATACCGTTGTAGCGCTTGATCTCTTAGGTCAAGGCAAGTCAACTAAGGCCAAAAACGATCATTATACAGTCGATGCAGAGGCTTGGAATATGCTCGAAGCAATTGCTAGATTGAAGATCACAGACAAGTTGGTCATCTTTGGCTACGGCTTCGGTGGTCTAGTAGCTGTTAACATGGCAGAATTGCGTGGATTTACGATTTCTAAGTTAATCCTATTGAATACACCTGCTAACGACAAATACGCTGACATGGACGCTCATTCATCCGTAGCAAGTATTCCGCTATTAGGCAAATTAGCTAAGTCACCAGTTAAATCTGCTTTGTATTTTGACAAAGACTTTGACCGTAGTAGCTTAGATAATCCTAAAGTAGTTGATGAAGCAGCCAACTTAGTCGATCACAAGACGGCTAAATTCTTGCAAAAGATGCCAATGGACTATTTGGAAGAAAAGGCTTTGAATAAGCGTTTGCGTGCTATTGAAATTCCAACTTTAGCTATGTTTGGTGAAGGGGACCAAATCTTAACTGAAAATGGTATCAAAGATGCTAAGGCTTCAATCGGTCGAGTACCTGATTTACAAATTGAAGATATCAAGGGTGCCGGTCATTTGGCTATGATGGAAAAACCTCAAGAAATTGCCCAAAAGATTATCACATTCGATGAAACAACAACTAAGAAAAAAGAAGAAGAAGAAAGCAAGAACGATGCTGATTAATTTTTCGATCCTAGATGATAAATCTGGGATTTTTTTGTGCCTTATTTTTTGTCCCAAATTAAGGATTAAGTGATATTGTCTAAGTATGGAGGACGGATTATGAAAGTAAGGTACTTACTGGCAACATTGTTAGCTTTTATCGGTATTTTATATTCAACACAAGATGTACAAGCAGATGGTCTCGGCGGTCCTAATACGGGGGATTACGTTTATGAAAACAAAGAGTTTATTACTAATGCCCAGTATGATCGACTCGTTACTATCAACGATAATATTTATACTGGCGTTCATCCTCAAAAATTGTACGTTTTGGTGTTTGACGATGCTGAAGATATCAGTAATTTTGTCCAAACGACAGGTGCTGATGTCCATTCACGTGATGCGTCCTCTAACATTATTGGCAATGTCGGCAGCAACATAGGCTATCTCTTGTACGGCCGAGAAAAATACATCGATATGCGTTTAGATGATGACGATATCGATAATGAAAGTAATTATTTAATTTTAGATTTAAAAGATAAAAAGGTCTTTTTCAGCGCTTCTGAACAAGGAGATCGTTATTTAACGGATTTGATGTTTTGGCGCCTGAAAAAAGGATTATCAAATGATTTCAAATCCAACAATGAAGATACACAAGTGCAAGCTCTGTTTACGTTAGCGAATCGATTAGAGCCTAAGTTACAAGATGTTGCTCAGAGTTCTAAAAAATTAAAATCTAAAAGATTTGCTGATATAAAGCGAGTTAGAAATAGGATTTTGTATGGACTAGGAACGATAATCGCTATTATTGTTATTTACCTGATTTGGAAATACATGCATAATCATCCTGGCAGTGGGTCGGATCTAGGCAATAGTGATTACGACGCTGGTTTTGACGAAGGCTACTATATGGGCAGAAATGATCCCTTTATGTAAAAAAAACGACCAAATTGGCCGTTTTTTATTTTGTGCTGACTAGTTTGATCAAATTGCGATTCTTTTGCGAGCTGGCTACTGGGATGAATGATTTACCATCTTTGTAGACGAATTGTATAACGTCATAATTATTGTCCAATTTCTTAGCTTGATTGGCGACGATATTTTGTAAAGCACGGATATAATCTTTTTGGTCGTCAGTTGCTTGATTATTTTGGACCGCTTCAAAAGAAGTTTTTAAATATTTTTGAGTTTGTTTATCGGTTAAACGTACCACGATGACTGTGTGGGGATGCTTGCTCGTATCGTCATTGATGTTGTGATCCTCTTTAATAGTGACGACTTTGCCATTCTGATTGAATTTGTGATCAAGACTTTTTCTGATAGCTTTGTATTCAGGCGTTGGTGCCTTGTCGGTAGTTTGAATAGATGTTTTGAAAGTGAAAATGGATAAGACAGTTGCGAAAATTAATACGGCAACCAATGAAATAATTAAATATTTTTTATTGATAGGTTCACGATATTTTCTATGCATGATTTGACGCCCCTAGTCTTTGATTAGAGTGATTATAACACACGATTGAATGTAAATTTTTTTTACAAAAAGTTGGATAAATTGACTTCTGAACGCTTCTTTTGAATAATCTTGGTATAACTAAATATCTAGAAGAAAGTAGGAAAATTATGTCTACACATCAAGCATTACTAATTATCGACTATACGAATGATTTTGTAGCTGATGATGGGGCTTTGACTTGTAAAGAGCCAGGTCAGGCAATTGAATCCAAGATCTTCGATTTAGCAGAAAGAATGTATCAAAATGATGATTTCGTCTGGTTTCCAACCGATGTTCATAAACCAAATGACCCATATCATCCAGAAACGAAGCTTTTCCCACCTCATAACGTTCGTGGAACTTGGGGTCGAGAATTATACGGTGGCTTAAAAGATTGGTATAACGAGCATAACGATGGCGAACAAGTTAAATTATTCGATAAGACTCGTTATAGCGCCTTCGCCGGAACTGATCTAGACATTAGATTACGTGAAAGAAAAGTTGATACGTTGCATCTAGTCGGCGTTTGTACCGATATTTGCGTTCTACATACGGCAGTTGACGCCTATAATTTAAACTACAATATTATCGTCCATGAAAATGCTGTAGCGTCATTTAATCAAGCTGGACACGAGTGGGCTTTGGGACATTTCAAAGCTAGCTTAGGCGCTCAAGTATTATAAAAAAGAGACCAAGCGGTCTCTTTTTTATTTGACGTTATGACGGATCTCTTTTTCAGTTAAGTATTGGTCGGTGTGATTGCCTAAGAATAGTGGGACTTTTTCTTCAACCACGTCACTGAATTCCAAACCATACCAAAGGGCAGGAGGAACTGTGATGTTTTGAAGTAGGAGTCGACCACCAATCAGCATTCTGTCGAGACTACTCATATAGACTTGCGCGCCAAGGTCTTGGAATTGTTGATTTTGAATAACGAATTTAAAAGAACCAACGCGACGATTAGGCATCATTGAGTAAGTTGGTGCTTGTTGGTCGATGATATTTTTGTCCAAGAGACTGTTAATGATTTGGCGAATGTAAATATTGACGTGTTGCGACTTCTTGAAACCAAGATTCAAGGTAACGTTGACGACATTTCTCGTATTCATCATATCAACTGAATAGTTGCACTCGTAAGGGGCAGCGGTTTGATTGACAGTAATGAACCAGTAGACTTTGGCCCGTTTGGGGTCTTGATCTAAGATTGAATAAATAATCGAACGTTTGATGGAATAATCCTTGCCCAATTTTGTCATATAAACGAGGTTCGTGGCATAAGTTGGGATTGAAGAATCTTGACTGAGCTTTTCCAATTGAGGGATGAAGTCGAGTAGATTGACGTTTTCGCTTTCAGCCATATGAGCATCACGGCGCTTATTTCCGAAGTACCAGATGACCATGATTGCTAAGATTGCCATCGTTATGATTACTGTAACGTATCCTCCATGGACGAATTTGACCAAACTGGAGATTAGGAATAATCCTTCAATCGCAAAGAAAACGACTAAGAAGACATTAGCACCGAGAGGGTGTTTTTTCATAATTAAGAATTGATGCAAGAGTAAAGTCGTCATTAGCATTGTCAAAGTGATTGCTAATCCGTAAGCTGCTTCCATGTGCTCTGATGTGCCAAAGCCCCAAACGATACTGATAGTAATGGCACAAAGCAACCAGTTAACTGATTCAATATAGAGCTGACTTTGAACTTTACCGGGGAATTTAACTTTGAGACGAGGTAATATTTTCAAACCGATAGCTTCTTGAACTAAAGTGTAAGAACCGGTTATCAAAGCTTGAGAGGCAATGATAGCGGCTAAAGTAGCGATGATAATGGCAAAAATTTTGAAGTCGCCAGGCAACATTTCGTAGAACGGATTGATTCCAGAAATATGGTTGTACTGCTTGTTTTGAAAATTCGCGATTATCCAGGCTGCTTGTCCTAGATAATTCAGCATCAACATTGCGTAAACGAAAGGCCAAGTAGCATAAATATTGTGCTTGCCGACTTGTCCCATATCGGAGTACAAAGCTTCAGCACCAGTCGTAGCCAAGAAGACACTGCCAAGGATAAAAATACCCGCTTTATTGACGGGACTGAACAAAACTTTAATAGCATAGACCGGTGAAAGAGCTTTGAGGACATTCAAATTACCTAACAAATTAAATAGACCAGCTAATCCGATAAAACTGAACCAGATAAGCATGATGGGACCAAATGAACGACCTATTTTTTCAGTACCGAATTTTTGAATGATAAAAATCGTTAACAAAATTATCGTTACGATGACTAAAACGGTCGACTGTTTGTTAGAGAAAATGAAATTGCCAAATTGTTGTCCTTTGACACCTTCCATAGCTGAAGTAACAGTAACGGCTGGTGTTAAAGTTCCATCGGCAAGTAGTGCGGAACCACCGATCAAAGCGGGAATGATCAGCCATTTTTTGGTTTTGACTAAAGCGTAAAGAGCGAAGATTCCACCTTCATTATTGTTGTCAGCTTTCATAGCAATTAAGACGTATTTTAATGTGGTAATTAACATCAATGTCCAAAATATCAATGAAACGCTACCCAAAATGTATTCGGGTTTGGTATCAGCCATCGTGCCGGCGTCATTGATAATGGCATTCATAACGTATAGTGGCGAAGTACCAATATCGCCATAAACGATACCTAGAGTAATCAACATACCCAAGGCAGACAGTGATGACATTCTTTTTTCCATGGTAATCTCCTTTGAAACTAGTCATAGATGTTTATACAGACTCTATTATAGATGCTTTATAACTATTTAAAAATTATTATGATTTTGTCATTTTTCTGTAATTCTTTTTGTTATACATGAAATAAAAATAGTAATACAATACTGAAATTAAAGAGGGAACTTCAGCGAAAAGAATGTGATATCTATGAATGTAGTATTTATGATACTTTCAACCATGTTAGTTTGGATAATGGTACCTGGCATTGCTGTTTTTTACAGTGGCTTCGTACCGCATAAAGATGTGACACGGATTTTGTTCGACAGTTTCTTGATGTTTGGATTAGCAGGACTGTTGTGGATTGCAATTGGTTTTTCAGCTTCATTTGAAGGAAATAATTTGGGAGTAATTGGAAATTTCAGTCATCTCTTTTTAAGAGGAATAGACTTATCGTCTACTTTTGGTCAAACTGGATTACCAACATCGGTCTATCTTCTTTTTCAAATGATGTTTGCGATTTTAACGCCAGCACTATTCTTAGGTGCCATGGCTAGTCGGGTAAAAATTAGATTTGTGATTCTCTTCGTTATATTGTGGTCGCTTTTAATTTATTATCCGTTGGCTCATATTGTTTGGTCGAGTAGCGGATTTTTGGCCAAATTAGGCGTATTGGATTTTGCTGGAGGAACGGTCATTCACATCGATGCTGGAATTACAGCGCTGATCTTGGCAATCACTTTACGTGGACCTTATCAATATAATCAACAGACTAAGGGAAATCCCTTATGGATCTTGATGGGAACCGTACTTTTGTGGCTTGGCTGGTATGGATTCAATGCTGGCAGTGCTTTAAAAGTTAATTTCTTAGCCATCAATGCGTTTTTCACAACTACAGTTGCAGCTTGCAGCGCTTTAATTACGTGGATCTTTTTGGAAGAGATGTACAAAGGCAAAGTAACTTTGAGTGGCATTTGTACGGGTAGTATTTGTGGACTAGTGGGAATTACTCCTGGTACTGGGTATGTAACGGTTTTAGGATCGTTTTTAATTGGAATAATTTCTGCTATCAGTAGCTTTTACTTTATGAATTTCTTGAAGTATCAATTGCATCTGAACGATTATCTAGATATCTTTGGATGCCATGGTGTCAGTGGGATAGTTGGTTCAATTTGTGTTGGTTTGTTCGCAACTAAATCAGTTAATGAAAATGTCGTTACGAATGGTTTATTTTATGGTGGCGGCTTTAAATTATTAGGATTGCAATTGTTCGGCGTTATATTTACAATTGCCTTCGTATCAGTTTTGGGTGGAGTGATTGTAACGGTGCTGAAAAAAGCTTTGAAAGATGATATCGGGATCAGACCAGAAATTAAATTAGCTTAAATTAAATAGATTCTACTAAAATAAAAATTTTTTCTTAACCTTGGTTAGTAGAAGTATTTCGTCCTCCATAGCGAAGAAAATTTGGCTGGAACAATGTGGGCACGACTTGGAGCCTTTGCTAAGACCAGAACCGGGCAAAGTCTTCAAGCTCGACCTTTCACTATGCAATAAATTGCCAAGAGAAATTTCACATTTGAGCCAATTTTCTTCGCTATTCCGGACTAGATAGTGGTTTTATTTTTAATATCAATAAATCAAAAGTCTCTATTCGGAGTGTGTGATTATTCTCCAAATAGAGGCTATTTTTGACTTTGAATTAAATGAAATAAATGATAAGAAAAGTTATCTAGTCGGTAGTGACGACTTTGTACTTAGTTTCGACTAGGATGTCTAGTATTGCGTTCTTTCTTTGGTTGATTTTCAGCTTTAAGCGATTGAATCTCATTTTCGATTTCACTGAGAACTTCGATTTGCATCTTTTGAATGTCTAGAATATGAGGCCATTGAACTTCGTTTAACTGGTCGATTTTTTCGTGAAGAATACGGATTTCCATCTCTGATTTGGTATTAGTTTTGTAGTCATTTTCAGAATCAAAACGGTCACGTTCAGCTTGACGATTTTGGCTCATCATAATGATTGGTGCTTGAATAGCCGCTACGCAACTCAAGAATAGGTTTAATAAAATAAATGGATAGGGGTCAAAGTGAACTCCGAAGAGATGAATAACATTGATGGTCATCCAAACTATTAAAATGACGGTAAAGGCGATGATAAAGCCCCAACTACCACCAAACTTGGCTACGGCATCGGCTAGTTTTTGTCCTCTAGTCCGTTTGCCGTAAACAGTATCGTTAATGTTTTTGATGACATAAGTCTCTTTGGCTAGTTCTTTTTTTAGTTTGTCACTCATCTCATGATCGATTTTTAAGTCGTTATCGATGACATCTTGCATCTTAGAAATACGTAATTTCTGTAGATCCTTTAGACAAATGAATGATGATTCCTTGGCGTAGCTGTTAGTATGAATAACTTGTTCTTTTAATAAATCGCTGAGATCTCTTAAAAAGAGACCCTCCGTGATAGTGAAACGATTGCCACAAATTGCACAGATTTGATTCTTTTTAATTGCCATAATTAACACCCCTTGGAGTTATTCAGTGCCAGTATATTATTAGGATGTTTTTAAAGCAAAAAAGAGCCCTCTAATGAGGACTCTTAAGTATTTTTATAATTAAATCGTACCTTTTTTAATAGCTGTCTTGATACCAGCAATTTCCATGATTCCACGATCAGCTGATAAGTGTTTGAGTAGGGAAGCAAATGGTCCCTTGAACTTCAAATTCTTGTCAGTGATTTCAGCAATACCATGGTTTTGACCTAGAGATGCGACTGTTCCCATTGAGTGGTAGATGAATGGTTTCAAGTCTTTGCCATTCAATGCAGCAGCGATATTAAAGGCAGCACCACTACCTTCAGCAGTTGCTAATTGACCAGTTGTTGGATAAGGGCGTTCTTCACCCTTAGGAATAATAGCTGAATCATCACCGATAAAGTAAGCTTCAGGATGTGCTTCGAGGTTAAGGAATTCGGTTGTCATAACACGATTTCTTCTAGCATCGATGCCGGAATCTTTGATAACGTCTGAGCCACTGACACCAACGGTCCAGATGATAGTACTTCCTTCAACACTCTTTTCAGTATCTCCATCCATGTAGACAACGGACTTAGGTTCAATTTTCTTGATTTTAGCGCCTGTGAGCAATTTAATGCCGTTCTTATCTAAATAGTCGACGGCGTAAGTTGCAAGGTTCTCATCGAACATAGGAAGGATTCTCGTAGCCATTTCCAAGCAAGTTACTTTAATTTCTGGTACTTCATATTTAGCTTTTAGGATTTTGACTGTATCAACTAGTTCACCAAGAATCTCGACACCAGTAAATCCAGCACCACATACGATGATACTCAAATCGGCTGGATCGTTTGATTTCTTGTAGTTAGCAATATTTTGATTGATAGTCTTGTAGATATTTTGAGCAGTTTCAAGATCTTGAAGAATCAAGGCATTTTCGCTAGCGCCTTCTAGTCCAAAGTCCTCAGAACGGAAGCCCAATGAAACAACGATGTAATCATAGGTAATGTCCTCGTGGTCAGAGAACTCAACTGTTTTGTTATCTAAATCAAGTTTTGAAACGGTTGCCTTGATAAAGTTAACATTTGAAGGTAGAACTGAACGAACATCAAAGCTAACTGCATCAGCACGATTAGTTCCTGCTGCAATAGTATGCAAAGCAGTCTTTTCAACGTGTTTTTCATTTTTATCAATTAAATCAATTTGTGTTCCCGCTGGGGTACTCTTAGCTAAGTCACGAGCAGCTCTCAAGCCACCATATCCAGCGCCTAGTACTAAAATATGTGCCATAATTACCTTTCTCCTTCTATTCTGAAATTAAAACGTTTACCTAATTATTATATATCGTTCCAGGCAATAGGAGAAACCATTTGCTATAAAGGATTTTTACTAATTGAGTGTTTCAAAAAGAATGGAGCTATGATAGTGATCAAAATGACACTGATAATGACGGTAGAATAGTATTCTTCGGATAATAAATGAACGCTGTAACCAACTTGGGCAACGATCAAAGCCATTTCCCCACGAGAAATCATTCCTGATCCGATGACGTAAGAGTCCTTCAAATCGAATCCGGAAATTTTGGCACCAAAGCCAGCACCGAATAATTTTCCGATAACACCAGTAATGGTAAAAATAACGATCAGCCAGAAGTCACGGAAGAAGTTAGTGAATTCCAAGTTAAGGCCAATACTGATGAAAAAGATAGGGATAAAGACAGCATAACCAATCATTTCAACGTTGCGACTAATTTTTTCATTGAAGTCTTTAGCGTTTGAGACAGCAATTCCGGCAATAAAAGCACCTAAAACGGAATCTAATTGAACTTTGTCAGCTAAATAGGCCATGATGAAACAAATTACTAGGGCAAAAATCGTTGGAGCATGGGTTGCTTCTAAGTATTCGGATAATTTCATTAAATCGGGGATGACCCATTTGTAAAAGACTACGACAATAATAGCGAAAACTAACCAAAGTCCTAGTAACATAAGAATCTTGTTGATTGAAAAATCACCGGTTAAAGTTCCTGACATGACACTCAAAATTGAAATGGCTAAGATATCGTCAGCAACTGCGGCTCCCAAAATAACTGTTCCAGAGGTACTGGAGAGGTAATTCAAACTCTTTAAAACTTCAACCGAGATAGAAACGGAAGTAGCAGCGAAGACAACCGACATAAAGATACTTTCCTTGAGGTTGATACCGAAAATCAAGGCGGTGATTAGAGTTAAAGCAACTGGTAAAATGACACCAAAGATAGCGACATTGATACTAGGCAACAAGTGCTTTCTGAGTAATTTCAAGTCACTCTCAAGACCAGCAAGAAACATCAGTAAAATAACACCGATATCGGCGAACAATTCTACTTCATGCGTTGGCTTAACGATATTGAGGACACCTTTTCCTAAGATAACTCCTAAGATAAGTTGTCCAACGACTGCTGGGATATTGATTTTATTAAAGATATGGCTAACAACTAGTGTTAGAAAAAGCATTAAAGCTAAAAGGGTTAAAAACTCCATGGCATCCTCCTAATTTTTCGTGATGCCATTGATGAAAATATTGATAACCGTTTTAAGATTAGCAATATTGCGCTTCCTTTTAGCATCGTTGTACTCAATGTAAGGGAGTAACATTGTTAAAAAAGTTCCAACTTGAACTGGGATAGCTAGGTCAGAACGTAGTTCTTCTTTGTGAGATTGAAAAACGTTGAATAAAACTTTGTAATATCCACCATCCCAATTTTGCATGATCTCTTTACGCTCTTCGGGAGTGAAGAAAGTTTCGATATCGTTTCTCATAATGAAATAATTTATTTTGAAATTACCAATCATAAATTGTGAAAGCTCTAAGAGCAACTCTTCAAAAGGTAAGTCTTGTTTCTTTTTATATTCTTCTAACAAATTATCGCTAAAACCGCTGACAACATGTTCAAGTGCTTTGATATAAAGAACTTTCTTGTTTTTGTAATAGTGATACATGTTGGGTTGCGTAATATTTAACTCTTGGGCAATCTTGCGTGTTGAGGTCGCTTGATAACCTTGTGAAAGAAACATCTCTGCAGCAACTTTTAAAATCGCATTCTTAGTGCTTTCGGCTTGTTGATCCCGTACGTTCATATTCCTGTCCGTCCCTTGTTCTATTCCTATACATTATATATTAATATAACTCGTTTATCACAAGATAAGAAAAAAGCAGGACGTTTATCGAATTGCTCCGATAATATCCTGCTGTTATTTTTTATCTTTAACGATATAGATAGGGCGCTTTTTAACTTCCAAGAAAATTTTACCGATATATTCACCTAAAATACCGATACTGAGAAGTTGAATTCCACCGATGAATAAAATAATTGAGACCATTGAGGCCCAGCCACCAACGCTACTTAGTGGATAAATTAATTTCCGAATAAATACTGCAATGATACCGATAACTGAAACGATTGAGAAGAAGGTTCCCATCCACGTGGCAAACATCAAAGGTCCTTCTGAGAAATCAACGATACCAGTGATAGCGTATTTGAATAATTTCCAGAAATTCCAGGAAGTTGAACCAGCTGAACGTTCACGATTCTTGTAAGGTAAGTACTTAGTCTTGAATCCGACCCAACTGAAGATACCTTTGGAGAAACGATTGTATTCAGTCATTGATTTGATAGCTTCAACCATTTGGCGAGTCATCAGGCGATAATCTCTAGCTCCAGGGATGATTTTTGTTTGGGACATTTTGTTGATGACCTTGTAAAAGCCATCAGAGAAGAAGGAGATGATTTTATTTTCGCCTTCACGGTCCATTCTGGCTGTTCCGACACAGTCGTATTCGCCATCTTCTAGCAAATCAAACATTTCGGGCAACATTTCTGGTGGGTCTTGAAGATCGACATCCATAACGGCGATATAATCACCAGTTACTTCGTTTAATCCAGCATATAAAGCTGATTCTTTACCGAAGTTACGTGAGAAGGAAATAAAGTGAACCTCATCACTGTGGGCTTTTTGTAAATCTTTTAAGATTGAGTAAGTTCGATCCTTTGATCCATCATCGATAAACCAATATTCCAGCTTGAATTTATTAGTTTGTTCCTTGAGCTTGGTCATGGCGTCATAATAAATATTAATGGTTTCTTGTTCGTTAAAACACGGAACGATAACAGATATAGTTTTCATAGTCTTTTTCACTTTCACAGTAATTATAAAAAAACACCCATCAATGAGCGTTTAAAAATAAATTATATTTTTAATGATTCGGGAAGAGACAACATACCATTGCTTGATGTATTAATAACACTAACACTAATATCGCGGTTTGTCTTATTCTCGATTTCGTGCAGATCATCGTCTGTTTGTACGAAGATATCCTTGATATCATTGTGTTTATCGAGTAAATCAATTACAGCATCGATGTTTTTGACAACATCTTGAAGTAGACGAATTGTATTATCGCTTGAAATGCTGTTGACACTCATAATTAATTGGTAAAGCAAATCAGAATTATTACCAACAAAAACAGCATTTTCAGTATTTGGAGTGATGTTCTTCAACCACCAAGTGATCAATTCAGATTTTTCGTTGAAGTCGTGTTCCAACAAGCCATTCTTATCGAACAATTGGAAACTTACGGCTTGATTCTTTTCAAAGATAACTGTCAAAACGATTGAACCATCAGTACGATAGAAGTTTTGTTCTGAAAGTTCTTTGTTCTTGTTGAAGTTTTGAGTAGATGATAATTGACCATCGCCGTTATAAATATTAGTTTTAACAACTTGATCGTTCTTGTAGTAATTAATACGGTCGATTAGTTTGTCAAAGTATTCAACAGTCATTAGAAGCGTTTGTTTTTGGTCATAAATGAAAGTATCTTGAGATTCAACGTCAGTTCTCGTTACCCAATCGGTATTTTCAGGAATTGCGACCTTTTTGTCAGTTGGGTTAGAACTAGTTTGAAGTTGATCAAAGATATTAACGACATTAGGAATTGGCAAGTGACTAGTTTTGGCTTTAGCATCGATAATGTCATGAATGTGATTGTTGTAGAAAGTAGAAACAACTGTAACTGGTTTTTGCAATTTAGTTTCTAGGTAATCAACCATTCCGAACAAATCGTTCTTAGCTGTATCGGATTCAAAATCGTCAGCAGCCACGTAGTATTCCTCATCTTTATCTAAGTAAACGTCGCGTACCAAATAAGCTGAATGGAAGACATCTTTGATATATTTAGTGATATAAGCAATATTGTCGTTGACTTCAGCAAGCTCACCATCAATCTTTTGATGTTCTTCAGCTAGACTTTGAAGGTGACGTTCCAAACCGCCGATAGTTTCAACACGGTAGTTGTGGTCACTCTTCATCTTGTCGTCGATTTCATTAGCTTTTTGTTTAAGGTCATTGATCTTAGAGTTGACTTGACTAATATTGCTATTTAAGTCATCTGCTTGACCATTTAATTGTGTAATAGTTTCTTGGACACTATTTATTTGACCCTTGAGGTCTTTTCTTTCATCATAGAGAGTATTGATAGAGTTCTTTTGTTTCTCCATCAAAACCATCATTTTTTGTAAGTCTTTTTCTTCTTTGATGGAATCAGACATGTCAGTTTCAGATTGTTCATTCTTAGCTAAATCGCTTTGAAGTGATTCTAACTTGGCAGTCTTAGTGTTGATTTCAGAGTTGAGATCATTTAATTCTGATTGAAGTTTTTGAAGATTTTCTTCTTGTTCTTTACGATCAGCATTCACGCTAGCGAGATGTTCTTTAGCAGCATCATCGTTTTGTGCTTTCGTATTAGCTAATTTTTCGTTTGATTCTTTTTCATCGCGCTTGAGAGTTTCTAGATATTTGTCTAAAGTAGCTTTTTTGGCTTCAAATTCATCTTTTTCAGTGAAAAGATTAGTTTTGAGATCATTTCTCAATTTAGCGTATTGATGTGAAAGGTCATTCATTTGTTCTTCGATATTGATGCGTTTATCGTGAACTGACACAGGAAGATTTTCCTCTTTCTTTTCGGGCTCAGCTACTGGTGTAGAGGCCTTTTGATCAGTACTTTGACTAGGATTTTCGTCCTTTTTAGGAGAATCGGGAGCAGGGTTTGGAGTTTGCTCTGGTTTCTCATCAATTTTGCGTAGCATGTCTAAAAATTTCACGAATGAATTCCCCCATAAAAAGACTTATAATAGTTACTAAAGAGTAGCATTTTTTTATATTAGTGTAAAGTTTGGTATAAAGCTATTTAAAGAGTAAACCTAGACCAAAAAAGGAGAGTTTTTGTATGAAGATTATGGCTATAAATGCAGGTAGTTCAACTTTGAAGTGGAAACTTTTTGAAATGCCTGAAAAAGTAACGATTGCTTCAGGTATGATCGACCGTCTGGGCAGTCCCAAAGCTATTTTTAAATTGAAGTACAACGGTAAAAAAGTTGAAGAAGAAAAAGCTATCGAATCTAATGATGTCGCCGTATTAGCAGTTCTTGATGCTCTAAAGGATATGGATATTATCCAAAGATACGAAGATATTGTAGCCTTTGGTCATCGTGTGGTTGCTGGAGGGGAAGACTTCAAGAAGTCAGCCATCGTGACCGATGAAAACTTGCAAAAAATTATGGACTTGTCAGAATACGCTCCATTGCACAACAAAGTGGAAGCTTATTACATCGACGTCTTCAAAAAATTGGTCCCTAGGGCAATTCAAGTAGCTGTCTTTGATACCTCATTCTTTGTCGATATTCCCAAAATGAATTATCTTTACAGTGTTGATATGGATGACTACAAGAAGTATCACGTACGTCGTTATGGAGCTCACGGAACTAGTCACCGTTATATCGCTCAACGTTTGGATAAAATCGTCGATGGCGGTATTCAAGACAAAAATGTTATCGTCCTTCATCTAGGTAGTGGTGCTTCTATTAGTGCTATCAAACATGGCAAAGCTTTCGATATTTCGATGGGCTTCACGCCATTAGCAGGTATCATGATGAGCTCTAGAAGTGGTGACATTGACTTCTCAATCTTGCCATACTTGATGAGAAAACTCGGTTTGACTGACATTAACGACATGATTGATATCTTGAATCACAAGTCAGGCTTGTTAGGTATCTCTGGTATTTCACCTGATATGCGTGATATTGAAGCCAACGAAGATACTAACCAACGTGCTAAATTAGCCTTGGAAATGTATCGTAATCGAATTTTGAAGTTCATCGGTTCATATATCGCTGAAATGGGTGGAGTGGACGTCATAGCTTTCACTGCCGGAGTTGGTGAGAATTCTAGTGAAGTTCGTGAAGATATTATGAGTGGCCTTGAATTCATGGGCTTGAAGATCGACGACGAGAATAATCACGTCAGAGGTAAAGAAATCAAGATTACAACTGATGATTCAACGATTGCTGCCTATACGATCCCAACGAACGAAGAGTTAATGATTGCGCAAGATACTTATGATTTTGCTAGATTATTGGATGGATTTAGAGCTTAAAAATAACACCTAAAATAAATGTAACCGTCTGTGTCAAAGTTATCAGCAAGAGGTTTTTGATGATCAATGGGAAAGTTTTCTTTTTGATTGGATTATTGCTGAAGGCTTTGGCATTTTTATATACCAACGGAGCAATTAGGAAGGTCAACAACATTAGTTTTGGCAACAAGCCTAGTAAAACAGAACAGAATAATGCTAAGTAACCTAGGATATAGAGCCATTTTAGGATGAAAATCGAATTGTTTTTGCCAAGATAATAAACTAGAGTTTTTCTACCTAGTCCGACATCTTCTTTTTGGTCAGCGATGTTATTAGCTAATAAGAGATTAGAAATCGCAAAGACGGTCAGAAGCGATGATAGTAAGGCATCGCCATAGAACTTAAAGTTCAGTTCTACGAGTGGATTGTTGACGACGTTAATGTAGATAGCAATCAAATAAATTACGTAACCCATCGTAAAACCAGAGAAAAACTCTCCTAAAGGTCCACGGTTAATAGGAAAAGGTCCGCCAGCGTAACAGAAGCCGACGGCAAATGAAAATAGGCCTAAATAAAGTAAGGGCAATCCAGTTCGATAGACGATGAAGAGACCGATGATAGCCGCTATAACGGTAAAAGAAAAATCGAGCCAGCCGACTAGATGGATGTTTAGATTGTTGACACCGATGACATTAGTCTTCTGGCGGAAGTCGTCACCAGTGGCATTTTTGTAATCCCAGTAATTGTCGTTGATGTCGACTGCCATATTGAATAAAAACATTGCGATAAAAAATAAGACCAAATCAAGAGCGTTAATTGAGTGCCAGTGATAATATGAATACAACGTCCCCATCAAGAATGGAAAGACGCTAGCCGTTTTGGCTTTGATTTCAACTAGTTCGAAAAAAACAGATGGTTTCAATAAAATCAGTCCTTTGGATTTGATAGGTTCTATTATAGAATTATTTTAGATTACAACAAAGTAATACAGGGGTATGAGAAATTATATGGCGAACTCAATTTGGAAAAGTTACCCTAAATTAGGGAAAAAATTGGATCTAACGACTGATTTCATTCACCAAGAAGTTAAGATTCAAAATCTAGATATTAGTAAAATGATTGTCGATTTAACTTCAGGCGGGAAGATGTTGCGTCCGGCATTTTTCTTGCTGTTCAGTGATTTTGGAACTACTAAAAAAACGACGCAAGAATTGATTCCTTTGGCAGCTTCGATCGAGATTTTGCACGTGGCGACTTTGATTCACGATGATGTAATCGATGATTCGCCATTACGTCGTAGTCGTCCTACGGTTCATACGAAGTACGGCCGTAGAAACGCGATATATGCTGGGGATTATTTATTTACGCTTTACTTTGAATTGATTTCAAGAAACTTGCAGCATAACACGGATATTTTGTTGAATGCCCTGAGTATGAAGAAAATTCTAGTCGGAGAATTAGATCAAATGTTGATTAATTTCAATGTCGACGCTACTACCGATATGTACTTTAAAGAAATTTCCGGAAAAACTGCCGAATTATTCAGTCTCAGTGCCAAGATGGGTGCAATCGTTGGTGACAGTAGTCAAGAAGTTATTGAACGCTGCCAAAATATTGGTCATGATATTGGAATGGCTTTTCAGATTATTGATGATATTTTGGACTTCAGTTCGACTTCTCAAACTGGTAAGCCAGTCCATGAAGATTTGAAAAATGGCGTCTATTCGTTGCCTTATATCTTAGGTTTAGAAGCTAAGAATCAAAAGCTAGTCGCTGTCTTGTCGAAGGATCATTTGAGTGATGAAGATGATAATGTGGCTACACAAATAGTTTTAGACGATGGTTATTTGGATCAAGCTAAAAGAATTGCTCGTGAATTTACTGATCGAGCCGTTCTAGAGATTGAAAAATTACCTAAGAATCATAATCAAGTTATTTTAAAAAATGTTGTTAAAAAATTAAGCAATCGAATCAAATAAAAAGGATATGCCACTCGGCATATCCTTTTTATTATGTCGTTATAACGCTTATAATCCTTGGTCCATTTGATAGAGCTCTTTGAAATGTTTATTTGATTGATAAAGGTCTTTAGGAGCACCCTGCATTTCAATCTCTTCACTATTCATAAAGACTACCTTGTCAACGTGATTAACTCCTTGCAAGTGATGAGTTACCCAAATGATAGTTTTGTCCTTTAAAACGGAGAAGAAGGTTTCTAATAAGTCATTTTCTGTAATGGGGTCAAGTCCAACCGTTGGTTCATCAAGCAAGACGATAGGAGCATCTTGTAATAGGATTCTGGCTAAAGCGATTCTTTCTTGTTCGCCACCGGAAAATCTTGAGCCGTTTTCACCGACTAGTGTGTTGTATTTATCGGGCAATGATTCGACCAAATCTTTTAAACCAACGCGTTCTAAGGCTTGTTTGACTTCGACATCAGATTTGCCTTCATTTCCTAATCTAACGTTATTCATCAACGTAGTGTTGAAGAGAAACGGCTTCTGATTCAAGACAGAGAATAGTTTTTGACGATGCTCTTGAACTTGAGCAATATCGTAATCGTTAATCTTAATTTGACCAGCGGTTGGCGTCAGATCTCCTAGGATCAATTGCAATACTGTTGTTTTACCGATTCCACTTGGACCTAAAAGTGCTAATTTTTCTCCTTTATGAATCGTTTGCGAAAAGTTTTTAATCAAGATTGGTGAGTCGGTATCATATTCGAAAGATACGTTGTTTAATGTCAAACTCTTAAAGTCGTTAGGAGCTAAATCAATCTGAGCAGGCAAATTACTCTTGACTGGTTTAATGGTATTTAGACGTTGAATGGAGTCCTTATAGAGGGGCCATTCTTCAAACCCTTGACTGACAGGGATAATGGCATCTGAGAGTGGAAAGATAGCCAAGACGACCGCAGAAACGAAGTTGGCTTGTTCTTGGCCGTTAGTCATCGTTAAGTTAGTAAAAATCAAGAAACAGATTGCTAAAGCAGCGAAAATCAACTGTAAACCAAAGTCACGATTGCGACGAAAAGCCTTTGATTTTAACTGTGATTGGTCAAGATTATGAATATTTTCTGAGGTTAGGTTTCTAAAATCATCTTTACGACCAGAAATGATCCAATCATCGACGCCTAAAATATTGTCAGTTAGTTGAACATAAAGGTCACTTTTGACCTCTTTTTGATAAGCCCGGCGAGCACTTTCAATCGAGACTGAAAATAGCGGTACTAGGAATACTTCAATAAAAAGCAACAGGAAGACGAAGAATCCAAAAGCAGGATTGAAGATTCCTAAGGCAAGCGAGCCGATGATGGTCAATAAGTAACCGATAACAGCTGGAAAAATAGTTCTTAAATAAAGGTTTTGTAAATGGGAAATATCTTCTGACAACAAACCCATGATGTCGCCAGTTTTATGATGTTCATTGAAAAATGAAGCGTCACTTTCCAAGGTTTTATAAAGTCGAGTTCTTAAATCAGATGTAACTCTTAAAACCCAGTTGTGACTCTTTAATCGTTCCACGTATTTGAAAACAGGACGACCAATACCAAAGGCTCTCGTTAAAAGGATAGGTACGTAAATCAAAAGAATATTGACTGGATGTGTAGCAGCTTTATCAATTGTATAGCCAGAAGTAAACATCAAAGCACCGGCACAAAATGACGTCAATAAGCCCAATGTTAAAGCAGTGATCAACAGACCTTTATATTGTTTGATATAAGGTTTGACCCAAGTATCATGCTTGAATGTTTTAAAGAAATTCATAGTTGATCACCTCGCATATTCTTGATTAATTTTGTGAAGGCACCGTTATGGCTGTGGAGCTGTTCTGGCGTACCTTGTTCAACAATAGTACCGTTATCCATAACGATGACATAATCCATTTCTTTGATCCAGTGCAATCTATGCGTTGCAAAAATTACCAAATGATTTTGGAATAATTTTTCCATCGGCTTCTTCAAAGCGTACTCGGTTTCGATATCTAGGTGAGCTGTTGGTTCATCAAAGATTAAGACGTGACGATCATCAGCTAAGAAAGCACGAGCTAACATGATACGTTGTTGCTGACCACCAGAAATTCCACGTCCGCCTTCACCGATTTTAGTTTGATAGCCGTCAGTTAAGGTATCGATGAATTCTTGCAAACCAGCTTGGTCGGCCGCATGTTTAATTTCATCTAATGAAGCTTTAGGACGATAAAAGGCAATGTTTTCGGCAATTGAACCGGCGAATAAATAAGGTGATTGGGGTAAGAACGTAAGCTTCTTTTGCCAATTTTCTTGCTTAAAATTAGGAACCTTTTGGTGGTTGATTTGAATGTCAGCTTGATTAGGAACTAGGAAGCCACCAATGGTTCTGATCAGAGTCGTTTTACCAGAACCGGATTTACCGATGACACCGATTTTTTGGTAACCATTTAATCTTAATTTATCGATATCGAGACTGACCGCATCGTTACCAACACCTTGGTAAGTGAATTGTAGGTTATTGATTGTAACGGTAGAGTCTTTATCCCAAGTGAAATCTTTTAATTGATCAGATTCTTTGGTGTCTGGACGTTCCAAAATTTCAAAAATAGAATTCAAGGCGTTTTTACCGTTTAGAGTAGCGTGATAATCGTTAGAGAAATCTCGCAAAGGTAAGAAATATTCTGGAGCCAAAATCAAAGTGACTAAAGCAGGGAAGAGTGGAAAACTGTTGTTAATGAGCCCTAAACCTAGGAAGACGGCCAAAATAGCGATTCCTAAGGTAGTTAACCAATCGAGAGCAAAAGTCGATAAGATGGCAATTCTGAGCGTATTCATCGTTCTTCTACGGTACTCATCACTGACCGTATAGATATTTTTAGCATAGCGTTTACTTAGCCCCAACATTTTTAACGTTGGTAAACCTCGCAAGGCATCTAAGAAGTGATTGGAAAGAATCGTATATTGCTTGTATTGAGCATCTGCTTTGGCTTGAGCAGCAAGACCTAAGATGATCATAAATAAAATAACTAGTGGCACGATGATGGTCAAAGTTATTCCGGAAGCAATATTTTGCATATAAATATAAATCAACAAAACTGGTGGAATGATCGACATGTTCATCAATTTAGTAAAAATCAATTTGAAGTAATTTTCGACCAAGTCGATACCATCTAGAGAAGAAGTAACTAAGTTACCGGTTCCTTCCTCAGAAATCATCTCCGGACCAGCATTGTAAACTTTGTCGAGCAAACGTCCTCTGATATCTTCGGACGTCTTGCTGGCAAATTTTTCGACGATTTTAGTATTAATTAAATTGAATAAATGTCGCAAGACGAAAGACGCCGCAAATAAGACCATCGGATCGATGATGGTTTGCAGTGGTTTTTGTTCCCACGAATTTACGAGTGCTTCTGCTAAATACTTACCTTGGAATAAAACAACAAATGCTTGCAAGAGAGTTAATCCTGCAAGCATTAGAAGAAGTTTTTTTGTTCCAGGTAAGCGAAATAATCGCTTATCTATCATTAGTATTTCACCGTATTCTCTCTTGGATTTATTCTCTTTGTGAATAGAGAGTATGACCAAATGAAGTAGATAGCTACAATTGGTACCAAGATACATGCGACAATCGTCATAATCGTCAAAGTATATGGTGAATTGGCAGCGTCTTTGATCAAGATACTATGTGCTGGGTTAGTAGCAATCATGACACGTGGGAATAGGCCGTTGAACAATAAAACGATGACCATACTTAGTGCTAAACCACTACCAGCAAAGCTCCATCCCTCTCTGTTCTTTAGGACTCCATAGTAACCTAATAAGGAGAACAAAACAATTAACAGAGTAATGATGAGAGATGAGAAGAATCTCTTAGTAAAGAAGTCAGTTTGCAAGAAAACTAAAACTGCAAAGACCACTTCACCGAGGAACAAAATTGGATAAAGAATTTGATTTAATTTGCGAGCACGATCACGCAATGGTCCTTCAATTCTTAGACGAATGAAGTTCAAGCCGTGAACTAGTGAAAGCAATACTCCGGCAACTCCTCCGACGATTGATAATAAGTTAACGACATCAAAGAAAGTTGGGAAAGCATTACCTGAAGCATCCATTGGGATACCTTGAACCATGCTCAAAAGAATCATACAGAGGAAGAATGGTGGGATGATACTACCGGCAAAAAATGCCCACATCCAAAGATTCTTACCTGTTTTAGTTTCAGCGTGCTTGTGGAATTCAAAGGAAACCCCACGAAGAATCAAACCAACCAAAACTAACAAGAACAAAATGTAATAACCGGAGAACAACGATGCGTACCACATTGGTAAGGAAGCAAACATTGCACCACCAGCTGTAACAAGCCAAGTTTCGTTACCGTCCCAGTGGGGTCCGATAGTCGACATGATTGCAGTTCTTTCTACGTCATCTTTAGCAAGGAATCTTGTTGCCATTCCAACGCCAAAGTCGAAACCTTCAAGAAATAGGAAGATGGCAAATAGAAGTCCAATTAAAATAAACCACAGTGTACTGAGTGTCATTGTCCGAAGGCCTCCTTTGCAAATGGATCGACGTTTTGTTTGGAGTCAGCTTCTTCAAAGTATGGACCGTGATGAAGTGTTTGTCTGCAGTACCAAACCATAACGCCACCCAATAGAGTAAAGAGCAAGAAGTAAACGATGTTACTGAATAATAGACTAGCAACGGTTGAAGTAGGTGATACAGCTTGAGCAATCGTGAATAGTCCGTAAACGATCCAAGGATAACGACCAAATTCAGTAATGAACCAACCGGCAGAATTACCGATAAATGGAAGCCAAATACTGATGCCTAAAACAACTAGCATCCACTTGTGACTTTCAATCGTATCCTTCTTCTTTCTGGAGAAGATCAAACCGACTAGAGCAATCAACATAACTAAAGCATCAATTCCGGTCATCACTCTGAAACTCCAGAATAAAGTCTTAGGTGGAACGTAGTAATTCATATCTTTTCCGAATTTCTTGTCGTACTTAGCATGAAGTTCTTTGTCGATCGTATTCATACCCTTTACAGAACCACTTAATTTGTGGTAGGCCAAAATACTCAAGACACCAGGAACTTCAATTTTGCCACTAGCCTTGTGGTCCTTAGCATCGATCAATTCGACGACAGTCCAAGGAGCAGGGTCTTTGGTATCTTCATAAATACCTTCGGTTGCAGCAAATTTCATTGGTTGATCTTTGATAATTTGTTGAGTCTGCAAATCTCCGGCACCAGCTGAAGCAATAGCGAAAATCAAACTTGCCCAAAGTCCAAAACGTAGTGATGTCTTGAAGAAGTGATTTTCGTCTTTCTTTTTACGTAATAGTCCCCAAGCACTCATACCAGCAATAACAACTCCAGCTGTCATAAAGGCAGCAAGGATAACGTGTGGGAAGACTTTCCATAATTGAGGATTGGCAACGACAGCACCAAAGTCAGTCAATTGGATTCTTCCGGTCGTATTGTTGATCTTGAAACCTGTGGGATGTTGCATGAAACTATTGGCAGCTAAAATCCAAATAGCGGAAAGCATTGTACCAATTGAAGTCATCCAAATCATAAAGGCATGAACACCAGGTTTGAAACGATCCCAAGTGAACATCCAAATACCGATAAAGACGGATTCGATGAAGAATGCTAATAAAGCTTCAATAGCAAGTGGAGCACCGAACACATCACCCATGAAACGTGAGTATTCAGACCAATTCATACCGAATTGGAATTCTTGAATAATACCTGTAACAATACCGACAGCAAAACTCAAAAGGAAAATTTTTCCCCAGAATTTAGCCATATCTAGGTAAACTTTGTCTTTTTTAACGGCATAAATAGTTTCCATGATAGCGACTAGAAATCCCATTCCGATTGAAAACGGAACAAAGAAGAAATGGAAGACGGTCGTCATTGCAAATTGGAAACGTGCCAAAGAGACAATACTTAAACCAACACCAAGCATGGTCAATAACCTCCTTAAAAACATAAATTTAAACCCAATATATGAATTTATCATATGATTAATTACTTGTTTAATCAATAAATTCGACTTCAAAAAAGCGGTCTCAGCCTTGATATAACTGAATTGCATAAAATTTCACAAAATAAAAAATATCATGAATAACAATTAATTAATCGACAATACATAAAATGATAATTCTATATTATCTATACTTAAAATATACCGCTTTCAAAATTGTCTGCTTGTCAGATTTGATAAAGAAAATTTACAAAAGGTAAGTGGTATCTTTAATTTAGGAACAATTTATTTATAACGCCGTTATAAGCATGAAAATTAACGATTAGAAATGGATTGGATGGTTAATTTATTCCGAATCTAATATAAATGAACTAAGCAATGTGAAAGTGAGCGATAAAAATGGAATTGAATCAGATTTTGAGAAAGAAACGCCAAGAATATCATTTGACTCAAGAACAGTTGGCAGAGAAATTGTATGTTTCGTCAAAAACCGTCTCGAACTGGGAAACTGGTAAGACTTTCCCCGATATTAATAGTCTGATCCGTTTATCGAAGCTCTATCACATTTCTTTAGATAATTTACTAGTGGAGGGATCTGATATTGTGAGAGATATTGATAGAAAAACACGTTTAATGACTTTGAAAAGGTACATGTGGCTGCCTAGTATTTTGAATTTGATTTTGATATTAATCGTTTCGCAACAGAAATTTTTAGGAAGACTATCAACAGTTAGTACAGTTTTGATTTTAGTAAGTATTGCCTTGAATTCAGGCATATTGATTTATTTTAATCAAGAAGTTAAACAAGAAGAACAGACGACTGAGGTTTCAATTCGACCTAATAAACAAGTCCAAGGATTTTTACTATTTGCTGTCTTGTTTGTTGGTTCGATGATAGTGGCATATTTGCTGAAAAAATAAAAGGACAAACGCATTCGCGTTTGTCCTTTTTAGACTAGTGTCTACTGCTACGACTTCTAGTACCAAGATTATTGTTTTGTTGCGGTGCGCCTAAACGAGGATTGCCATTGTTTGGATTGAATTGTTGATTGTTCTGATTACCAAAGTTTGGCTGGTTCATATTTTGATTCTGGTTATTAGGTGCGTAGTTTTGGTTTTGACCGTAGTTTTGATTATTGTAATTTGAATTTGGATTGTATGATTGATTGTTGAATTGTCCTTGATTGCCGTTGCCAAATTGATTATTTGGTTGTTGGTAATTGCCACGAGGGTTAGGGCGATTCATATTATTATTCATGTTCCCGTTCATATTGTTATTCATAGGCTGATTGTATGGCTGATTATTGTAGCCATTATTAGCTTGGTTGTTGAATTGATTAGAACGGTTATTGTTGTAATTCCCATTGTTAGGGAACTGTTGTTGATTCATGTTGTTTGGAACTTGATTAGGATTGAACTGTTGATTTGGTTGTTGATTGTATCCTTGATTGTTGTTACCAAATTGGTTTTGGTTGTTATTTTGATAAGGATTATATCCGTAATTTGCTTGATTAAAATTGTTAGGTTGATTAAATTGCCCATTTGGTTGATTTTGATTATAAAACTGACCAAAGTTTTGGTTTTGGTTGTCGAACTGATTTTGATTATTATCCGGTTCGTCTTCAGGTTCTTCGTCAGAAACTGGATGAATTATCATATCAACGATGACGACAATCAAGTCAATTGCACCAATGATGATACCAACCCAAGCCCAAATCTTTAAGAAGCCAGCTCCAGGCATATTGGCGTTAAACAAGCCCATTAAACCACCGAGGATCAGGATGACAAATCCAACAATATCAGGAACGATACTGTACGTTCGGTTAGTTAAAATGTAGATTGCGGCTGAAATGATATAAGTGATTGCCATTAGAATTCCGGCAGCACCACCGATAGCTCCAGTACCGACTAGAGCAGCAATGAAACCTTCAAATCCAGCTTTGATCATTAATACAATTGATAGTATAAGCAATAAAATCCCGGCAGAAATTTTTGTTATTCTTACCATAGTTAACCTCCAATTTTACTTACCAATACTATTGTATATCATCCTTTACAAAATGGTTAATAGGTCCATATTTATGTCCTACAGCGATTTCATGTTTAATAGCATTATAAGTAAATGTTTTTGCAGTCTTAATGGCATCTTCCATACTTTGACCCTTTGCTAATTCAGCCACAATACATGATGACAAGGTATCACCAGTACCATTGATATGTTCTGTTTTGACAAATGGTTCAGAGATCCAGAATGATTGGCCATCTTCTAGTAGAACATAATCTTCAACTTCATCGATTGAGTCGTCACTATGTTCACCCTTTATCATAATATTTTTTGGACCTAATTTGCGTAATTTATGTGCAGCCTTAATAATTTCTTCTTTATTTTCTAATTCTAGGCCAGATAATTTCTTAGCTTCATAGAAGTTTGGCGTAATTAAATCAGCTAATGGGAATAATTCATCGATCAAGGTTTGGTAAGCTTCTGTTTCCAAAAGCATTGCCCCATGTTTAGTGATGATAACTGGATCTAAGATGAAGTATCCAAAAGGTTTATCCTTGATAGCTTCAGTAACTGTGTGAATAATTTCTGAATCAGACAACATACCAGTTTTAAAAGCTGAAACTTTGAAATCATCTTTGATATCTTTGATTTGATTTTCAATAAAACTGACTGGCATATTTACACTGTCGTGAATTCCATATGAATTCCCAGCAACAGCGGCAGTAAATACGGACATTCCATAAACACCACGAGCCATAAATGTTTTGAGATCTGCTTGAGCGCCGGCACTTCCGTCAGAGTCAGAACCTGCGATAGTTAAAACTTGTGTAAATTCATTCAATATAGTCACCCACCTAATTATTGTTAATCCCTATCTTAACAGGAAAGGTGAAAAAAGTGGTCGATTTTTATCATAATTTACTTGACCTTCACGTAACGTCAACCGATAAAATTCAATTTGTTAGGAGAGATATTTATGAAATATACAATTAAAAAGTTAGCTGAAATGACTGGTATCACAACGCGTACGTTGAGATATTACGATGATATAAATTTGTTGAAACCGAGTGAAGTTAATGAAAATAATTACCGAATTTATGATGAAAAAAATGTAAATAAATTGCAGCAAATTCTTTTTTATCGGTCGCTGAATTTTCCGTTGCAGGAGATCAAGAAAATTATGGATGATCCGAATTTTTCGAGGATAGATGCATTGAAACAGCAACAACAGTTGTTATTACAAGAACAAGAAAAGATAAATACTCTGCTAACAAATATTGATTTGACTATCAAAGATTATCAAGGAGAAATCGAAATGACGGATACAGAAAGATTTACGGCGTTTAAAGAGACTAGAATTTCAGAAAATGAGGTTAAATACGGTGCGGAAATTCGCCAAAAATATGGTTCAAAAACGATTGAACAATCCAATCAAAAGTTTTCTAAATTGAGTGAGGTAGAGTTTCAACAAATGCAAGCTGTAGAAAAGGCTTTGATTGACGATTTAGTAGCCTTGAAACAGCACCCGGACTTGGATTCACAGTTAGCTCAAAAAATTTATCAAGAACATAAGCAATGGCTTGAATACACTTGGCCCAGTTATACCAAAAAAGCGCATCGAGGATTGGTCGATATGTATATTAGTGATGCTAGGTTTGGCGATTATTATGATAAAAAGACAAATATGCCAGTTGTTCAATTGTTGCATGATGTGATTTACGAATATACTAAGTGAAATTATCGTTATAACGATACAAAAAACGATGCAAACCTATGCTAAGATTGCACCGCTTTTTTCTTTCAAATCTTTGTAGAAGTTAGCCATAGTTAATTTGTAATATGGATAAATCCAAATGAAACCAATACCTAGAGTTATAAGACCGAGTACCCACCAACCAAGAAAACTAAGTTGAAGGACAAAATAACGCCATTTATTACCAACCATTAATTGGCGGCTTTTAGTAATGTAATCAGTTAAACGATAATCTTTGGAAAGACCATGGTCGTTAAGATCTTTGTAGATGAAATAAGTTTGTGAATAGGCTAAAGCTTTAATTACTCCAGGAACGATTAATAAGATTGTCCAAAACAATAAGAAAACATATGAAATAACGTCGAGCATGATTAATTCTGACCAAGCAGGACTTCTGAAGTAAGTGAAATTACTTTTGAGAGGTGAGAATTCTAAATTAGGGTCTTCCAACCAATCCAATCCTCTAAAAGTAGCTGATAAAGTGATTAAGATAAAAATCAGACCTAGAATGGCGCTGACTAAACCATAACTAGTAGATGCTTTAAGAATTTGATCAAGAGTGACCGTTAAATTATTGTACTTTACACTAAAATTATCTTTGATAACTTTGTATACGTTGGTAAACCAAAACTCTAGAGTAGGAATTAAAAATAGAATAATGGCTTTTGACCAATTTCCTTTAAGAAGAGTCTTAACCTCAGTTTTTAATTGATTTCTAGTACGATATGCTTTCATTATTCCCCCTATGTAGATGTAGTGAAAAGAGCTTGTGAACTTTTTCCTTATATATCAACAATACACGCCCTTGTAGGGGAAGACAATGATGGTATCTAGTCTATCAAAAAGCAGTGAGACGTTATAACGATACAAAAAAAACGATGCAACCTATGCTAAGATTGCACCGTTATTTTCTTTCAAGTCTTTGTAAAAGTTAGCCATAGTTAATTTGTAGTATGGGTAAATCCAGATGAAACCAACGCCTAATGTTAAGAAACCAAGTAGCCACCAACCGATAAAACTAAGTTGAAGGACGAAATAACGCCATTTATTGCCGACCATCAATTGGCGACTCTTTGTGATATAGTCAGTCAATTTATAATTATTAGCAAGACCACGGTCGTTTAGATCTTTATAGATGAAGTAAGTTTGTGAATAGGCCATGTACTTAATAATTCCAGGAATGACTAAAAGAATAGTCCAAAGTGTCAAGAAGATGTAGGAAATGATGTAAATTAGCATTAGTTTCCACCAATCAGGACTTCTGAAATAAGTAAAGTTACTTTTGATTGGAGCAAAGTCTAGCTCTGGATCTTCTAACCAATCCAGTCCCCTAAAAGTAGCGGATAAAGTAATTACTAGAAAAATCAAACTAACTATTAAACTGATAATTCCAGAATTGGCAGTCATTCTAACCAGTTGGTCAAAATTCACCGTTGCAGTATCGTAATTAATTTTGATTTTTTCATTGAAATTGCTGTACTCATTAGTAAACCAAAAGACTAGGGATGGAATCAAAAATAGTAAAACTCCCTTAGACCAGTTTCCTTTGAGTAGTGATTTGACTTCAGATTTTAACTGAAATCTTGTTCGATATGTCTTCATAAAGAACCCCCCTCTATTTGAAGATACTTGAATTACTCTTTATTATAAATAAAGACCGTAATTACGTCTATTTTGCTGTAAGATATAATGAATAAAAGAAGTTCTTTATAAAGGAGTCGATCGCATGATTGGATTTATTGGTGCTGGAAGTATTGGTGGAGCCGTTATAACGGGCTTGATCAAAAATGGTTTTGATGAAGATAAGATTGTCGTAAAGGGTGGACGTTCTAATCGAACGAAACTTTTGTGCGACCAACTTGGTTTCCAAATGGTTAAGAAGGTAAAACAATTAGCTGACGCCGATGTGATTTTCATTGCCGTTGGTGCAACTGCTTTGGATAATGTTTTGAGTGAATTGAAAGAAATCGTTGCTGGCAAATTAGTCGTTGCTTTTACTGGTAGTGCTTCAGTGACTCATTTAAAGCAAGTTTTAGGTAGTGATGCCAAAGTTGCCCATGCCATTCCTAACACACCAGTTAAAGTTGGTGCTGGTTTTACAGGAATTACTTATTCGAGTGATTTTACCGATGACGATAAGAAAAAAGTTGCTTCAATTATGGGTTACACGGGACAACTTGTCGAAGTACCCGAAGATCAATTAGGAATTCTAGGAACAGTGGCCGGTTGCTCACCAGCTTTCTTGGATGTCTTTATTGAAGCTTTAAGCGATGCAGGTGTAAAACATGGTTTGAATCGTCAACTTTCTTATGAAGCTGCTATCGGTATGGCTATCGGAGCTGCCAAGTTAGCCAAGCAATCAGAATTGAACGTTTCTGCTTTGAAAGACGAAGTAACTTCTCCAGGTGGTTCAACTATTCGCGGAGTGGCTGCCTTAGAAGAGTATGGCTTTAGAAATGCCGTTATCAAGGCTGTTGACGCTGCTGAAAATGAATAAATTTTAGGAATAAAATCGGACTTTGTGTTTGGTTTTATTTTTTTTGTTCTTTCCTCAATAATCGAGTAAAATTAAGAAAAATATACTTATTTGGGGAGAGTATTTTGCAAAGAAGAAAGGCTTATAAGACGGCAATTTTGGGCATATTGATTGCTATCATCTTAGTTCAGTCGATGGTTCCGATGTTGGGCTATATTCCAACCGGTTTCGTCAATATTACGATTATTCATATCACTGTTATCGTAGCAGCGATTGTGTTAGGACCAAAGGATGGCGCAATTGTCGGTTTAGTGTGGGGCATTGGAACGATAATTCGAGCATTCACTAGTCCAACGTCAATCATTGATACAACGGTGTTTACTAATCCAGTCGTAGCGGTTCTACCTAGAATCGCCGTGGGGTTGTTAGCTGGATGGATTTATTTATGGTTCAGAAACCATACTCAGAAAAAAGTTTTGGGGATGGCAATAGCTTCGGCAGTTGGATCATTAACTAACACAGTATTAGTATTGGGACTAATGCGTGTTATGTATGCCAGTAC
Organism: Companilactobacillus farciminis KCTC 3681 = DSM 20184; assembly: GCF_002706745.1. Classification (NCBI taxonomy): domain Bacteria; kingdom Bacillati; phylum Bacillota; class Bacilli; order Lactobacillales; family Lactobacillaceae; genus Companilactobacillus; species Companilactobacillus farciminis. The sequence continues at coordinate 17,480 of NZ_CP017702.1, read as the reverse complement.
TATGGCACAAGCTTATGCGACACAAACTGATTTGTTGAATAAAATGCTGTTAGTTATCGTGGGAACAAATGGGGTTCCAGAGATGATCGTGGCGATTATTTTAGCACCAGCTATTTCGACAGCAATTTTGAAGACGAACAAGTTCTTAGACAATTAAGTTAATTTGTTGTAAAAAGTTAAAAATGCCAGCATGTTTTCTGAAAATTAGGTATGCTAGTAGCAGGAGTGTGAATTATGCAAAAAACATTAATCATTAATGCCGGTAGTTCATCATTAAAGTGGAAGTTATTTGAAATGCCATCCGAAGTGATATTAGCTAGTGGCTTAGTAGAACGAATTAGTATGCCAGGTTCAATTTTTACAATTAAATACGGTGACCATCAGAAGTTTGAAAAGACGGTCGATAATTTGAGTCAAGAAGCAGCTGCTAAGATGGTTTTTGACGAAATGCAAAATTTGAAAATTATTGCTGATCTTTCAGAAATTACAGCGGTAGCTCATCGTGTTGTAGCAGGCGGACAAGTCTTCAAGTCTGCTGTAAAAGTGACGCCTGAAGTATTGAAGAAGATTAAAGAACTCAGTAATTTCGCACCATTGCACAATCCTATGGAAGCTAAGGGAATTGAAACAATGGCTAAGACTTTGCCGGATGTTGTGCAATATGCAGTTTTTGATAGTAAATTCTTCACTGATTTGCCAGAAAAGAATGCTATCTACAGCTTGCCATATGAATTGACACAAAAATACCAAATCCGTCGTTATGGCGAACATGGTATTTCACATACGTATTTAACTAAACGTGCAGCTGAATTGCTGAACAAACCTAAGAATGAGCTTGATTTAGTAACCATGCATCTAGGTAGTGGAGCATCACTTGCTGCTGTTAAAAATGGAAAAGCTTTCGATACATCAATGGGCTTCACGCCACTAACAGGCGTTACAATGGGAACTCGTGCCGGAGACTTGGATCCAGCTTTAGTACCTTATTTGATGCAAGAATTAAAAATTGATGATCCAAACAAAATTATGATGATGTTGAATCAAGAATCTGGTTTATTGGGAATTTCTGGAATCTCACCAGATATGCGTGAAATCAGAGCTAAACAACAAACTGATCCACGAGCTAAATTAGCTGTAGATATTTTCGTTAATCGCATCGTTAAATATGCTGGAAGCTTCTTAACTGAATTAAATGGAGCTGATGCTTTAGTCTTTGCTGGTGGAATTGGTGAACATAACGATGAATTACGCCAAGAAATCATTGATGAATTGGCTATTTTCAATGTGAAATTGGATCAAGATTTGAATAAAGCTGGTCACGAAGGTTTGATCAGTAGTCCTGATTCAGCGATTAAAGTTTTATTGATTCCAACTGATGAAGAGTTAGAAATGGTTCGTCAAGTCGCAGAATTGTAATAAAAAAACACAACTCATCGTTGTGTTTTTTTTATTTGCTAGTTTCAGCTAAACGTTTCTTGTGGGCTGCAATAATCTTGTCAGCAATCGCACGGGCAACGTTCTCGTTCTTCAAAATAGGACCATGAGAATAGCTGCCTATAACGCTCTTGTAACGCATACCTTCTTGTTTGTCGTCAGGATTATTGCCATAGCCTTCAACCATTTGACCGAAAGGCTTTAACTTGCTCTTATCGTCAAAATAAGTTCGACCGCTATGGTTCTCGAAAGCTCTAACAGTACCCCATTCAGTCTTATATTCAGTATCGCCGATCATACGACTATCAGCTTTAAAGACAGTGTGGAAAGGTAGAATATCAAGGCAAGGGATAGTTTCGCCGCTGCTAGTTTCGTAATATTTACCTAGGAATTGATAGCCACCACAGATGCAAAGCATGGGATTGTCGTCATCAATGTATTCTTTGATAGTTTCGCGATGTCTCTTTAGGTCAGTTGAAACGACGGATTGTTCAAAATCTTGGCCACCACCGAAGAAAAGAAAATCGTAGTCAAAGGCATTAAATTTCATACCGAGGCTGATATTATCAACTTGAGTGTCGTAGCCTTTTTCTTTAAGAAGAAAGCTGAGAATCTTAACGTCACCGCTGTCTCCATAGGTGTTCATTAAATCTTCGTATAAATAAGCAATTTTAATAGGTTCAGACATAATTTATCTCCAAATAGTATGAATATTGTAATATTAATAAATGAGGTGATTGAATTGACAAAAGAAATCAATAAAAAGATTTTAGCAGATTTTACTGAGAACTTAAATCAAGATGCAACTAATAATGTGCTTAAAAACGCTGTAGCGCAAGTAGGGATTTATCAAGCTAGTGAAAATCCTAATGCTAAGACGTTATTAAATCCATCTTTTAACGTTACGGTTGATACAGGCAAGGTATCTAATCAAAAGCATTCTGGACGTTGTTGGCTATTCGCAGCTTTGAATACTTTACGAACAGAATTTGCTCAAAAGAATAATCTGAAAGATTTTGAATTATCACAAAACTATCTTTCATTTTATGATCGTCTAGAAAAGGCTAACTATTTCTATCAAAATATTTTGGAAACGGCTGATTTGCCTGTTGATGATCGAAAAGTTAACACGTTATTCAGTTCTCCTAGTGGCGATGGTGGTTACTGGGTTTATGCTGCTAATTTGATTCAAAAATACGGAGTGGTTCCTAATTATGTAATGCCAGAAACTCAAGCTTCCGACAATACAACTGAATTTAATGCCGTTTTGAATAAGATGTTGCGTAAGAATGGTATCGAATTGCGTCAAATGGTTCAGGATAAGACAGACCAAAGTAAAATTGATCAACGTGTTGAAGAAATGCTTTCTGAAGTTTATAAAGTCTGCGTTTACTCATTTGGGATGCCACCAAAGGAATTTGAATTGTCGCTTCATACCGATAATGATAAATTGATTGAAGAAACAAGCATCACACCAAAAGATTTCCTAAAACGTTACTTTACGATGAATCTAGATGACTATGTTATCGTTGAAAACTCACCACAAAAGAGTAAGAAATATCATCAAACTTATACGATTGCTGAATCTGGCAACGTTGTGGGGGGTCGAATCGATAAATTTTTGAATTTGCCAATTGAACGCCTAGAAGAGTTAACGGTTGAACAATTAAAAGGCAATGATCCAGTTTGGTTTGGAAATGATGTTTTGGAAGAATCTGATCGTAAAAAAGGTTACTTATTAGGTAATTTGTATCAATACGATAAATTGTTCAATATTGACTCTGAGATTGAAAAGGGACTTCGTTTAGATTATAAGCAAGCTCAAGTCTCACATGCGATGACTATTACTGGGGTCAACTTAGTTAATGGACAAGCTAATCGCTACAAAGTCGAAAATTCTTGGGGCAGCGACAACGGTGAAAATGGCTACTACATGATGGACAAGAAGTGGTTTGAAGATTACGTCTACGAAGTAATTATCAATAAAAAATATTTAACTGCTGCTGAATTATCTGAATACAATCAAGATCCTATTGAATTGCCAGCTTGGGATTCTTTAGCCTAAAATAAAAGACCGATTAACTTTTTATAAGCTAATTGGTCTTTTTTTAAGGCATTGAAGGTTTGCCATAAAGGTAACCTTGTTGAATATTGATGCCGTATTTTTGAGCGAGAATTTGGTCTTTGGAGTCTTCTACGCCTTCTAGTACCATATCTAAACAGTACTTTTTAGCTTGATGAACCCAAAAGGATAGGTATTCAGGAATTTTGTCAGCATTACCACTCATGCGAAGATTTTGCATCGCAAACTTGATTCGATCCACGTATGGCAATGAATGTTTGATATTATCAAAAGTATTAGAACCTGTCCCGACGTCGTCAATCACTAGGGCAATGTCGTATTGATGCAATATCAAGCTGTATTCTTTTACTTTGGCTAATGGCATAGCATCAGTAAATTCAATCGTTAAAGAGACTGGGTCAATTCGCTTCTTTAAAGCAATAATGGCTCCCAGTGTAAGTGGATCGTTGGCTTGTTCCTTGTTCAAATTAAATGATAAGGATCTGTGCTTATTTTTTTGCTTGGCTAATATATGAGCCGTTTCTTCAACTAAACCTACTTGCTTTTCAATTGAAAGTTCTGTGAAATCTTCTGGTAAATGCCAATTGCCGTTATCTTCTTTACGTAAAAGGACTTCATATCCAAAAAGAGTATCTGTGCTCTTGTTGACTTGTGGTTGAACAAAAAAACTATACTTCGTAGGCATTTTCCCTCCTATCCTAAAATTCTCTTGTACTCGAGTATTTTATTCCATTTTTAAATTTATATCAATTAAACAGGCTATTAATCAAAGAATAATAAATATTCCTATTGGAATATCATGGCGATATTCCGATAATTATTTCTTTGTGGAAATCCTTAGTGAAAACAAACTATAAAAAGCTATTAGTATTGTTATATAATGTTCTCATTAAGAGAGGACGTTTTTGATGGATACGGTTACAAAAAAAGAACGGAAGAAAGTTGAAATTTCTTCAGCCGAATGGCAAATCATGCGCATCGTCTGGACTTTGAAACATGTGACTAGTTCAGAAATCATTAATTTGATGCAAAAGAAACAAACTTGGTCTGACTCTACGATCAAGACTTTAATTACGCGTTTAACTAAAAAAGAATTTCTTAGTCGTAAAAAAGAACAAGGTCGTTATATTTATTCCTCAACTGTAGCTGAACAAGATACGATGAACGAATATGCTAACAGTTTATTCAATGATTTCTGTGCTCATAAAGCAGGTTCGGTTTTGAATGAATTGATTGATTCCTTAGAAATCAGTCGAGCTGATATCGCTAAATTAGAAAAGACTTTACAAGAAAAAGAAAAGACTGCTCCAGAACACGTGCATTGCGATTGTTTGCCAGACGGTTGCGACGATATGTGCTAAAATTAAGTTCCTTGGCAGGGGCGTAGGCTGAACTCAGAAATTGAGTTTGGCCTATTTTTCTTGCTTTTTGTTAAATGATTAACAGTGATAATTTATCAAATGAATATGTATGTAAAATATAAAAAATGTAAATCTTTGGTAAATGTTTTTCTAAAATTTAAGCAGCATGTCCAAGTGAGGGATGTTGTCTTCTAAATACACGTCAGAAATTGCTTTGAATCCGAATTGCTCATAGAATTTTTGTAAATAAGCTTGAGCTTGGATTTGAATTGGTTGTTGGGGAAATCTTTGTTTGATCTCATCGATTGTTGCAGCAACAATTTTTTCTCCCAAGCCATTCTTACGAAACTCTTTGACGACGAGAACGCGTCCAAAAGTAATGTGGTCACCTTTATCGATGATTCTGGTATAGGCTTCTAATCGACCGTTTTCAGTCAAACAAACGTGTAAATCATCGTAATCATCATCGTCGACTTCTTGATAAGGACAATTTTGTTCGACTACGAAAACTTTGACACGTTCTTTTAAAATATCGATCAGTTCTTTAGATGTTAATTCATTAGTATGTTTAACAGTAATCATACGAATTCCTCCATGGTTTTTACCAATAACAATACAATTATATTGTTGTAACTGCTACAAAATCTAGAAAAAACTCTTTTTTCTAACATTGAATTAAAGGCCACAATAATATAGGATAAAAGGGTGTGAAACATGTGTTTCACGAGTGGAGGTATGTCAATGAAACCGGAAGAATTTTTTGAATCCTTGGCAAAACAAGGGATTGAGTTAAGTGAAACTCAAAAAGATCAATTTGCGACTTACTTTAAGGAATTGGTTGAAACTAATAAAGTTATGAACTTAACTTCAATTACTGATGAAGATCAAGTTTATTTAAAACATTTTTACGATTCGATTGAATTAGGATTCGTCGATAAAAAAATCTTAAGTGACGAATTAACATTGTGTGATGTTGGGTCAGGTGCAGGTTTTCCATCTTTGCCTTTGAAAATCGTTAATCCTAAACTTAAAATTACTATCGTCGACTCATTGAACAAGCGAATCAAGTTTTTGGATAGTTTGGTCAATAAGTTAGGTTTAGAAGATGTCAATTTGGTTCATGGTCGTGCTGAAGAAGTTGGTAAGAATGCTCAGTTTAGAGAACAATTTGACGTTGTAACGGCTCGTGCAGTCGCTGCTATGAATGTTTTGACAGAATTTTGTTTGCCACTAGTTAAGGTTGGTGGACAATTTGTCGCTATGAAATCTGAAAAAGCTCCGGAAGAGGTCAAAGCAGCAGAGTTTGCGATTGAGACTTTGGGTGGAGAAATCAAACAACAAACATCAGTTGAGTTACCAAATGATGCAGGAATCCGTAATTTTATCTTTGTAGGTAAAGTTAACAAAACTCCGAAGAAATACCCAAGAAAACCAGGGACACCTGCTAAAAAACCACTTGTGAAATAATTAGACAGTGTAAATGAATACTGTAAAAATGATAAGATTATATAGATATGGCAAAAGTGAACCATAAGTAAATATTTTGGGAGACCGTTATAACGGCTCCAAAGATAGGGGAATAAAATGGCACGAAAAATATCTGTTGCAAATCAAAAAGGTGGTGTTGGAAAAACTACTACCACCATTAATTTGGGAGCATGCTTAACTGATTTGGGTCAAAGAGTATTGATTGTTGATACTGATCCTCAAGGTAATGCTACTAGCGGTTTAGGTATTAAAAAAGCTAACGTTGAAAAAGATGTCTATGATGTTTTGGTAAACGAATATCCATTGAAAAAGACGATTATTCATACTAAGCATCCAAAATTGGATATCGTTCCAGCAACAATTCAACTAGCCGGTGCAGAGATGGAATTGACGACGATGATGGCTCGTGAAACACGCTTACGTGCAGGAATCGAAGAAGTCGACAGTGATTACGATATTATCTTGATCGATTGTCCACCTTCGTTAGGCCAACTATCAACTAATGCCTTTACAGCCAGTGATTCAATCATTATTCCAGTTCAAAGTGAGTACTACGCTTTGGAAGGATTGAGTCAGTTATTAAATACTATTCGTTTGGTCCAAAAACATTTCAATACTAACTTAGCCATTGAAGGCGTCTTGATCACAATGTTGGATGCCAGAACTAATTTGGGCGCCCAAGTAGTTGATGAAGTGAAATCGTATTTTGGAGATTCAGTTTACAAATCAATCGTTCCTAGAAACACACGTCTAGCGGAAGCACCTAGTTACGGTTTACCAATCGTCGACTTTGACGACAAGTCAAGAGGTGCTAAAGCTTATCGTGAACTTGCCGAGGAGGTGTTAAAGCGTAATGGCATCAAGCAAAAATAAAAAAGGCTTAGGAAGAGGAATTGACGCTATCTTTTCTGAATTCGAAGCTATTGATGAAAATAGTGAAACCGTCGTTGACCTTTCTATTGATGATATTCGTCCTAATCCATATCAGCCTAGAAAAACCTTCGACCAAAATGCTTTAAACGAGTTAGCACACTCAATTGAACAAAACGGTGTCTTTCAACCAATTATCGTTCGTGAAAGTGTTAATGGCTTTGAAATCATTGCTGGGGAAAGACGTTTTCGTGCAAGTAAAATTGCTAAAAAGACTACTATTCCAGCCATCGTTCGTCCATTAAGCGAATCAGGGATGATGGAAATTGCCGTTTTGGAAAACCTTCAACGTGAAGATTTAACGCCACTTGAAGAAGCAGACGCTTACCAAACTTTGATTACGAAATTGAATTTGACTCAGGAACAAGTTTCCCAAAGATTAGGCAAGTCTCGTCCTTACATTGCCAACTACTTGCGGCTATTGAATTTGCCGGAAGCTACTAAGAAATTAGTTCAAAGTGGCAAATTATCAATGGGTCAAGCGAGAACTCTGTTGAGTTTAAAAGACCAAGACCAAATCGATCGTCTAGCAAAACGTGCTGTTGAAGAAGATTTGACTGTTCGTCAACTTGAACAACTAGCCACTGAATCCAAGCACAACAGCAAGAAGAAAAAGAAGGCTGTTCAAAAATCGCCTTTTATTAGAGCAACTGAAGAAAAATTAGTTGAAAGATTTGATACGCCGGTTGCTGTTAAAGAAACTAGAAGCGGCCACGGAAAATTAGAAATTGATTTCTCGAATACGGATGATTTAAATCGTATTTTAGACATATTAGGAATCCATTTAGATTAGAGGAATTGTATGTTTAAACTTGGAGATATTATCACAATGAAAAAACCTCACGCTTGTGGGGAAAATCGCTGGGAAGTTATCCGTTTAGGTGCGGATATTAAAGTTAAATGCTTAGGCTGTGGACATATCGTGATGATTCCACGGGCTGAATTCAAGAAGAAATTCAAGAAAGTTTTAACACAAGCTGACCAAGTGAAAACAGAAAACGAAGAACATTATTTGAAAAAATCTCAATTAATGCCACCAAACTTTATTAAAAGAAATGAGGAATAAATAATGGCTCTAACTGCCGGAATTGTCGGACTACCAAACGTTGGTAAGTCAACTTTATTTAATGCTATTACAAAAGCTGGTGCGGAGATGGCTAACTATCCTTTCGCCACAATCGACCCTAACGTGGGAATGGTTGAAGTACCAGATAGTCGTCTATCAAGAATCGATTCATTGATTCCTGCCAAGAAATTGATCCATACTACTTTTGAATTTACTGATATCGCTGGTATCGTTAAGGGTGCTAGTAAAGGTGAAGGACTTGGTAATAAGTTCTTGGAAAACATCAGACAAGTTGATGCTATTGTTCACGTTGTTCGTGCGTTCGATGATGACGATATCACAAGTGTTACTGGTAAAGTTGACCCACTAGATGATATTGAAACTATTAATTTGGAATTGAGTATTGCCGATCTTGACAGTATTAACAAGCGTTACACACGTGTTGAAAAAGCTGCTAAGAGTGCTAAAGATAAAGAAGCTCAAGCCGAATTATCAGTCCTTGAAAAGATCAAGCCAGTACTTGAAGAAGGTGGCGCTGTTAGATCAATCGACTTTGACGAAGATGAACAAAAAATCGTTAAGGGATTATTCCTACTAACTTCAAAACCTGTCTTGTACGTAGCTAATATCGCTGAAGAAGATATGGCTGATCCAGAAAGTTCTAAGTATTACAAAGTCGTTGAAGATTATGCTAAGAAAGAAAATGCTCAAGTAATCGGAGTTTCAGCTAGAACTGAAGAAGAAATTGCTGAATTAGATGACGATGAAAGAAAAGAATTCCTTGAAGCTGAAGGTGTTACAGAATCAGGTCTTGATAAGCTTATCAAAGCTAGTTACAAATTATTAGGACTTAGAACTTTCTTCACTGCTGGTGGTAAAGAAACTCGTGCTTGGACTTTCCACGAAGGAATGAAAGCACCACAAGTTGCCGGAATTATTCACTCTGATTTTGAACGTGGATTTATCCGTGCTGAAGTTATGTCATTTAGTGATTTAGATGAATTAGGTAGTGAAAAAGCCGTCAAAGAAGCCGGTAAATTACGTGTTGAAGGTAAGGATTACGAAGTTCAAGATGGAGACATCATCGAATTCCGCTTTAACGTCTAACCAGGGGGACAAAAATGTCAGAGGATTTAAGAGAGAAGAATAAGCAAGCTGCTGAAAAACAAAAAGTTGCTTCAGCTAAGAACGAAAGAAAAGAAGAAATCAAAACGGAAATCTACAATGCTAATGCAGACGATTTGCGTAAAAAATTGAGTAATAAAAATGCCGAATATATTTTTAAACTCAATAAATATTTGATGGAAGATGGTTTCAAAGAAGACGAAGCTAAAGAAGCTATCGATAAATTACTTCCAGAAATTGTTGATAATCAAATTAAGGGGATTCCAGCTAATCAACTTTATGGTCCAGTAACTCAAAGAGCTAAAGATATCGTTCATCCAACTAAGAAGCCTAAAGTAACACCATTCTGGGCATCATGGATCGACACATCATTACTATTCTTTGCTTTGTTTGGCGTTTTGTATGGAATTGTTGCTCTAACTTCCAAGAAACAAGATCCTAATAATCAAACTGGTATCATTACTTTGATAGTCTTGTCCGCTATGTGGGGTGCACTATTGACATGGTTCAACAACCAAATGAAACGTCCTAAGTCACAACGTCCCGGTTGGGGAATTACCATTGGATATTTGGTCGTTGGCTTAGCCTTCATGTTCGTCTTCTTGGCAGCCATGACAGCTGTACCTACATCAATCAATCCAGCTCTTAACGCAATTGGATACTTCATCGCTGCAGTTGTAGCTTACGGAGTTCGTTTCGTCTTCCGTCGTACAATGGGTATTCATGACCGTTCATTTATGTAAAAATTACTTCAAAAGCTTCAGCGCTTGCTGAAGCTTTTTTTATGCAATTGATTGACAAAAATAAAATTTTGATTAGAATTAAAGCATTCAATCAATTAGTTAAATAGCATGCTTGAAAGGTGGTATTTTATGAATCAAGCAGCAGATGAATACAAAAACAGCCTTTATTCTGAATTGAGCAAAATAGGTAAAGGCTTGTCGAGTGATAAGCGATTAGAAATTTTGGATTTATTGTCACAGGGCCCCAAAACTGTAGAATCACTAGCTAGACAGTCAGGTATGAGTATCGCTAATACATCTAGGCATTTGAAAACTTTGCGTGATGCTAATTTAGTTATCAATATTAAAAAGGGTAACTATGTGGTTTACCAACTAGCTTCCCCACAAGTAGAACAGCTATTTTATTTGTTACGGGATGTTGGTGAAAGTCAGTTACTAGCCATGAAGCAGATTCAGCAAAACTTCGACATTACAGAGCAAGTTAAGACTTTAGACTTATCAACGGCTATCAAGTTGTTGAGTCGAGATGATGTGCAATTGTTGGATGTTAGACCAGAAGATGAGTTTCAAGCTGGACATATTAAGGGAGCTATCAACATTCCGATGGACCAATTGTCAGAACAAGTTGAAAAAATAGATCCGAAAAAAGACGTGATTGTTTACTGTCGGGTCACTTGTGCGCTTTAACGAATCAAGCTACTAGATTATTAAATGAGCAAGGTCGTCACGCTTATAGTTTGAATGAAAGTTACTACGATTGGCGTGAGTTTGTCGCTCAACAATAAAACATCACTTATCGAAGTGGTGTTTTTTATGCTTTTGAATTGACAAATGGAAAAGCCATGTTAATATTTAACTATTCAATTAATCAGTTGAATAGATTTGGGCAGGAGGGAAGAAAATGTCTCAAAATTATGATGTCATTGTAATCGGCGCTGGTCCCGGTGGAATGACCGCTGCTTTATATGCTTCAAGAGCCAATTTAAATGTGGCAATGCTTGATCGGGGATTTATGGTGGTCAGATGAACAATACGGCCGAGATTGAAAACTATCCTGGCTTTGAAAATGTCTTAGGACCGGATTTATCAGAGAAAATGTATAAGAGTTCACAACAATTTGGAGTTGAATTTTGTACGGAGATGTAGAAAAGCTAGAAGTTGACAGTGATGGTCTTAAACACCTTTATACGGACAATGGTGAATTAACAGCGATGGCAGTTATTATTGCGACTGGTTCACAACCTAGAAAACTAGGTATTACTGGTGAAGAAGAATTTAGTGGTCGAGGCGTTTCCTACTGTGCAGTCTGTGATGGAGCTTTTTACAAGAATAAAAATGTAACAGTTGTCGGTGGTGGAAATTCTGCCATTGAGGAAGGTTTGTATTTAGCTAATGTAACCGATATGTTAATGTGATTCATCGTCGTGATCAATTACGAGCAGAGAAATTATTGCAAAGTAGAGCTTTTAAAAATGACAAGATGAATTTTACTTGGAACAGTCAAGTTACCGAAATTGTTGTGATGATAGAAAAGTTACCGGAGTGAGAGTTCATGATAAAGAAACTAATGAAGACAGAGTTGTTCAACTGAGGAGTATTCATTTATGTCGGAACAGAGCCAATGACGAAGGCCTTTAGAAATTTAGGAATCACTGATGAAAAAGGCTGGATCAAAACTGACGAGGATATGAAGACTAATATCGCTGGAGTTTACGCTGTTGGTGATGTTAGACAAAAACATTTGCGTCAAATTACTACTGCTGTAGGTGACGGTGGAATTGCAGCTCAAGAAGCATTCAATTATTTGGAAAGTTTAAAAGACGTAGCTACGGATTAAGAGGAGATATAAATTATGGAAATTAAATACTGGTCAGATATCGCGTGCCCATTTTGTTACATCGGTTCAACGAGAATGAAACGAGCTTTAAAAGAAATGAATATTTATGATGAAACACCTTTGGAATTCAAATCATTTCAACTAGATCCAACTCTACCTAAGACCACTAAGGAAAGTATGCTTGATCATTTTTCTAAAGGCCATGGATGACAAAACAACAAGCTAAGGCACAGATTGAACAAATTTCGCAAATGGGTGCAAGTGATGGCTTGAAGGTTGATTTGCTGAATGCTATTCCCACTAACACTGAAGATGCTCATCGATTGATCAAATTAGCTGATTCTAAAAACGATGATGCACTAACAGAAAGAGTAATCGATGCTTTTTACCAAGTTTACTTTAGTAATGGTGAATCTATCGCCGACCACGACGTGTTACTAAAGCAGCCACTGAAGCTGGATTGGACACAGAAGAAGTTAGTTCAGTTTTAAGTGATGATAAGTATCTAAAAGAAGTTCGAGCGGATGAAATGGAAGCTCAACAATTAGGCATTCACGCGGCACCATTCTTTGTTATTAACAACAAGTATGGCATCTCTGGAGCACAACCTTACGAAGTTATGCTTGATGCTTTAAAGAAAATTGAAACAGGAGCAGTGAAATAATGGATAAAGACGAGAAGAAAACTCCAGTATTTGAAACTTTTGGTAGCGATGAAAGCGCAGTCTGTGGACCAGAAGGCTGCAATATTCAAGCACATCGAGATAAAGAGAAAAATCAGGATAAAAAAACGAAGTAATAAAAATGACCTTGCTGGAAAAATCCCAACAAGGCCATTTTGTTATTTAACTCTAAAAAATTGCACTAAACCATACAAACCATATCCCCCAGCAGCGGCTTGCAAGATAGTCAGATAAAACCCACTTTTTCAGATTAATGTTTTGATCGAAGTGGATTTCGTATTGGACAAAGCGATAATTGCAATCGAAAAAATTATGATCAATAAAACTTCATTCTTTTAAATATTCCATGAAAGCTCACTTTCTTTGTGATTAGTATCTAGTTACATCTTATGTATATATAACTTTGTAGACTTGTAAATATATGTACGCTTGAGAGGTTTAAGAAATGAAAATCTTAGTGGTTGATGATAAAGAAATTGTAGAGCTACTCAGCATTTATATTAAAATGAAGGTTATGCCTATTGCAGCTAATTCTGACAAGAAGCTTTGGACCAATTGGCAGCACACAGTGACATTGCCTTGATGGTATTGGACATTATGATGCCTGGTCGACGGAATCGAAGTTGTTAAGCGTGTTCGTAGGATTCGCAATTCCAATTATTATTGTTTCAGCAAAGACGACCGATATGGATAAGATACAAGGTCTTATTACTGGTGCTGACGATTATGTCACGAAACCATTCAATCCAATTATGGCTAGAATTCGTTCATTGTTGCGTCGTAGCAACAAGCAACCAAAAATGTGCCTGATAAACTAGAAGTTGGACCAATTATTTATAAAGATTCGCATGAAGTCGTCACTGATTCTGGACAAAAAGTACAGTTAACAGCTTTGGAATTCGGGTACTATACTTATTGGCAAGTCACCCTAATCGAGTCTTTTCAGCTGATGAAATTTTTGAACGAGTTTGGAAACAAGAGAGTGTCGTTTCCGCTAAACAGTTATGGTTCACGTCAGTCACTTGCGGGACAAACTAGAAGAAGCTACAAACGGCGAAAAAGTGAAACCGTTTGGGGCGTCGGCTATAAAGGGGTTTGATTTTGAATAAACGAATCAAACTGAATGCAAAAGAAAAAGGGTCCCTTTTTGAAGGATAGGCACCTTTTTTTTCAGGTAATAAATGCAATTAATCGGTAGCCTGGGCAAAAATAATTTCATGGGAAATTTACAAAAATTGGTCATTGTTGACGAATAAAATTTGGGCCGTTATTGTAGTTTTAATCATGGAAGTAGCTTTAACTGGCATTATCGTCTTGAGTACTTTCATAAGATGGAATTGGAACAAATCAAACAGATTTTGCATAAGCGCAATCGATGACCAAACTAAGCAAGTTCAGACGAAGGTCAATCCTAGTTTACAAGGCATTATCGAGATTTTTAATTTATTGATTTTGAATATGGATCAACACGCTCAAGAACAGCGCCAATCAGAAAAAGCAAAGATGAATTGATCAGTAACGTCAGCCACGACATTAGAACGCCTTTGACTTCAGTGATCGGTTATTTGGGTTTGATTGAAGGGAAAAACTTCAATGACCTGAATCAAATTCTCAAATATACGCATATTGCTTACAAGAAGTCATTAGAGATGCAAAACTTAGTCAATTCTCTGTTTGAATTTGCGAATGTTCAGCATGCGACAAGTCGTTTGAAGATGACAAAATTCGACATGGCTCAAATGCTAGATCAGTTGTCAGCTGACTTTGAATTAGAGGCTAACAAACGAGGAATGGAAATCATCGTCAATTCCACGCCGGACAAGATCATGATGCAAGGCGATACTGAGAAATTAGGACGAGTCTTTAATAACTTGATCATGAACGCTTTGAAGTACGGTAAAGGTGCGACCCATATTTGGCTAAACGCTGAACAAAAAGATCAAGAGGTGGTTGTGACGGTTGCCAATAACGGTCAGCCAATCCCAAAAGATTCTTTGAAGCACGTCTTTGACCGTTTTTATCGAGTGGAAGATTCTCGTTCCAAGAAAACTGGTGGAACAGGACTTGGTCTAGCGATTGCTCAAAGTATGGTTCAACTACACGGTGGTACGATTGCTGTTACTTCCGATAAAGAAAAGACATCATTTATTAGTCATTTTCCAATTTCGAAATCGAAAGATTGATTTGAGAGGTTTATTTATGAAAGGTTTCGCAAAGAAATTCATGTTGGTAATGTCAGTTTTCATTTTGACGTTGCCAATTTTTACATCAGAGGTTGCTGCTGCAACATTTACTCAGCCAGAGCTTGAATTGAATGCTAGTGCAGGGATGATTTTTGATGAGAACAGTGGACAAATCGTCTATTCCAAAAATCCAGATGAGAAATTGGCTATAGGTTCAATTACTAAAATTGTTACGTTGTATTTAGTAACCAAAGCTATCAAGGACGGCAAGATCTCTGAATCGGACTTGGTAACACCAACACAGGAACAAGCTGATATGACGCAGGACAACGAATTAACTAACGTTCGTTTGGATGCCGATAAATCTTATTCGGTCAAAGATCTCTACAATGCTGCTTGGATCGTATCTTCCAATTCGGCTGCGATGATGTTGGCTGGAAAAGTGGCCGGAACACAAGCTAAGTTTGTCAAAATGATGCGCAAAACAGTCAAAGATTGGGGTATCAAGGATGCTGAATTATACAACGCTTCTGGTTTGAATAATTCTGACTTGAAAACCGATATGTACATTGGACCAACTGATGGTGAAAACAAGCTTTCAGCCAATGATATCGGCGTTATTGTCAAGCACGTTTTAGATCAATATCCAGAAATACTTCAGACAACTTCACAAACGAAATTGTCATTCCCAATCGATAATGAGATCAAGACTTATGACACTTTGAATTTCTTATTGAAAGGCCAACGCGACTATCAGGAAGGCTATGAATTCGACGGTCTAAAGACTGGTACGACTGAACAAGCCGGGGAATCCTTTGTCGGAACTTACCATTGGATAATACTAGATTGGTGACAATCGTCTTGAATGCTCAAGGTGAGGAAAATGATAATGATAAACGTTTCCGCTCAACACAAAATTAGTCCACTATTTAAGAGATAACTTTGATCGTAAAGAAGTCATTCAAAAAGATAAAAGTATAAAAATTAATAACAAAAAATATAAACTTATGAACCTGTTTATGTTTGGTTGCCTAAAAATTCTAATATCGAAGATTTACGTTATACTGTAAGTAGTGACGACTTAGGTTTTACTGCAATCCACAATAAACAAACTGTAAAATTGATTGCCACGAACACTAACAGTGGTTATCTTCCGTTTAAAAAGGCAGATGTTAGAAAAAAGATACATAAGGAGACAAACCAGAAATCTTGGTGGGATCAAATCGTAGAATTTTTTAACCATTTATTTTAGGAGTGTGAAAAAATGAGTTTGAAAATAAGTAAAGCTATAGAGATTTTGAAGAAACATGATTTACTGGTTTCTAGTTCAGTTAGTGACGATAACCTTGAGGTAACTAATATTAGTTACAATTCTAAAGAAGACCAAACTAATGGGATCTTCTTCTGCAAGGGAAATAATTTCAAGGCTGAATACTTAGATCAAGCCATTAAAAATGGTGCCAAAATTTATGTTTCAGAAAAAGAGTACAGCAAGGATATTGATCGTCTAATCGTAAAGAGTGCTTCAAAGGCTTTGGCTCTTTTGAGTTCAGAGTACTTTGGCAATCCTCAAAATGATCTCTTTATCGTTGCCTTCACAGGAACTAAAGGTAAGACAACAACATCATACTTTACATATGATATTTTGAAGAATGCTTATCCTAAGCAAGTTGGTCTATTCTCAACCGTTGACCGTATCGTGGGACCAGATCCAAAAGATGAATTCAAGTCAGATTTAACGACACCAGAATCATTGGATCTTTTCCATGACATGAGAACTTGTGTTGACAACGGTATTAAATACCTGGTTATGGAAGTATCGTCTCAAGCATATAAGAAGAATCGAGTTTATGGATTGAAATTCGATATCGGTGGATTTTTGAATATCACTCCCGACCATATCGGACCTAATGAACATCCAACTTACGCTGATTATTTGAATTGCAAGAAGCAATTGATGATCAACTCCAAGGTAAATATTATTAATCGTCAAACAAACGACTACGATACAGTTTATGCGGCTGCTAAACAAACTAGTGACGACAAAGATATTTATCGCTTTGCTAAAAATGAAGTTGGCGACACTGACTTCAGTATTCGCAACAAAGAGTCCAATTTGAATGATTCAGTTTTCACTTATACTGCCGAAAGCGACAAAGCTGAAGACTTGCAAGAACATGGTGAATATACTTATCAACTAGGACTTGTTGGTGATTTCAACGAATTGAATGCAGGAGCTGCTATTACGGCTGCAAAAATTATTGGCGTTGACAATGAGGTGATCGCGATAGTCTAAAAAAAGCATTCGTCCCGGGGAGAATGGAGCACATTAATACCAAGTCTCACGGGACCATCTTTGTAGATTATGCACACAACTACGCTAGTATGAATGCTCTGTTGAGCTTCTTAAAACGTGAGTATCCTGGTTCAGCAATTAAAGTCGTTGTTGGAAGCCCTGGTGATAAAGGAGTTTCTAGAAGAGCTGGCTTTGCACAAGTTTTAACTGAATCAGCTGATGAAGCAATTTTAACGACAGATGACCCTGGAT